>JAUXRI010000153.1 GCA_030681895.1 Myxococcales bacterium | reverse complement strand
TTTCCGTCGTTGCGGACGCGCGCCCTCGAGCTGGGCCTCGCGGAGTTGGTCGCCGCGGGTCTCGTGGAGCGTGACGAGGCGCTCACCATCGCGCCTGACCGGGCGTTGCTCGAGAGCCTCCTCACTGCGCCACGCCAGATGGGCCGCAGCGCTGCGTGACGGTCGTCCGCTCGCACGCGCTTCGGAGCAGCTCGTCCAACACAGCGGAGTCCACGCCGTCAGGAGGCCGCGACAGCTGAGCGCCGTGCGATAGGGTGGCCGCGCCATGCCCACCACACTCAGCCCGCCGTGCACGCCCGTTGAACTCATCGGCAACACCCCGATGCTCAAGGTCACCCGCCTCGACACCGGCCCGTGTGAGCTCTTCCTGAAGCTCGAGTCGCACAACCCCGGCGGGAGCATCAAAGACCGCATCGGCCTGTCGATGATTCGCGCGGCGGAGGAGTCCGGCCTCGTCGGGCCGAAGCAGAAGAAGCTCGTCGAGGCGACGGCAGGCAACACCGGCCTCGGGCTCGCGCTCGTCGCTGCGGTGAAGGGCTACGAGCTGACCCTCGTCATCCCCGACAAGATGAGCCAGGAGAAGATCGCGCACCTCAGGGCGATGGGCGCGAACGTCGTGATGACCCGCTCCGACGTCGGCAAGGGCCACCCTCAGTACTACCAGGACGTCGCGCAACGCCTCGCGAAGGAGAGCGGCGCCTTCTACGTGAACCAGTTCGAGAACCCGGCGAACGTGAAGGCCCATGAAGAGGGCACTGGCCCCGAGATCGCGAAGCAGCTCGGCAACGATCTCGACGCGATGGTGGTCGGCGTGGGCTCGGGCGGCACGCTCACCGGGCTCGCCAACGCGTTCAAGAAGTCGATGCCGAAGTGCGAGATGGTGCTCGCGGACCCGAAGGGTTCGGTGCTCGCCGACTACATCGCCACCGGCGTCATGGGCCAGGCGGGCAGCTGGGTCGTCGAGGGCATCGGCGAAGACTTCATTCCGAAGATCTGCGACCTCTCGAGCGTGAAGAAGGCCTACACCATCACCGACGCCGAGAGCCTCGACACCGCGCGCGAGCTGTTGCGCACCGAGGGCATTCTGGCCGGCTCCTCGTCGGGCACGCTGCTGGCTGCCGCGCTCAAGTACTGCCGCGAGCAGACGACGAAGAAGCGCGTGTGCACGTTCGTCTGCGACTCGGGCAACAAGTACCTGTCGAAGATGTTCAACGACTACTGGATGCTGGACCAGGGCTTCATCAAGCGAGAGACGAAGGGCGACCTGCGCGACGTCATCTCGCGCCGCTTCGCCGACAACGCCGTCGTGACGGCCGCTCCCGACGACACGCTGCTGACGGCGCTCGCGCGCATGAAGCTCTACGACATCTCGCAGCTGCCGGTGATGAAGGACGGCCGCCTCGCGGGCATCGTCGACGAGTCCGACCTGCTGTTCGCCACCGTCGACGACGAGAAGAAGCTCACCCTGCCGGTGAGCGAGGTGATGGTGCCGCGCCTGCGCCTGAAGACCGTGCAGGTGAACACGCCGGTCCGCGAGCTGATGCCGATGCTCGACTCGGGCCTCGTCGCCATCGTGATGGATGGTGACACCTTTGCCGGGCTCATCACCCGAATGGACGTGCTGAACCACCTGCGCCGCCGCCTGCGGGCGTGACACCGCTGGCCATCGGGCTCGAACTCGCGCTCTGATGGAATGCGGGTGGAAGCGACGCGTGTCTCTCAGCCGGTGGCGTCAGCCCTCGACGGGCGGGTTTCGCGATGTCCGAAGTGCGCGTCGTTCACCTACGACGTGGCCGGGCTCTCGGACGAAGAGGTTCGGCGGCTGGTGCTCGAGACCGAGGGCCGGGTGCTGAACCGGCTCGTCCTGCGCACCGATGGCCGCGGCATGAGCGTCGACTGTGGGCACGGCACCGTGCGGCCGCCATCTCGATGGCGAAGGCCGGTGCTCCGCGCGCTCGTCGTCACGCTGCTCGTCGCGGCTGCGGTCTCTGGCGTCGCGCGGCTGCGGTACGAGTCACGACCTCCGCTCATGGGAGACCTCGACCCCAACCGGCCGCGACCCGAGTACGACCCCTCGTTCTTCGCTCGTGAAGCTGAACGACGCGCCGCGGACCCTGCGGCGAGCGCCACGCCGCCCGTCGTCGCGGAAGATTGGGCACCTGGGACTGATCGCGGCCGCGAAGTCCATTCGACGAGCGAGTGGGTGCCGCAGCCCGTCCTCGATCAACACGGTGAGCCGATCACCCGCACCATCAGCCGAGGTGGCCCGGAGTGGGACGGGCCCCTCATCGTCGACATGCACCTCTCGGATGTCTCCGCCTCATGGAACAGGCACGAGGTGTCTTCCGCTCAACTGGTCGAGACCATCGAGGCGCAGCTCGACCCCGTCCGCCGCTGCTACGGCGAGGCGTTGCGCATCAATCGCCACTACCGCGGAACCCTGACGACACACCTGAGCGTGGAGAAGGATGGCACCGTCTCACGCGTGTCCATGCCCCAACGCACCAACAAGGCGCCGAACGCGCGGCTGCAACAGTGCGTCGAGGGAGCCCTCAAAGGGATGCGCTTCGAGCGCCGCTCGTCGGCGTCGGTTTCGTTCCGCCTCATCTTCGCAGGAGCCCGGTAACCCATGTTCCACCCCGAAGGCCCCAGCCTCTTCGAGCTCACCCGGCAGGCCCTGACGTCGACCGAGCGCGGGTACGATCTGCTCGCGCAGAAGTTCGACGTCACGCCGTTCCGCACGCCCGACGTGCTGCTCGCTCCGTTCTTCGCGCACGTCTTCGGAGGCGGGCCGGTGGCGCGGGCCCTCGACGTCGCGTGCGGTACTGGCGCCCAGTTGACGCACCTCGCGCCCTTCGTCACGGGCCGGCTCACCGGCGTCGATTTCTCGCAGGGCATGCTCGACGAGGCGCGCCGCCGGCTCGGGCCGCGGCCGGAACTGGTGAAGCTCGACGCGCGCGCGCTGCCCTTCGAGCGCGAGTTCGACCTCATCACCAGCGCTGGCGCGTTCGGTCACTTCGTCGGCGCCGATGAAGACGCGCTGCTCGCGGGCATTTCACGCGCGCTGGTGCCGGGTGGCCGGTTCGTCTTCCTCACCACGCCGATGCCGAAGGCGACCTCGCCGGCGAATTGGATGGCGCGTGGGTTCAACGCGGTGATGCACGTGCGCAACGCCCTCGTGAAACCGCCGTTCATCATGTTCTACCTGACGTTCACCTGGCCCGAGGTGAAGCCCACCCTGGAACGTCATGGGTTCGACGTCTCGGCGCGTGATGGGCTGTTGCCGGGGCGGCTGTCGCAGGTCGTCGCGGTGACGGCGACCCGGCGCGGCTGAGCCGCTACTCGACGACCAGCAGCTTCGCGCCGTTCTCGACGGCCTGACCTTCTTTGGCGACGACCTCGAGCACGGTGCCGGCCTTCGGCGACTTGAGCTCGTTCTCCATCTTCATGGCCTCGACGACGACCAGGCCCTGGCCTTCGGTCACCACGTCGCCGGCCTTCACGAAGATCTTCACGACCTTCCCCGGCATCGGCGAGACGATGGTCTGCCGGCCTTCGACCTCGAAGACGGCGTTGGCGGCGCGCAGCAGGTTCTGGCGTTCGTCGACGACGTCGAAGCGCGTCACCTGCCCTTTGAGCAGCACGCCGACCTCGTCGCCCTTCTCTTCGAACTCGGCGGCGTAGGTGCCCAGGCCGAAGCGCAGCGTCATCGCGAGGCCGGGCAGGGCCTGCGCTTCGACCTCGAGGCGCTGGCCGTCGATCGTCACGGCGTAGTGATCGTCTCCGAGCGCCTCGAGGTCGAGCGCGGTGGCGTCGCCTTTGGGCTTCGAGAGGTCCTTCACGAAGTAGCGGGTCGAACGGGCCATGGCGGTCAGCTCCTCTTCCAGCTGGCGGCGCGGCGGCCTGAGGTGCGCCAGCCCGACGTCGCTGCGACGGGGCCAGTTGCGCTTGCGCCCTGATGGGCTTTGGCCTCGGCGCGTTGATGGGCTCGAATCGCTGCGGCGATCATCGAGAGCCGGGTGAGGTCTGGCTTCGCCTCGCCCAGCAACGTCTGGTGCGCGCGGCCGAGGAAGCCGGTGTCGTAGTCGCCGCGCTGGAACTCCGCGTGCGCGAGGATGCCCTTGAGGTAGGCGATGTTGGTGGTGATGCCCTTGACGACGTACTCGTCGAGCGCGCGCTGCATGCGGCGAATGGCCTCGGCGCGGGTCGGAGCCCAGACCGAGAGCTTGCTGATCATCGGGTCGTACGTGTTCGGCACCGTGTACCCGGCGTACACGCCTGAGTCGTCGCGCATGAACGGGCCGCTCGGCACGCGCAGCGCTTCGATCTTGCCCGGAGACGGCATGAAGTTCGTCGCGGGATCTTCCGCGTAGACGCGCACCTCGATGGAGTGGCCACGCGGCGGCATCGGCTCCAGCATCGGCAACACGCCACCCTGCGCGACATGGAGCTGCCACGCGACGAGGTCCACGCCCATCACCCACTCGGTGACCGGGTGCTCGACCTGCAGGCGGGTGTTCATCTCGAGGAAGTAGAAGTTGCGCGAGCTGTCGACGAGGAACTCGACGGTGCCAGCGCCGACGTAGTTGACGGCCTTGGCGGCCTTCACCGCGACCTCACCCATGGCAGCGCGCATCTGGGGCGTGAGGATGGGGGAGGGCGTCTCTTCGACGACCTTCTGGTTGCGGCGCTGGGCGCTGCACTCACGCTCGTTGAGGTGAATGCAGTTGCCGTGCATGTCGGCGAAGACCTGAATCTCGACGTGGTGTGGCTGGTCGAGGAACTTCTCCATGTAGACGGAGTCGTTACCGAACGCGCTCATGGCCTCGCTGCGGGCCGTGCGCCAGGCGGCGTCGAGGTCTTCTTCCCGGTCGACGCGGCGCATGCCCTTGCCGCCACCACCGCCGGCCGCCTTGAGCATGACGGGGAAGCCGATCTTCTTGGCGTACGCGTGGGCCTCCTGCGCGTCCTTGAAGGGCTCGACGGAGCCGGGCACCACGGGCACGCCGGCCTTCATCATGTTGGAGCGCGCGCGGGTCTTCTCGCCCATCGCGTCCATCGCCGAGGCGGGCGGGCCGATGAAGGTGACGCCGGCTTTGTCGCAGGCGCGCACGAACGAGGCGTTCTCCGAGAGGAAGCCGTAGCCCGGGTGAATCGCGTCGGCGCCGGTCTGTTTCGCGGCCGAGAGGATGTTGTCGGCCACCAGGTAGCTCTGCCGCGACGGCGCGGGCCCGATGCAGATGGCCTCGTCGGCGAAGCGCGCGTGCAGCGCGGTGCGGTCGGCCTCGGAGTAGACGGCGACGGTCTTCAGCCCCAGCTCTTTGCAGGTGCGCATCACTCGCACGGCGATCTCGCCGCGGTTCGCCACCAGCACCTTCGCAATGCGTGCCATGGCGGCGGCCTCTAGCGCCGACCCTGACGTGAGTCGATGTGCTTGTGGCGGCGCGGTCGTTCGAAAAGAGTCTCGGGTCTATGGCCAGAGTCCTGCTGCTGTGTGTGGTGGCGACGGCGTCGATGGCAGAGCCGCTCATCGTGAAGGGCCCGAAGAAGACGCAGATCGTCTTCCCGCTGGGCGCGGTGTCGTTTGCCGACGAGGTGGTGACGACGAAGCCAGGCGCGAAACTCGACGCGAAGAAGGAGTTCGGGGCGGAGCGCGCGCTCGGGGTGCCGGACAAACAGTCCGTGACGCTGGGCTGCGCGGGGAGCGTGACCTTCCGCTTCGTCGACAACGCGGTGGTCGACCTGCCGGGTGGAGACCTCTACGTCTTCGAAGACGGGCCGAACGTCGAGCCGACGAGGCTGGAGCTGTCGGTGGACGGCGTGAAGTGGGTCGACGTGGGCCGCATCGAGGGAGGCACGCGTGAGGTCGACCTCGCCGGCAAGGTGCCAGACGACGAGGTCTTCCACTTCGTTCGGCTGACCGACCTCGACGACCCGAAGTGCGGCGGGAAATTTCCGGGAGCCGATGTCGACGCGGTGGGCGCGATGGGCTCGGCGCTCCAGGTGCAGCTGTCGACCGAGGTGCTGTTCGACACGGGCAAGTCGGAGCTGAAGGGAGAAGGGAAGGACGCGCTCCACGAGGTGGTGGGGAAGGTGAAGGCGGCGGGGAAGGCGAAGTTGCGTGTGCTCGGCCACACCGATTCGCAGGGGTCGGGAGCGTTCAACTCGAAGCTGTCGGAGGCGCGCGCGCAGGCGGTGGTGACGTATCTGCGGACGCTCGAGGGGCTGAAGGACGTGGCGGTCGATGGGAAGGGGTACGGCGAGTCGCGGCCCGTCGCGCCGAATGACACGGTCGAGGGGCGACAGAAGAACCGTCGCGTCGATGTGCTGGTGATTCCGTTGCCGTGAGGAAGCCGTGAAGCGGCGACTGACCTGGGCGGTGGTCGTGGCGCTGGTGGTGCTCCCGCTGCTGGTGCTCTGGGCGCGGCGTTGGGCGGCGGGTGAGCAGCTGGTCGCCGAGGCGAACGCGCTCGCGCTGGAGTCGTTCGTGCGGCCGAGTCATCGGCCTGGGTCGATCGATGGCGGCGTGGCGGAGTGTCTGGAGCGGGTTGTTCCACGTGACGGCGGTGCGTCACCGCCGCTCGATCGCATCGATCCGAATGAACTCATCATCGCTCTCGCGGCCCAGCGCCCTTTGAGCGCGGGCCACCAGACCTGGGCCGAGGCTCAGCGCGACATCGCGAATGGGTTTCGCGAGTGCTTGAAAGCGGACTTCGTCGCACAGACATCGCGATTCGGCCCTCTCGCGAGCATCGACGATTCGATGAGTGCCAGGTCGTTGAACATGGCCATGAACTCGCTGCGGCTCGAGGCTCTCGGAGTCATCGATGGCGGTTCTCCCCTGACCGCTTGTCTCGACCTCGCTGCCATCGAGCGAGATGCTCCGCGCCTCGACGGCCTGATCGCCGCGATGTTCGCGAGCCAGAGCGCGCTCGCGACGTTCAAGCCCTGCGCGGCCGCGCTGGTTCATGCTTCAGCCGACGACCGGAGCCGTGCTCGCGACACGCTCACCGTGATTCAGGCGGGCGTGCCTCCCTTCGCGGACGTCCTCCGAATCGAGCGCGTCGTGCTTTCGACGATGCACTTCGCCGACGTCCTCAGCGCGAGTCAGCGATCCCGCCTTCCTTCCAGCGCGGCTCCGTCATTGCTCGAGGCTGGGGAGTGGCTGAAGCGGTGGGCGTCATGGAGGCCGTACTGGGACACGATGAAGGCGCTCGAGGCGGTCGAACGGTCGGGTGGCGATTCAGTCGTGTTCTCCAGCGTCGAGGCTCGAGGCGACGCAATTTTGGCGTTGTTCGCCGACGAGGAGCCTCGCGCGATGACCCGGTACAAGCGGAGGTACGAGTCCGTGGCACGCAAGCACGAGGCCGTGCTGCTCCTTCTTCGAGCGATCGACGGAGAACGGGTCGCGCTTCCTCCATGGATGACCCTCGAGGTGACGCCGCAGCGGGTGCTGATGACCGTCGTCCTCGAACGAGACCCTGTCACCGTCGACATCACGCGTGAGTGAGGACTGGTTTCCGAGGCGCTGAGGATCCGTCACTCAGCGTGCGGGACTCGTGATGACGGACGGGACGCGATGGGTCGTGCGGTCTGAGAGAGTCGGAGACTGCAGGGCACTCGCGAGGAGCGCCGGTGGCGGACGGCATTCCGAACACGTCTCATCCGGGACGCGTGGCGCATCGCGGTTGACGCATTTTCACGTCAACCGCGACCTCTCTGGCGTCCGCGACGAGACGTGTTCCAAACGTCGCGCCCGCCGCTCCCCGGTGGGGTTAGCGCGGAGTCGGTCTGGGTGGGGAGCGGCGGAGTCACGGCGGCCACGAGCGTGCGGGAGTTCGGGATGGCGCGCGCGAGCTTCGCCAGCGCCACAGGCGAGAAGCGCAGAGTCCGCAACCCGCCGGGCGTCGAGCTCCAGGCGTGTGCGAGCACGACCTCGCGCTCGATCGCGAGGGACCGGACGACTGCCGGCGTCGTGGATCCGGGTCCCGGAGCGAGGCCGACGCTCCGCCTGACACGCGCTGCTGGGCCTGCCGCTCCAGAACGCCAGCAGTCACCGACCAACGCGTCGCCGAGGCGTTTCCCGAAGCTGATCTCTGGCTCCGCGCGGTGAGGAGACTCTCGAGCAACGCCCGGTCAGGCGCGACGGTGAGCAGCTCGTCACGATCCAGGAGACCCGCTGCACCCAGCCCCGCGAGGACCGACACGGTGCAGTCTGAACTCGCGCCGGCGGCGGTCAGGCGGCTGACACGCAGATCCTGACCGTCCGCCCGCCGACGCGGACGCACGCCGACGTTGCTTCACGGGCCTCGGTGCGCGGTCTCCGGTCGCGCGCGGACGGCGCTGTCACGAGCACGAAAGTGAAAGGGCGAGGAACCGCGCACGCCGTGGGCTCTCTCCCGGCCGATCGACCTCGACGGCGTGGGGGTGCCGACGCGCTCGTCGGTCACCTCGAGTCGCGCGGGCGCCGCGCAGCTCGTTGTGCTCAGTCTGCCGAATGAGGCCTGCATCGGCGTCGGCTCCGGGCGCGAATCAGGCCCTGCGTGTCAAGCCGCGCACCGGGTCAGTCTTCGTCCCCTTGAGCTGCCAGCGGGAGAGTCCTGAGCGGTCGTGTGGCCAGGTCGACCCGAAGGGCGTGTGCAGGGCACGCGCGGCGAAGCCGTCGACCGGAGCAGGCCACTGGGTCGCGTCCGAGTCGCGTCCCGAACTCCTCCGCTCAGTCATCAAACAGGTCCGGGCTGGTGGCCCACAACCTCAGCGCCACCTCGGCCTGGCCCAGCAGCGTCGTCAGCGCGGCTTGATGTTGCACGCCGAAGCGCCGCAGGACCCCCGAGTGCAGTCGCGCCACCGCGGCGTCGGCCTCCGAGAGCACACGCTTCCCCTCGTCGGTCAGGATGACACGAACATCGCGGCGCTCCGGGTCGCTCCAGGTCTTCACGAGCCCGTGCCGCTCGAGGACCCGAACGACCCTGTGCATCCGCTGCCGGCTCACGAAGCACCGATCGGCCAATCGCGCCTGACGCAGATGCCCCGCGCGTCGAATGCCGCTGAGCGCCTGATGCTCCCGAAGGCCCAGTCCAATTTCGCGCAGCGACTGCCCCATGCGACGTTGGTACTCCCAGACGACTCGCTCCATCAGCGCGAACGACGTCGTCTGTGCCTCGAGCGTCGCTTCGACCTCCTGCAGATCCTCTCCCATGAAATCCCCCTCACCACGTGGAGCGTGAGGTCTCTCACAGAGGGCTGACACTGAAAGTGCGTCCGGCTACGGCTCCTCCTCGACCTCGCCGTCTTCGTCTTCTTCCGGCACGTCCGCGCTGGAGATGAAGAACGCACCGTCATGGTGCTGCACCAACTCATGCTCTCCGCGCTCGAGCGAATCGACCCAGCCCTCGAGCCACTTCGGCACCGAGTCACCGACGAGCTTCAGGAACGGCGCCTCAGAGACGCTCTCGAACACGCGCCCCGAGCTCGCGTTCACGATGACGCAGTGTTCGTCGTTGCTGGCGATGGGGAGCCAGTGCGTCGAGCTCAGCTCCTCGAGCGTGAGCCCAGCCGCGCGTTCGTGATCGCCGCTGCGCACCTTCGCGAGCACCTTCAGCGCCACGGGCAGCCGGTTGACGACCCACGCGACCGGCAGCAGGTGCAGATCGCTCACGAGACAATCGTTCGGCTTTCGTTGCCCGTCATGGAGCAGCCACAACGTGCGCTGACCCGCAGGCAACGAGAACCCGAGCTTCTGCTCCAGCTTCGACAGGTGCAGCGGCTTCGCTCCAGTCGACAAGGTCTGCATCAACGCGACGGCGTCATGTTCGCGCAGCCACGCAGCGAGGCGTTTGAACGAATCGACCAGCGAGACCTGATCGCCTTTCGGCCGGGGGGGAGGCGAGGAGGACATGGGGCCCGCCTAGCGCGCCCCGATGCGTCAGAGCCACCCGAAAGGTGCCTTGCGGGCCCTGGAGGCCGGGGGGAGGATTTCGCACCGATGCACACCACCGCAGCGTGGAACCCCGAGCAGGCGCGCGAGCTGATCGCGCACGAAGTCGCGCAGGCGCGAACCTTCCTGGGCGACGACGGCCCCGACGCGACCGCGCTGTTGCCGATTCTCCACGCGCTGCAGAAGCGCTTCGGCTTCATCCACGCCGACGCGACGGCGTTGCTCGCCGACGCGCTCAACCTCTCGAAGGCCGAGGTCAAGGGCGTCATCTCGTTCTACCGGGACTTCCGCACCATGCCGCCCGGCCGGCACGTCGTCGCCTTGTGCCGGGCCGAGGCGTGTCAGGCGCGGGGCTCCGAGGCGCTGGCGTCACACCTCGAACGCGCGCACGGCTTGAAAGCCGGCAACACGCAGCACGGCGTCACGCTCGAGAGCACGTACTGCCTCGGCAACTGCGCACTCGGGCCCGCCGCATTGGTGGACGAGTCGAAGCTCGTCGGGCGCCTCGACGCACGGTCGGCCGATCAGCTCCTCGCCACGTTGAAGGAGCGCGCCTCGTGAAGGTCTTCGTCCCCGCCGATGCGTCCGCGCAGTCCGTCGGCGCCGATGACGTGGCGGAGGCCTTTCGCACCGAGGCCGCGACGCGTGGCATCCACCTCGATCTGGTCCGCACGGGCTCGCGAGGGTTGCTCTGGCTCGAGCCGCTGGTGGAGCTCGCGAGCGCTGGTGGTCGCCACGGCTACGGCGCCGTTCGGGTCGACGACGTGCCGGCGCTCATCGACGCCATGCTCGCGGGCCGTGCACACCCGTCGTCCCTCGGGCTGGTCGACGAGCTGCCCGCGATGAAGCGCCAGCGCCGGCTCACCTTCGCGCGCATCGGCGTCATCGACCCGTCGTCCTTCGAAGACTTCACCGCGAACGGCGGCCTGCGCGGCTGGACTCGCGCACAGTCGATGACGCCCGAGGCCATCGTCGCCGAGGTGACGTCCTCGGGTCTGCGCGGCCGTGGCGGTGCCGGCTTCCCCGCAGGCATCAAGTGGAAGACGGTCGCCGAGGCGAAGGCCACGCGGAAGTACGTGGTGTGCAACGCCGATGAAGGTGACAGCGGCACCTTCGCCGACCGCATGGTGATGGAGGGCGACCCGTTCATGCTCCTCGAGGGCCTGCGCATCACCGCGCGCGCCGTCGGAGCCAGTCACGGCTTCATCTACGTCCGCTCCGAGTATCCACGCGCGATCGAGGTGCTCCGGCGCGCCATCGTCACGGCCCGCACCTCCGGCCTGCTGGGCAACGGCTTCGACGTCGAGGTGCGCGTCGGCGCCGGTGCGTACGTCTGCGGCGAAGAGACGTCGTTACTCGAGAGCCTCGAAGGCAAACGTGGCGAGGTGCGCGCCAAGCCTCCGCTGCCTGCGCACGAGGGGCTCTTCGGGAAGCCGACCGTCGTGAACAACGTGCTGACGCTCGCGGCTGTGCCGTGGATTCTCGAGAACGGTGGCGACGCGTACGCCGCGCTCGGCGTGGGACGCTCGCGAGGCACGATGCCGGTCCAGCTCGGCGGCAACGTGAAGTTCGGCGGCCTGTACGAGCTCCCGTTCGGCGTCACGCTGCGAGAGCTCATCGTCGAGCTCGGGGGGGGCACTGCGTCTGGCCGTCCGATTCGTGCGGTGCAGGTCGGAGGGCCGCTCGGCGCGTACTTCCCCGCGAAGCTGCTCGACACGCCGCTCGACTACGAAGCGATGGCGAAGGCCGGCGGTCTCCTCGGTCACGCCGGCGTGGTGGTGTTCGACGACACCGTCGACCTCGCGAAGCAGGCGCGCTTCGCCTTCGAGTTCTGCGCACTCGAGAGCTGCGGCAAGTGCACGCCGTGCCGCATCGGCTCCACCCGCGGCGTCGAGGTGCTCGACCAGGTCGCCCGTGGCATCGAGCCCGAGAAGAACCTCGCGCTGGTGAAAGACCTCTGCACCGTGCTCACCGACGCGTCGCTCTGTGCGCTCGGAGGCCTCACGCCGATGCCGGTGATGAGCGCACTCGAGCACTTCCACGAAGACTTCACGCGTCGCAGCTGAGGAGTCGCCCAATGGCGTTCACCCGAGAGTTCGACCAGGGCACCCCGAAGGTCACCAGCGCGACCGACGTGCGCCTGACCATCGACGGCAAGCCAGTCAGCGTGCCGCGTGGAACGTCGGTGATGGCGGCAGCCGCGAACGCGGGCACCGAGATTCCAAAGCTCTGTGCGACGGACAGCGTGAAGGCGTTCGGCTCGTGCCGGCTCTGTCTGGTCGAGATCGACGGCCGCCGTGGAACGCCCGCGTCGTGCACCACGCCCGCGGAAGAGGGGATGGTCGTTCACACCCAGACCAAGCGGCTGCAGAAACTCCGGCGCGGCGTGATGGAGCTGTACGTCTCGGACCACCCACTCGACTGCCTGACGTGCTCCGCGAACGGCGACTGCGAGCTGCAGGACATGGCGGGCGAGGTCGGGCTTCGCGACGTGCGCTACGGGAACGACGGTGAGCAGCACCGCACCGCTCCGAAAGACGAGTCGAACCCGTACTTCACGTTCGACTCCTCGAAGTGCATCGTCTGCTCCCGCTGCGTGCGCGCGTGTGAAGAGGTGCAGGGCACCTTCGCGCTCACCATCGAGGGCCGGGGCCTGGGCAGCAAGGTCGCGACGGGAACGGCCGACTTCCTCTCGAGCGAGTGTGTCTCGTGCGGCGCGTGCGTGCAGGCGTGCCCGACGGCGACGTTGAACGAGAAGTCTGTCATTCAGCTCGGCACGCCCACCGGTGTGGTCGAGACGACGTGCGCCTATTGCGGGGTCGGCTGTGGCTTCCGTGCCGAGACACAGGGCGACCGCGTGGTGCGCATGGTGCCCTCAAAGCGCGGCAAAGCGAACGAAGGCCACTCGTGCGTGAAGGGCCGCTTCGCGTGGGGCTACGCCTCGCATCAGGACCGCATCACCAAGCCGATGATTCGCGCGCGCATCACCGACCCGTGGCGCGAGGTGACCTGGGAGGAGGCCTTCACGCACACCGCGAAGGAACTCCGCCGGCTCCAGACGACGTACGGCACCGACTCCATCGGCGGCATCACCTCGTCGCGCTGCACGAACGAAGAAGTCTTCCTCGTGCAGAAGCTGATTCGCGGTGGCTTCAAGAACAACAACGTCGATACCTGCGCGCGCGTCTGTCACTCGCCGACTGGCTACGGCCTCAAGCAGACCTTCGGCACCTCGGCCGGCACGCAGGACTTCAAGTCGGTCGCGAAGGCCGACGTCGTGCTGCTCATCGGCGCGAACCCGACCGAAGCGCACCCGGTGTTCGCGTCACGACTGAAGCGTCGGCTGCGAGAGGGCGCGAAGTTGATCGTCGCCGATCCGCGGCGCATCGAACTCGTGCGCACGCCGCACATCGAGGCGTCCCACCACCTGGCGTTGATGCCCGGCACCAACGTCGCGCTCATCAACGCGCTTGCGCACGTCGTGGTGACCGAGGGGCTCGTGAACGAAGCGGCCGTGCGGGAGCGCTGCGAGCCCGCCGACTTCGAGAGCTGGGCGCGCTTCATCGCCGACCCGGTCAATTCTCCCGAGACGATGGAGGCATTCACGGGAGTGCCCGCCGCCGAGGTGCGCGCCGCGGCGAGGCTGTACGCGACGGCGAAGAACGCGGCCATCTACTACGGCCTCGGCGTCACCGAGCACAGCCAGGGCTCGACGATGGTGATGGGCATGGCCAACCTCGCGATGGCGACCGGCAACCTCGGCCGCGATGGCGTCGGCGTGAATCCACTGCGCGGGCAGAACAACGTGCAGGGCTCCTGTGACATGGGCAGCTTCCCGCACGAGCTGTCCGGCTATCGCCACGTGTCGGACGACGCGACGCGCGAGCTGTTCGAGGGCCTGTGGGGCGTGCCGTTGTCTCGAGACCCCGGCTTGCGCATTCCCAACATGCTCGATGAGGCCGTCGCTGGAACCTTCAAGGGTCTCTACGTGCAGGGCGAAGACATCGCGCAGTCCGACCCGAACACGCAGCACGTGGTGAAGGGCCTCGAGGCGATGGAGTGCGTCATCGTGCACGACCTCTTCCTCAACGAGACGGCGAAGTACGCGCACGTCTTCTTCCCGGGCAGCTCGTTCCTCGAGAAGGACGGCACCTTCACCAACGCCGAGCGCCGCATCAGCCGCGTGCGAAAGGTGATGGAGCCGCTCGCCGGTCTCGCCGACTGGGAAGTGACGCTCGGCCTCGCCAACGCGCTGGGCATGAACCTGCGCTACTCGCACCCGCGCGAGGTGATGGATGAGATCGCCCGCCTCACGCCGACCTTCACCGGCGTCTCGTACGCGAAGCTCGACGAGCTCGGCAGCGTGCAGTGGCCGTGCAACGAGAAGGCGCCGAGTGGCACGCCCATCATGCACGTCGACCGCTTCGTGCGGGGGAAGGGCCGCTTCATGCTCACCGAGTTCATTCCGACGCTCGAGCGCACCGGCCCGCGGTTTCCGCTCCTGCTGACGACGGGCCGAATCCTGAGCCAGTACAACGTCGGCGCGCAGACCGCGCGAACGCCAAACACGGTGTGGCACGACGAAGACGTGCTCGAGGTGCACCCGTTCGACGCCGAGAATCGTGGGCTGGCGACGGGCGATCTCGTGCTGCTCCACAGCCGCGCGGGAGAGACGACGTTGCGCGCCGTGGTGACGGAGCGCGTTCAGCCCGGCGTCGTCTACACGACGTTCCATCACGCGAAGACGAACGCCAACGTGGTGACGACCGAGTTCTCCGACTGGGCGACCAACTGCCCCGAGTACAAGGTGACGGCGGTGCAGGTGTCGAAGGCGTCGGGCCCCAGCGCGTTCCAGACGGAAGACCGGCGGCGAGATGTCGCGCTCCGGCACGTGCTCCACGGAGGCCCCGATGCCGCGCGTTGAGCTCGACGCCGTCGCGTTCTCGTTCGACGGGCTCGACGTCGCGCACTCGAAAGACGTGGCCATCGAGACGCCGGTGAACATCGTCTACGGCGCGCGTCCCTACGCCGTGATGATGACGACGCCGACCGACCTCGAGGACTTCGCGTACGGCTTCACGCTCACCGAAGGGGTCGTCGCCGACGCTGCGTTCATCAAGAGCGTCGAGCTGCACGAGCGCGCGAAGGGCATCGAGTTGGTGGTGACCCTGATGGCCGACGCGCCACGCCACCCGATGCGAGAGCGGAGCCTCTCGGGCCGGACCGGCTGCGGGCTGTGCGGCGTCACCTCGCTGGAGCAGTTCCCGATGGCGAAGGTGCAGGCCCACGCCGCGAAAGACGTCTCGCTCGAGGCCGTGCGTCGTGCCCTCGGTGCGCTCGAGGCGTCGCAGCCACTCAACGGGCTGACGCGCGCGGTGCATGCGGCGGCCTGGTGTTCGGCGGACGGCACGCTCCAGCAGGTGAGGGAGGACGTCGGCCGGCACAACGCGCTCGACAAGCTCATCGGCGCGAGGCTTCGAGCCGGGCAGACGCCGGGTGATGGGTTCTTGCTGCTGACGAGCCGCTGCTCGTACGAACTCGTCGACAAGGCTGCGGTCTACGGCGCTCGCACCATCGTCACCATCTCTGCCCCGACGTCGTTCGCGGTCGAGCGGGCGCGAGCGCACGACATGACGTTGCTCGCCGTCGCGCGCCGAGACTCGGTGCTCGCATTTCACGGCGCCGAGCGCGTGCGGAGGGCGTGATGGACTCGATGAAGCTCGTGCACATGGTGAATCAGATTGCGCTGAACTTCCGGCTCCAGCCGAAGGCCGAGGCCGTGACGCTGACCGTCGAGCACCTGAAGGCGTTCTGGAGCCCGGCGATGCGAAAGGCCCTTGTCGCGCACGTGGCGGCGGGAGGCGAAGGGCTCGAACCGCTCGCGCACGAAGCGCTCAGCGTCCTGCGTTCCGAAACGCGCGCCACATCGTGACGAAGTACGCCGCGATGATGCCGATGAAGAAGATCGCGATGGCGACGGGGGGCGAAGGCAGCCGGCCGTACAGCGCGGGTGCCCGGTCTCCCGTCACGTTCATCAGCGTGATGTAGAAGAAGTACGGCCCGAACAACGCGAACGCGAACGCGAAGAACGAGCGCACGTTGCCGAGGCGTGGAGCGCCGACCCCGAGCTTCCGAACGAACTCGCCGAACGACGCCGCCGTCGCAGGGAACAGCGACGCGCGATGCACGAGGTGCCAGGCGAAGAGCTGGAAGCTCAACACCGAGAGCAGCACCTTGCCGGTGAAGCCGTAGGCCTTCGCGATGGTCAGCCCGAACCCGTCGATGATGACGCGCCAGAGCGGGTTCGCCTCCATCGAGAGGTCTGGCGTGATGTCGAGGGTGACGAAGAAGTCGAGCAGGTGGGCCGCCAGCGCGAGGAGGCCGACGACGCTGGCGCGGAGCGCGACCTCACGAAGCGGAATGCTCCGCAGCACGAAGACCATCGCGATGCTCGCGGAGAACACCGTCAGCCATGCGAGCACGGCGAGCGGAACACCGAAGCGCTGGACGAAGCCGAACGACCACTCGAGGAGTTCGTCGGGGCTCATGGTCGCCGCCGAAGCGTACCGTGTTGGCGAGCGCGGGCCCTTCTGCGACCATCGCGTTCGGGAGCCGACCAATGCGAACCCTTTTCCTGGCTGCTGTCGCTGGCTGGTGTTCGTGCGCCTCGTCGCGAGAAGCGAAGACCTCGCCGCCGGTCGTCCATCCCAGCGCGTCTCCGGTGCTGGTCGAACTCGACAAGGGCGACGTTCTCGCCGCCATCATGCCTCACATGACCGAACTCGAGGCCTGCACGGCGGAAGAGGGCAAGCGTTCGCCAGGCTCGCAGGGGCACGTCGTCATGCGCTGGACCGTCCTTCCGTCCGGCGTGGTGAGCGAGGTCGCTGTCGCAACCCCGAATGGCCCGGCTGAACTCGTGACGTGCTTTGGAGCGGCGCTCCGGACCGTTCGTTTTCCAGTCCACGAGAAGCAGGGTGCGCCGATCGAGTTCCCCTTCACGTACTCGTTCGCGCCGTCCGTCGAACCGGTCCGCGAAGAACTCATGCAGGGCGACATCCTCGAAGGGGTCGCTGCTCACTTGAACGAACTGGGTGAGTGTGCCGGCCGATCTCGCCGCGAGAGAGGGGCCCGCGGTCGCGTCGTGATGCAATGGACCATCCTTCCTTCTGGTGTCGTTGATGCGGTCGGCGAGGTGTCGGGAGATGACCCTGATGAAGTCGTCGAGTGTTTCGTTGCGACCATCCGCACCTGGCGTTTCCCAGCCCACCAGAAGCCGGGCGAGCCCGTGACGTTCCCTTTCAAGTACTGACGTCCGAGGACCTCATGGCGAAGAGACGACACCCGCATCACGCCACGCTGATCGCGCTCCGTGAGTTCGGACTCGCGTACCCCGGTGCGCACACCAAGAGCCCGTGGCCGGGTCATCTGGACCTCGCTGTCAACGACAAGACGTTCACGTACCTGAGCGTCGACGGAGAGCCGCTGCGCATCTCGTGCAAGTTGCCCGCCTCGAGCGGGCTCGCGCTGACGATGCCGTTCACCGAGCCCACGGCCTACGGCCTCGGGAAGAGCGGGTGGGTGAGCGCGACGTTCAAGGACTCCGACACGCCGCCCATCGAGCTGCTCAAGTTGTGGATCGACGAGAGCTACCGCGCGCAGGCGCCGAAGAAGTTCGTCAAACAGTTGCCGGCCCCCACCGCCGCGCCAGTGAAGAAGACCCGTACGAGGTGACGTCTCGTTGCGCGCGGGAGCCCGCGGTCGCATGAGAGGCCTGTGCGCGTCTGGTACTCCGACCCCTTCGTCGTGCCGCTGCCCGAGGCGCATCGGTTCCCCATGGGCAAGTACCGGCGCGTGCGCGAGCTGCTCCTCCAGCGCGGCGTGCTGACCGAGGGCCAGCTCGAGCTCTCCCAGCCCATCGAGCGGGAGCCGCTCCTTCGCGTTCACACCGCCGAGTACGTGCACGCGTGCTTCGAGGGAACCCTCGACGAGGCGGCGCTGCGGCGCATCGGCTTCCCCTGGTCGCACGAGCTCCTCCAACGCTCCCTCGCCTCGGCGGGAGGAACGCTCTCAGCCGCGCGCTGGGCGCTCGAACACGGCGTCGCGGGCAACCTCGCCGGGGGCACGCACCACGCGCACGCCGACTTCGGCTCGGGCTACTGCGTCTTCAACGATCTCGCCGTCGCCTCCGCCACGCTCCTCGACGAGCGCCTCGTGGAGCGCGTCCTCATCGTCGACCTCGACGTGCATCAGGGCGACGGCACCGCTGCCATCTTCAAGCGCGAGCCGCGCGTCTTCACCTTCTCGATGCACGGCGCGAAGAACTTCCCGTTCCGCAAGCAGGTCTCGACCCGCGACGTCGAGCTGCCGGATGGCTGTGACGACGCGCACTACCTCTCGCTGCTCGACGAACACCTGCCCGAGGTCTTCGAGTCGTCCGCGCCGTCGCTCGTGCTGTACCAGGCTGGAGTCGATGCGCTGAAGGAAGACGCCCTCGGCCGGCTCCACCTGTCCCGCGCTGGGCTCATGGCCCGTGACCGTCGCGTGTTCGATCTCTGCTGGAGCCGCGCGGTGCCCATCGTCGTCACCCTCGGTGGTGGGTACGCGAAGCCCATCGAGGCGAGCGTCGAGGCCAGCGTGGGCACCTATGTTGAGCTGCGGCGTCGATACGGCTGACGTAGCGTCGCGGCCCCATGGCCGACCTCCTCGCGATCATCTCCAAGGCAGTCTTCGAAGTGGACTCGAAAGGCGCCGCCGTCGGGCAGGTGCTCCCGCTCGACCGGTACGTCAGCACCAACAAAGCGCTGGAGCCGCTGCGTGCTGGTGGCCGGCTCTTCCTCGTCACGGTGCGTCCTCCCGACGAGCGGCTGTGGCTGGTCGCGGTGCTCGAGTCACCGAAGCATGACGGCAAGGCGTGGGTGGCGAAGCGCAACGTGCGGCCCATCGCCGACGTCTCGCACCTGCGCGGGACCATTCGTTTCACGTCCAACTCCGGCATCTCGGCGACGAAAGGGGCGATGGGCATGTCGCTCCAGACGCCGCGTGAGCTGACGGCGCAGGACGTCGGACTCCTGCTTGGTTCCGCGTCGCCCGATGCCGCTCCATCGACGACGGTGGAGCCGAAGGCACCTGCAGAGAAGCCTGCGAAGAATGGCGCCGTCCCTGCCTCGAAGGCGGTGGCCTCGAAGGCGCCCGCAGAGAAGCCCGCAAAGAAGGGCGCTGATGTCGCAGCTCTGCTGAAGGCCGAACGGTGGGCCGATGCGCTCGAGGTCTTGCTGCGGCTCTGGCAGGACGACCGCGCGCCCGAGCTCGCCGACCTCATCGAGCGCCTCTCGAGCCGGCTCCCCGCGCCGAAGAGCTGGCGCCTCTCTTCCGCCGACGCGGCGAGCACCAACCTCGTCGCGTTCCTCGGCACGCTGACCGATGGAAAGTTCGCCGACTCGCTTCAGCGCATTCAGGAACTCGAGAAGCTCCGAGCCGATCCACGAGTCGCCTCGGCGCTGACACGCCTCATCGTCACACCGCCGTTCACCGCGCAGTCGTCTCGTGAGTTCTGGAGCTCGCTGTACGAGCAGCTCGGCGACCGCCACGCCGACCCACGCACGCTCGCCACCGTTCGCCCGCTCGTCAGCGATTACCTCTCGACGTTCGGCGCGACGAAGATGGGCGAAGCGATGCAGCGTCGCGCAGGCGCCCTCGTCGCGACGCTCACCGAGCGGTTCCCCTCGCCGCCGGCCGCCGACGTCGCCGCGCTCCTGGCCCTCGTGCCAGCCGAGAAGGCCGCGGCTCCGAAGAAGACGACACTGGGCGGCAAGACCCTCGAGGACCTCCTCGCCGCCGTCTACGAGAACCCCGACGACGATGGCGTGCGCGAGGTGTACGCCGACGCGCTGCTCGAGCTGGGCGACCCGCGCGGTGAGTTCATCGTGCTGCAGTTCAGACGGCACCGCGGCGAGACGCTCACGCCGGCCGAGCTGAAGCAGGAAGCCGCGCTGCAGAAGAAGCACGTGAAGGAATGGCTCGGGCCGCTCTACGACGTGCTCTACACGACCCACCTCGAGTTCCGCCGCGGCTTCCTGCACGCCGCGCAGATTCGGCCTGTCGCGAAGGCGTTGCCCGCCGCCCGCAATCACCCTGCCTGGTCGACCCTGCGCGAGCTGAACATGTCGACCGGCGGCACCAACGAGCGCGGCGCCAGCCTCGTCATTCAGCCCAACGCGCGACACGTGCGCGTGATGACCGCGGTGACCTTCCAGGTGCTCGATGAGCTGGCCGCGAGCACCGACGTCGACCGGGCGCTCGAGGTGCTCGGAATCAGCTGGCTGCCACTGGGGCGCGATGCTGACGAAGACCCGGTGCCTTCACGCGCGTGGGCTGCGACGTTGACTGGCAAGGCGTTCCCGAAATTGCGCGAGCTGCACCTCGGGCGTGAAGCCGTGGGCAACCCCGAAGCGGTGTCGGGCCTCTGGTCGAGTCCGCTCGGACGCCGACTCGAGTTGATTCGGCTCTCTGCCTGGTCTCTCGACAAAGCCGACGCGCTTCAGTTCATGTCGCACGCGTCGAAGCGGCTGCGCGTCGAGCTCGACTTCGACCCGCTCATGCTCGGCTCGAACGGGAACGGCACCCTCATCGTCAGCGCGGAGGAACCACTCGGCGGGGATGACCAGGCCTGGACGCGAATCGTCGCGGCCCTCGACCCTGCGACGTGGAAGACCGTCACCATCACTGGTGGCGCGCTGACCGCTTCGCAACGCAGCGTCCTCGAGAAGCGGCTCCCGAAGGCCACCATCACTGCGGCATGAGGGCGCTTCCACTCAAAGCTCGCACTGAGCTTCCGACTCCATCGGCGCCGAGCCTTTTCGCCGCCGTGATGAAAATCGCCGGACCTCCGTCGAAGGCACCCATGCGCACGCTCCTGACCATTTCGTTGTTGGCGCTCATCAACACCGCCTGCGTGAAGCGAGTCGTCCACGCACCACCCGACATGCCCCCACCTCCAGACGGCGCGCCGGTGAACGCCGTTGGAGTGCACTTCGACTCCGACCGCGACGGCCGGCAGTGGCAGGTGCTCGCCGGCAATCAGCAGCCGTGTCTGACGCCGTGCTCCCTCTGGGTCGACCCGTCGCAGACCGTCAATCTGCGCTCCTCGGCCGGTGACGGTCTCTTCCTCGACACGCTCGATCTCGAGCTCCAGGGCGCCCGGCACGCCGTCGTCATCGTCGAAGGCAAACACCGCGGAGAACAGGTCAACGGCATCGTCTTCACTGCGCTCGGCGGTATGGGGCTGCTCACGGGCATCACGCTGTCAGCGGTCGGGTGCGCCGACGTTCAACGCCGTGGAGGCCTCTGCACGGCCGGCCTCATCACCGCCGGCATCACCGCGCCGCTCACCGCCATCTCGATCTGGATGATCATCGACTCGAACCCGAAGGCGCACTTCTTCCCCGTGTTCACGACGAAGCCGCCGGGTGGCCAACCCATCAGCCTCGCGCTCACGCCAGCTGGAGTCGTTGGCCGGTTCTGACTCACGCGCCGTGCGGTATGAGGCCGCATGCTCGCGCTCTTCGCTGCTCTCGTGCTCGCTGCGCCGTGTGATCCGCTCGTCGCTGCGCCGCTCCTCGAACCCGCCGACGCCGACAAGGCCTTCAAGGAGCACTACACGAAGTACGAGTACCGCATCCCCATGCGTGACGGCGCGAAGCTCTACACCGTCGCGTACGTGCCGAGAGATCGCACCCGCACCTGGCCGGTGCTGCTCATGCGCACGCCGTACGGCGTCACTCCGGGCGTCGACGTCTACCCGGACTTCAAGACGGCCCGCATGCTGGGCCGCTACGCCATGTCGTCTGCGGCGGTTCGCGACGGCTTCATCTTCGTGAACCAGGACGTGCGCGGAAAGCTGCTCTCCGAAGGCACCTTCGTCGACGTGCGCCCCAGAGCCACGGTCGACGAAGCGACCGACGCCTTCGACACCATCGACTTCCTCGTGAAGCACCTGCCCGCGAACAACGGGAAGGTCGGCGCGTGGGGCGTCTCGTACCCCGGCTTCTACGCGGCGCAGGCCGCCATCGACGCGCACCCGGCGCTGAAGGCCGTCTCGCCGCAGGCGCCCGTCACCGACTGGTACCTGGGCGACGACTTTCACCACAACGGCGCCCTGTTCCTGATGGACACGTTCAACTTCTTCTCGGGCTTCGGCAAGGCGAGGCCGGCGCCGACCCGCAAGTCGACGTGGGGCTTCGATCACGACACGGGCGACGCGTACGAGTTCTTCTTGAACCTCGGCCCCCTCAAGAACGCGAACGAGCGGTACTTCAAGGGAGAGATTGCCTTCTGGAACGAGGCGCTCGCCCACCCGAACCGTGACGAGTACTGGAAGGCGAGAGATCCCCGGCCGCGCTACGCGAAGGTGAAGCCGGCGGTGCTCGTCGTCGGAGGCCTCTTCGACGCGGAAGATCTCTGGGGCACCGTCGCCACCTACAAGGCGTTCGACGCGCAGAGCCCGGGCGCCGACGTGCGCCTCGTGCTTGGACCGTGGCGGCACGGCGGGTGGGCGCGCACCGAGGGCGACGCGCTCGGTGACCTGTCGTTCGGCTGGAAGACGTCACGCCATTACCAGGAGACCATCGAGCTCCCGTTCTTCAAGAAGGCCCTCAAGGGCTGCGGGGAAGAGAAGGCCGTCGAAGCGACCGTCTTCGAGACCGGCACCAACGTGTTCCTCACGACGAACGTGTGGCCTCCGAAGAGCACCTCGACGCAGGTGTTTCCGGGGCCCGATGGGCAGCTGCTGAAGAACGCTCCGACGTCGAAGGAGGCGTTCGACGAATGGGTGTCGGACCCGAAGAAGCCCGTCCCGCATCGCGCTGGCTACACGCTCGAGAACGAGGGCGAGTACATGGTGGAAGACCAGCGCTTCGCCTCGCGCCGCACCGATGTGCTGTCGTACCAGACGGGCGTGTTGACGGAAGACGTCACGGTCGTCGGCCCCATCGCGGTCGATGCGTGGCTCGCGACCACCGGCACCGACGCCGACCTCGTGGTGAAGCTCATCGACGTGCAGCCGTTCGACAAACCCAACGGGCCCAACGGTGCGCGGCTGGCCGGCGCGCACACCCTCATCCGCGCCGAGGTGATGCGCGGCCGGTTTCGCGAGGGCTTCGAGACGCCAAAGCCGTTCACACCCGGAGCTCCCGCTCGCGTGCGCTTCACCCTGCCTGACGTGAACCACACGTTCCGGACCGGGCACCGCCTCCTCGTCCAGGTACAGAGCAGCTGGTTCCCCCTCGTCGACGTGAACCCGCAGACCTTCGTCGACCCGGCGAAGGCCACCGAGGCCGACTTCAAGGCCCAGACCCACCGGCTCTTCCGCGACGCGGCCCACCCTTCGTCGGTGACCCTGGGCGTGAGCCGCGGCGTGTTGCCCTGAGCTCGAACTTGGCTGTTGTTAACGCTTCTGCGGTTTGATCGTCTCAGAGGTCATGCGCACCCATTCGCTGTTGAAGCTGGTCCTCGTCACGCTTGGTTCCACCGCCGCTGCCCAGGCCCCGACGGGTGCGGCGCCCGAGCCTGTGCGGCTGCAGGTCACCTGGGCTTCGCCGCTCCCGGTTCCCGAGGGCGCCACCATCAAGCTCGAGGTCACCAGCGAGGCGATGAGCGTCACCACCGTCACCAACCTGTGGCACGCCCTGGTTCCGGCTGAGCGCAGCGTCGACGTGCCGATGCCCGATCGTGCGGTGTTCGACTCGACGCTCCGCCGCGCCGGTGACTGCCAGAGGGTCGCGCCGACGCAGGCACGCCTGGGCTGGTTGTCACTGGGGGTGTGGGTTGGAGGCGCGCGGCTGGGTCAACTCGAGCTGTTCGAGGGGAACACGCCAGTGCTCGTGGGCTACGCCGATACCGACTCCGTGCGGCCCGAGCCGCCGCCCTGCAAGGCCCTCTATGCACCGGTGCTGGCTGCCGGGTGGAACGTGCTGCGCCTTCCAGAGGGAGCGAAGAGCACGGCGCGGCCGCTCCGGGGACCGCTGACCGCTCGGTATGTCTCGGCGCTTCCGGCAGCGACGAAGTCGGGCCCACGCTTGCCGTGAGGTAACCGATTCGGCTGGTGATACACCTCACCCTGAGTGCTCTCGACGCTCCTCATCGCCACGGTGGCCGCCGCCAGCCCCGACGCCATCGGCATCGCCATCACGCCACTGCAGGTGGTCCAGATGCCTACTGAGATGGCGGGCTACGCGGAGGATCGGCTCGCCAATCGCCTCGGTGAGCGCGGGTTCAAGGTCACCACCTCGGCCGACATTCAGGCGCTGCTGGGGCTCGAGCGTCAGCGCCAGTTGCTCGGTTGCACCGAAGAGGCGTGCTCGACCGAGATCGGCGCCGCGCTCGGGGTGCCGCTGCTGGTGGTCGGGCGTGTGTCGAAGATCGAAGAGCGGTTCGACCTCGACGTGCGCGTCATTCGGCAACGCGATGGCGTCGTCATCGCGCGGGAATCCCGGGGCATCGAAGGGCTCAAACGGCTGGGCGAGTTGATGGAGGCGGCCGGCGACTCGCTCGCACGGCAGCTCGAGCCGAAGACGCCCTTCGCGTGGCGGCTGTGGGTGCCGCTGTCACTCGGCGTGGCAGCGGCGGCCGTCGGCGCGGTGCTCTGGGCCCTCGCCGAGCGTGACTACTTCTCGTGGACGACGCCCCGCTTCCAGGTGCCCAGAACGCTGGTGGGCCTCGCCGAGTTCGACGCCGAGCTGAACCGGCTCAACACCCAGCGAGTCATCGGCATCTCGGCCGTCGGGTTCGGTGGCGCGTTGCTCGCGACGGGCATTCTCTGGAACGCGCTCGCGCCCTCGTTGCCGGTCTCGGTCGTCACCGCACCGGCGCCAGGTGGCGCGCTCGTCTCGGTGGGAGGCCGGTTCTGATGCGTGCCGTCTTGCCGCTCGCGCTCGTGCTGACCGTGGGCTGTTGGAGGGCCGACGAGTTCCGCTCGAAGTGTGTGCTCGCCGAGCACTGCCTCATCCCTGAAGTCGACGCAGGCTTCGACGCGGGCCTCCAGCCGTCCCGGTGGGGAGAGACGGCGAGCCTCTTGTTCGACGTCGCCACCGATGCCGGCGCCGAGTTCGACGTGCAGTTCGTCTCGAACCTGTCGGCGTCGATCGACACCATGGGGCAGTGTCGCTACGCCGGTGGAGTCCTCACGCAGCAGGGCTCGGTGCTCTGCATTCCTTTCGCCCTCGACCGCGCGGTCGAGTTCCTCCCCGACGGCAGGGTGACGACCACCTCGATCGCGCGCCCTCCGGGTGACACGTGGGCGGGAGGCGTCGTGTTGGACGACGGCACCGTCCTGGGGCTGCCAGTCGGCGCGTCGACGATGCTCGTGTTCGAGCCCCCGACGCCCAACCGCGCCTACGACTTTCTCCCCATCGGCCTCTCGGCGCCGGCCGAGTTCACGGGCGGCGCGCGCACGCTCGACGGCGTGCTCATCGCTGGCGCCACGACGAGCGCGACCTTCATTCGCCCCGATGGTGGAACGCGTCTGCTGACTGGGAGCACCACCGGCGCCTACGCAGGCGCCGTGCTGACCGCGTCGGGGCGCTCGGTGCTGCTCGTTCCCCGCACGGCGACCCGGCTCATCGAGGTGACGCCTCGCTCCGACGTCAACCCTGACCGCGTGACCCTGCGTGGCGCCCAGGCCATCTCGGGTCTCGCCGGTGGGCTCCTGCTCGAGAGTGGTGATGCGTTCCTGATGCCGTCCGTCGCCGGTGGCGCCTTCGTTCGTGTCCCCGCTGATGGTGGAGCGCCGACCCCGACGACGCAGGTGGCGCGCGCAGGGCTGTTCTCTGCCGCGTGGTCGACCAACGGCTACGCGTACTCACTCGAAATCGATGGCGGCACGGGGCAGGTCGCCGTCATCAGCCGCACCGGTGAGGTGACGTGGGCCCGCCTCCCGGCCAGCGCGACGGATCCGGACGGGGGCTTCTTCTTCGCGGGCTCGCACCTGGGGCTGACCGGCATGGCCGACGGGCGCCTCGTCTCTTGCGGGTGCCTCAGCCCGACGCTCCTCGTCCTCACCCCGCGCGTTCGTCGCACCGTGCCGCTCGAGGTGATGACGTCGCCGTGGCTCAACAAGTGGTGAGGCGGCTCATTCGATCATCGGCTCGCAGCTGAAGCGCACCGCGACCTGCGCCATCGCGTCCATGCGCACCGACGAGCACGTCTGCGGGCAGAAGATGACGCGGCCGGTCTGCACGTAGAAGCTGTTCGCAGCGCACGCGGCGGCGTTCGAGACCTGCAGGAACTCGGTCGGCGCTCCACCCGCGCCCGGCGTGTAGGCGACGTAGATGCGGTTGTTCAGCGTGAAGCCGGGTGGCGGCGTCGGCACCGCGAAGTCGCACGCGACCTGCGCGCTCGCGATGACGCCCTGGGCGACGGCCTGGAACACCGTGCCGTACAGGTTCGGCTCGCACATCTGGAAGCGCAGCCCGTTCGTTGCCTTCGAGAGGTCCTGGAACGTCATGCCCGGGTTCACCGCCGAAGCGCACTTCGAGTTCACGACGTTCTCACTCGGCTGATACGCGTCGGCCGGGTTGGCCTTCGCCGCCACGCCCACGATGGAGTGGAACGTGTAGTTGCGGTTCTGCACCGTGCCGAAGCGCGCCGGCACCAGCGCCGTCAACCGCTGCTCGAACTGCGCAGCCGTCATCTGGGTCTCGTTGTCGTCGGTGATCTCGATGAAGGTGCGGTACGCGCCATCGCGCAGCCAGCCGCTCCAGCCGCCGGGCCCGGTGCCATCGCTGCCCGACACGTTGTAGGTCGAGATGATCTTCCGCAGCGAATCGTTCGAGCTGATCTCGGTGCTGTAGTGGAAGAAGCGGGGCCCGTTCGTCGGTCGCGTCGGCGGCGGCGTGCAGGTGGTGTTTCCCGAGAGCGGCCCGCCGATGCACACGCTCTGCCCGTTGGCCGCGCTGCCGTGTTTGCTGATCAAGATGATGCGGTAGTCGAGGCCCGAGCTCGCGATGATGTTCGCGAAGTTCGTGTTCACGTTCGACTCGACCGCGACGATCTCGGCCGTCATGGAGCACGAGTTGTCGATCACCATGATCACGTCGACGGGTCGCTTGTCGAGGTTGGCCATCGACGTCACCGTCGCGCAGGCCTCACCACCGCCCATGCCGCCGCTGGAGCCTGTTCCACCGCTCCCGCCGCCCGTGGCGCTCGAGCCGCCTCCCGTGCCGTTGGAGCCGCCGGTTCCACTCAGGCCGCCTCCGAAGGCGCGACCACCGTCAGGGAGCAGGGTGCCCATTCCGCATTGACAGCCTGCGAGCGACAGGACGAGACCAGCAGTGAGAGCGCGCATGAACGAACACTCTACACCGTGCCTCCGGTTTGACACCCGGGCCACCTCTCTGCGAGGTGCCGTCCCTCGTGAACCGCGCGCTGCCAGGTCTCACCCTCGACGAGCTCTCGACGGCGCTGAGCAGCCGGCAGCGCGGGCTCGAGGTGCTCAAGTGGTTGGGCTCGTTGAGCGCGTTGCCGAAGGAGCTGCCCGAGTTGCTCCCGGGCGTGAGCCATCGGGTCTGGTCGGCGTTCCGACAACAGCACGGCGTCACGCAGCTGCAGGTGACCGAGCGCTCCATCTCGGAGGACGGCACCACCAAGTACGCGCTGCAGGTCGACGGCGCGAACATCGAGACCGTGCGCATCCCCGCGAAGGGCCGCAGCACCATCTGCATCTCGAGCCAGGCCGGCTGCACGCGCAAGTGCGTCTTCTGCGCCACCAAGGAGCTCGGCTTCATTCGCCAGCTCAAGGCCGAAGAGATGGTCGCCCAGTACCTGCTCGCGCGCTTCGAAGCGCCGCTGGACGCCCCCGCGCGCAACGTCGTCTTCATGGGCATGGGCGAGCCGATGGACAACCTCGATGAGGTGCTCCGCGCCGTCGAGGTGCTGACGCAGAGCCCGTTTCCTCAGCTGCGCCAGCAGTCCGTCACGGTCAGCACGTCGGGCGTGCTCCCGGGCATGGTGCGCTTCCTGAAAGAGTCGAAGGCCTCGCTCGCCCTCTCGCTCAACGCCACCACGGACGAGGTGCGCGCGCGCGTGATGCCGCAGAACAAGACGTGGCCCATCGCGGCGCTGTTGGGAGCGCTCCGGGACGCGGCGGTGGTCGACCCTGATCGCGACACCTTCGTCGAGTACGTGCTCTTCAAGGACGTCAACGACACCGACGCCGACGCGGATCGGTTGGTCGAGCTGCTCCGCGACCTGCCGGCGCGGGTGAACTTGATTCCGTACAACCCGTTCCCCGGCACCGGCCTCGAGACGCCCAGCCTCGAGCGGGTGAAGGCGTTCCACGAGCGGGTCGCGAGCCAGGGTCAGTTGTGTCTGGTGCGCATGCCGAGGGGACGGGAGATCGCCGCGGCGTGTGGCCAGCTGGTGCTCGCGCAGGAAGGGCAGCGAGGGTTCGTGCCGGGAGAGGCGCTGCAGCGCTGACGCGGCGTTATGCGGGCTGCTTCGTGGCAGACTCGAGTTCGTCCCGATGACGCCCCTGTTCCCGACGCCGCCGACACTCGAGCACCCACGCGGGCTGGTGAAGGTGTGGCTGTTCGACACGCAGGCGACGATCGTCGACCAGATCATGTCGCCGGTGTTTTCGGATGAGGCGGCCTCGTTCCTCACTGTCCAGGCCGACGTCGAGCTGCGTGGGCGTTACAGCTCGCGGGGCCGGAAGGTGACCTTCGTGCACGATTGGCGCAGCGTCACCAGCTACGAATCAAAGGCTCGCGAGCGGCTCATCGACTGGGGGCGAGCGTGGTTGAAGGACTCCGCACACGTGACGGTCTGCATCTCTGACAAGGCGTCGCCGTTCGTTCGCATCGCGGCAGTGACCGGCGTCGGCGCGCTTCGAATGGTGAGGATGCCCATCGAGCTGGCGTTCGACCTCGAGAAGGCCCTCGCCCCGCTGAGGGGATGAAGAAGCGCGCCTTCGAGTCGAGGCGCAGACGTGACTCACCATCGGCCGCAAACTCGGCGAGAGTGTGGGCCATGCGTCACCTCGTCTTCGTGGCTCCGAAGTTCCTCGAGAACACCAACCGCTACCTCGCCGGCTTCGCGCGACTCGAGGGCCTGCGCGTCTCGGTCATCTCGGAGGACCCTTCCGCCGCCATCCCCGGAGCGCTGAAGCCGCACCTCACCGGTGGCCACTACCAGGTGAAGAACCCGCTCGACGGCATGCAGCTCGGAGAGGCGTGTCGCTCGCTCGCGAAGCACCTCGGGCCGATCGATCGCGTGACGGGCGCGCTGGAGCAGCTGCAGCTCCCCCTGGCGCAGGCGCGAGAGTTCACCGGCATTCCCGGCATGCGACTGGCCCACGCGCGGCGCTTCCGCGACAAGGATGAGATGAAGCGCGTGCTGCGCGAGGCCGGCGTGCCCGTCGCGAAGAGCGAGCTGGCGACGTCGATCGACGAGGTCGCCGCGCTCGCCAGACGGCTGGGCTTTCCGCTCATCGCGAAGCCGCCCGCGGGGCTCGGGAGCCGCGGCACGTTCCGCCTGGAGTCGATGGACGACGTCGAGTCGCTGCCGCGCCTGGGGCTGGTGCCGTCGCCGCAGAGCCCCGTGCAGGTCGAGCAGTTCGTGCGCGGCAAGGAGTTCACCTGCGAGACGGTCTCCATCGCGGGCAAGACGGCGTGGCGCTCGGGCACCCGCTACTTCCCTTCTCCGCTCGAGGCGCTCGAGAACCCATGGATGCAGTACTGCGTGCTCCTGCCGCGCGAGGAGAACGGCGATCCGTGGGCGCGGTTTCACCCGGTGAACGAGGCGGCGTTGCAGGCGTTGTTCGCGGGCTCGTCGGCAGAGGCGTCGACGGCGCTCACGCACATGGAGTGGTTCCTCGCCGATGACGGCCAGCTCGTCGTGGGAGAGGTCGGCGCCCGTCCGCCCGGCGTGAACATCATGCCGCTCAACAGCCTCGCGCATGAGACCAACCTCATCGACGACTGGTGCGAGCTCATCGCGTTCGATCGGTTCACGCCGAAGCCGAGGAAGTGGGCGACGGGTGCTGCGTTCCTGAGAGGGCAGGGCAGGGGAGAGCGTGTCGTGGCGGTGGAAGGGCTCGAGGCTGCCGTCGAAGCGGCTGGTGAGGCGCTCGTCGAGATGCGCATGCCGAAGGTCGGGATGGCGCGTGGAAGTGGGTACGAGGGCGAGGGCCACGCCATCGTGAAGGCGGCGACGACGGAAGGCGTGAAGCAGGCGCTGCTCGGGATCATTCAACGGGTGCAGGTGCGGTACGGCTGAGCGGTGGCAGGTGGCACAAACCACCTCCTGCACGGCTCCTGCTCGTTCCTGCCGTCGTACGGCTCGTTCCTGCGCTGCCTTGTGTGATTCCTCTCACGCTGGGAGGACTTGCGAAGCTCGCCGAGCAGGTTGCGAAGCTCGCCGAGCAGGTTGCGCAGCTCGTCGGAGTGGTTGCGCAGCTCGTCGGAGTAGTTGCGCAGCTCGTCGGAGCGGTTGCGCAGCTCGTCGGCGTGGTTGCGAACCTCGCTGTGCAGGGTGCACAACCGACGATGCGTCTGTCACTGCTTGCAGCACGTGCGGCTCGTTCGGCGCTCCTCCCTGCGAGGTGACGGGGCCGAGTGGCTGCCGAGCCGGGCCGGCGTGCTCCACGTCTCGAGTACGTCTCACAACTCGACGGGCGGACGCGCGCGCGGACGGTTAGCTCGGAGCAGTCGCGGCGCGCTTCCGCGACGCTTTCCCCGAGGTGTCGCAGCATGTCGTCGAGCATCGTCGTGGGCGCAGGAGCCGGTGGGCTGATCGCCGCGTTGTCCCTTCAGCGCGCCGGGCATCAGGTCGTCCTGCTCGAAGCCAAGGCTCGTGTCGGTGGCTGCGC
>JAUXRI010000338.1 GCA_030681895.1 Myxococcales bacterium | reverse complement strand
TCAACTCGCCGCAAATTGAGGCGTGGCAGCTGCCCGTGCCACAAGTCGATGCTGCGCGCCGCCAGAATGCAGCGCCACCACGCGCTGCAGTGCGTCCACTTCCATCTCGAAGAGGCTAGCCAGCTCGTTGAATTCCTGGGCTGTGAACCCTGAGCGCCCGCGCTCCTTGGCCAGGAATTCCCGAACGCTCACGCCGATGGCTCCGGCGCAATATTCCAGGCTGAGCCCCCGCGACCACCGCAGATGGCGCAGCGACAATGCCTCGGCTCGATATGCTGCTAGAGCGGGTTTAGTTCGACTGGAGTCATTATGAGGATTCACAAGCGGCGCGAACAGTGATTCTTGCTCTGTCGTCACGATCGAGGAGGACGACAGATGGGATGGCGGCAAGGGCAGGCTTATTCGGACGATCTACGGGCGCGGGTGCTGTCCGCTGTCGACCGTGGCGGGCGGGTCTACGAGATCGCGCCGCTGTTCGAGGTCAGCGTCTCCTACATCTACAAGGCGCTTGCGCGTCGCAAGGCCACCGGCATAGAGACGGCGCTGCCCAAGCTCGGTCGGCCTGGTCGTAAGCTCGACCGCCACATCGATGCGCTGGCGGCCCACATCGAAGCCCACCCCGATGCGACACTTGCTGAGCTTGTCGCGTGGTCGAAAAGCGAGCGCGGGGTGGCGGTGTGCATCGCGACGATGTGGGCGACCGTCGATGCGCTCGGCCTCACTTTCAAAAAAAGTCGTGCCACGCCGCCGAGCAGGAGCGCGAGGATGTCGCCGCCGCCCGAGAAATCTGGCGTGCCAACCAGGACCGCTTGAACGTCGATCGTCTCGTCTTCATCGACGAGACCTGGGCTACGACGAATATGACGCCCCGCTACGGCCGCAGCCTTCGCGGGCAGCGTCTCGTTGCTGCTGTGCCGCACGGCCATTGGAAGACGACGACCATCATCGGCGCGCTGCGCTCGACCGGGCTCGTCGCGCCTGCCGTGTTCGATGGCGCAATCAACGGGGTGAGTTTTCTGGCCTGGGTCGAGCAGATCCTTGCTCCCACGCTGCGCCACGGCGATATCGTCGTCCTCGACAATCTGTCGAGCCACAAGGTCGACGGCGTGCGCGAAGCGATCGAGGCAACCGGCGCCGAACTGCGCTACCTGCCACCCTACTCGCCCGACCTGAACCCCATCGAACAGGTGTTCGCCAAGCTCAAGGCGCTGTTACGCAAGGCGGCAGCCCGCACCGTCGACACACTGTGGTCCGCTATCGTCCAGCTCGTGCAGAAGTTCGAGCCAGACGAATGCAGAAACTACATCCGCAATTCAGGCTATGTACGGTTGGACTGAATCCGCTCTAGAGCCCACAGAAGCCCTCGTTATCTGGCGGCGCGACCTCCTGCC
>JAUXRI010000332.1 GCA_030681895.1 Myxococcales bacterium | reverse complement strand
CGGGAAGATCGTCGTGTGCCAGCCGGGCAGCTGCGAGACGGCGAAGTCGAACGAGACGATGGTGTGCACCGAGAGCACCAGCGGCGCCGAGAAGGCCGCGAGGATCTGGTAGGCCTTCTCGTACGTCACCCAGTGCCGCATCGAGCCGCGCCAGCCGAGCGAGAGGAAGCCGTAGAAGAACCGGCGCCACTTCACGGCCGTCCGATCGCGCAGCGTCGCGAAGTCGGGGACCAGGCCCGTGTACCAGAAGAGGATCGAGACGAGCGCGTACGTGTTGACGGCCCACACGTCCCACTCGAGCGGGCTGCGGAAGTTCGGCCACAGGCCCATCTGGTTGGGAATCGGGAACAGGTAGTAGTCCATCCAGATGCGGCCGGTGTGCAACGCCACGCACGAGCCGGCGCATGCGACGGCGAAGATGGTCATCGCCTCGGCGAACCGGTTGATGCTGGTGCGCCACTTCTGGCGGAACAGGTAGAGGACGGCTGAGATCAGCGTTCCGGCGTGGCCGATGCCGACCCAGAAGACGAAGTTGACGATGTCCCACGCCCACGCGACCGGGGTGTTGTTGCCCCAGATGCCGGGGCCTTCCCAGAAGAGGTAGCCGACGTAGCCACCGAACATCGCGGCGCCTGCCGAGGCGAGGGCGATGCCGAACTTGAGGCCGTTCGGCGTCTTGAGGATCGGCGCCTCGTTCACCTTGCAGACGATCTCGGTGATGGAGTGGAAGTCGTGATCGCCCCGGACCAGCGGCTCGCGACCTTCGTTCACCTCGGGCAACACGAAGTCGCCACGCGTCTTCGGGTCGTCAGGCAGCGTCATGGCGGCAGTTGGCGAGCTCATCAGGCCAGCTCCTCGTTCTCGTTGCGCACGCGGGCGAGGTAGCTGGTGCGTGGGCGAATGTTGAGTTCCTGCAGCATCTCGTAGTTGCGCTCGCTCTTCTTGAGCGCGTGCACCTTCGACGTCTCGTCGTTGATGTTCCCGAAGGTGATGGCGTTGGTCGGGCACGCCTGCTGGCAGGCCGTGGTGACCGCGCCGTCAGGGAGCGCCTTGCGATCGTTGCCCTTGCGCTTGGCCGAGATCTTCGCGTCGTCGATGCGCTGCGTGCAGTACGAGCACTTCTCCATCACGCCGCGGTACCGCACCGACACGTCGGGGTTGCGCTGGAGCTTGAGCGTCTTCATGCGCTCCTTCCAGGCGGGCTCGACGTAGACGTTCCCGGTGTGGGTGTAGTCGAGGTAGTTGAAGCGGCGAACCTTGTACGGGCAGTTGTTGGCGCAGTACCGGGTGCCGATGCACCGGTTGTACGCCATCGAGTTGATGCCCTCTTCGTCGTGCACGGTCGCCGACACGGGGCACACCGGCTCGCACGGCGCGTTCTCGCAGTGCATGCACGCCACCGGCTGGTGGATGGCGGCGGGCGCGTCGACGTCTCCGCTGAAGTAGCGGTCGATGCGAATCCAGTGGAGCTCGCGGCCCAGCAGCACCTGCTCACGGCCGACGACGGCGATGTTGTTCTCGGCCTGGCAGGCAATCGAGCAGTAGTTGCAGCCGATGCAGGCCGACAGGTCGATGACCATGCCCCACTGCTGGCCTTCGTAGATGACCTCGTCGTGCGGCTGAATCGGCTTCGACGGCCGGTTCTTCGGCGTGCCGAGCGTCACCAGGTTCGCGGGGATGTCGCCCTTGTGGGCGAAGTTTGCGTCCTTCGCGTAGGCCGTCGCGGTCGCCGAGCGGAACAGCGGGCGATCGCCGAGGCCCAGCTTGCGGTGCTCCGAGTCAGCGGCCTCGTCGAGCATCTTGACGAAGGTGAGCTCCTTGAGCGGCGACGCAGGCACCGAGAAGTGGTCTTGCGTCGAGGCGAGCACCTGGGTGGTGCCGGTCTTCGTCACCTTCACGCCGGTGACGACGTTGAGGGCGTTGTCGAGCAGCGGGCCGACGTCGGTGCCGATGCCCTTCGAGACCTCACCCTGCGCGCGGCCGTAGCCCATCGCCATCACCAGCGTCGCGGGCGCGAGGCCGGGGAGCACGAAGGTGGGGGCCGTGATCTTCCGGCCGTTGACCGACACCTCGACGACGTCGGAGGTGTAGCCGTTGCGCTTCACCGCGCTCTCGATGCCCAGCTCTTTGGCGACCGACGGCGCGATCAGCAGCGCGTTGTCCCAGCAGAGCTTCGACATCGTGTCGGGCAGCTCCATCACCCACGAGACGTTGGTGAGGCGGCCGTCCTTCGCGTGGCCGTGCACGGCGACGAGCTCGTAGCTGTCTTTCCCGGGCGTGACGCTCTTCAGCGCGCCAGCCGCCGTCGCGATCTCGGCGACCTTCGGGGCGGCAGCGGCGGCGGTGCGGGCGGTGCCGGGAATGACGCCGTCGTGCAGCGCCTTGCGCCAGGCCTTCTCGGCGCCGAGCTTTCCACCGGCTGCGCGCCAGGTGGCCTCGACCAGCTTCTTGTCGTTGGTCTCGGCCTCGCCGGCGAGCTGCGCGAGCAGCGTCGTGAGCGGGCGGCCCGAGAAGAGCGGGAGGATGATGGGCTGCACGAGGCTGACCGTGCCGTCCCAGCCCTCGGCGTCGCTCCACGACTCGAGGAAGTGCGCGAGCGGCGCGTGCCACGACGCCTTGAGGCCGGTCTCTTCGGGGAAGAGGCCGAGGTGCACGGTCGTCTTCGCCTTCGCGAGCGCGTCACCGAACTTCAGCGCGCCGGGCGCCGTGTAGACGGGGTTCACGTCGAAGAAGACCACCGTGTCGATGGCGCCTTCGCCGAGCGACTTGGTCAACGCTGCGAGCTGATCGAACTGGCTCGGGTGGTCGAGGGCCTCACCCATCGAGACCGTCATGCCGCCGCCGAGCGCCGCGTTGATGGCGAACGCCATCGCGTGCACGGCCGGCGCCTGGCGCTCACCGACGAAGAGCGTCGCGGCGCCCTTGTTGGCAGCGAGGTCTTTCGCGAGCACGGTGACGAACTTGGTGACGTTCTGCGGCAGCGCGCCACCTTCGAGCGAGCCGAGCGCGCCGAGATCGACACCTGCGGCGGCCAGCGCCTTCGCGAGCGCCTTCATCACGTCGACGCCCTGGCTCGAGGCCACGCGCACGCGGTGATCGGCGTTGGTGCCCGTCGCGCTGAACGTCGACTCGGCGACGTAGAGGCGCTGCATCTTCGCGAGATCGTCGCGGGTCTGCACGGCGCGGGTCGCGCCGAACTGCCGCGCCAGCTTCAGGTGCTCAGGGCCGGTGACGAGGAAGTCGGAGTCGAGCGCGAAGATGACCTTCGTCGTCGCGAGGTCGGCGTGCACGCGCGCGCCGGGCCCGAACGCGAGGTGCGCGCCCATGTGCTGCTGATCAGGCGAGAGCGGATCCCACCGCACGATCTTCGCCTGCGGCATCTTGGCGGCGATGGCCTTGAGCAGGCGCTCCGCCGTCGGGCCGAGCTCGTCTTCGACGACGATCGCGAGGCCCTGCCCCTGTGTGCCGGCGAACTTCGCCGAGAGCTCCTTGAAGGCCGCGTCGAACTTCTCCCAGGTGCTCGCCTGGCCGCCCTGCATCGGCGAACGCGCGCGCTCGGGGTCGTAGATGCGAAGCACTTCCGACTGCGCCCAGATGTCGGACGCGCCGAGCGAGCCGGGGTGGTTCGGGTTGCCTTCGATCTTCGTGGGGCGGCCGGCGTTGGCCTCGACGATGAGGCCGACCGCGCCCTCGGACCGCTGCATCGCGGTCGAGTAGTACATGCGCAGGCCGGGCACGACCTGCTCAGGCTGCTTCACGAACGGCAGAATCTCGTCGACCGGGCGGCGCACCTGCAGGTTCTCACAGCCCGCAAGCGAGCCGAGCGACATCGCCGCGGCGCCGATCTTCAGCGCGTCTCGGCGGTTGAAGCCCTCGGGCGCGATGCCGTTGGGGAACTCGACCTCCATCTGCTGCTTGATGGTCTCGTCACCCTCCTTGTGCGCGATGGAGCGCCAGTACGTCGGCGGCTCGTTCATCTGGTCGCGAAGCGGGGCGTAGGGGTCTTTCTTCATGGTGGGGATCGTTCTTTCGAAGAAGACGAAGACTTTGGGTTCAGCGGTGGCAGCCGGAGCAGCCGGCCGTCGCGTAGGTGAGGAGCTCGCCGTTGGGCCCGCGCTTGGCGGCGCCCGAGAGGCTGCCCGGCGGGTTCAACGTGGCGGCGATCTTCTGCGCCTTCTCGGCCCAGGCGAGATCGCCCTTCCAGCCCATCGCGGTGAGCGCCTCGACCGGCCGCAGGTTCGGCGCGGGGTCGGAGTGACAGTCGAGGCACCAGGCCATCGACAGCGGCTGCACCTGCTTGACGACCTCCATGGTGTCGATGCGGCCGTGGCAGGTCTCGCAGCCGACGGCGGCGCGGTTCTCACCGACGCCGACGCCCATGTGGGCCGAGTGGTTGAAGTAGGCGAAGTCGGGCGTCTTGTGAATGCGCACCCACTCGAGCGACTTGCCGGTCTTCCACGACTCGAAGAGAGGCAGCAGTTTGGTCGAGTCGGTGGTGGTGCCGACCGCCTTCTTCACCTGCGAATGGCAGTTCATGCACGTCTGCGTCGGAGGCACGCCGCCGTGAGGCCCTCGCTCGACGTAGGCGTGGCAGTACCGGCAGTCCATCTGCAGGTCGCCGGCGTGCAGCTTGTGGCTGTACTCGACGGGCTGCACCGGTTTGTACCCGACGTCGGTGTGCCACGGTGACGCCCACCAATAGAGGGCAAAGGTGACGGCACCTCCACCGACGAGCGTTCCTACCAACGCCAGGGCAGGGGTCTGGTTCCACCACTTCGGAAAGATCTGGGCCATGTGAAATGCGACCTCGCGAGCGTGCCGCGTGTAGCGGTAACGGCCTTACGCCTCAAGAACGAAACGACCGCAAGCACTGCGTTGTGCATCGAGGAGCGATCGGCTGCTGCGTGACATTCGTTGCGCTTCGATCGTGCTCGTTTCGGTGACCTGCGAGGCGCATCGTGCTCGCGCGGAAAAGACCGCCTCCTCGCCGGCTGGAGCGTGGCTCATCACACCTTCGCCGCGAGCCTGACTGCTCAGGGGTTGGGCCCGTAGCGCGCGAGCAGGCGGGTGGCGTTGATGGCGTTGCCCCGGCCCGCGGAGTCCGCTCTCCAGAAGTCGCGCACCTGCCCCTCCTGGTCGATCACCGCGAAGGCCTGCAGGGCGATTTGTTCGGGCAAGGTGCTCCCGGCGTCGAAGCCGCCGCGCAGCGCCCACGCCGCGTGGAGCGACGTCACCAGCGGGGTGAGCTCGGCATCGTTTCCCGTCACCACGTGCCATCGGCCGCTGGCGAGCCCCTTGAGCGCAGGCGCCGCGCTGTCCCGGGCCACGGTGACGAAGTGAACCTTGTCGCCGAGATCGTCGGTGTGATCGAGGCCGCGGCCGAACGCGCGCTGCGCCTCGAGGCACGCGGTGTCACACGGGCTGTCGGCGAAGAAGACGACGAAGACGTGGCCGACGAGCTCCGCAGAGCCGAACGGGCGCGCGTCGTCGACGGTCGACAGCCGCCAGGTGGCCAACGGCGCGATGGCTGGAGGCGCCTTGAGGAAGCGGCGCTGGAGGAAGGGCAACGCCGTCAAGACGATCACGCCGAGCACGAAGGCGATGACGAACGGGTACTTCTTCCACCAGCTGCCCTCGACGGGCGCCTCTGACGACGGCTCAGTCACCCTTCTTGCCCTTGCCCTTCTTCTTGTCGTTCTTGCCCCGGCCGCGATCGTCGTCGTCGTCGTGCTTCTTCCACTTCCGGTACTGACCCGGCGGCAGACGAACGATGGTCATCGGCACGCCACGGTCTTCGACGAGCACCCAGCCACCACGATGGGTCTTCGTTCGAAACCAGCGACCGTCGCGGCGAGCCCAGTACCAGCTGTCGACGAAGAAGACCTCGTCGTCGTAGTCCTGCACGACCTGCACGCCGGGTTGAATGACGACCAGCGGCGGCGGTGCTTCGAAGACGATGGTCGGCAGCGCCACGTCGATCTTCACCTGCACCTGCGCGAACGACACGAACGACGTCGACACGCACAGCATGATCAACAGTCGCTTCATGTGGCTCTCCGGGGGACCGCGGTGGTCAGGACGGCTCTCGGGCGATCTGCGCACGTTCGGCCTCTTCGGCGTCACGGGCCTTCGAGGCGCGGTAGAGCCAGAACGCGATGCCGCCGATCATGGCGAGCGGAGAGAGCGACACCACGCCCGTCATCGCGAGGTAGGCCCACTCGGTGTTCTCCTGCCCCGCGCCGCACACCGAGCAGGCCAGCAGCGAGACTGAGCCCATCAGAAGTACACCCGCACGTAGATGATGGGCCACATCATGACGACGAAGTACCAGAACACCTGCACGCCGAAGAAGAGGCCACCCTTCATCGTGCCGCGGAGCATCTGCACTGCCGCGACCCCGAGCGCGACGAGCGCTGCGATGGCGTGCGCGCCGTGCATGCCGACGATCAGATAGAAGAACGCGCCGAGGCGGCTCGAGGTCAGCGTCAACCCGGCCGAGAGCAGCTGGGCCCACTCCCTGCCCTGCAGCGCGACGAACGCGGCGCCGAGCACCCACGAGGCGACGACCAGCCACTTCGCGGCGCTCTTCTTCTTCGCCCAGAGCACCTGCGCGGCGAGCAAGACGAGCCCAGAGAGCACCAGGGCGATGGTGTTCACCAGCGTCGCGTCTTTCGGGAGCATCGGCTGGCCGGGCACCGGCCACGTGCCGGCAGGCGCACCCGAGCGGCTGATGGTGAACGCGCTGATCATGCCCACGAAGAACATGACCTCGGCGACCGCGAAGATGAGCGTGCCGAGCACCGCGCTGGGAACGACGGGACGATTGGGAGCGGGAGCCGCCATCGCCCCCGTCATAACGCCCGCGTCTGCCGGTGCGAGGCTCATTGCCGGTGCCTTCAGTGCGCTGCGGGAGCGGGAGCGCCGTGCGGGTCAGCAGGAGCGCCATGCGCGTCGGCCGGAGCCCCGTGCTCGCCGTGACCGCCGCCTGCCTTGAGACCGTCAGTGACGGCCTTCTGCGCGGCGACGTTCGTCCACCGGGTGCCTTCGTGACGGAGCACGTCGGGGCCGATGCCGCCGATCATCAACACCATCAACGCGAGCATCGTCACCAGCAGGTACCCGACGTATTTCTTCTCGAGGCCGAGGTGCATGAAGTTCTTGATGACGAGGTACGCCTTCACCACCGCGATGCCGAACGCGGTGAAGAGCGTGACGACGCGAATGCCGAGCTCGGGGCCGACGACCGAGACGACGAGGAGCACCAGCAGGACGCCCCAGATCTTCACGTAGAACGAGTCAGGGTGCGACGAGTGACCGCCAGCACCATGGCCTTCGGCTGCGTGGGTTGCAGCGGGAGCGTGAGCAGAGTCAGACATGAAGGCGCCTCACTTCGCGATGTAGAGAAGAGGGAAGAGGAAGATCCACACCAGGTCGACGAAGTGCCAATACAGGCCCGCGTTCTCGACGCGCTGGAGCTCCCTGCCCTTCGCGGCATCGGCGGCGACGAACATCATCACGATCATGCCTGCGATGACGTGCAGGCCGTGGAGGCCGGCGGCCGTGTAGTAGAACGACCAGAAGGTGTTCGAGGTGATGGTGTAGCCGGCCTTGATCTCGCCTGCCCACTCGAAGGACTTCACGACGAGGAACGCGGCGCCGCCGCCGATGGTCGCCCACAGCAGCTTGGCGGCGCGCTTGCCGTCACCGCGGCTCGCCGCGTTGTGCGCGAGCACGGCCGACAGCGACGACGTGAGCAGGATGAACGTGTTGAGCGCGCCCTTCCAGGTGCTGGTGTGCATCGACTGGTTGGCCCACTCGGGGTGCCCCAGGCGATGCATGATGTAGGAGCCGAGCACGCCGCCGAAGATGACGATTTCGGAGGCGATGAGCCACCACACGGCCAGGCGGCCCGTGGGCATCCCGGTGACTTCACGAGTCGTTGCGATTGGTCGAATCACGTGGGCTCTTTCAGGACTTCGCGGGCGCGTCGGGCGTCGCGGGAGTCGGCTCGGTCTGGGGCCAGTAGTCTTCCTGGCGGTCGGGGTGGCTGTACTCGTACGGCCCGCGGTACACGTTCGGCAGGCCCTGCGGGAAGTTGCCGTGCGGCGGCGGCGACGGCGCCTGCCACTCGAGCGTGTTCGCGTTCCACGGGTTCATCGGCGCCTTCGCCCCGCGGAAGAGCGAGTAGAAAAAGTTCGCGAGGAAGACGACCTGGAACGCGAGCAACACCAGCAGCGAGATGGTCGCGAGCACCCGCAGGTCCTGCATGCCGGCCTTCATCAGGTCGGGGAAGTGCCGGTAGTCGTAGATGCGGCGGTGGTCGCCACGAATGCCGAGGATGAAGAGCGGAATGAAGATGAAGTTGAAGGGGATGATGGTGCCCCAGAAGTGCACCTTGCCCCACGTCTCGTTCATCATCTTGCCGAACATCTTCGGGAACCAATACGTGATGGCCGCGAACGAGCCGATGAAGGCGATCGGGAAGAACGTGTAGTGGAAGTGCGCGATCACGAAATACGTGTCGTGGAAGTAGATGTCGGCGCCCGAGGCTCCGAGGAAGATGCCCGTCACGCCGCCCAGCAGGAACTCGGCGATGAACGAGAGCGCCCACAACAGCGGCGTGGTGAGCCGAATCGAGCCGCCGTAGAGCGTGCCGATGTAGACGAACACCATCTCTGCGACGGGAATCGAGATGAGCAGCGTGGTGACGCTGAACACGTTCGCCATGCGCGGGTCGATGCCGGCGATGAACTGGTGGTGCGCCCACACGAAGAACGAGAGCACGCCGGTGCCGATGGCCGTGTAGAGCACCGTCTTGTACGCGAAGAGCTTCTTGCGCGAGAAGACGGTGATGATCTCGGCCACGATGCCCATGGCCGGGAGCAGCACCACGTACACCTCAGGGTGACCGAAGAACCAGAACAGGTGCTGCCAGAGCACCGGGTCGCCACCCTTGGCGGGGTCGAAGAAGCCCGTGCCGAGCTGCTGGTCGAACAGCAGCATCACGGCGCCTGCGACGAGCGGACCGACCGACGCCATGAAGAGAATCGACGCGATGATGATCATCCACACCACGATCGGCACGTCGAACATCTTCATGCCCGGCGCGCGTGAGTTCATCACCGTGGTGACGAAGTTGATGCCGCCGAGGAGGAACGCCGCGAACTCGAGCGCGACCGCGAAGAGCCACATCGACGAGCCCAGCCCGGTGAGGCTGTACTCTGCCTTCGCCGAGAGCGGCGGGTACGACGTCCACGCGCCGCCGAACGCGCCGCCCGGGACGTAGAACGACGCGATGAGGATGAGCGCGCTGATCAGGAACAGCTGGTACGAGAGCCGGTTCAGCCGCGGGAACACCATGTCATCGCAGCCGATCATCAGCGGGATGAGGTAGTTGCCGAGCGCGGCGATCAGCACGGGCATCGCCACCCAGAAGATCATCACCGAGCCGTGCGTCGTGACGAGCGCGTTGTAGTCGGTCGCCGTCACGCGGCCGTAGCCAGGCACCGACATGCCGGGAAACGCGAGCTGCATGCGGAAGGCGTAGACGGTGAAGCCGCCGATGACGGCCATCGCCATGCCCGTGAACATGTACTGCATGGCGATCATCTTGTGGTCGGTCGACCACAGGTACTTCTCGACGAAGCCCGGCTCGTGATGAGCGTGGGCGTGATCGTGGCCGTGTTCTGCGTGGGCCGCGCTGCTCATGGCATTCCTCCTGCGCTGGTCGGGGGCGTGGTGGGCGCCGCGTCAGCCAGCTTGGGCGTGTTGGCCTGGTTCCACAGGCGGTGCTGCGAGTCGGTCTCGATGACGATGCGGGCGGGCATGATGGCGTGGCCGATGCCGCAGATCTCGGTGCACTGAATGTCGAACTGGCCGGTCTGCGTCGCCTTGAACCAGCCCTTGATGATGCGGCCCGGAATCGCGTCTTGCTTGAGGCGGAAGACCGGCACCGAGAAGCTGTGGAGCACGTCTCGGCTGGTGAGCTCGAAGTGGTACGTCTTGTTCATCTCGACGTGCAGCTCGTCGACGAGCGAGATGTCGTCGGGCGTGTCGAGCACGTTGTCCGGGCCGGGGTGCACGAACGTCCACGCCCACTGCTGCGCGATGACGCGCACGGTGGTGTCGGCCTTGGGGAGGTTGATCTTCACCTCGTGCCAGACCTTGACGGCCATCACGACGATGATCACGTCGAAGACGAGCGTCGCGTAGTGCGGAATCGCGACCCAACGCTTCTCGTGTGCCTTCTCGCCAGAGATGTACTGCGCCTTCACTCCCGGCTTCGCCATGAACTTGAAGATGAGGCCGAAGAAGACGGCCTGGGCGAGCAGGAACCAGAAGCCGACGATGGCGAGGATCCACAGGATGACGCCGTCGATGTCGCCGGCGAAGGTCGATGCAGACTCAACGTACTGGTCGATCATGAAACCGGGCTCCTTACAGAACGAAGACGAACACCGCGCCGATGAAGGCGACGGCGCCGGCGAGGAGGAGAAAGAGGAGCGTCTGCGCGAGCTTCTCGGACGCGGCAGAGGTGTTTGCGTCAGCCATGAGTGCCTCTAGCGGGAGAAGGTGGAGATGTGGGCGACCACGTTCTTCATGGCCTGCTCGTCGGCGAGCGTCATCGACATCGGGCGCATCTGACCGCCGGTCACGTCGAGCGGGTTGGCGCCGCGCACGCCGCCCTTGAACTTCTTGAGCTGGTTGACGAGGTACCAATCGTACTGGCCCACGAGCGGCGGCGCGTTGAGCGCCTGGTTGCCCTGGCCCTTGTCGCCGTGGCACGCGAGGCACACTGCGTAGGCTCCGGCTCCAGCCGCGGCGTCGGCGTCCTTGAGGGACGGCGCGCTCTTCACGGGCGTGAGCGAGGCGACGTAGGCGGCGACGGCCTTCACTTCGCCCTCGTCCATCATCTGGCGCGACATCGGGCGCATGCGGAGGCCCTCGAGGTCTTCAGGGTGCGCGCCGCGAATGCCGCTGCGGTATTTCACCAGCTGCGACTCGACGTACCAGGCAGGCAACCCAGCGATGTTCGGAGCGGCAATCGTTGCCTCTCCAACGCCGGTGTCGCCGTGGCACGAGGCACACGCTGCGAAGAGCTCTTTGCCGGGCAGCGTCTTCTTCGCGCCGTCGGGCCGGATGCAGCCCATCGTCGCCAGCGTCGCGAGGGTGAGGCTGAGAGGAATGAGTCGGTGCATGTCGAATGCTCCACAACGACGCAGGCAGTGCGATGGGGGGGACCTGCGCGTACCGCGGCGATTTGTCACAGGGTTCTCGACCTGCCAAGCGATTTACGGGCGCCCTCAGAAGCCCCGATCATGCGCCAGACCCCACTTGCTTCACATCAAGGCGATCCCGCGTCTTGAGTCGGTGTGGGTATGAAAGGGCCTTCTGGCAGGAACACGCCGGGCGTCGCGGCGAAGCGGGTGAGGCAGTGTTTCGAACAGAAGACGAAGCGGTGGCCCTGGTGCTCGAAGGCGAGCGCATCGGCGGTGGCTCGCACCTTCATGTGGCAGACGGGGTCGACCTCGACGGGAACCTCGGCGGTCGGCATCGGCGCCTCGGCCGGCGTCTCGAGCACGTACTTCGTGAGCACCAGCAGCGCTTCGCCTGACAGCTGATCGAACGCAGGCATGCGGAGCGGGTAGCCCTTGGCGCGCTTCGCGTCGGGCGCGAGCATCGACTCCTTGACGTAGTCGGCGTCGAAGGTGGCGACGAGGCCGTTGTCGAAGGTGACGCGCGAGCCAGCGCGTCCGAAGAGCGCGGGGGCGAGCTCAGGCGCCTCGTGACAGGTCGCGCACGACAGCGAGTGGTACAGCTCGACGCCGCTCGGAGCGCCCTGCTCGGGTGGCGGCGCGGGAGTTCCCACGAGGGTCCGCACGGCCCGCTCGAGCGCCTTGACGTCTTCGCGGTGCTCGCTGTCGAAGACGCCGCGCACCATGCCCGAGGCGTCGACGAGTACGAACACCGAGGAGTGGATGATGGGATCGATCTCACCAGGGACGTTCTTCTCAGCGGTGACGTGAAAGCCCGCGGCGATCGTCGGCAGCGTCTTCACGTCGGTCGACAAGAGCTGCCAGCGGCGCTCATCGGGCGCCCACTTCTGCGCGTAGGCGGCGAGCACGGGTGGTGTGTCGTGCTCCGGGTCGACCGAGAACGAGACGAAGCGCACGTCGACGTCTTTGAGCGAGCGCTGCAGCTGCACCATCTTCGCGGTGAGCAGCGGGCAGATGGTGCGGCAGGTGGTGAAGATGAAGTTGGCGACCCAGACTTTCCCGACGAGCGACGGCGTGGTGACGGTGACGCCGCGCTGATCAGGGAACGCGAAGGCGGGCGCGGGGAAGAGCGGCGCGAGCGTCTTCTTCTCGGTGTGCGCGAGCACCTCGGCTCGCTCGAGCGACGGCGGCGTGCGCAGCTTCACGTACGCGAGGAAGCCGAGCGTCATGAGCGCGAGGATGCCGACGAGCGTGAGCCACTTCGCCATGGGCGGCTCCTATACTGGTTGAGCGCCGAGCGCGCCGCGACATCGTGCCGCAGGCAGGGCGCCGCCCGGAGGAGTTGGACGGGAAGCCGCTGATCGAGTCGCTATTGGTCCGCATCGGCGCCGACCGCTCGCCGATGACCTTGCTGAGATCATCTACGGCGCGGACGCACCATTGACGGGCTGAGCGGCCAGGCCGCCGTCGTTCGGCAGGGCCACGATGTCGAGCAGGCCCACGCGCGCCGACGCGACGCACAGCGCGTAGCCGAGGTCGACTTCACCCGAGCGCATCGCGAAGTTCGCGGAGCGCGGCGAGTGGTGGTGGTTGTTCTGGTAGCCCTCGCCGAAGACGAGCCACGCGACGGCGGCGTTGTTCCGAGAGTCATCGGGCGTCTCGAAGTTCCTCGAGCCGTACTTGTGCGCGAAGGCGTTCACCATCCACCCCTGCACCGGGTGGGTCATCATGCCGAGCCAGTACGCCGCGCCGAGCAGCCACGCGCCGAAGAAGATGCCCAGCGCCACCGCGATGCCGGCGTGGAGCAGGTACGGCAGCGCCCACAGGCCGCGACGGTTCAGCCAGCTCACCTCGAAGGCGAGGTCGCGCGAGAGCTTCGTCACCTCGGGCTCTTTGTGGATCAGGCGCGCGAGCACCCGGTTGTACGACTTCAGCTGCGCGAGCATCAGCGGCACGACGCCGTGGTTGCGCGGGCTGTGCGGGTCGAGCGGCGTGTCGGAGTGCTCGTGATGCAGCCGGTGCATCGTGCTCCACCCTTTTGGATCGAGGCCGGTCACCCAGTTTCCAGTGTGAACGACCATCCACTGAGCAAAGGGCCCGAGCTTCACGGCGCCGTGGGTCAGGCCACGATGGTAGAGCACCGTGATGTAGTAGATGTTGACCATATACATGCAGACGAACACCAGCAGACACAGCGCGGGGTAGAGCACGACAGCTCCTTCGTTGAGGTGCTTTCAGTGTACAGTCGTGCTCTCAACTCCGCAACGATCGTTCTCCGGAGCGATGATAGAACCGTGACATGGGCCGACCGGAGCAGAAGGAGCAGACACGCAGACGGCTGATCGACGCGGCCTTGCAGCTCAGCGCGGAGCGAGGGTTCGGCTCGCTGAGCCTGCGGGAGATCGCGCGCGAGTCAGGCATCGCAGCGACGGGCTTCTATCGGCACTTCCGTGACCTCGACGAGCTGGGCCTGGTGCTGGTGGATGAGGTGGCGCTGACGCTCCGGCAGCTGATTCGTGAGGCGCGCAGCCGTTTCCGTGAGCAAGGAGGCCGCACCCGCGCGTCGGTCGAGGCCTTCATGGACTACGCGCACCAGAAGCCGCACCTGTTCCGGTTGTTGTTGGGTGAGCGGCTCGGCGGGTCCTCGGCCTTCCGCACGGCGCTGCGCAAGGAGATCGACCGCTTCGTCGCCGAGCTCAGCGACGACCTCGAAGCGCAAGCCAAGGCCGCGAAGCAGCCGACCGCCGACATTCCGTTCGCGGCCGAGGCCATCGTCGCCATCGTGTTCAGCGTCGGCGCCGAGGTGCTCGAGCTGCCTCGCCACCGGCACGCGGGGCTCGCCGACCGCATCATCCGGGAGGTGCACCTGGTCCTGAAGGGCGCCGGGTTCCCTCTCGAGCGCACACGCAAGCCGTAGGCGAGCGCTCAAGCGCGGTTCAGGTTACGACGACGCGGCATGCCTGCGCCCCTGTCCCTCAAGGTGCTCGACGCCGTCTCCGACGTGCCGAAGGAGGCGTGGAACTCGCTCCTTCTCCCCGGTGAAGCCCCGGTGACGCGCTGGGAGTGGCTGGACGCGATGGAACAGTCAGGCTCGGCCGTACGCGAGCGTGGCTGGCAGGCCCGGCACCTGACGATGTGGCGAGGCTCGACGCTCGTCGCCACCCTCCCCGCGTACCTGAAGTTCCACTCGATGGGCGAGTACGTCTACGACTTCGGCTGGGCGAGCGCGGCGCAGCAGTTCGGCGTCAGCTACTACCCGAAGCTCCTCATCGGCATGCCGCTGTCGCCCGTCACCGCGCGCAAGCTGCACGTCGCGGCCGGTGAAGACGTCGACGCGATGCGCGAGGCGATGATGAGTGCGGCGGTCGCGCTCGCTCAGGAAGAAGGCGCGTCGTCGGTGCACGTGCTCTTCCCGCACGAAGACGAGGCACTGGCGCTCGAGCCCTTCGGCTTCTTCCGCCGCGCCACGCTGCAGTACCACTGGCGAAACCCCGGCTACCGCACCTACGACGACTACCTCTCGCGCTTCGACTCGAAGCGGCGCCACCAGCTCAAACGCGAGCGCGGCGCGGCGGCGCAGCAGAACATCACGCTGCGCACCGTTCGCAGCGGCGAGCTCACCGGCGTGCACGCGTCACTCGCGGCGCGGTTCTACGAGGCCACCGCAAGTCGGCACGCATGGGGCCCGGTGCAGCTGACGCCTGACTTCTTCCGTCGCGCGTTCTCCGGCATGCCCGACGCCATCGAGCTGGTGGTGGCCGAGAAGGACCAGAAGGTCGTGGCCGGCGCGTTCAACCTGCACTCACCCACGCATCTCTACGGCCGGTACTGGGGCTGCTTCGAGGAGCACCCGTTCCTGCACTTCCACGTGTGCCTGTACCACTCCATCGAGGACTGCATCGTCGCCGGGAGAACCGAGTTCGAGCCGGGCGCCGGCGGAGAGCACAAGATCAGCCGCGGTTTCCAACCGACGCGCGTGCACTCGGCCCATCGCATTCTCCACCCGCGCTTCGAGCAGGCCGTACGACGGGCGTGCGAGCGCGAAGCCGCTGAGGTCGATCGTGTGGTGGCCGAGTCAGAGGCCATCGCGGGCATGAAGCCGTGGGTGGCGGTGTAGAGTCGAAGAATGCAGCCGACGCCCCTCGCCATCGTGCGGGAAGACGGAAAGGTCGAAGAACTCGGAGCGTGGCATCCGAAAGAGCGGCTGCTCGAGTTGTTCGTCCCCGGTTTCCCCTTCCTGGGCCCTGGCAAGCACACGCTCGAGAGCGACCTGCCGTGGTTGCTCTACGACATGAGCCCGAGCGGCTTCATGGGCGCGCAGTTCGCGAGGCGCTTTCCAGAACTCCAGCTGCCAGAAAATACCAAGCACTGGAGCGCACCTCACTGCCTTCGGGCGATCTCGATGCGTGGTGAAGACCTGACGGGGAATGTGCTCGTCGGCGAGTCGCGCTCGCAGTTCGAGCGTCTGCTGGAATCGACCCGCGCTGGTGAGCAGACACAGCTCGACGTGACTGCGCTGATCGAGCAACTCCTGACGAGCACCAGCGCAGGCTCTTCGTCGGTCGGGGGAGAACGGCCCAAAGTCATTCTCCACGCATTCACGGGTAGCGCCTTCCTCGAAGCGATCGTCAAGTACACGCCGCCACTCTCCACTCCGGTGGGCCGACGGTGGCGCAACCTCCTGGTGATGGAGGCCCTGGTTGGGCAGTGCCTCGTCGCCAGCGGCTATCGACACGCGCTGGGCGGCGCTGGCGTGCTCGGCGATCACGAGCGCTCCACGTTGTCGTCCCCACGTTTCGACCGAACTCCCGCCGGAGGCCGAATCGGCGCTGCAACGCTCTCCTGGCTCGCAGCCTCACGAGGGGAAGCGGAGCGCTCGGGACCCGAGGTGCTGAAGTCCCTCCACCGCGACGGCCTCATCGACCAGGCGAGCGTGACGACCGCTGAGCTCGTGCACGAGTTCTCACGCGCCATCGGAAACACGGACGCGCACCTCGGCAACTACGGGCTCGTCTTCGATGCCGTGGGCACGGCCACCCTCGCGCCCATCTACGACGTCTCGCCGATGGTCTTCGCGCCTCGGCACGACGAACTCCCCGATGCCTGGGTGAAGCCGCGGAGCACGCCGATTCGGCCTGACGTCGTCCCGCTCGTCGAGTCTCTGGTGCGCCTCGCACGCGCTTCAACCGACGTCGACCCAGACTTCCTCGACCGCTGGCTGCGCTACGTCGGCGCCTGACGCCGCAACCGTGACGAGCGCCGTGGCTCTGCTATGACGCACCGGTGCGGTTGCCGCTCGTCCTGACCTTCTGCTTCGTCACGCTCGCGTGCGGCCCGTCCGTTCCCTCGTACGCGTCGAGCCTCTTCGAAGGCGACGACGAGACCTGGCTCATCTCGGGCAACGGCGACTCGACGCGGCCGACCTTCATGGCGACCGGCGGCAACGGCGGCAACGGCAACATCTGCGCGACCGACGCCACCCGTGAGGAGTTCTTCTATTTCGTGGCGCCCCCGAAGTTCCTCGGCAACGTCAGCTCGACCTACGGCACCAGAGTGACGTTCGACTTGAAGACGTCGAGCCAGTTCATGCTGCTCAAAGGCCGCGATGTGGTGCTGAACGGTGGTGGGCTCGCGCTCGTGCAGAACTTCAAGGACGTGCCGGGCCGCGACTGGTCTCCTCGGAGCTTCGCGCTCGACGACAAGTCGGGGTGGCTCCTCGACGGCTCGGGCGAGCTCGCGACCGAGGAGCAGGTCCGCACGGTGCTCCGCAACCTCACGGCGATTCGCATTCGGGGCGAGTTCGTCGATTCTCCGCGCAACGTGACCTGCCTCGACAACGTGTACTTCGGTACGCCGTGAGCGCGGTGGAGTGCACGAAGTGTGGCGCGTGCTGCGTCGCTCCCGACATCGCCGCGTTGGACAAGCCGCTCGGCCTCGCCTGCCCGCACCTGGGGCCCGACGCGCTCTGCACGGCCTACGAGGCCCGCCCTCAGGTGTGCCGTGACTACCAGGCTGACGACTTGTGCGAGCATATCGCCGCGCCGACCCTTGAAGGCCGCGTGGCGAAGTACCTCGCGCACTTCGAGCTCGCCGACGAAGCAGAAGACGTCAGACGAAGCGGGCTCTCGAGCCGCGCGGCGTTCTTCGCGCGACGAGGCGTCACACCTCGAGGCGCCTGAGGGCCACCCGCAGCTCGTCGATGGCCTTGCCCAGCGCTTCGCCTTCAGCCTCAGCGAGCTCGTCTTTCTTGAGGCGGCGCAGCAGCGCGTCGACGTCGCCGTCACGGCCGCGCAACCGGTCGATCAATGACAGCGCGGTCTCGAACGCCCAGCCGGCAGCGCCCGTCGCGAGCGTCACGTGCAGCCGCGCCTGCTCCAGCCGGAAGCTCGCGTCGGAGAACGTCTGCAGATCGTGAGAGGCCAGGACATCGAGGGTCAGCTCCCTCGAGACGTCTTCGAGCACGTCGAGCAATGACGTCGTCGCGTCTTCGATGGCCGCGCGGTCGAGCCCTTCACGAAGGAACAGCGCCTTCACCATCAAGAGGTGACGCTTGGGCGCGGCGTGCACGTGCCGCCAGGCGGGCATCGAGGTGAAGAGGTCGAAGTCTGACGTCAGCGCCGAGACCAACCGCGGCAGCGTCTCGTCTTCCTTTTCGAGCCGGGCGCGCACCTGCTTGATGAGGTCGGCCGCCGTCGAGCGATAGAGCAGCGCGCGCTGCACCTCCTGGCTGGCGAAGGGCACCACGTCTTCGCGACGCACGGGCGCGGTGGCCGCTGCCGAGAGATAGACGGCGTCGCCGACACGCCGCCGGAAGTGAGCGCGCAGCCGCTGCAGCTCCTCGAGGAGCGCCCACTGCGACGCCATCAGCTCGGGCCGGCGCACCATGTCGCGCACCTGGGCCAACTCACCTTTGAGCAACGAGCCCACCGCGCGGAACACCAGCGCTGCCTCAGCCTCGGCGCGCTCGTCGCTGCTCTCGGACGAATACACTCCCGAGCGCGACAGGGCTTCGGGGAACTCTTCGTCGATGACGCCGCACAGCCCGCTGATGGTGGCGACGGTGTCGGCGACCGCTGGAGCCATCTGCTCCCACAACGAGAGGTCGGCGCTGCCCTCTTCGGCGGACTTCGGCTCGAGGCTCACGAGGTTGATGGCCTGGAGCTGGTCGATGCACCTGGCCGCGGCGACGCCGACCCGGCTCATCCGTCCTGCCAGCTCGCGGTCGACGATGGAGGCGAGCACCTCCTGCAGACCCTTCGGGAGCGTCGCGTCACTCATCGTCATCACCCGTAGCGCGGCGCTCACCGTGATGGAAGGTGCAACCCGGTGCGTGCTGGAAGACACTGCGCGCGAGCTTTTCCAGGGAGGCGTTCATGAGGCTGGTGAAGGTCGGGCTTGCGTCGGTGAACACCACGGTGGGCGCGTTCGGCGCCAACGTCGACCGCGCCGTCACGCTCGCGAAAGAGCTCTCGGCACAGCACACCAGCATCGCGGTCTTTCCCGAGCAGTGCGTGGCGGGCTACCCCGCGGAGGACCTCGTGCAGTGGCAGGCCTTCGTCGACCGCCAGTGGACGGAGCTGCTGCGCTTCACGAAAGAGACGGTGTCGCTCCCGATGGTGTCGGTGCTGGGCGTCGCCATCACGCACCGCGGCCTTCGCTACAACTGCGCGGCGGTCGTCGGCGGCGGGCGCATCTGGGGCCTGGTGCCGAAGGAGAAGCTGCCGACGTACAACATCTTCTACGAGGGCCGCACGTTCGCGAGAGGCTCTCCCGGCATGAAGGAGGAGCACGAGGGCGTGCCCTTCGGTGACTTCCTCTTCCAGTGCGACTTCGGCTGCGTCGGCGTCGAGGTGTGTGAAGACCTCTGGAGTGCCGATGGGCCCATGAAACGCCGCGCGTACTCGGGCGCCGAGCTCATCTGCAACGTGTCGTCGTCTCCCTTCCGCATCGGCGTCGAGGGTACGCGCAGAGAACTCGTCTCGACCCGCGCCGGCGACCACCAGTGCACCATCGCGTACGCGAACCAGGTGGGCGCGCAAGACGGGCTCATCTTCGACGGCGGCGGCTTCATCAACCAGAACGGCCGCATGGCGCTCGAGCTGCCGCGCTTTCACCAGACGTGCGGCTCGGCCGTCGTCGACCTCGAGCGCACCACGCGCCTGCGCACCGAGAACACCACCTGGCGAGACGATCGAAAGAGCTGGGCGATGGAGAAGCCGGCAGTGCCGATCCTCGCCGTCGGCGTCAGCACGAAACGCGACGCCCTCGCCTACCCCTTCCCCGCGCACCGCAGCTTCTTCCTCCCCGCGCCCGAGACCCGACGTTCGACGAAGGAGCAGTACTGCGAGGACCTGCTCGACGCGCTCGCGCTCGGCATCGGCGACTACTTCGAGAAGACGAAGGGCTTCTCACGCATCGGCATCTCGCTCTCGGGCGGCCGCGACTCGTTGCTCACGCTGCTCATCGCGCACCGGTACGCGAGCCGCGCCAACGTGCCCATCGAGGCGTTCTCGATGCCGACCCGCTACTCCTCTGAAGGAACGCGCGTCGCTGCGGCGCTCATCGCGAAGGAGCTGGGGGTGCGCTTCACCGAGGTGTCCATCGACGAGGCCTTCGAGCGCGAGATGACGGCCGCGAAAGAGATGCTCGGGCCCGGCAAGGAGCTCACGCCCATCACGATGCAGAACGTGCAGGCGCGGCTGCGGGCGCAGCGCATGTGGAACTGGGCGAACACGTCAGGCGGCCTGTTCCTCCAGACGGGCAACATGTCGGAGAAGGCCGTCGGCTACACCACCATCGGCGGAGACCTGATGGGCGCGCTCGCCGTCATCGCGAACTTGCCGAAGACGGTGGTGATGTTCCTCCTCGAGTACCTGTCAGAGAAGCACGGCTACGCGGGCATCAAGGCCGTCACTGCGAAGCCCGCGGGGCCTGAGCTCGCGCCCAACCAGGTCGGCGAAGACGAGCTGATGCCCTTCCCCATTCTCGACGCGTGTTTCCATCTCTTCGCGGGCGAGAAGCTGTCGCCGGCCGACGTGACGACGGCGGTGACGACGATGTTCCCCGAGGTGAAGCAGGAGGTGCTGGCGTCGTACGTCACGCGCTTCGTGAAGCTCTTCACGGTGAGCATCTACAAGTGGGTGCAGTCGCCCATCTCGTTG
>JAUXRI010000326.1 GCA_030681895.1 Myxococcales bacterium | reverse complement strand
GCTCCTTCGACGAACGAATCGGCGAGAGGTTCGAGCCGGTGCCCGAGCCGTACTTGAAGAGCATGCCTTCGGTCTTCGCCAGCCCGAGGATCGACTCCATCGAGTCTTCGACCGAGTTGATGAAGCACGCCGAGCACTGGGGGTGCTCCTCGACGCCGACGTTGAACCAGACGGGCGAGTTGAAGGCGACCTTCTGACGGAGGAGCAGGTGGGTCAGCTCGGCGTGGTAGGCGGCCTTGTCTTCGGCCGTGGCGAAGTAGCCACCCGTCTCACCCCAGGCGGTGATGGTGTCGGCGACGCGGCCGACGAGGCGGCGCACGCTCGACTCGCGCTCCGGCGTGCCGGGGCTGCCGCGGAAGTACTTCGACGCGACGACGTTGGTCGCCAGCATCGACCACGACTTGGGGACCTCGACGTTCTTCTGCTCGAAGACGATCTTGCCGTCTTCACCGGCGATCGAGGCAGTGCGGTATTCCCACGCGATCTCGTCTGCCGGGTCGACGCCGGGGGTGGTGAAGTAGCGCTTGACCGTGAGGCCCTGGCGCTTGCCATTTCGGGGGACGGCTCGCGCATCAAGCCCGACAGTTCCCTGGTTGACCGCGACGTTCATGGACGACAGCTCCTTCTCCATGTGGATTTCCCCTCGAGTGTTGCAGCGTGGTCTGACGTGTGACTGCGAGTGTGGGTGACGAGAGACGACTGATCACCCCTCAGGAAGACGGCCCTGGGGGTGCAAAGCATGAAAGGTGGGAGATTTCGCACCCGGGATCCCTCCCGGACCGGGTGCTACAGGGTGCTTCGCCTCCGAAATTCGAGGCCGCTTATGCGCTCGCCACATTTCGGTGTCAAGAGTAGAACCCCAACATGTTGTGTCAAATTTTCGACCGATACCCAACACTTAGGGGGTTTTTACACCCCTGTGGAAAACTCAAACTCGTCGAAGGCCGGTAAATCGGCCTCCGAGCACGGTTCAGCCGAAAAGTAGGACAGCCTGCGCATGAGACGCGCTTCTGAGTATGGTCATGGCCCTACATCGCTTTTCATCGACGGGTGTTTGGTGAACCCTGGGTGTTGCTGAGTGTGCGTGTTGCGAGTTGATCAATCTCCTCTCGGAAGAGAGCCGCTGTCCGTGACGAACAAGTGTTTTGCGGGCCCCGCACCATCAGCCACGGTGCCCGACGGGAGCGCGCGAAACGCTCAGGCTGGCGCGACGTCGTCGAAGCGCGTGAGGTCGAGCGCGAGGCGGCCTGAGGGCTGTTCGCTCAGCAGATCGGCGTGCCTGGCCCCGAAGACGAAGTCGGCCGTCTCGTAGCGCACCTGCGCGTGAACCGTCTGGGAGGTGGCGCCGTCGATGCCGACGATGGAGATGCGCAGCTCCACCTCCTCGCGGACCAGGCTTTCGGGCGAGCTGCCATGGAGCGGGCTGTGCTCGTCGATGACGTGCAGGCCCAGCCAGGCGCCGGCGAACGAGGGCGCCCGCTGGCGCACCAGCGGCAGCTCGAGCTGGCGGTAGAGCGTCACCCCTTCGGCCGTCTTCTCGGTGCGAACGAGCGTCACGTGAATGGTGGCCTCGATGATGTCGACGGCGCGCAGGTTGCCGGCGCGCACCATGAGGTGGGGCACGCCGTTGACGGGGGCGATGCAGACGCGGCTGGCGAAGCGCACCCGGGCCCGCGGCAGGCTGGCGCGCGTGAAGACGAGGCCGGTGACGATCGCGGTGAGCAACAGCCCGACGAAGGCCTCCAGCGTGACGAGGGCGTGGCTCCCCGCCGCCGACGGAGCCATCACGCCGTAGCCGATGGTGGCGAGCGTCTGCACGCTGAAGAAGAAGCAGTCGGTGAACGAGGTGGCGTTCGCGACGCCTCCCGTGAGCCAGTAGGCGGTGCCGAAGGTGAGGTTGGCCACGAGGAAGACGATGGCGAGCCCGCCGACGACCCAGGGCCAGGGCATGCGGACGAAGCGGTGGTACCAGTCGGCGAGCTGCTCTTGCGGAGCGCCTTTGACGTCGATGCCGCTGTCGAGGTTCGGGTCAATCATGCGCCTGACCGTGCGACGGCCCGCGCCCCGCCGCAACGCTGGCGAACGGCGCCGGGCGGGCCTATCACCGGCGCATGTCACCTCCCTACACGCGCCAGGTCTTCGTCTGCACCAACCGCCGCCCCGACGGCGCCCCGAAGGGCTGCTGTGCGTCGAAAGGCAGCGAAGAGCTCCGCCTCGCCCTCAAGAAGGAGCTCGACGCCCAGGACGTGAAGGGCACGCGCATCAACACCGCCGGCTGCCTCGACGCCTGCGAGCGCGGCATGGCCGTCGTCGTCTACCCGGAGCAGGTCTGGTACGGCCCGGTGACGAAGGACGACGTGAAGGAGATCGTCTCGTCGCACCTCAAGGGCGGGCAGGTGGTGGAGCGGCTCCTCATGAAGCTGCCGATCGATCGAAAGCGCGACTGACCTTCTGAAACACCACGGGCCAGCTCCCGAGGAAGGAACTGGCCCGCGAACTGCCGTCTCCGAGCTTCTGCTTTCAGCGTCGGCTGCCGAACAGCCGCAGGATGCTCAGGAACAGGTTGATGAAGTCGAGGTACAGCACCAGGGCGCCGTTGATGGCGAGGCTGCCAGCGCTCGCGTAGCCGCTCGAGGCGTGCATCTGGCGCAACTTCTGGGTGTCGTAGGCCGTCAACCCCGAGAACACGACGACCGCGGCGCAGCTCATGACGAAGCCGAGGAAGTTGCTCTGCAGGAAGATGTTCACCACGCCGGCCACCAGCACGCCGATGAGGCCCATGAAGAGGAACGTGCCCCAGGCCGACAGGTCCTTCTTCGTCACCGTGCCGTAGACGCTCAGCGCCCCGAACATCGCTGCCGTCACTGCGAACGAGGTGCCGATCGAGCCGAGGTTGTAGACAAAGAAGATCGACGAGAGCGTCAGCCCCGAGAGGAACGAGTACCCCAGGAACATGATCGCGGCGACCGTGCCGCTGATCTTCGGCGCGACCATCGAGAAGATGAACACCACCGCGAGCTCCGCGATGATCAGGGGCAGGAAGAGCCCTCGCACGAGGCTGAAGGCCTGCTGGTTGCTCGCGACGAACCACGCAGTGCCTGCCGAGAGGGTGAGCCCGGCCATCATCCACCGGTACACCTTCGCCATGAAGGCGCTGGCCGACTCTTCGGCGAGCAACGACGCGGCCGACGGCAGGCCGAACTGCTGCTGGTGGGAAGACTGTTGCGGATCGAAAGCCATGCGGTGCTCCTGTTCGAAATGGTCCAACGCGCGTCTACTTCACCCTTCGTGTCGCCGCTGCGTGCAACTGTGCTGCGACCTCGTCAACCAGTAAGGGCAACACCCCTCCGCCGCCAACGATGTTGACGATGTGTGAGATGGAGCCGCGACACACTCCACCCCAGGCTGGCTGCTCGGGCAGGCCGACGGAGGCATAGGACGAGTAGTCGACGAAGAGGTCTGCCCAGGATTGCGTCTGGCCCGCGCAGAGCAGGTGCCGTTCGGGCAGGGTGTCGACGACTTGCTGCACGACGAAGCCGCCGCCCGTCGGGTCCGAGATCGCCCGCGCGCAGGTCGCCTTCCAATCGAGCGCCTCGCCGTAGGCGGCCTTCACGCGCTCTGAGAATGACGATTCACCGCTGGTGCGGCCGACGAAGACCGCGCGGCCGCCGTAGTCCCACGATCGTTTGAGCACGTACCGGTCGGGGTTCTGCTGCACCTCGGCCAGCAGCGCGTCTCCGCGGAACAGCCGCGTCCACGGCACCGAGGTGCGAATCGCCTCGAGCTCGTCATCGGTCAGCCCGGCGGCCTTCGCGATCGCTGCGTCTTCGATCGCCTCGGACATCAGCCCGAACACGGCCTTCACCTCGACCTGCGAGGCCGGCGGGTTGAGGATCACCGCGCGCGTGCCGTTCGGCTCGGCCAGCAGCGCCTTCACGTACTCGGCGCCCGGCAGATCGGTCTCTTCCAGCCGGCGCACGAAGAGGTGGCGGTAGATGAGGTCGACCGGCTTTCCGTTCACCAGGACCGTGTCGCTCCCGCTCAGCTGATCGGGGTGCACGACCTCGGCCTCGACGCCCAGCTCGTTGAAGCGCGAGCACAACGATCGCTGCTCCGTCAGCTGCGCGTCGTTTCGGCGCGACAGCAGCACCATGCGTGCCGGCTTCTTCCCCGGCCTGAACTTCGCGTACCCCGCCATCAGCGCGTCGAAGAGCGCCTTTGCGTTGCTTCCGTTCTGCGTCTTCCAGCTGGCCACCTGGGCCTCGGTCGCGCCCCAGTGACGGCCCACCACCTCGAGGAACGTGTTGGCGGCGATGTCGCTGTAGGCCTGCATGGCGGGGATCGTCGCGTTGATCTCGAGCGCGCGAACGGCGTCGCCCACGAAGAAGTCGACCCGGGTCGTCACGAGGGTGTCGAGCTGCCTGAAGGTCTTGTCAGCCAGCTGCTGCTCGAGCGGTGACAGGCCATTGAAGACGACCTCTCGCTTGAGGCCGTTGAGCACCGCGCGCGACATCTTCAGGCCCGCCGACGAGAGCAGGGCCGCCAGGCGTTGCCGGCGAATGAGCTCGGCGCGCTCGATGACGACCGGCGTCGCAGTGATCGGAATCGGCTTGATGGAGCCGTCTTCCTTCTTCGTCACCGCGAGGCCGCGATCGGCCGCCAGCTGCGCGAGCGTCGGGCCGAACACGCTGGCGTCCCGCTCCAGCGCTGCGCGGAGCTCGTCCATCACTGCTTTCGTCATCGCTGGCATCGTGGAATGAACCTTGTCGCAGGAACGCTGCGACTCAAGGCGAAAGCACTCGAAAGGCCGACCGAATGAGCGGGAAGGTGGAGTTCTTCTTCGATTTCATGAGCCCGTACTCGTACCTGGCGTCGACGCGGGTCGAGGCGATGGTCGGCGCGGCGGGCGGCTCGGTCTCGTGGCGTCCGTGTTTCCTTCCGGCGCTCTTGAAGGCCACCGACAACCGAGGGCCCGGTCAGATTCCCGCGAAGCTCCCCTGGGTGGTGAAGGATCTCTCCGACTGGGCCGACTTCCTGGGGCTGCCACCGGTGAAGATCCCCGAGACGTTTCCCTTCCTCGCGACGCAGGCGAACCGCTGCGCGCTGGTGGCCATCGACGAAGGGAAGGGGCCGGCGTTCTGCGTCGAGATGTTCGCGGCGATCTGGCGTGACGGGCGCGATCCGAATGATCCGGTCGTCCTCACCGACGTGCTGAACCGGGTCGGACTCGACGCCGAGCGCGTGCTCCCACTCGCGGCGAGTCAGCCGATGAAAGATCGACTGAAGGCCGCCTCCGAAGAGGCGGTGCAGCGCGGAGCGTTCGGCGTGCCGACCTTCTTCATCGGCGACGAGCTCTTCGTGGGGAACGATCGGCTCGACTTCGTGGTGCGCAGGCTGAAAGCGTCGTGAGTCGTCTCGAGCGCGCAGGCCGCGGCATGGTGATCGCCGCGCTGTCGTGCTGTGCAGTCGCGTCGTTCGTCTCGATCGCCGGGCGTGGCTGGGCGAGCGGCGCGGCCTCGGTGCTCGTCCTGGCTGCGATTCTTGCGTGGCGTCGGTTGGGGCCACCCGCCGTCCCGCTCAGCGTGATCGTGGGGCTGGGCGTCGCGCTTCGAATCGGGTGGATCGTCGCGTTCCCCACCGAGGTGGAGCTCGACTTCGCCAGCTACCACCGGTTCGCGACCCAATTGGCGGCGGGAGAACACGGGCCGCTGCTCTACGCGAAGCTCCTGCTGCAGGAGGTCGGCTACCCGCTGGTGCTCTCGGGCGCGTACGTGCTCGCGGGCGCTGACGCCGGTGTCGGTCGCGGGCTCAACGTGCTGTTCGCCGCCTGGCTGATCGTCGTCGTCTACCGGGTGCTCGTGCCTGCCGGTGAGAAGGCTGCCCTGAGCGGGGCGCTGATGATCGCGGTGTGGCCTTCGCACGTCGCCCTGTCGTCGGTGCTGGCGAGCGAGAACCTCTTCCTTCCGCTCGTGTGGAGCGGGGTCGGCGCTGCGCTCCAGGCGTCACGCCGGGAGCAGGTGATGGGCGGCGCGCTCCTCGGAGCCGCACATGCGGTGCGACCTCCTGCTGCCCTCCTGTTGGGCCTCCTCGTGGTCGGGTCGGCCCTGCGCAGACGGTGGTCCAGTGCGGTCGTGATGGCCGTCGCGGCGGTGCTGGCGTTCGCGAGCTACCTTGGGGTTCGTCGCGCCACTGGCGACCCGTTTCCCCGCGGCGCCTTCGGCTACTCCGTCTTGATGGGGAGCAACGTCGGGAGCGTGGGCACATGGAACGTGGCCGATCACACGTGGTTTCTCACGCGCAGAACGGAAGCGGGTGTCAGCGCCGCCAACTCCGAAGCCGTCGCGCTCGCTGCCACGAGACTCGCTGAGTCGCCGGCTGCAGTGCCAGCTCTGGTTGCCCGCAAAGTGGGCCTTCAGTGGGGCGATGGCGCGGTCGGCGTCGACTTCGCGTTGAGGCGGCTGGAGCGACCGGGCGCCGACCTGGAGCGTTGGCGCGGCCCCGCGATGGCGCTCGCCGACGTCGCGGCCCTCGTCATCTGGCTCTTCGCGCTCCACGCCGTGGTCGTCGGCAACGTGCTCCGACAACACCCGCTGGCCTGGCTCGCGGGCGCCGCGTTGACGCTGGCCTGGCTCAGCCACCTCGTTCTCGAGGCCAACCCCCGCTACGCGATGCCGTGGTTCGTCGGGGTCATCGTGCTGGCCGCACTGCGCCGCAACGCTCCGCTCACGAAAACGCCCTGACGCCGTCGTGCACGTCGAAGACCGCCAGGGTCTTCCTCCCGCCCGAGAAGTCGCGCGTCGGCAGCGTCACCAGCTCCCAGCTCGGCAGCACGAGCGCGGTCAGCCCTCGACCGAACACCGCGCCCGTGTCGAGGCCGACGGCCCACGTCGTCACCAGCGGCCGATCGAGCACCGAGTGGCCGAAGATGATTCGCTCCGGGCCCTTCCAGAAGTTCGTCCAGAAGCGGTGATCGCCTGGCGCCTTCGACGGCCAGTACGACTTCGTGGCCGGCGGGTTGATGTGCTGCAGGTGGAGCAGGTGGTGCGTCGACTGCTCTTCGATCGGCACCCCGGGGAAGCAGCCGGCGTGAACGACGGCGGCGCCGAACTCTGGCAGGCGGATGAAGTGGGGCAGGGTGGCGAAGTAGTCGTAGTGCCGATCCTCCAGCGCCTCGCGGGTCCTCAGGTGATCGGGTGACAGCTTCTCGGCCGCGCGCTTTCGTTGCTGCAGGTGCTTCTCTTCGTGGTTGCCGAGCACGCACTCGTACTTCATCGCGAGCTCGACACACTCCCGTGACTTCGGGCCGCGATCGACGAGATCGCCCGCGAAGATGACGCGGTCGCTGACGCTGACCTGAAGACGGTCGAGCAGGGTGACGGCTTCGTCATGACAGCCGTGAAGATCTCCGAGGATGATGGTGCGGCGCATGACACTGGCTCCGCCGCGCGAGGGCGGCCGTAAGATGGGTAGGCGACTGGCGCACGTTGTCCCGCACGCTAGCCTCCTCGTTCTGGCGGCTCTGACGCCGCGCCAATCCGTCGCCTGACCTCCAACGAAGGGTGTCTTCAGTGTCGCGTGAGATCGTGCTCCAGCACTGGGTGGAATGCGAGAGCGACGTCTGCGCGATCTGGAAGGGGCTGTCCGACACCGAGTGGTTGAACCGCGCGATGGGCAACGCGCCGCTCGAGGTCGCGGCCGCCACGGAAGGGAGCGCGGCCCGGTACCTGGTGAAGACACGCCTCGGCGGCTTCGAGGTGACGTGGAGCGAGCAGCCCTACGAGTTCGACTTCATGAAGTCGCTCAAGGTGCGCCGCGACATGCACTCGGGTCCCATCGAGCGCCTCGACATCGCGTACCTGACCGAGGCGAAGGGCCTCAACAGCCGAGTCGGCGTCTCGCTTACCCTCTGGCCGCGGAGCATCTTCCTCGCGCCGATCGTTCGGCTCTCGGCCTCGGGCACGCTCAAGAAGCTGGTCGACGCGATCTCGGTCCTCGATCAGTCGCTGGTGCGCAACGGCAAGCCGCCGTCGTTGCCGCCGTCACACCCCGTTCATCGGGAGCGCCTCGATCGGTCCGCCGAGGCCCTGCGTGCCGCTGGTGTCGGAGAGCTCGGGCGGTTGCTCGTCGATCTCGTCTCTCGCGCGCCCGACGATCGCGTGATGCGCATTCGGCCCTACGAGCTCGCCGACGAGTGGAAGGCGCCCCGCCGCGAGGTGCTGTCGGCCTGTCTGCACGGGGTGCACGCGGGCCTGCTCCAACTGCGGTGGGACATCGTCTGCCCGAGCTGCCGAACCGGCGCGTCCTCGGTCGACTCCCTGGGAGAGCTCACCACGCACGGCTTCTGCCAGCTGTGTGAGATCGGCTTCGGCCTCGATCTCGACGACTCGGTCGAGGCCACCTTCCGCCCCGTCGAGGGTATCCGCCTCGTCGAGACAGGCCCGTATTGCGTCGGCAGCCCTGCGCGCATGCCGCACGTGGTGAGTCAGGCGATCCTTCCCAACCTCGGCAAGGCGATCGTGCGGGTGCCCGATGAAGAAGGGCTCTTCCGGTTGTTCATGCGCGGCGGCAAGGCGGCGCTCGTCTCGTCGAAGCAGGGCGGGCCGACGCAGGTCGAGATCCCCGACGACGGCAAGGACTGGCCAGAGCGGTTTCAAGTCGCGCCGCTCGCCGAGATCTCGGTGAAGTCGACCGGAGAGAGCGAGCGGCACGTCAAGCTCGAGAAGGCCACTTGGGCGAGCCTGGCGGCGACGGCGCGTGACGTGCTGATGCTCCCCTTGTTCCGCCGCGAGTTCTCGGCGCAGGTGCTCCGCCCGGGCTTGTCGCTCCAGGTGCAGCGCTTCGCCCTCGTCTTCAGCGATCTCACCGGCTCGACGGGCATGTACGCGCGCGCTGGCGACGCCGAGGCGTTTCGGTTCGTGCAGGCCCACTTCGACGTGTTGACCAGCGCGATTGAACGGCACGGCGGCACGGTGGTCAAGACGATGGGCGACGCGGTGATGGCCGTGTTCCCCGACGAGCTCGCCGCGGTGGCCGGCGCCTGCGACATGCTCAAGGACTTCGAAGCGTTTCGTGCGCGCGACGCGCAGGGCTCGCAGACCTCCCTCAAGCTGGGCGTCTTCGGAGGCTCCGGCTTCGTCGCCACCGCGAACAAGGTGCTCGACTACTTCGGCCAGACCGTGAACGTCGCGGCGCGGCTCCAGGGTGAAGCGAAGGCCGGCGAGCTGGTCATGCCGGCAGCCATCGCGGAGCAGGCCGTCAGCCGAGGGCTGTTCGACGCCACGCGCATCACCCAGCGCTACGCCGCGACCCTCAAGGGGGTCGACGGGCCGCTCGAGGTCGCGCGTGTCTGCCTGGCGCACCTGCCCGCCTAAGCCCTTCAATTCGTGGGGCCGGTCGTCGTTCGGGAGTCCGTCAGGAATCCGCTTCGGTCGACGTGCAAGGGGATATGGTCGTCGGCCTTCGCCCATGCTCACAGACGACGAACTCTTCGCCGACATTTCCAAGCGTAAAGCCGAAGGCCGCGACTTCAAGAAGCAGCTTGGAGAGCTCGTCTTCCGCTGGAGGGACCCCTCCGCCACCGTCATTCGCCGGGTCCAGGGCGCGTTCATGAGAGGCTCGCCCGACGACGTCGACGAGGTCTTCCAGGACGCCGCGGCGAAGTTCATGTCGCGCGGCCTCGACCAGTTCCGCGGCGTGTCGGAGCAGATGCCGGGCAAGGCAGCGTCTCCCAAGACGTTCTTCCTGCGCATCGTGAAGCACTGCGCGATCGACAGGTATCGCCGCCAGCGAGAAGAGCTCGCCTCCGGCCCTCGTGATGACGACGAGGACGATCGTGAAGAGACGTTGCCCGAGGCCAACCGCGCCGTCGCCTTCTCGAACGCGAAGGCCGAAGCCGCCGAGGCCAACGAAGAGTACTGGGCTGCCTTCCGGAAGCTGCAGGAAGAGCACCCCAACGAAGCCGCCGCCTGGGACCTGTACCACCACCAGGACATGGACGATCACGAAGAGGTCGCCCGTCAGCTCGGCATCAGCGTCGTCAATTCCTACAAGCGCGTCAGCCGCGCGCAGGCCTGGTTGAAGTCGTACGTGCTCGAAGCACGCAAGGAGGAGCCGTCGTGACCGTTTCGCCCATCGAAAAGTACCGCGCCCGAATCGACGAACTGGAATCTCTGAAGGCCGAGCTCGAAGCAGCCAGTCGACCCGGCGATCCAGCACCCGTCGTGGGCCGGTTGCTCGAAGCGGCGGGAGACCTGTTGAGGCGGCGCGCGAAGGTGCCGTGTGACGAGAAGTTGATCGACGCCGCGCTCGCGGTCGTGCCCGAGAAGGGGCTCCACTCATGGGCCGAGGGCGTGAAGGCCGACGACGTTCGCGCGAGGGTCGAGCGCGCTGCCGATCAAGCCGTCGACGCGGCGATTCCCGAGAGTGACGGTGACGGGAAGACGCTGACGACGTGGGCCATGCAGGCGTTGATGGCGAGAGATCGCCTCGAGTCGGCCCGCTGTTCCGTCGAGCACATGGCAGGTCGAGGTCGGCCCGGTGCGCAGGTGACGTTGCAGCGGTTGACGCAGGAGCTGAACGCCGCAGACGACAAAGCGCGGCGCTGTACCACCCGGCTCACGGCGCTCAACGCCGACCGGCGCGACGAAGTGGCGATTCTCGATGCGGAGCGGCGGGCGGCGGCGTGGTGGGTGTCGGAGAAGTCGGGTCTGGAGCACGACCTGGTGGTGAAAGTGCTCGGTGGTGAAGCCCGCGGAAGCCTCTCGCAAGGCGCCCAGGCGGCCCACGAACTCGTGATGCAGAAGCGCTCCCGCCGGTTCTCGTTCGACGAGCTGCTGCGGTTCGATCTCGGCCTCGCCAGCACCGCCGAGCGCGACGCGATTCGCAAAGCCGCCGAGAGCGACGCAGAGCTGATGATGGCGCTCAAGGCGATGGAGGAGGGCGATCTCGCCATCGACGAAGCGACGAAGGGTGACGTGGTGACGCTGCGTCCTGCGCCCGTGCCGCTCGCCGTCGAAGCGCGTGGCCCGAGCGATGCCCTCGAGGTGATCGAAGAGCGCACCGAGTTCAAGCTGCTGGTGTTCCGCTCCAAACAGCGTGTCCAGGTGGTGGTTCAACCCCGTCGCCAGGATCGCTTCGCAGCCGCCGCCGTCTACCTTCCCGACCAGCCTCAGCGCAGCGTGGCCCACGAAGTCGGAGAGCACGGCTTGCACTTCGACGTGGGCACCGCCGACCGCGTCAGAGGCGTCGTCGCTCGCGTCGTCGTCCAGCTCGCAGACGGTCGAAACGTGACGAGTGAGGTGACGTTGTAGTGGGAGCGCGGAAGAAGTCGGCGCCCCCCGAAAAACAAGTCAGCGTGGTGCTGGTGACCGCGCCCGACGAAGCCGCTGCCGCCACCCTCGCGCGCACGCTCGTCGACGAACGCCTCATTGCCTGCGCGAACCTCGTCCCGAAGGTCCGCTCCATCTTCCGGTGGAAGGGCGTCATTCACGACGCCGACGAGGTGCTGGTGGTGATGAAGACGCGCTCCACGGCCGTCGACGCGCTGATCGCTCGCGTCAAAGCGCTCCACTCGTACACGGTGCCCGAGGTGCTCGAGCTGCCCGTGCGCGCGAGCTTCGGGCCGTACCTCGACTGGGTCTGGCAAGAGACCGAACCGGAGGCGCGGGTCGATCGACGGTTTCGCCTGAAGCCGGTCGACCGTATCGGCGCGTTCAAGATCGCCATCGACGCGTTTGGCGGCGTCTCTGAGGGTGTGCACATCAGAGTCGACATGAACGAGTACCAGGACGGCACCATCTGGCGGTTCCCCGACGGCAGCGGGGTGTGCGTCATGAACGAGCGCACTGACGTCGCGCCTCAGGACGACTTCGAGGTCGAGCTCTGGGCCGCTGGGGCTACGCGGGCTGAGGCGCTTCAGCTCAAGGTGATGGGCGCTGCGGCCTCGGCCGGCGTTTCGATCTGATGTAAACTGGCTTTCCTGCAGGGTGGCACAACGTCCCACCCCGACCGGCCGATACGTCTACTGAGCCGTTCTTCAAGGAGATCACCGTGGTTCGCGTCAACTCCCGGTCGAAAGCAGCAGCTGCCGCCGCGAAGGCCAAGGCGAAGGCGGCTCCGAAGGGCGTGCAGACGGCGATCGATCGCCTGGCAAAGTCGACGAGCGCCGAGGTCGAGACTGGAGCCGACGGCTCCGAGACTCGCCGCAAGCACTCGCGCCGCAAGGATGTCGAGTCGAACCAGACGCTCACGAAGACCGAAGGGAAGATGCTCGAGTCGACCCTCGAGTACTCCAAGCAGACCACCCGCCCCGGACGTGAGACCGAGAACAGCTTCATCGACCGCAGCGACATGTTGGGCCGCCACTCGACCGAGTCGCGCACCGAGACGACCTCGGAGCGTGGCGACACGAGCCGCCACACCATCACCACCAAGAACGCCGACGTGTACGGGATCACGAAGTCGGGCCGCGAGCAGACGGTCAGCAGCACCCTCTCCGATGGGACCCGCACCGCGACGCACGCCAGCACCAGCGACTCGGTGGGCAACACGCACAAGGCTTCCGACGTGACGACGGTTCGCCAGCAGGGCGAGCACACGGTGACTCGCAATGAGAAGCGCTCGAAGGGCTCCGAGCTCGAGACGCGCTCCTCGACGACGTACGACGACGGCGTTTTCACGCTGGGTGGCGGCGCCGATTGGAAGAAGGGCACCAGCGTCGACAAGACCTTCCTCCGTGAGCGCGAAGCCGATTCGTCTCGCGTCACGGCCCGCGCCGACAAGCTCGCCGAGCGCGCTGGCAAGGTGATGGATTGGATGGGCTTGGAGCCCGCCGAGTGGTCGAGCGAAGTCGCGCCCGAGCGCATGCACGAGAAGACGCTCGTCGAGGGTGAACACGGCAGCGTGTCGACTCAATACGGGGTCACGGGTCACCAGAGCGCGCAGTTCGACGGCAAGGGCATCACGGCGACGTTCAAGCGTGAGGCGCGGGCGGGCGTGTACGTCGAGTCCTCCGGCCGCGTGTCGGGGCGCTTCGGTGAGGCCTCGTACGATGCGCGCGCGAAGGCCGAGGTGAAGGCCAGCGTCGACGCGAACGGCCGGCTCGATCTCAACGGGCTCGATGCATCGGTGAACCTGCGGGTCGGAGCGTCGGTCGAGGCCGAGGTGACTGGCCGCGCGTCGACGAAGAGCGTCACCATCAGTGGCGTCGAGGTCGATGCGTCGGTCGAAGGGTACGCGCGCGCCTCTGCGGAGGCCGTCGCCGAAGCCAATGGCACCGTGCAGATCACCCGCGACCCGCCCACCGCGATCGCGAAGGGCGAGGCAGGCGCCTCCGCCGTCGTGAAGATCGAAGGCGAAGTGCGGTTCGAGGCAGGCCCCTTTGCGGTGGTGGCGAGCGGCTACGCCAGCGCCGGTGCCGAAGCGCGCGCCTCGGGCATCATTGGGTACGAGGACGGCAAGCTGAAGCTCGGTGGCAGCCTGGGCGCGGCGCTCGGCGTCGGCCTCGGAGGCTCCGCGACCGTCGAGGTCGACGTGCGCATGATCGGCGAGATGGCGAAGAACGCCGCCGACGTGAACAAGGACGGCAAGATCGACTTCTGGGACGCGACGGCCGCCGTCGGCAAGACCGCGAAGTGGGTGAGCGGTTGGCTGCACCCGCACACCGACAAGCCGCGCACGTTCCTTCGAACGACTCCTGTTCTCTTCACCCCACCAATGGTGATGCTGTGGTCCCCATGGCCCATTCCGACCGTTTTCAAGCAGCTGAACGTGCACTGAAGTCGGGCGCGTACGACGAGGCGAAGAAGCTGTTCCGCGAAGAGGAAGAGGCACGGGGAACGCTTTTGGACACGCGCGCGAAGCTGCAGGCCGCTGACGCAAAGCTCGCTGCGGGAGATCTGAACGCCGCAGCAGCGCTCTACGAGGCGGTGCTCGAGCGCAACCCGTC
>JAUXRI010000321.1 GCA_030681895.1 Myxococcales bacterium | reverse complement strand
GTTCGACCTCGCGCCGCTGCTGCCCCGGGGTCGCTCACTGACAATCAAGGTGTCGGTGCTCGACCTGCAGGGCCTGACCGCCAGCGCGCCCGTTCAGCTCGTCGTGACGCCGAAGCTGACGCCTCCTCCGCCACCGGTGCGCGACGTCGGCGACCTCTTCGACGCGAGTTCTCGTGACGGGCTTCGGCAGGCGGCCGCGAATGAGCTGCTGCCGTACTTCACGGCGGGCGCGAACGTGTCGAGCGCCTTCAAAGCCGTGCTCGTGGAGCGTCGTCGCGTCTGCAACAGCGTCACCGGCTGCGGCGCCTGGGAGGCCCGCGCCAACTCGAGCCTCGACAGCAGAATCTCGGTGCTGCCGTCCATCGCCCAGCTGCCCTATCGCTTCGACCTCGGCGAGACGAACAAGGGCTACCTCATGAACCTCGCCATCGCGAACGCGTGGAACGTCACCAACGTGCTCCTGTTCAGCACCCTCAACACGTACACCAACACCGTGTGCGTCAACGCAGTCGCGCGGGGCTCGGACGACACGTGTTTCTACTTCCCGTACGGGCAGGTGAAGGTGACGTCGGCTGGCCTCTGGGCCGTGTCGAACACCTCGAGCCAGCCCTACGGCACGGGCAACACCGAGCAGCGCCAGTTCGCCGTGTTCGCGCGCTTCAGCGCAGGGGAAGTGCCGGTGGCGTCGTTCGTGAACCAGACCTGGTCGGTGCGCTGGTAGCCCACCGCTGGGTCTGCGGTCGCAGGCGCTGAGCCCTCTGGTTCATCGCGCGCGGTCTCCGGAGAGTTCGCCGCCGGCGCAAATGCCCATCAACCTCTCCAAAGCGGACTTCACAGCTGGAGCACGCGTGTCCCTCGGCCGTGCTCCACACCTGGCCCGGGCGGCCCACAACCTGTTGATCCACCTGCCCTGTGCCGGTGGCCCGCGCCGTGCTCTTTCCCCGCGCAATGCGTCGCCTGCCCCTGATCTGTATCGCCGCTTTGCTCGCCTGTGATGGGCGAATCGAGGGCCTGCGCGAGCCGGGCGGCGTCACCGGGCCCGCGTCTGGCGGCGGCAGCGGTGGTGGTGCTCCGGGGCCCGCGACGATGACCTGCGTCCCGGGCACCGGCGCGGCGCCGCTCCCGCTGCGTCGCCTCACGCGGGCTGAATACGACAACACCGTGGGCGACCTGCTCGGCGCGCCGCAGGCCTTCGGCGACCGTCTGCCGGCCGACGAAAAGACGGGCCTCTTCCTCAGCAACGTCAGCGGCAGCGTCTCGTGGAGCATGCTCGAGCAGTACGGGGTCACCGCCGAAACGCTCACCGCCGACGTCGCCCGCCTCCGCGCGGCCGTCGACGCGTGCGACGCAGCCACCCTCGGCGAGACGACCTGCGCCAACCGGTTCATCGATTCGTTCGGCCAGCGCGCCTTCCGCCGCCCGCTCGAGGCCGACGAGCGCGAACGCTACCGCGCGCTCTACGCCGCTCACCGCGCCCGGGGCAGCTTCGACGACGGCGTCACCTTCGTCGCGCGCACGATGCTGCAGTCGCCGAACTTCCTGTACCACTTCGATGAAGCCCCGGTGTCGCGGCTCGCCTTCTTCCTCTGGAACAGCGCGCCCGATGCCGAGCTCCTCGCGGCAGCCCAGAGCGGGAGCCTCGCGACGCCAGCCGCCCTCGCCGCGCAGGTCGACCGCCTGCTCGCCGACGACCGCGCCGCAAGGTCGATGCGTCAGTTTCATCTGCAGCTGCTCGGCGTCGACGCGGCCACCGTTCCGAACAAGTCGCCGGCCGTCTACCCGTCGTTCAACGCCGCCGCGTGGCGGGGGATGGTCGACGAGACCGCGCGCTTCGCAGACCACGTCGTGCGCCGCGGTGACGGCAAGCTCGAGACGCTGCTCACGGCCTCGTACTCGGTGAACGCGCAAGGCCAGCAGGTGATGCTCGACCCCGCCCAGCGCGCCGGCATTCTCACCCACCCTGCGGTGCTCGCCGGCCTCGCGAACCCCGACACCACCTCGCCCGTGCGCCGCGGCGTGATGATTCGCCGCAACCTGATGTGCCAGGGACTCCCCGACCCTCCGCCCGACGCGCCGACGCTGGTGCCTCCCGCGATGGGCCAGGAGACGACGCGCCAACGCGTCACGCGCGTCACCTCGCAGAGCGCCGTCTGTGGCAGCTGCCACGGCTTCATCAACGACGTCGGCTTTGGCTTCGAGAACTACGGAGCGCTCGGCGAGTGGCAAGCACGCGACAACGGCCTGCCCGTCGATGCCTCGGGCGTCCTCACCGGCACCGAGGCCTCCGACGGTCCCTTCAACGGCGCGCGCGAGCTCACCACCCGCCTGGCCAACTCGAAGCAGGTAGAGGACTGCTACACGAAGCAGTGGGTTCGTTTCGCGCTCGCGCGGGTGGAACAACCGCAAGACAGCTGCGAGGTCCAGACGCTCGCCGATGCGTTCACCAAATCCGATGGTGACATTCGAGCGCTGATTCGCGGCATCGCGCTCAGCCAGGCGTTCGCGTTCAAGGAAATCGGGACTCCGGGCGGCGCAGGTGGCGGGAGCTCGGGGGCTGGCGGCGGGTCGGCAGCCGGTGGAAGTGCAGGCGGTGGCGCGGCGGCAGGCGGGAGCGCAGGTGGCGCTTCAGCCGGCGGGACTGCGGGCGCTGGCGGCGGTGCGGCCGCCGGCGGGAGTGCAGGTGGCGGGGCACCGATGCCGACGCTGCTGCTCGCCTCGGGTGCTCAGCTCGCGCCCAACCAGTCGGTGACGACGAGCGACGGCACGCATCGGCTCGTCTACCAGGGCGATGGAAACCTCGTCTTCTCGCGCGTCGGTGGCGGGCCGGTGTGGGCCTCCAACACGGCGGGACGCACCCTCGGCGTCACCGCGATGCAGGGCGACGGCAACCTCGTCGTCTACGATGCGGCCAGCGTTCCGCGCTTCAACACCATGACGAATGGAAACCCCGGCGCGCAGCTGTTCTTCGAGGCGGGCCGTCTGCACGTCATCGCGCCCAACGGAACCAGGCTCTGGAGCTCGCCGTGACCCGATTCTCCCGCCGCACGATTCTGAAGAGCACCGTCGCGCCGTTGCTCGCGAGCCCGCTGTTGCCGCTGCTCGAGGCGCACGGCCAGGTCGCGTCGATGCCCAGGCGCCTGCTGCTCTTCTTCACGCCGCACGGCACCATCTACGACCAGTGGAAGCCGGGCGGCGCCGACACCGCGTTCACGCTGAGCCCGATTCTGCAGCCGCTCGCGGCGCATCGCTCGAAGCTCGTCGTCATCGACGGCCTGCGCATCAACGGCACCTACCACCCCAACTGCGCGCTCGCGCCCCACCCCATCGGCATGGCGACGTTGTGGACCGGCTCGCGGGTCAACGACATCGAGACCGTCGTGCCCGGCGGCAACGTGCCCGTCGGCGTCTGGAGCACCGGGCCGTCGATTGATCAGGTCATCGCCAGCCGCCTCAACGCGGGCACGCGCTTCCGCTCGCTCGAGGTCGGCGTACAGACGAGCATCACGCAGGCTGCGTTCCGCACGGTGTACTCGGCCGCGCGCACCGCGGTGAATCCGCAGACCGACCCTCGGGCGCTGTACGCGTCGTTGTTCTCGGGCATCAACGCCGACGCCGCGCGGCTGGCGAAGATCCGCTTCGAGAAGCAGAGCATGATCGACGTGAACCGGGCCGAGGTCGACGCGCTCCTGCGCAAGGCCGGCGCCCACGACCGCGCGAAGCTCGAAGCCCACCTCACCGCGCTGCGGGACCTCGAGCGTCAGCTCGCGCAGAACACCGCGGTCTGTCAGAGCCCGGCCATGCCCACCGCCCTCGACGCAGGGCAGGTCGCCAACCGGCCAGAGCTGTTCGACCAACACGCCTCGCTCGTCGCGGCGTCCTTCGCGTGCGACCTGACGCGCGTCGCCAGCTTCCAGTTCTCGAACGGCCACGACAACGTGCCGTACCCCTGGCTCGGCTACCAGGGTGCCCACCACGACAACCTCAGCCACGACGAGGGCTCTGCGGGGCCCCGCGCCACGCGGGTGCAGATCTGCCGGTGGTTCTCTCAGAAGTTCGCCGTGCTGCTCGACAAGCTCGACGCCGTGCGTGAGGGCAACGGCACAATGCTCGACAACACGCTCGTGGTCTGGGGCACCGAAGTCGCGACCGGCGCGCACAACTTCGACAACGTGCCCTTCATCGTCGCCGGTGGTGGTGCGAAAGGCGTTCGCTCGGGGCGGCTGCTGAACGCAGGCGGCGCGTTCCACCACCGGCTGCTGGTGTCGATTGCCCAGTTCATGGGGCAGAACGACATCACCCGGTTCGGCGACCTCGATGCAGGGAGCGGCGGGCTCGCGGGCCTGCTGGCCTGAGCTCAGGCGCCCTCTGGGCGTTGACGTTGTCGGGTTGGCAGTGGTGCTATGCCGCTGAAGCCCCTTTGAGCATCAGGGCGCGCACGCTCCAACCGCCGCGCGCTGGCGCTCAACTCCAACGGAACCGAAGCCATGAACCGAACCACCTCGATGATTGGTTTCATGGATGGCACCAGGTCGGCTGCGCTCGAGTCGGGGCCTGGCTTCATCGAAGCCCTCGAGCCGAGTCGTGCGGGCAGTCACCTGCGCGCCCCGAGGCGAGCGCGTTCCATCGGCCTCGTGCTGGTGCTCACCTCTCTGAGCGCGTGCACCGAGCTCAAGCCTGCTGTGAATCTGAGGCCGGGCCTCGTGAAGGTCTACGAGCGGCAGCTCAAGTTCGGCAACCAGCAGGAGTCGATCAAGGTCGTCGACATGGCGCGCGACGGCAACACGGTCGTGCTGTTGATCGCGTTCGGGTACAAGACCTTCTTCGACCACCCTGGAGTCGGCGGAACGCCCGCCATGGGCTCGACTCCCGGCATGAGCGGCGGGCCGAGCACCGGTTCGTCAGGCAACAGCGGCTACTACCTGCTCGCCGTGAGCACCGACGATGCAGCGACGTTCACAGTCGTCCCGCTCAACGCGAAGGACGGCGTTGGCGGCGAAGCGATGGGTGTGCATCTTCATGGCGGCAACGCGTGGATGGTGCTGCGCACGCCGGGTCCGGGAACCACGGTATCGCCTTTCGTTCACCCGCTGGACCTGGCCACGGCGACGGTTCAGGAGGCGATTCCTGGCCAGCGGTTCTTCGGCTTCGGCGAGTCCACCTTGTTGGTCTCGGGCGCGACGGTCACGCAGAGCGTCGCAGCGACGGGCGACGTCGACCGACAAGACGGCTCCTTCGGAATTCAACAGCTCGACCTGTCGACCGGCCTCTTCACTGACCGCGTCAAGACGGTGCGGTTCGACAGCTGCTACGCGCAGCTTCACTCGGCCGACAACGGCGCCACCTGGCTTGGCTACCGGCCCTGCGGCGAGATGCAATGTCAGTACACCATGACGTTCGCCAATTCCGGGGAGGTGACTCGCGACTGCGTGGCGCGCGCGCTGTGGCCCGCGCCGTTCACCCCCGAAGGCAGTGAGGGTGTCGGCGTGTTCGAAACGCCAGCCGGCGTCGTGGTTGGGTACACGAACGATGGCAACGCGTACGTCGCGCGCATCGAGAATGGGACGGTGGTCAAGACGTTGCTCGGCCCAGGAAAGGTCGACAACGCGTACCAATCTGGTCGCCGCGTGCATTTGCCCTTCGGCAACCTCATCGACATTGGCGGCAAGCTCGTTCGACTGTCAGCCACTGGAGCCGCCGTCGAAATTCCAGTGGTGCGCTCGGCATGCGTTGCCGGCGCGCCCTGCGGTGAGCTGACGCGAATCGTGCCCATGACAGGCGATGACTATCTGGCCTCGTATTACGCAGACATCGGACGGGACCAGATCGTGGGTGCCATCTTCGTGCACAAAGAAACGGCGCCGCCGATGCCCCTCGTCACGGGCCAACAGGCCAACAGCCCGATTCCCGGGTGTCCGTGGGCGCTGCCCGCCAGCCCATTGGTGACCGCCTGTGCACGCGCGGTCTCGTGTTTTCCGACAGTCGATGTGCGCAACTGCATCAGAGACTGGAGCACGACGGGGCGTGGCCCCACCAGCGCAGCCCTGGCGAAGTTCATCGCGACCACCGACTGCAATGGCTTCATGACCAGCTACCCCGCAATCGCGGTACCTCGGCACCCCAACTGTGTCGTCGGCTGCGCGCTCGACACCGCCGTTCGACGGTGCGCAGGCAGTGGCCAGGTGCCTTTTGCGATCGATTGCGCAGCGCGCGGCATGACGTGTCGCAACACACCGGGCAAAGGCCCTGGCTGCTACGACGACACCCCTGGAACGTGCGGCACGTGTGACTCGCTGGGCCGACTGGTCGAGTGTGATGGCACCACGCCCATCACGACGAACTGCGCCGCCTTCGGTCAAACCTGCTCCGCTGCGCTCGGAGCGGCCACGTGCGTTGACGCGCGCTGCCCTGCCCTGGGTTCGGCGTCGGTGTGTGCCGAGGGGCGCAGGGTCTCGTGCAATGGCGTCGACGACTGTGGGCTTCAAGGCATGGAGTGCAGCGTGCATGGCTCGAGGGCGCAGTGCGTTCGCGCGAATGCACCCGAGTGCATCGGCACCATGAACGGGTGTTCGTCGTTCTGTGCAGGCCAGGGCTGCGCGACGGCCTGGGGCTGCCCCACGCAAGGCTGCGCTGGCACGAACATGCTCATCGACCTGGGCGACGAGCGAACGTGGGTCGACTGCACCGCCATCGGCTACCGCACCTGCCAGGTCTCGACGGCACAGGTTCCGGGCTGCGTTCAGTAGGCCCAGACGCTACGAGTTCAGCGCCAGCGACTACGCCGGATGGAAAGCAGACGTCGCTGGCGCCGCGAGGCTGCCCGGTGCGCTGAGCCTGTGCGACAACGTGGTGCGCATGCCCGAGTCGCTGCTGACCATCGCGTGGGTCTTCACGAAGCTGGGCTGCCTGTCGTTCGGCGGCCCCATCGCGCACCTGGGCTTCCTGCACGCCGAGTTCGTCGAGCGGCGCCGGTGGGTCGACGAGGCGCACTTCAGCGACCTCGTCGCCCTCTGTCAGTTCCTCCCGGGTCCGGCGAGCAGCCAGCTCGTCTTCGCCCTCGGCATGACGCGGCGCGGACTCCCGGGAGCGCTCGTGGCGTCGCTCTGCTTCACCGCTCCGTCGCTGGGGTTGATGATCGCCTTCGCGTCTGGCGTGGCGCACGTCACCGACCTGCACGCCGCCGGCTGGCTGCACGGCCTCAAGCTCGCGGCAGTCGTGGTCGTCGCGCAGGCGGTGTGGAGCATGGGCAAGAAGCTGTGCCCGGACCGCGAGCGGCTCACGGCGTGTCTGGGCGCGGCGGCGCTGGTGCTCGCGGTACCGCACGCCCTCACGCAGGTGGCGCTCATCGCCGGTGGCGGCCTGGTGGGCTGGCTGCGCTACCGCAAGACGGTGGTGGTGCCTCCAGGGGTCGCGACAGCCGTCACCGCGCGCCACGGCGTCGCCGCCGGAGTGTTGGTGTTCTGGGCCGCAGCGCTGCTCGCCCTGCCTGTGCTGACGGAGCTCACCGGCAGCCGGAGCCTCGCGCACTTCTCGGCGTTCTTCCGCAGCGGCTCGCTCGTCTTCGGCGGTGGGCACGTGGTGTTGCCGCTCCTGCGCGCCGAGGTGGTGCCGACGGGCTGGCTGACCGACGACCGGTTCCTCGCCGGCTACGCGGCGGCGCAGGCGTTGCCCGGCCCGCTCTTCACCTTCGCGGGCTATCTCGGCGCGGCCATGCCTTCCGACCTGCCCGCGTGGCTCAACGGACTGTGGTGCGCGTTCGCCATCTTTCTTCCGGCCTGGCTGCTCATCGGCGGCGCGTTGCCGTTCTGGCAGCGGGTGCGCGCGCGGCCGTCGGCGCAGGCGGTGTTGCTGGGCGCGAACGCGTCAGTGGTGGGCGTGTTGCTCGCCGCGCTCTACGAGCCGGTCTTCACGAGCGCCGTCCGTGCACCTGCCGATGTGGCGCTGGTGCTGGTTGGCGCGGCGCTGCTCGAGGTGTGGCAGGCGCCGCCAGCGCTGCTGGTCATCGCCTTCGCCGTCGCGGGGCAGTGGCTGCTTCAGTGAGCGGGCTGCGCGCCGCCGTCCTCCATCGCGAGCTCGTCCTCAGCCAACGGCGGGCAGCCGACGCGCAGGCGCTCGAGCACGCTGGTGCGCTCCGCCGTCATCGCCTCGTGCAGGTCCTTCCTCAGGCCGAGTGAGAACAGCAGGTCGTTGGTGTGCGCGAGCGGCGCGATGCTGAACTGCAGGAAGACGTCGAAGGCGTTCGGCGCCACCCCGAGGTTGCGCGCCCGGTTGTAGCCGCGGTGAAAGTACACGCCGGTGCTGACGGGGCGCCCATCGACGATGACGGGCCGCTCATAGACGCCGTGCCCGAGGAAGATGAGCGCCGTCCACGCCAGCGTCTGAACGAGCAGCGCTCCCAGGAGCAGCGGCATCGCCGCGACGGCGTGACTGAGCGCGATGGCGACGACACACGCTGCGATGACACCGAGGCCGTACACGAGCGTCGCGCGCCAATCGGCCAGCGAGAGCAGCACCAGCGACGTCACGACGAAAGGAATCAACACGGCAGGAAGCAGCACCTGCAGCAGCACCAGGGCCGACAGGTAGACGAAGGGCGAAGCGAGGGTGTGCACCAGCTGGTTACCGCGGTGCTGGTGAAAGGCGTTGTAGAGGCCGAGGTGACGGACGAGCGAGATGCGACCGGGGAAGACGTTCATGGTGCAGGAGCCCATCGCAAGCGGCTCGCCACCGTGAACTCGACGTCATCTCCAGCGGTTGACGTGAGGGGAGTGTGCAAGGTGCAGCACACCACCGTGCAGCGGCCGCCTCACTGCTCGATGCAGACGATGGACTGGGTCGTGTCACACGTCGGAGAACCCGAGCCGAACCACGAGCCGCCGGTGCCCAGGCTCAGCTCCCGGTGCTCCGCAGGCCGGTCTGCAGCGAGAGGCGACCACCTGGTTGCCGAAGACCTCGAAGGCGAGCAGGTCGAGCGGCGCGCTGCCGGCGCTGAGGCGCGTCGTGCCGGCCGGTGATGCAACTCACCGGCGATGACGGAGCAACGAGAGGTCTGGGCGAGGGCAAGGAGGCCGTCACCACCGCGTCGTCACGGCTCGACGTAGATGACGATGCCAGGCTGGAAGCGCCCCTTGCTGTCCACGGTGTCTTCCCGGAACGCGGTGATGAGCTTGCCCGCCTTCGTCAGCTCGGCCGTCACGTAGTTGCCCAGGAACTGGCGCGTCTCGGTGTCCACGCCACAGTTCGTCCACGTCACGCCATCGGCGCTGCGCGCCAGCTTCGGCCCGCCACAGGTCCCCATCGCGCCCCCGCTGCCGAACTCGAACACCACCACGCTCTTGCCCGCCTCGAAGTCGAGGTCGATGTAGTTCGCGCCGTCATCTTCGGCGTCTGGAGGAATGGCCGACGTCGTCCACGCCATGCCGTCATTCGAGCTGAAGACCCAGTTGGTGTTCGCGCCAGCGCTCGCCATGCGCGCGAGGTGGCCCGCGATGCGGGGCTTGGTGCCATCGAAGCCGAGCGCGAGCTGCGGGAAGTCGTTCTGGATGTTCATCGAGTCGGTCACCCGCACGGCGGCGCTGCCCGGCCGCGCGTAGAGGTACGCCGTCATGTTCGGGGTCGCGTGGAGCGAAATGGGGCTCATCTCGTAGGCGACCGCCGGCGCTCCGGCGCTGTCGAGCGCGAGGCTCAGCACCCCAATCTTCGCGACGCGGGCATCGTCACCCGCGTGCGGCAGCAGCACCCGCGACCACGCGCCAGGCGCCGTCGACGACGCGTAGTAATAGCCCTTGAGGAAGCTGATGCCGTCGGCCTCCGCCGCGTCTGCCTGCCAGGCCATGTGCACCGTGCCGTCCTTCATCGCGATGCGCGGCTGCATCGTGTTGCAGACCTCGACGCCGTTGACCGGGTCGTTGCGCGTGTACTTCGCCTCGCTCACCCGCTCCCCGACACTCCACGTCGCGCCCTGGTCGGTCGAGAACGTCACGTTCACCGTGGTCTCCTTGTTGCCGTTCGCCGGGCCGCAGAACTGCTCGGTCTTCATGAAGGCGATGCCGAGGCGCCCATCCTTCGGGTCGCGCGCCAGCCACACGCCCTGCCGCAGCGGGTTCGTGTTGAGCCGGCCGAGGTCACCGGCCACCAGCACCGGCGTCGTCCACGCTCCGGCCTTGCTGTCCCACCGCGAGAACCGCACCGACCAGCTCTCGGGGCTCGCCACGTCCTGCTTCATCCACGCCAGCATCGGGTGGTCGTTCGCGTCCAGCACCAGCGAGGGCATCAGGCCATCTGACGTGTCGGCCGTCGGGTAGAGCGTGCTGAAGCCGGTCGGGATCGACAGGCCACCACCACCACAGTTGCAGCCAGCGAGCGCGAAGACAGCGAGGAGTGACAAGGAACGCATGACGACCTCCAGTGGGAACCGGCCACGCGCAGCACTTCCATGACGCATGCCGTATGACGACTGCCAATGATCACGCTGCTGTGCGTTCTGCAAGGAGTGAGCGGTGCCATGGGTCCCGTCACAGCGTGACGACCCCGGTTACGCCGTGATCTGCGTCAAGCGCGCGGGCGCGGTGAGGACGGGGGGTTGGGACTGTGACCATCACGCGAGGGCGGCCCGTACGCCGGCAGCACCTTCATCACCCGCCTTCGCGCCGAGGAGCGCGAACCCTCGACGCCTCGCCCCGTGTGCAGTTTGTTCCGCGGGTGCGTGCCACTCGTTTGACGGGCGTCTCGAAGCGACGTGACCGCGCGTGACGGCCGCTCCGCTGCATACGTCGCAGACTCGCTGGGCCGCGGTGCTCGTCGCGCTCGCCCTGCTCCTCGTCACCGTCGTCGGCACCTGGCTCCACGTGCTCCCGGCCGAGCGACAGCTGGCGTGGGCCGCGCCGCGCGCCAGCAATGGCGACGAGCCGCACTACCTCGTCGCGGTGTTCAGCCTGCTCCAGGACGGAGACCTCGACCTGACGGACGACTACCGGTCGGCGAACCTGGGCGGGCCCGAGCTGGGCCTGCGGAACACCGGGCAGACCTGCGACCACCACACGTTCTGGGTGGCGCGCGACCGCTGTGAAGTCGTTCGCTGGTGGGACGCCTTCGATGCGAAGCGCGTCGTGCCGTGTGACACCGCGAACTGCACGCCGTTTGCGTCGACCGCCCCACTGCCCGAAGGCGCGAGGGAGCGCCCGCTGCATCCCCCCGGGTACCCCGTGTTCCTCGCGATGGTGCTGTGGCCGTTCCACCTGAGCTCGACGTCCATCGAGGTCGGCGTCGCGATGGTGGTGATGATGCTGGGGTGGGCTGCGCTCCTGCTGACGTTTCTGTGCGGGCGCCGGCTCGGCTGGTCGCTGGCGTGGTCGTTGCTGCCGGTCGGCCTCGTCCTCGCGAGCCCGGTGATGGTCTACGTCCGGAGCTTCTTCACCGAGCCAGGCATCACGTTCTGTCTGGTGGCGGCGCTGGCGGGGTTTCTCTCGGGGCGCTTCAAGTGGGCCGGCGCCGCGTTGGGTATGGCGGTCTGCTTCAAGCCGAACTTCCTCCTCTTCGGCATCGTGTGGGTGGCCGTGGCCTTCTGGAGCCGCAACCGCCGCGCGGCGATGCAGCTGCTGACGACGTTCCTGCCGGTGGCCGGCGTCGGCTCCTTCGCGCTCACGTACTGGTTGTTGTGCCGGTGGTTGTTGCCGATGCCCGACGGCACCTTCTGGCCCCTCACCGCCGAGGCGGCCGAGGTCACCTTCTGGAGCTCCCAGCACGGGCTCTTTCGCTTCGTCCCGTGGTTCATCCCGCTGGTGCTGCTCTCGCTCTTCGGGCTCTCGAAGCCTGACACGCGGTTGATCAGCGTGTTGGTCCTGCTCCCGACGGCGGCGATGACGGTGGTGTTCCTCGGCAACGGCGTTCACCCGGGCTACTCGTACGGCCCGCGGTACTGGGTGCCTCTGCTCCCGCTCGTCGCCATCGCTGGCGTCGCTGGCCTCAAGGCAATGGCGTCGAAAACCGCGCGGCTGGCATTGATTGGCGTCGTCGGCGCGGGCCTCTTCAGCGCGCTCTCGGCGCTGCCGGACCTCGTCCTCTCGGATGGCTCGTCGCTGTTCAACCGGCCACCGTTCATCGAGCGGGTTCGGCGCTGAACGTTACGCGGCACACGCCGGGCGCTCACCTTGCTGCTGCCCCCACGCTCGAGGCGGAACCCCGAACCGTCGCCGGAACTGCTGCCCAAAGCGGCTGAGGTCGGTGAAGCCTGAGGCGAGCGCGGCGTCGGTGATGCGCTGGCCAGCGGCGATGCGGCGCGCCGCGGACTCGAGGCGCAGGGTGAGCACGAACTGCCAGGGGCTCTCACCGACGCGAGCCTCGAAGACCCGGGAGAAGTGGGCCGTGCTCAAGCCCGCGACGGCGGCGAGCGTGTCGACGTCGACCTTCTCGGTGGTGTTGGAAAAGAGGTACTCGAGCGCACGGAGCAGGCGCCAATCGCGCAGCTTCGCCCGGGCCTGTTCGGTGAGGCCGGCCTGGAGCACCGACACCACGGCCAGCTCGACGAGAGGCTGCTGCGCTTCATGGCGGAGCGCGTCGAGGGCCGAGGAGAGCCGGGTGACGAGCGCGGGAGAGTGCACGAGCGTCGGGCTGAGGGCGGTGAAGAAGAGACGCGCGCCGAGCTGCGCCTCGAGGGGCTCGACGATGGCGCGGCTGACGTGCACGGAGCGCGCCCTGCCGCCGTGAGAGAGCCAGGAGCGGTGCTCGACGCCTTCCGGCACCACCATCAACACGCCCGATGACGCCGAGTGCTCCTTCGAGCCGATGCGGTAGGCCAGCGCGCCCTCGTCAGCCCAGCCGAGCTCCAGGCCGCCGTGCGAGGTGGCGCGGCTCCACGTCGGCGTCCGCACCTGCCACTGCTTGAGCGTCAGGCCACTGCGCGTTTCCTGTCGGATGAGCTCCACGGCGTGACGACGTCGCAAGGAACGCGCCGAGCCGTGGTGGCTCGGAACCACTCAAAAGCACGAGCCTCCCGCTGCCGCTCACCGCACCGTCAGGACGATGGTGTCGAGGTCGCGCTCGCCGACCACCCGGTCCCCGTCGACATCGTAGAGAGGGTCGTACTTTCCGTCCTGCCGGCGCGCAGTGGGCATCGCGGTGCCGAGGTGGAGCGCGACCTCGAGCAAATCTGCACCGTCGACGAGTCCATCGAGCGTCACGTCGCCAACGAGGGCGGGCACCACTTCGCGCACCGACGTCCACTCCGGGTCGAGCTCGATGGAGACCGGCGCGCTGCCGAACGTCTCTGCAAACTCGCTCACGCGACCGGCCAACGACACGGCCCGACGCTGCGTGGAGCCATCGCTGAAACGAAACCGCAGCGGCACCTTCATCGGGAAGTCGCCCGAGCTCGTGATGGAGAGCGACACCCGCTGGCCGTCCGCCGCCGCCGCCACCGCCGACTCCACCGTCAGCATCGGGAAGCCCGGTTGATCGAGCCACGCGCGGCGCCACGGCGCGAGGTCGACTGGCGTCTGGGCCTGAATCGCCGCGAGCCACGCGTCGACCGACAGGTCCGGGTTCGACTGCACTGCCGACCTGAGCCCGCGCGTGAGGGCGTCGGTGCCGACGAGCTCCTCGAGGCCGCGGAGCACCACCGCGCCCTTGTGGTACGTGACGAAGACGTACGCTGGCGAGCTCGAGACGGAGCCGTTGAGGATGGCGACGTCGCCGATGGTGCCCCTCCCGTACTGGTACCAGGTCGCGTTCATGCGCCGGCCGGCCATCGCGACGTCGGCGCCATCGAGCACCTCTCGCGCGCGCCACAACGAGTACTCCGCCATGCCTTCACTCAGGAACGGCGCCTGCGGGCTCGCGAAGTTGCCCCACCAGCTGTGCGCCACCTCGTGCGCGAACTGCGCCGAGATGTAGCTGAACTGCGGCATCGCCAGCGTCTCGCTCGCGAAGATGAGCCCGAACTGGCCCATCGCTCCGGCGACGAAGTCAGGCGGCACGAAGGTGATGGTGAAGTGCGACAGCGGCAGCGGGCCGTAGAGCTCGGCGAACACCGGGTAGAAGCGCGCGGCGTCGGTGACGAACTGCTCCATCATCGGCTGCGTCGCGGCGCCCATCGTGTAGCCGGTGACGAAGCCGTCGCTCGAGGTGAACGCCGTGAGCGCGCCTGAGACGAGGCCGAGGCTCTCGGTCGGGGTCGCGTAGGGGAAGGCCCACGTCTGGGTGCCGTCGGCGTTTGGCGTTCGCACAGGCGTCGCCCCCTGCACCATCGCGACGAGATGGCTCGCCGGAGCGCGGACCTTCACGGTGCCGACGAATGGATCCATCCCCTCACCCGTCACGAAGCCCGTGCCCGCCGCGTACCAGCGCACCTGCTCGCTGAGCGCGGGCAGGAAGGTGAACGACGCGCTCCGGCTGCACTGACGGCCTCTCGACGAAGCGCACGCGGGCACGCCGTCGACGTGGAGCTGCAGGGTATGCAGGCCCGCGGAGAGCGGCGCCGTCGGCGTCACCACGAGGATGAAGCTGTCGGCGCTGACCGCCGCGGGGAGGCCGTCGATGAAGGCTGCGTCGATGGTGCCCGTCGGCGCGAGCAGCTCGAGGTGTGCTTCGGTCGCCGTCAGCCTGACCTCGAGGCGGAGCGACACCGACAGCCGGTCGGGCGTCGAGGCGAGGTCGACCTCGACGTCCTGGGTGACGAGGTCCATCGCGAAGGCGCGGGCGCTACAGAGGACGGCGAGCCAGAGGACGAGGTGTCTCATCGGAGCACTCCGGGGAACTGCAACGTGGCGCCTTCGACCTGGAGCGGCACGAAGGTCCCGTCGACGCGACGCACCTGGGCGCGCTCGATGACGAGGCGAACGTCTGCTGCCTGCGCGGCGGTGACGGTGAAGGACGCGAGCAGGGTCGCAGTGTCGATGACGGTGGTGCCTGCCGCGGGCCCTCGACGAACCGCGCCGAAGGAACGGTCGGTGCCGGTGCCTCCGGTGATGCTGGTGGCGTCGGCTCCGAGCGCGGGCTCGACGACGACCTCGCTCACCGCGACGTCCGAGCCCTTCAGCGCGACGTGAAACGCGTACCCGAAGGTGGCTCCGAGCTGCTGCCCCCAGACGTGAACCCGTGGCGCGTTGGGCTGCGTGAGGTCGGCGGTCATCCACAAGCCGGTGCCCGTCACGGTGCTGCCGGAGAAGGTGGGCGTCATGGGCCCCGCATCGACGGTGGCGTCAGACACGGTGGTGGGCGGCGGTCCGGAGCAGCCGAAGAGGAGGAGAAAGCCGGCGAGGAGGGCGATGCGCATGGGCACCTCGTCTCACTGGCAGCCGGTTCGCCACTATGCGTTTCCTTGCATCACGCGCGGTGAGCGCATCGAGCACGTCACGGCCCGCTTCCTCCGCGCCGGCTGATCAGCGCACCCGGCGCCCTCGTCACGCAGCAGGCGCTGCGAGTTGCCACCTCGTCAGTTGCCCCGCGGGGCTGTACCTGAAGCGGGGCTCGGCACCTGACCCGTTCTCTCCCGACGCCTCGACGCGGCAGTGGACCTTCACGCCCGGAGGCATGGGCCTCAAGGGCACGACGGCCTCGCCGGGCCCGTGGTTCCTCTCTCAAATCTCAGGGGCGAACACGCTCGGCTTCCGCAACGTCAGCCTGACGCTGCGGTTCCAGTAGCAGGCGCGGCTACTGCGCGACGTCGGACTTCGTCAGCTCTGCGAGCAGCTTCTCGGGGCTCTCGCCGGCCTGAACACGCGCCGCGAGCCGGTTCGCGAGGAACTCCGCCGCGAGCGCCTGTGGCACCGGCTGACCGGGCGACCAGTCAGCGCCGCACTCGAGCGCGAACTTCTGGAACTCGGGGTCGTTCGCGAGCGACTCGGGGTCGAACGTCTCGAGCATCACCTGGAGCATCAACAGGAACAGCTCCATCGAGACCGACGCGCGCGTCGAGTACGAGTTGCTCATGCGCGTGAAGCCCGCATCGGGAGCCGGCGCGCCTCCCGGTGGCTGGCCCGCGCCGGGGCGACCCGTCTGGTACACGCGCGGCGGGCGCTCGTCGAAGGCTGGCGTCGGCGTGTCGACGGTGGCGACCGGGCCTCCCGTGAAGCCGCTGCCGAGGACGCTCGAAGCGAGCTGGTGCAGATGACGTCGGTCGGCCGCGCCGTTCTGCCCACCGTTGATGCGCTGGGTGATGCCGTCGAAGTCGCCCTTGTCGGCGAGCTGGTTGAGGCCCCGCGAATTCCAGTACCAGGCGGCGACGCGGAAGCCGACGTCGGGCCTCGCCGCCAGCTCGGGGTTCTTCACCAGGTCGACGCCGAGCGCGCGGCTGGCGGCCTCGTAGTTCGCGCGGCCGGTCAGCTGAATCGGGCCGCGCCCCTTGTAGCGGGTGCCATCGCCGGGCTGTGTATTCCCGAGGTCGCGTCGGCCTTCGTACGCGCGGCCCGAGGCGAGCTCTTCGAAGTAGCGCAGCTGCCCGCTCTCGTGGCCGAGCTGCGCGATGAAGGCCGCGGCGCGCTTCGGGGTGTTGATGCCGGCTTCCTGCATGGCGCGGTTGAGGTGCGGCGCCATCGCCGCCGCGCGCTCGGCCGAGACGTTCGGCATCATGCGACGCAGCTGCTCCGGGCTCACCGCCGTCGACGACATGCGCAGGCCTGGCTCCGCGACCGCCGACGTTGACTGCGTCGAGGCCGCCTTGTTCGCGTTCACCTGCGCGATGAGGTCGGCCGACGAGAGCTGTCCCTGCGGTTGCGCGGCGACGCCCTGCCCGCTCGAGGCGACGCGCGCCGGTGACTTCGGACGCCAGCCGGCGTGGGGCTCGGGCACCGACGGCCGCGGCAACGAGGCCGGGCGCTGCGCGGTGCTGAGCTTCTGAGGCGCCTGGACTCCGGTCTTGCGGATCATGTCCACGCGTCGTGACACGACCTCCGGGCCGACGCAATCCAACGGCAGGAGACGGGCGCTCGTCACGGCAACGCGTCGATTCCGCTGGTGAATCGTGTCGCTGAACGGATTCGCCGCGGTCGTCGCAATACCTCTGTGAACGCAACGCCTCACGAGGCCCCATGACGCGAATGACGACCACCGCTTCCGCGCTCCACGCCGAGAAGACGAAGGGCCGGGGCGCGATGACTGCCGCTGCGAAGAAGACCCCGACTGCTGCTGCTCCCTACACGATGGACAAGGGCGCCGTGTACCGGGCCGGCAAGAAGGTCGGCGTGGTGCAGAACGGCAGCTACCAGTTCGTCGATGAACACGGAAAGCAGCATGCCGGTTCGTTCGCCAGGCTGATTCAGGCCCAGGTCGCCAGGAAGGTCTCCACCGGTGGTGCGGGGCCGACCGGCAAGCTGCGCTTCGATGGCCAGACCGCTGAGGTGATGGGCGGCGTCGTCTTTCTGAACGGCAAGCGGCTGGGCTCGGTCGACGCGCGCGGTCAGTACACGCTCGAGCTCGATGCCAGGAAGCACGCCGGTGATGTGCACGCCACCCCAGGCGCCGTGTGGATCGGCAAAGGCGGCGGCACGGGCGTCATCGACATCGGCGGTCTGCGCTTCGTCTCGACCGACGGCGCCATTCACGATGGCGCGGAGCTGATCGGCTGGCTGCAGACCAACGGCCGGTTCCGCGCGGTTCGAAACAACGGCGACTCCTTCGAAGGCCAGCTCGGCAAACCCGCTTCGTACCTCTACCTCCGTCGCACCCCAGGGAAATGACCATGCACATTCTGCCCAAGACTTCGCCCTCGCCGACCGCGCAGTGCTCGCCCCGGCCCACGACGATTCGGTCGGGGTTGACCGGCGCGACTGCTCCGAACAGCCAGTTTCAAAGCCAGTTTCAAGCGCAGGGTGCCGACCTGATGCGGCTCGGAGACGACGGCGCCATCATGAGCGCCGGCAACAAGGTCGGTCAGGTCGACACCGACTTCAACTTCACCCTGGAGGTTGGCGGCTTCACCATTCAGGGCAACCTGCTCGAGCTGCTGGTGCAGTCGATGGTCGAAGAGATGATGACCGAGCTGACTGGCGTCGACTTCACCGGCGCAGCAGGCGGTGACCAGTTCTCGATCGACGGGCGCGGGTACGAGGTCCAGCCTTCGCACGAGACGCCGCTCTCGCACCCCACGACGGGCTGGCCAATGACCGGTGGTGGGCAGAGCTCTGGCGGCGGCTCGTGGAACACGGGCGGTGGAACGCCAGTGATTAGTGGTGGCACGAGCGCTGGCGGCACCCGGAATACGGGTGAAGCGCGAGTGACTGGTGGCACGCCGACGGGTGACGCAACCGTCTCTGGCGGCCCCACCGTGACCGGCGCGACTTCGGCCCACAGCGGCTCGACCGCTGCCCAGAATGCGACGCTGCCCATCTGGCCCTCGGGGTGGGGCACGTCGACTCGCGAGCTGTACGACGGAATCATGGCCAACGACCGGACCAGCATCGAGCAGAAGCGCGCCTCGCTCGAGCGGTTCAAGTCCTTCCAGCAGGAAATGTTCGGCGGCCCGGCCCCGACCTTCAACGGCAACGAAGGCACGGGCTTCATTCAGAATATGTTCGGCACGGGCGCGATTCACAACGAGCAGTACTACTCGCAGGCCCGCGCTCAGAAGAGCGAGGTCACCCAGGCCTACCAGCGACTGCTTGGTCGCGAGCCGACGAGCCACGAGCTCAAGCAGTTGATGTACGGCAGCCCCAATCTCACCGCGAACGAGTCGTTGTTCGCGAGCCGAATGGCGAGTGTGACCACCGCCAGCCTCCAGGCGTTTGCGCAGGAAGTCGGCCGCAACCCCAACCTGCGCGATCAGGAGCGAGGCGTGGGCGACCGCCTCTCTGACAAAGAAGTGGCCGATGGGGTGAACGAGTACCTTCGCGGCAACCCGAACGCGACCGAGGCGCAGATTCGGCAGGTGGCGAAGAGCCAGTTCGGCATCAGCGATTCGCAGCTCGATCGCGTCAAGGCCAACTTCTTCTCTGCGCCAGCCCCGACGAGGCCCACCGCTCCGACGCCCACCGCTCCGACGCCCACCGCTCCAGCGGCGCGCACGTACACCGACCAGGAAGTCGCCGACGGGGTGCGGGCGTACCTTCGCACCAACCCGAACGCGACCGAGGCGCAGATTCGACAGGTGGCCCAGTCACAGTTCGGCCTCTCGAACGCTCAGCTGGATCGGGTGAAGGCGAACTTCTTTCCACCCGCGCCGACGCCGACGACCGCTCCTGTCGCGCCGACCCCCACGGCTCCCGTCGCGCCGACGCCTGTCACCTACACTGACGCCCAGGTCGCCGATGGCGTGCGCGAGTACCTTCGCACCAACCCGAACGCGACCGAGGCCCAGATTCGGCAAGTGGCCCAGTCGCAGTTCGGCATCTCGACTGCCCAGCTCGACCGCGTGAAGCAGACGTACTTCTCGTGATGTCGCGGTGACGCCTTCGACACCAGGAGCGCCGCGGCGCTCTGGCTCGTTGGCCTCCCCAGTCTTGCTCAGCGCCTCTCGACGCACCGCCGGGCGTCGCGGCATGGTCCAGCTCGCTGCCCTCGAGCGCGACGACTTCACGGCCCTCGTCGAGCACGGCATCAAGGCGCACCTGCTGATCCTCAAGCACCTGTGCGAGCAGATGAGAGCGTTCGACCTGCTGCAGCTGCAGATCGGCGGCGCGGACTCTTCTTCCAGACGGCCCGCTCGCGCGACACGCTGTTGACCGACTCCGTCATCGAGCTGCTCGTGCGTGTGTCTGCCGCGGCATCACTCGCATCGCGTCGAGCGCGCCGCCCTCACGGAGGCCCACGCCCGGAAACAGAACCTCGTCGACGCCTCATTACCGCCGCAGCGCCCGCGTCGCTCGGTGCCTGAGCCGCACGCCGGATGGCGGCGGCCGAAATCACCGCGCGCGTGGAGTGAGGTCTTGCGGATCATGTCGCTGCGTCGTGACGCCTCCGGGCCGTCGCAACGGATTCGGTGAGCGCCATGGCCCACGTGAACGTCCTCGCGTCGTCATGGAGCAATGACCGCAACACGTCGATTCCGCTGGTGATTCTGGGCGCTGAACGGATTCGCCGCGGTCGTCGCAATACCTCTGTGAACGCAACTCCTCACGAGGCCCCCATGACGCGAATGACGACCACCGCTTCCGCACTCCACGCCCTCGAAGCCTGCCTGGCCGAGCTGGGCCCGCAGATGAAGGCCTCGGTTCCCCAACAGCACGCGAAGGCCGAGCGGCTCGTCGCGGCGCTGCGCGCGGGTGAATCACGGATCGACGACGTGCGCCGCCTGTCGCTGGAGTTGATGCAGTGGCAGGTGGGGTTGCAGAAGGCCACCCTCGAGACGCAGCTGGCAGCGCTCGCGCCGCTCATCGCAAAACGCGACCCGGCGGCGCTGGCGTCAGAGCAGGCGCTGCGCGCGAGCATCACCTTGTTGGCGCGCTCGCTCGAGCTGACGAAGGACCCGAACCGCCAGCGCCCTGCCGCCGAGCAGGCCGCCTTCGCGAAGCTGGCGAAAGAGGCCGAGCTCACCTCCATCGCGGCCGGCCAGGCGATTGCGCGCTCGACGACGCCGCTGGTGCTTCGGCCCGTCGTGAAGCAGCCGATGTCGTCGCAGGGCGTCACCTTGCGGCCCGTGCAGCCGCCGAGCACCAAAGCGCCTCAACCGCTGGCCGCGTTCAAGCTGAGACCTGGCGCCATTCCGGGTGCCTCGAAGTCCTCCCCCCGTCGCTGAGCCCACGAGGACCAAAGCCATGTCACTTTCCATCGGTTCAGGCTCGTCGTCCGTCTCCAGCGCCTCGCGCGAACTCGAAGCAGACATCACGCCGCCACCGGCGCCTGAGGTGCTGCCGCAGCCCATCACCCCCATCGTCGACCACACCACCTCGGGGTTCGACGACGTCACCCGGCCCATCACCTGCGCAGGCCCGTCGAGCTCCACGTTCGACACGACGCCCATCACTTGCGCCGGGCCAGCGACGACGGCGACGCCTCCGCCCGTGTCGGGGCCTGAGGCGGCGGAGTGGCCTGGCGGAAACCCGGCCGCCCGCGAGAAGTCCCGCATCGAGCAGACCGCCCTCGAGGTGCCGGCCTCCGAGAAGCTCGAGACGCTGGTGAGCGCCCTTCCCGCCGACGTCGGCGCCGAAGTCGCGAAGCTGGTGAACACGCCTCCGGGCGTCACCGCGGAGTCACTCGACGCGTCGTACCGCTCGGTGCTCGACGCACGCGCAACCCCCGGCTCGAAGCAGCTCGAGCTCAGCCTCACGCCGCTGATGTCTCAGACCACCAACATCGGTGAAGGCGAGACGGTGACGAGCCTGGTGGCCGGTGACGCGAAGACCTTCACGGCCGCGCTCGAGGTCGGCGCCGACGGAAAGGTGAATGGCAAGACGCTCGGCGTCGACGAGCTCGCGCGGCTGGGCTCGCAGCTGTCGACCGTGCCCGTCGAAGTGAAAGAGAAGGCGCTGCTCGACGCGGGCCTCTCGGCTGACTGGGTGCGCAACTCGACCGAGGGGCAGCGAGACTACGCCCTCGCGAAGCTGCGCCAGGAGAGCGCGACACCGGGCAGCCGCGAGCTCGACCTCACGTTCTCGTACACCGTCAGGCAGGGCGGCGACGCCGAGTACACGACGACGCACACCGCGCCGGGCGTGCTGAAGCTCGACGTCGGCGCCGACGGCACGGTGAACGGCAAGACGCCGCTCGTCGAGGTCGCCCTCGCCACGCAGCTGACGATGGAGCGGATGTCGATGGCCGACAAGCGGGCCATGCTCGCGCAGGTGGGCTTCCCGCCCGAGGCCTGCAGCGCCATTCGCCCCGACGAAGCCGCCAGCATTCTCACCCAGGTGTCCTTCGCCACTCGCGAGCCGGGCGAACACTCGCTGTTCGTGAAGGTGGACGGCGAGGCCTGGCAGCTCGGCCTCAAGATTGGCGAGAAGGGCGCCATCGAGGGCGCAGGCGCGCAGAAGGTGCCGCCAGACCCGCCGTTCTGGAAACAAATCGTCGGGCCGGTGCTGATGGTGGTGGGCGTGGTGTTCCCCGTGCTCGCGCCGTTCACGATGGCCTTGAACGCTGCCATGGCCGTCGCCAATGGAGCCAAGGGCCTGGGCCTCGTCGCTGCCATCGCCGGCGCGGCTGCAGGCATCGGCGGCATGGTCTCCCAGTTCGCCGGCGTGGCGAGCTCGGTCGGGCAGTCGGCCACCGCGTTCGTCTCGGTCGCGAAGACGGTGGCGAGCGTCGCGAGCGCGGCCAACGGCGTGCAACAGGCCATCAAGACGGGTGACATTCTCGGAGGCATCTCTTCCGTCGCGTCGCTCGCGGGGCAGTTCGACGGCGTCAGAGACGCGCTCGGGTCGAACCTCGACCTGCTCCAGAAGGCGGGCCAGGCGGCGGGCTTCACGTCGCGAATCATCCAGGGCGACCTCGTCGGCATCGGCGCCGACCTCATCGCAGGTGCGGCCCACGGCGACCGCGCGACGACCGCCACGCAGGCCGACGTGCGCCGGGTCGACAACGCCATCGACGCGGAGAACGCCGACGCGACGTCGACCGACTTCGGGCTGGGCACCGCGCGCCTCGGCGAGTCGGGCACCTCGACGGTGCGGCTGGGCACGGGTGACGACGGTGCTTCCGTTGACACGTCGACGCCGCGAGGCACGCAGGCAGACGTGCGGCGCATCGACAACGCACTCGACACCTCGCCGTGGAACACGCAGCGGGTGACGGTCGCTCGCGGTGACAACCTGTCGCGCATCGCCAGCGCGCAGCTGGGTGACGCCTCGCTCGCGCCCGAGGTCTACGCCTGGAACGCAGCGAAAATCGGCGCAAACCCGAACCTCATCGGCGCCGGCGTCGAGCTCGAGATGCCGCCGTCTGGGTTCCGGCTCACCGACCAGGAGCGCGATGCCTTCTTCCGCACCACCCACCTCCCGCCGGCCAACGAGTACGCCTTCAGCGACAACCGTGACACGCGCGATTTGCGAGGTGGCGGCCAGCCAGTGGTGACGACGGGCGGGACGACGACGACGGCGACCGGAACGACGAGTCCGGCCAGCACCCGCACGACGCCGATGCCAGGTGGCGAGCTGGGCCCGAACACCGTCTCGTCGGAGTGGGGTGGCGTCGACCCGAACGTGGGCACCTACAACGGGCTCGAGACGCTCCGCCCTGGTGACTCACCAGCCTTCCTCGCGGGCGCGAAGCTCAAGTTCGAGCTCCAGGCCGGCACGTGGAAGGGCGAAATCGCCGTGGGCCCTGAGGTGGGCGTCTCGGCGAAGGCGAGCAACGAGGCGTTGAGCACCAAGGCGGTCGGCGTGCGCATCGGCGCGGTCAAGTTCGTCGGTGAGCCGTCCATCAGCGTCAAAGCGGACGGCACCTGGAGCGTCGAGGGGAAGGTTCAAGCCTCGGCCGGCGTCGTCTCGCTCAACCTGAAGGGCGTCATGGACGAGCACGGCAACTACAAGCTCGACGCGCCGACGCTTGGCTACAAGACCGACTGGCTGGGCGCCGAATTCCAGGTGCCGGGCCTCAGCATCGGGCTGACCCTCGAGACCGGTGGCCTCTTCCGCTGGGTCGGTGACAACAAGGGCGCCGAGGCGACCTCTCCCTTCTACCGAGAGGACGGTGGCGGCTTCGCGCCGTGACCGCCAAGGAGCTCGACGAGGGCCTGCCGCCCGCCTGCTGCACCGCCTGGCAGGCCGTCAGGTGAGAGCTCCGAGACGACCCGTCGCGCACTCGAGGGCCGCGCCGCCGGCTCCCGCTCCAGCAGCGCCGCGATGAGGGCGTCGACGTGGGGCGGCACCTCGGGCCGCAGCGTCGACACCCGCGGAATCGGCTGCGTGAAGATGTGGTGGGTCAGCTCGGCGTCGGTGCTGCCTGAGAACAGCCGTCGCCCCGTCAACACCTCGTGTCCCATCACGCCCAGCGCCCACAGGTCACTCGGTGGCGCAGGCGGCGCTCCAGCGAGCGCCTCGGGTGACATGTACGGCGTCTTCCCCCGCACGACGCCCGCCTCGGTCAGCCCTCTCGCGGTCGCCCAGCGCGCCACACCGAAGTCGCCGAGCTTCACGTCGCCGCTCATCGAGAGCAGCACGTTGGGTGGATTCACGTCGCGGTGCACGATGCCGATGGTGCCGGCGCGAGACCGCTTCTCGTGCAGGTAGGCGAGCCCCTCGGCCAGCTCGCTGATGAGGTACACGCCCACCTCGAGCGGGAGCGGCTGTTGCTGGAGGCGAAGCACCGCGGCGAGGCTCGGCCCTTCGACGAACTCCATCGCGAGAAACCACGAGTCGTGGTGCCGCCCGAAGTCGAGCACCTGCACCAGGTTCGGGTGCGCGAGCTGCGCGCCGAGCTCGGCCTCTCGGCGGAACAGCCCGATGAATTCGCGGTCGCTCGCGAACGCCGGGAGCACCCGTTTGACGGCCACCCGACGCTCGAACCCGCCCTCGGGCGCATAGGTGGCGGCGTAGACCTCGGCCATTCCACCCACGCCGATGCGCTCGCCCAGCACGTACTTCCCGGCGAAGTCCCGCCGTCGTGACTCTTCCACCAGCGCGCGCAGCCGCGAGACGACGAAGGCCGACAGCCCGCCCATCGCCAGCAGCATCAGCAGCATCGGAAACAGCGGCCACCGCGCCGCGAGCATCACGATGGACGACGAGAGGACGGCCGAGACCGTCGTCGCGACGATGGCGCGGTGGTTCATCGTCAGCGTGCTGGTGAGGAGCAGCGTCGAGACGAACGGCAGCAGCGAATTGAGCGCGTACGCGGGCGGCGTCACCGGGAGCACCAGCAGACAGGCGGCCGACACCATCGGCACGTCGAGCAGCGCGAGCAGCCAGGCCGAGGCGGGGACCAACGACGGCACCCGGTGCACGACGAGCGCGCTCACCGCCGCGAGCAGCACGTAGACGGCGAACAGCGGCATCACCCGCTCCGAGCCCGCGTCCGAGCCCGCGTGAAGGAAGAGCGTCACCAGGTAGATGCCGACGCCCACCAGCCGCGTCAGCGACAGCCACCGCAGCGTTCTCGCGCGCTCTGCCTCGACGACCGCGACGAGGTGTCGGCGAACGGCGGCGTTCACGTCGAGCGAAGACGGCGTCATCACTCGGTGTCGCGCTCGAAGGTGAGGGTCTCGGTCACCACGCTGCCCGACGACGCTTCGACTGACGGCGCCGTACGGCCAGAGGCCCGACCGACCACCGCCACCAGCGCCGCGCGCCCGCGCACCGACGGCGCGAAGGCTCCACGAATGCCTCGAAGCGCTCTGGTGACGTCACGCGCCGCGGCCGTTCGCCGCGCCGGGTCTCGCTCGAGCAAGCCGGCCAACACGGCGTCGACCTCTGGCGGCACGTCGGGCCGCAGCGTCGATGCGGGCGGCACGTCGCGGCTCAGCAACGCCTCGGTGACGGCCGCATCGGAGTGCCCCGCGAAGAGCCGCCGGTTGGTCACCAGCTCGTACCCCATGATGCCGAGCGCGAAGAGGTCGGTCGCGGGCGCAGGCGGCGCGCCGGCGAGGTTCTCGGGCGCCATGTACGAGACCTTCCCGCGCACCATGCCCTCCTTCGTCAGCAACCCCGAGTCGACCCACCTTGCGACGCCGAAGTCGCTCAGCTTCACCTCTCCCGTCATCGAGACGAGCACGTTGGGCGGGTTCAAGTCGCGGTGCACCAGCCCGACGTGCGCGCCGTCGGTCGAGCGCTTCTCGTGCAGGTACGCGAGGCCCTCGGCCACCTCGGCGATGACGTAGAGGCACGCCTCGAGCGGCACGGGCTGGTGCGCGGCAGCCACCTGCATCACCTGAGACAGCGTGAGGCCATCGACGAACTCCATGGCGATGAACCACGAGTCGAGGTGTTTTCCGAAGTCGAGAATCTGCACCAGGTTCGGGTGCGCGAGCTGCGCGCCCAGCTCGGCCTCGCGCCGGAAGAGCGCGACGAACTCGTGGTCGTCCGAGAGGGTCGGCAGCACCCGCTTGACGGCGACCCGTCGCTCGAAGCCGCCAGCGGGGGAATAGGTCGCCGAGAACACCTCGGCCATGCCACCGACGCCGATGCGCGCGCCGAGCACGTACTTGCCGGCGAAGTCTCGCCGACGGCTCTCTTCCACCAGCGCCCGCAGGCGAGACACCACGAGCGCCGCGAGCACGCCCACCGCCATCGCCGCGAGCAGCGGGTCTTCGATTTCCAGGGTGGGAGCGCCGATGGCCAACACCAGCATCACGAACGCCACGGCGGCCGACGCAGTGGCGAGCACCACGGCGCGGAAGTCGAGCGACAGCGTGCTGCACATCACGAGCAGCCCCAGCATCGGCCCGAGGCTGACGATGACGTCGTTGGGGCTGCCGCTCGGCCCGGGCGCTGCGGCGATGGCGCGACTCGAGAAGAAGGCCACCGTTGCAGCGAGCGGAATGTCGATGACGCTCAGGGTGAAGCCAGCGCCGCGCAACAGCGTCGGGCTCACCTCGACGCCCACCGCGATGAGGCCCGCGATGAAGACCCAGCCGAGCAGCACCGGGAGCACGGGTGACGGGACGCCCGAGCGCAGCCCGACGCCCACCAGCCACAGGGTCGCGACCGTGACGACGAGGGCGCGCGCGCGCATCAACCACTTGAGGCCTCGCCCGCGCTCCGAAGCGGTCATCCACTCCAGTTGGTGCGGAGAGGCGGCAGCCACGCCTGGAGCTTCCCCCATGGAGGGGGCGATGTCAGGGGCGCAGCAGCAGCACGGCCGTCGCGCCGAGCGCCATGCCCCACAGTGTGCCAGCGAGGAAGAGGGCGAGCCCGATGGGCGTTCTCAGCGCCCGCCCTGCTTCGGCGGCGACTCCGAGCCGCCCCTTCATCGGCACCTTGCCGGTCGCCACCGCGAACTCGCTGGTGGCTTCGATTCTCGAGACGAGGCTCGCCGTGGTGTTCATCGGAAGGGAGGGCCTGCTGCGCTCGACCTGCAGCGCCTGTCGAACGTCGTCGGGCAGCGGCTCGAGCGATGGGTCGTCGGTCATCGCGTGTCCTCCGAAGTCTTCCGAAAAGCGTCCGTGAAGTCGGCCCGCGCCGCCCGCAGGCGGGTGTACGCGGTGTTGAGGGGAATCGACAAGGCGGCGGCCACCTCGGGCACGCTCTGCCCTTCGATGTCGTGGAGAATGAAGACGGCCTTGCGCTCCATGCGCAGCGTCTCGAGCGCTTTGAGGACGCGTGCGAGCGTCTGCGCGTTCTCCATCGCCCGGTGAGGGCTCGGCGCTTCGTCGGGCGCTTCGGGCATGGCGTCGCCGCCGACTTCCTTGTGCACGAAGGCCCGCTCTCGTCGTGCCGAGGCGATGCGGAAGGCGATGCCGAAGAGCCAGGGCCGCAGAGGGCGCCCGGCGTCGTAGGTGGCGATGCGCTGAAACGCAGTCACGAAGACCTCCTGGGTCAGGTCGTCGAGGTCTGACGGCGCCACGCCCAGGCGGCGCAACGAGTTCCACACGTACGACAGCTCACGCTCGTACAGCGCCGCGAAGTCTGCGGGGCTCAACGCGTCGGCTCCTGGCGTGACGACATACGGACCACCTCGTTGAGGGCGCTGTGGGTGATTGCGTCAGGCCGCTCGATTCCGTCTCGGGTCAGTTGCAGGCGGTGGCGCACACGCCGGTCGACGAGAACCCGAGCCGGTCGCAGTACCGCGACACACAGCCCTGGTCGGCCAGACACGGGCTGCCGTTCGCGCGCGGCGCGACGCACGTGTCGGTCGGAGCGCCCTGGCTGAAGCCCTGGCGCAGCCCGCCGTCAGCCTGAACGCACTCACCGTCGAGGCAGGGGAACGGGAAGCTCTGCACGCACGGCTGACCGACGCGGCCGGCCGCGACACAGGTGCCGCCGACACACGCGGTGGGGAACGCGCAGTCACGCGTGCACGCCTCACCGAGCACCGGAAGCCGCACACAGCGCGACACGCCCGGCGTCGAGGTCGGCTGACACGTCTCGGTCACCACCGCGCACGAGTCACTCCTGGTCGAGTCACAAACCTGGCCCGCCGCGGCCTTCGTGGCGCAGACGTTGCTCGAGGTGCAGTAGTCGGTCGGAAGACAGTTCGACCCGCTGCTGCACGGGGTCGACGCTCCAGCGGCGCGACACGTCCTCGGGACCATGTCGCAGTACTGGGCGGCGCCGCAGCTGAAGTTGCTGGAGCAGGCGTCTCCAATCGTCGGCTCACGGCACGTGCCCGGTGAGTTGGTGCCGCCGTCCGAGACGACGACCTTCCCGAAGCATTGGCCGGTGAAGCACGACTGCGTGCTGGTGCACGGCAGCCCGGCGTCGACGCCCGAAGACTGGCGGCACGTTCGCAGCACGTCGTCGCAGCTCAGCGGCGTCGCGCAATCCGAGAAGCCCCGGCACGCAGCGCCAAGAGCGCCCGGCGTCGCGCACTGGCGGTTGGTGTTGCAGTACAGGGTGGCAGCACAGTCTGCGCTCGAGCCGTTGCAGGCCTCGCCGACGGCCCCCAGCGGCCCACACACCCGGCCCGACGTGCAGCGAAGCCCCACGACACACTCGGATGACGAGGCGCAGGCAGCGGTGGCGGCCTTGCGGGCGAGGCACTGCGAGCCTGAGCAGTACGCCTCGGGCACGCACCGGAAGCTGGTGCAGGGTGAGCCGATGCCAGGGAGCACCGTGCAGACCCTCATCGAGTTGCAGAACGCGCTCGGTCCACACTCACCATCGAACGAGCACGTCGAGCCGACCGGCGTCGCGTTTCGACACACGCCGCTCGCGCACACGAAGGGCGTGTTGCAGGTGTTGTCCGGCCGGCACGACTCACCGAGGTTGCCGCCAACCGTACAGCGGCGCATGCAGGTGCCGCCGTTGCAGCGCAGCGTGGCGTCGGTGCAGTCGGCCTCGGAGAAACAGGCCGCGTTCGGGGCCGCCGCAGGCGCCGTCACGAGGGAACAGTCGTTCGGCGGTCCGTTCGCGCCCGTGCACGGGAGGTTGGAGAACGCGGCCAGACACGCCTGCGCCCGCGCCGCGTCGAAGGTCGAGTACCCGGCCGCCACCGCGCGCTCCGAGGCGCCCGCCCGGCCGCTGAAGGCGCCGCCGGTGACCGCGAAGTACGAGCGCAACAGCGGAGTGCAATCGGTGAGGCCTGCCGCCGGCAGTTGCGCGCAGCGCAGCGCGTAGTCGCAGTACGCGCTCGAGAAGTTGGTGAGCCAGGTGGCGTAGCCCGCGCCTGAGACGCCCCCGCCGGCGCCGCCGCCGCCCGTCGCCTGCCCCGCGCCGGTGTTCGACGTCATGCAGACGCCCGAGACGCAGGTGTCGAAGCCCGTGCACGTCGCGCAGGCGGCGCCGCTTCGGCCGCACGTCTGGTTCGCCGAGGTCTGACAGCGCCCCGAGGCGTCGCAGCACCCGAGCGGACAGGACGCCGGGGTGCAGGTGTTCATCGGACAGCCGGTGAAGAACGAGGCAGACAAGCCCAGCAGCAGGCCAACCACGAAGGGGGCAGAGCGCATGGGTGCTGGCTAGCACAGCCCGCAAGGAGGAGCCCGACCGTGTGCCAGCGCTGATCAGGTACGCGGTGCGACCGGGTTCGTCACCGACAGTCGAGCCCTCCGAGGCCCCGCGGTCGAGGAACAGGTCGCGAAGTTCGACGGCGTCGCGGCGGCTCGACGGCAGGCGGCTCGGCCGGTGGTTCGGCTGGCGGCTGCGCAGACCAGGCGGGCGCCGGCGTCCGTCGAGGTGTCCTCCACGTCGACACCGGCCGCCACGCGCGTCGTCAATCGACGACCCGAGCTGGGGCTCGTCGCCGCGATGGAGGAGGCCGACGTCGCCGGGGGCAAGTTCGTCGAGCTGTGCGCCTTCAGCGGCTGAGGTCTTCGACCATCCCGTCAGTTCCCGAAGCGCAACGGAATGCGCGGCTTCGAGAACCTGGGGTTGCCGTCGTTCGGAGGGAGCGGGTTCTGCGCCAGCACTCCCGCGACGCACTTCTCGAGCGCGCCGCCCTGCACCGGAGGCTCGAGGCTCACCTCGGTGAGCTTGCCGGACTTTTGAATGAAGAAGCTCAAACGCACCAGGCCGCCCTTCAGCAGGTCGCGCTGGCCGGGGTACTTCTCGCCGCACCCGTTGAACTTCGGGGCCAGCCTGCCGAACGCGCCCTGGAGGAACGCCTGCGACAGCTTCACCGGCTTCACGGGCACCCTCACCCGCACCACGGCAACGCCTGCGTCGACCTCTGCAGCGTCCTCCACGCCCGCGTCGATGGGCTCGTTCACCGCGAGCGCGCCGGCGTCCTCCACGAGCCCTGAATCTTCGACGGCGGCGATGGGCGGAAGCACCAGCGGCGGCAGCGGCACGACGACGGGCGGCACGGGCGTGCCGATGCCCGACGACCTCAAGCCGAGCCCGCCACCCACGAGGCCCAGCACGAGGACCGCGGCGACTGCGAGGGCCCGCCCGGGCCGCTTCCCTTTCGCCTTCTCCTCATCCCCTCGAAGAATGACGCGCAGCTCGTCGCGCACCACGTCCATCGACGCGGGCCGCAGGTCGCGGCGCTTCTGCAGACACCGCTCCACGAGGGTCGCGAGGCGCTCCGGCACCACCTCGCCCGTCGAGGTCTTCGGCGGCAGCGGCGCGTACGGTTTGGTGATGATCTGCACCGCGATGTTCACGAACGTCGGCGCGTCGAACGGGAAGTGGCCCGTCAGCATGCGGTAGAGAATGACGCCCACCGCCCACACGTCGCTGCGCGCGTCGACGTCGTCACCCTGCGCCTGCTCCGGCGACATGCAGATGGGCGTGCCGATGATGGCGCCTTCGGTCGTCGACACCATCGCCTTGCCGTCGGTCTCGGTCAGCTTGGCGACGCCAAAGTCGAGCACCTTCACGTAGTCTTTCGAGCCCGCGCGCTCGATGAGCATGATGTTGTCGGGCTTCACGTCACGGTGCACGACACCGACGCGATGCGCCGCCGCGAGCGCGTCGCAGAGCTGCTCGATGATGCCGAGGCCACGCGTGATGGGCATCGGCCCCGACTCGAGCGCGTCGCCGAGCGTGCCGCCCTTGAGCAGCTCCATCACGCAGTACACGACGGACGGACCGGTGGGCCCGGGCTCCTGCACGAAGTCGCTGATCTCCACGATGTGCTCGTGGTTGATCTGATTCACGGTGCGCGCTTCCTGGAAGAAGCGGTGGACCAACTCGGGGTTCTGGTACTGCTCCGGGTTGAGCACCTTGATGGCGGCGAGCCGGCCGAGCGCCTGATGCTTCGCCTTGTACACGGTGCCCATCGAGCCCTGGCCGAGCAGGCCCTCGAGGTTCCACGGGCCCAGGGAGGTGCGCGTCAGGCGCGTCTGCTCCACCAGCTTCGGGCCCGACATCAAAGTCCGGTCCATGCGCACCAGCGCGCGCTTGAGCTCGGACAGGTTGGCGAAGCGGCCGGCAGGGTCGGGCTGCAGACAGCGCTCGATGACGGGCGTGAGGTGCGCGGCGGTGGTTGGAAGCGGCGTGCCATCGAAGGGCTTGCCCGTCAGCGCGTGCACCAGGAGCGCGCCCATGGCGTAGACGTCGGAGCGTGGCGTCGGCCCTGACATGCGCCGCTCTGGAGCCGAGTACCCATTGAGGAACTGGGCATCGGGAACGCGGGCCTCGGGGACCTTCCCGTAGAGCGTCACGCGCGCAGGAGAGACGTCGCCCAACGTCTCGGCCTTGCCCGACTTCTCGAAGCGGTCACAGAGGGCCCAGACGATGCGCACGGCTTCGTCGACGGGGAGCGGACCGCTCACCAGGCGCTGCTCGAGCGTCATACGGTCGTCGGACATCGGGGCGAGGCCAGTGTACCGAAGGTTCGGCCGTTCCCCAGTTCCTTCGATGAACCAGCCTCAGCGCTTGAGCTTGCGCAACCACCAGGCCTCGGTCTCGCCCGTGACGACGCGGAAGATGACCTGGTCCACCGCGCCCACCTTCACCGAGAAGCGGCCGCTGTCGTCGGGCCGCACCAGCCTGCCGTTGATGAAGAGCTGCGCAGAGCGGGGCGCGACACCCGACGCCGTGGTGGCGGGCGAAGCGCGCTCCCCGGAGAGCGGCCGGTCGATGAGCAGCGAGGTGCGTGCGTTGTCGTACACCACCGAGAGCTTGTTCATTCGCACGCCAGCCTTCGCGGCGCCGTTCCCGTCCAACGGGGTGGCCGACCAGAAGTACTCGCCCTCTTTCAGCACGCCGGGCTCGAGCACCAGCCTCGACTCACTGGCCTTGCGTTCGATGATGGGCGTCTTGAGCGCATCGGCGCTGACGAGAATGAAGTTCCACGCCTTCGCCTCGGCCTGCGCGGCGAACTGGAACGTGAGGGCGGGCACCTTCGATTGGTAGAAGACCGTCGCCCGCAGGCCGGTCTCGGCGACGGTGTCGGTGCGCGTCGCGGTGTCGCGAGCCGAGGCGTTGTCGGGGAAGAAGTCGATGCGCCCCTGCTTCGCCGGCTGCCCCTGGGCATCGACGACCCGGAAGAACATCGGCGCCTTCGACGTCAGCGGCACCACCACCTGCTTCCCGACGGTGCCGGTGATGAACGGCGCGGCGAAGTCGGGGTCCCGCGCCAGCTGCACGCGGTTGGTGTCGTCGGGCAGCAAGAGTCCCAGGTCCTTCACGTCGGCGGCGACCCGCACGCGCGTCACCGCGTTCACCACCAGCCCGGGCCTCGTCGCTGGTGCAGTCACGGCCCCGCCCGCATCGACGAGCACCGCGTCACCGGCCTTGAGCGTGGTCGCCACGCCGTTGACCGTCACCGCGACCTCGCCGGCCTTCACCTCGACGCGCTTCTTCTTTCCCACCTGCGTGACGGCCACCGACGCCTCGGAGCCACCGCCAACCTTCACCTCTCCGAGCTCGACGACCGCCGGGCCCTTGCCCGAGAACTGGAGCGTCAGAGGGCCCAGGCTCTTCGAGAGCGCCAGCACGCTCTGGCCTGACTCGGTGCGCTCCCCTTCGGCGACGCCGCTCGAGCCCGCGGCGAGCACCGCGTCGACGTTCCGGCCCGAGAGGCGCGCGGCGGCCCCCGGGGGCAGTTGAAAGGCCGTGCCCGCGGGCAACGACTCCTTCGCCTTCGCAGGCGAGTAGCGCTTGTCACCTGGCCGCTTGAGCTGCGGCTTCCCGGCCTCGACCTTCAGCGTGACGCCCTCGACGACCGGCGCTGGTGGCACCACGGGAGGGGCTTCGAATTCGAACTCGCCGAAGGTGACGCCGAACGACTCGCCGGCCTTTGCGCTGCGGGTGCCTGCGTCGGGCACGTCGAACTCGAACGTGCCGAAGGTGACGCTCCCGCTGACGCCACCGTCGACGAAGCGCAAGCTGCCGGTGGCGCCGCCCGAGAGCCGCGCCACTCCGTACGGCGTGCGCACCGACAGCCCGCTCCAGCCGGTCCCGCCGTCGTCGTCCGAGAGGAACGAGATGTCGCCCGCCAGCACCTCGACGCTCGACAGCTTCGCGCCCACCTTGAAGCGCGTGTCTTCACCGAGCTCGAGCTCACGCCCGGCGGAATCACGGAGCACCGCGCGGCTCGCTGCGCCCGTCGCGACCACGTCGTCTTCGAAGAGCGGCCCCTGGGCGGCCTTCGACACGCCGCCATCACGTTCGAGGTCGACGCGGCCTTCCAGCGTGACGAGCTTCGCCACCGGCAGCATGGCGACGGGCGCGAGGTCGGGCACGGCCGGCACGGTGCCGCCCACCGGCGCGGGGTCTTCGGGACAACCGGCCAGCGAGACGGCGAGCAGCGCGAGAAGACGGCCGCGGCTCATCGCACCTTCTCGAGCTCGATCTGGAAGATGGCCTGGTCACCATCGGCCACCTCGACGACGCGCGTCTGCGTCACGTGCTTGGCCGCCTCGATGATGAGCGTGTACTTGCCGCCCAGCACCTCGGCCTCGAAGCGGCCGTCGGCCTTCACGGTCTGCTTCAGCTTCAGCTCGACGATGCGCACGGTGGCCTTCGCGACCGGGCCGGCCGCGCTGCTGACGACGCCGCGAATCTTCGCCTTCGAGCGCTGCGTCGCGAGCTCGAGCGTGACGTCGAGCTCGGCGTTGGCCTCGGCAGCCACCTGCACCACCTCGTCGGCCGGCGTGTACCCATCGAGCGTGACGCGCACCTTCACCGCGCCCGGGCCCATCTTCGTGAGCGCGTACTGGCCCGTCGCCGACGTCGTCACCGTCGTGCTGCCCGACGTCACCTTCGCGCCGGCCAGGGGCTTGTCGGGGGCCGCGCGCACGATGCCGCTGATGCTCCCCGGGCCGGTCTTCGCCTCGAGCATGAGGGTCACCTCGACCGAAACGCCGGGCGTGATGATGACCTGCTTCACGGCCGGCCGGAGCGAGGGGGCGCTGGCGGTCACCGTCACCGGGCCTGACGGCAGCCCATCGAGCGTGAAGGTGCCGGCCACGTTCGTCGTGGTGGTGCGGTCGCCTGCCGTCACGATGGCGCCCGACACGGGAGTGCCACCAGTGCGCGTCACCGAGCCGACGAGCGACGGCGCGGTGGCGGGAGTGACGACGGACGGCGGCGCGGCGCGCCGGCTCACCAGGGAGGGCCCGATGCCAAGCCGGAGCCCCGCGTCGTTGAGCTTCGTGACGTTCATGCCGCGCCACTCACCCCCGTTGAACTCGAACGTCACAGCCAGGCCCAGCTCGAACGGCCCGAGGTCGACCAGGCCGTAGCGGGCCTGCGCGCCCAGCGTGACCCCAAACCCTGTCAGCTGCGCCATTGAGACCTCGACGCGTCCAGAGAGCTGGGCCGTGAAGCGCGAGGTGGGGTCGAAGACCAAGTTCGCGCCGAGCACCGGGCCCGTCATCGCGAGGAAGTCGCCTGTCGGCGGGTTCGTGGGGCGAATCAGCGCTGTGCTCCCGCCCCACCAGCCGAGGTGGCCTTCGAGGCCGAACAGGAGCGCCGGCTGCCAGCGCAGCACCGCCGTCGCGTACCCGTGCACGTTCTGTTGTGGAAGTGGCCTGGCGTCCGTCTGGCCCACCTCGTTCGCCCTGACGACGTCGCTGCGCAGCCCGAACCCGACGCCGAAGAACTTGCGGGGGAAGAAGGCACCCGACAGGTGCATCGCCAGCAGCCGCGGCCCGCCCCCTTTGATCTCCACGGGTGGTCCGTCGGTGTAGGCCTGATTCGACTGGCGCACGACGGCACCAAACGTCGCGAACGTGCGAGAGGTGACCCACTGGTCGTCATGCAAGCCCCCGATGGCCTGGGCGAAGGCTGACGAGCTGATGAGCGCGACGAAGGCGAGCAAACGCACGGACGCGAACAGGGTAGCACGTGAGTCCCGCCGCACGTGGAAACGAACGACGCCAGCGGACGACGCGGCGGCCAACCTGCTATCTGCTGCAACAGGATGCCGCTGGCGCTGCTCGTCTGCTCGATGGTGATGGCGCAGGGGCGGGTGAACCCGGCCGGGGCCCTCGTCACGCCGCGCACTCAACACACCGCCACCCCGCTGACCGATGGCCGGGTGCTGGTCGCCGGAGGCCGGTCTCAGAGCGCCACCGACACCCTCTCGAGCACCGAGCTGTTCGACCCCGCGAGCAACACCTGGAAGCCGGGGCCTCCGATGGGCACCTCACGGTCGGGGCACACGGCCACGATGCTGGCCGACGGGCGAGTGCTGGTGGTGGGCGGAACCGCTCCTGCCGCTGACGGCTCGAGCCGCTTCGACTCACTCGCGTCAGCCGAGGTGTTCGACGCGAAGCGCGTCACGTGGACCGCCGTGGGGCCGCTCACCGAAGCGCGCAACGGCCACACCGCCACGAGGCTGCGGGATGGCAGCGTGCTGATCATCGGCGGCGCGCGGCCGGTGCATCAGCACCTCGCGAGCGTGGAGCGGTTCGACCCGGCGACGAACACGTTCACCTCCTGGCGGCCGCTCGCGGTGGGGCGCTGGCTGCACGACGCGGTGCTGTTGAAGGACGGGAGCGTGGTGGTGCTCGGTGGGCGCTCCAACGCGGCGCAGGCCGACGCGGGCGTGCCGGTGCCGAAGCCGGGCGTCGCCATCGCACACGTCGAGCGGCTCGATGTGTCGAGCGGCGTGTGGCACGCGGTGCCCGAGCTGAGCGAGCCGCGGCAGCGCACCGCGGTGGTGAGCCTCGGCGGCCGTGTCGCGGTGTTCGGTGGGCAGACGACGACGATGTCGACCAACTACGTCGAGTGGTGGGAGCCGGGCGGCGACGCCTGGGTACAGCCGAAGAACCACCTCTCGGTGCCCATCGCAGGCCACTCGGCGACGCTGCTGCCCTCGGGCGACGTCCTCATTGCCGGCGGTGAGCCGCCGTCGGCCGTCGACACCGCGCGCGTGCAGCGCTGGGTGCAGGACAGCGAGCGCTGGTGTCTGGCCGGTCAGCTGAAGACGTCACGCAAGGCGCACACGGCGACGCTGCTCAAAGATGGCTCGGTGCTGATTGCGGGCGGCACCTCGGCGGGCATGACCGAAGCGACGGCCGAGCGTTGGGTGCCGACGAAGGGGCCGTGCGTCGAGCCGTGAGCGCCATGACGAGCCGCTGGTTCGAACAGCCATTCTGCGAGGCATTTCCGGTGGCGCATCTGATGCGCGCGGCCTTCCCGCAGTGTTGGCTGAGAATTCACGCGCTGCCTGAGTCGAAGCGCTACGCCGAAACCGACGCCGAGCGTGAGACGGTTCTCGATCGGTATTCGCGCTTTGGCACTGCGCTGCTCGGAGAGCGCGCCCCGTGCGTGGTGATTCAGTCGCGCTTCAACGGCTCCGCACGCTCCGACGCGCTGATGCCCGGGAAGGTCTGGGCACCGATTCATCGAGTGGTCGAGGATGGCGACGAGGTCTGGGATTCCTGGATGACGCACACGACGTGGGACGCGGCGGCGTTGCGCTCGCTGCTCCTCGCGATCTCGGACGATCAGGAAGCACACCTCGCGTTCCTCTCGGAGCTGACGGAGTGCGTGTTCATTCCGTACGACGGGGGCGCAGATGGGTTCTCGTTCGACTCGTCTCTCCTGCGGAGACTCTCTGAGGCGTTTGGTCCGTGGCGGTCGTCACACCCGCGAGGCCTGTGAAGCGTTCAGCCGACGCGGTCACGACGTCTGAGCCGCCATGCCTTCCAGGCGAGCAAGGAGCGCCAGCCACTCCTTCGGGGCGGCGAGGTGCACGACGTGCGGCTTCGGCCACGACTCGACGACGAGCCCGGGCTTGAGCGACCTCGCCCGCGCGACGTCGGCGTCGTCCATCGCGCCGACGAGGCCGAGCGCCGGGTCGTAGAACGACGACGCCTGCAGCAGCACCACCGGACAGCCCGTGCGCGTCAGACAGTCGCCGTGGTCCATGTCGCAGATGGAGCCGTCGACGCACGCCTGCGTGAAGCCGACGTCGTACTCAGACAGGCCCCGCACGAAGAGGCGCACGTGCATCGGCAACCACCCGAGGTCGACGGGCTGACCGGGCTTCGCGCGTTGGTGCCGTCGAATCGCGCCGCCGAGCAGCCACGCGAGCGGGCGCGGAAACGAGATGAGCTTCTTGCCGGGCTTCGTCGGCACCTTCAGCGTCGCGAAGAAACCGGCGAGGTCGGGGAGCGTCGCCACCACGTGCGTGAAGAAGTCGTGCACCCAGGTATCGTCACGCATGCGGGGCCACTCGGCCGAGAAGAGCGGCGGGTCTTCGAGGAGCACGCCACGCACGAGGTCCGGCGCGTTCGCCGCGGCCCACAGACAGATGAGCCCACCCGACGAGTTGCCGCTGAGCAGCGCAGGCGCGCGAACGACGTCCTTCAAGAAGGCGACGAGGTCCTTCCCGCAGCGGCCGAAGGTGTACTGGCCCGGCGTGTGTTCGCTCTTCCCGTGGCCACGCACGTCGAGCGCGTAGACGCGGTGGGCCTTCGCCAGCGCGGGCATCACCTTCTGGTAGCTCTGCCAGGGGAAGGACTGGCCAGGCACCAGCACCACGGGCGGCCCGTCACCGGCGACGGCGTAGTGGAGGCGAACGCCATCGATGACGACGTCGTGTTCGGTGATCACCTGGCCAGTGTGCCGCGTCACGGACTTCGCGTCGCGAGCTTCAGCGACCGAGCGCCGCGCCGACGACCTTCTTCACCTGGGAGAGGCGCTCGGCAGGCGTCACCGTGAGCTCCGACAGCAAGGCCGGCGGCAGCGCGCTCAGGGCCTTCGACACGTATTTCTTCTCGTGCGCCCAGGGCGACGGCTTCAACGAGACATGGAGCTTCCACCTCGCGCCTGTGTCGCGTTCGAAGACGAGCTTCTGCCGCACCTCTCTGAGCTCGACGTGCGTCACGTTCGCGAGCCGAGCGCTGGCGAAGAGTGCCGCCACATCGAACCGGCTGCCATCGATGACGAGCGTCTTCAACCCGTCAGGCGCGTGCTCGACCACCGGACCAACGCACTCGTCGCTGATGCGCAACGACGTGAGCCGCGAGAGCATTTCACTCTCCAGCAACGCGCCGAGGAACCGCGCGTCACGCTGCACGCCCAGGTGCCGGACGGTGCGCCACTCGGGCTGCCGTGAGGCCCAGACGGGCACCTCCCGCAGCGAGCACCCGTGCAGGAAGCCGCCTTCGAACTCGACGAACTGCGTGATGCTCCCGAGCCGGCCCTGCCACGCATCGGCGTGCGCCTCGATGAGCGCCGCCTCTCGCTCTGCTTCATCGAGCGACAGCGGCGCAGTGCGCTTCTTCAGCTGAAGAATGATCAGCTCGCCTCGCGGGTCCGCGCGCTCCTGCAACCAGTCGGCGTACACGAGCCGCGCTCCGTCGTCGTCGGGAGCGTCGAGCACCCGGCGCAGCAGCTCATTCAACCTCGGCGTACCCCTTCTTCGTCTTCTCCTTGATCAGCTTCTCGGCGTCTGCGGCCGCGGCTTCGTCGTCGTCGAACTCCTTCGTCTTCGACTGCCCGTCGGTGCCGATCTTCCCGTAGCGCACGGTGTGCGTGGCGCCGTCGACGCTGATCTCCCAGAACTTGTTCGAGCCGTCTTCGCTGAACTCGAACCGGCGCGCGCCTTCGCTGGCCTCGCTCCCACCCTCGTCGTCGTCGTCGCCATCGTCACCCGACTCGCCCTCCTTCTTCTCGAGGTCGCGGTCACCGAGCACGTCGCTGGCGAGCAGCCGAAGGAAGACGCCGGTGATGCCGAGTGAGGTGTCGTACGGCGCATCGAGGCCGCCACCTTCGTGCGACATGTACTGGAGCACCGGCTCGCCCAGCTTCGTCTTCTTCAGGAAGTTGTAGAGCACGAAGTCCTGGTGGTGGCCGATGGGGTCGACGATGGGCAGGTCCTTCTCCTGGAACTTCTCGTAGATCTCGGGCTCGCCCTCTTCGAGCCACTCTGATTCGAACGCGCTCCCCGTGAGCGACCCATCGTCGCTGACGCCTACGAAGCCGAGCGGCACGTCGAGCCCTTCGAGGCTCATGCCGTTGTGGTGCTGCGAGAAGCGCTGATGCGACTTCGGCACGAGCTTGTCGAACGGGCCGGTGTACGGAGGCGAGGCCTCGAGCGTCCACTCGGTGCCTTCGAACTCGGTGCCGTCCGGCGAGGTGAAGACGACGGTGAGCTGATCACCCGCCTTCGCGCTCGTGGCCGTCGCGCACAGCTTCTTGAGGAGCGGCTTGCACCCAGCGGTGTCGCAGAGGAATGAGAGATGGGCCTCGAGCGCGGCCGGCAGGTCCTTCGCGGTCTCGAGCACCTTCCACGCGGCTTTGAAGTCGCCGCCCTTCGACGGCGCAGCAGCCTTCTCAGCCTTCGCAGCTGGAGCCGCACCGCCTGCGCCAGCCTTCTCTTCGTAGCCTTTACCGGTCTTCTCACGAACGAGCTTGTCGAAGAGCTTCTGCGCCTTCTCGGCCGAGCCTTCGTCCTTCAACGTGCGCTGACCCTCAGTGCCAATCTTCCCGTAGCGCGTGTGCACCTCGACGCCCTCGAGCCAGACTTCCCAGAACTTGTTCGACGTGCCTTCGCTGAACTCGAAATATCGCTTCGACATGGGTCCCCTCCGGGTCAACAGCGCGGAGGATGCGAGCACGGGCTGTTTCGTGCGTCGACTCGATTCTCAGGCCACCTTTGGCGGCGTCAGCGGGTGCGGCAGCTTCTCGAGCCGGTGAACGAAGACGGCCATGCTGCCCCGCCCGACGTGCAGGTAGATGCTGGGCGACAACGGCCGCACCATCGCGAACTCGACGGTGTACCGCTCCTTCAGGAGCGCCAGCGCCTGCTTCGCGAGGGGCTCGACGTCGCCGTGCGCGATACCGACCCACACCCGCTGCTTCGAGTCGACGCGGTCAGCCAGCCACTCGTCGACCCGCTTGGCCATGTCGCCGCTGGCGCTCACGCGGCCCACCGACACCGGCTTGCCGGCCTCGAAGCTCAACAGCGGGCGCACGTTGAGGAAGTTGCCGACCCACCCTTGAAGGAACGAGGCGCGGCCGCCCTTGATGAGGTTGTCGAGCGTCGCCACGGTGATGACGCTCCGGCCCGCCTGCACGAAGGCGCGACAGCCCGCCGCGACGACGTCGAGTGGAAGGCCGGCGCTGCGCCACTGCACGGCGGCGAGTGTGACGAGCCCGGCCCCGACGTCGGTGACCGTCGTGTCCACCACCTCGATGCGCGCGGCGGCGAGCTTCGGGTCGGCAGACGCCTTGAGCTTCTGCACGGCAGCCACCGCGGCGTCATGCGAGCCGATGATCTGCCGCGACGTCATCACCGTGAGCACGTCGGGGTCCTTCGCGACGAGCCGGGTGTAGTGGTCGACGAACTCGGCCTCGGTGGTACCTTGCACCGAAGGGTGCCTCGACGCGGTCTTCACCCACTTGTCGACGGTCGAAAGGTCGAGCGCGTTGCGGGTGTCGTGCGAGATGCCGTCGACGACGATCTTCTGTGGCGTCAGGTCGACGTCGAGTGTGTGCGAGAGCTCGTCGCCGAGGTTCGACCCGGGGTTCGTGAGGATTCGCATGGGCGCCAGAGCGTAGCCGTTGGCGCGAAGCCCGGGCGTCATCGGCCCACGGAGCTGTCGGCGCAGGTCGCCGTCGCGCCCACACGCGGCTTCGGAGAATGTGAGCGCCGGCCCGCGGTACCAACGTTCGCCGTGAATGGAGCTGATCAGCGGCCGTCAACGCAGGGCCCTTCGCCACGAGGTCGCTCATGGACACCGAGAAGCAGGAGCCCGACGTCGACTGCGCCATCGCCATCGTCTGGCCCGAGGGAAGGTGGGCGCCGGTGTGCGAGATGTTTCGCGCGGACCACCAGTCGATGACGTGGAGCTCGAAGCACTTCTCTGGCGGGGTCAGCTTCGATGACCACGGGCGGCTGCACAGCGGAGAGACCGCGCGCACGCTGGCAGAGCTGGGCACCCGCAGCGGCATCTATCGGTTCGCGCACCAGACCACGGTGACCTTCGTGGTGGCCGACCTCGACCCGGTGAAGTTCGAAGCGACGCGCCCCACCGACTGGTCGGTCGAAGACCTCGTGCGGCTCCCCGGCGCAGACGTCTCGACGCACGGGCCTTCGACGCGCTGAACGCGGAAGAGGGCGCACGGGCGCGTTGCCTCGCTCGCATGAGCAGACTACGTGCCGCACATGGCCGAGAACTTCATCTTCAGCATGCAGGACCTCCGGAAGGTCAAAGGAGGGAAGGAGATCCTCAAGGGCATCTGGTTGTCCTTCTTCCCTGGCGCGAAGATCGGCGTCATCGGGCCCAACGGCTCAGGCAAGTCGACGCTCCTGCGCATCATGGCCGGCCAGGACGCCGAGTTCATGGGCACTGCGCGGCCCGACCCGAAGGCGAAGGTCGGCTTCCTGCCGCAAGAGCCGGTGCTCGACGAGACGCTCGACGTGAAGGGCAACGTGGAGCTCGGCGTGAAGCCCGTGAAGGACCTGCTCAAGCGCTTCGACGAAGTGTCGAACAAGCTGGGCGAGCCCGACGCCGACTTCGACACGCTGCTGGCCGAGCAGGGGAAACTGCAGGACGCCATCGACGCCGCCGGCGGTTGGGAGCTCGACCGCAAGCTCGAGATCGCGATGGATGCGCTGCGCCTGCCGCCGGGCGACGCCGACGTGAAGAAGCTGTCGGGTGGCGAGAAGCGCCGCGTGGCGCTGTGCCGCATTCTGCTCGAGAAGCCCGACCTGCTCCTGCTCGACGAGCCCACCAACCACCTCGACGCCGAGTCGGTTCAGTGGCTGCAGCTGCACCTGCGCGACTACGCGGGCACCATCGTGTGCATCACGCACGACCGCTACTTCCTCGACGAGGTCTGCCAGTGGATCCTCGAGCTCGACCGCGGCGAAGGCGTTCCCTGGAAGGGCAACTACTCGTCGTGGCTCGACCAGAAGAAGAAGAAGCTGCAGCTCGAAGAGAAGACCTCGAGCGCGCGGCAGAAGTTCCTCGACCGCGAGCTGCAGTGGGTGTCGTCGAGCCAGAAGGCGCGTCAGGCGAAGTCGAAGGCCCGCCTCGAGCGCTACGACGAGATGCGCGAAGACTACGAGCGCGACAAGAACAAGCAGTCGACGGGTGAAATCTTCATTCCTCCCGGACCCAAGCTCGGCGGCAAGGTGGTCGAGGCGAAGGGCGTGCGGAAGTCGTTCGGCGACCGGCTGCTGTTCGACGACCTGAACTTCAAGCTCCCGCCCAACGGCATCGTCGGCATCATCGGCCCCAACGGCGCCGGCAAGACGACGCTGTTCCGCATGATCATGGGCCAGGAGAAGCCCGACGGCGGAGAGCTGATCATCGGCGAGACGGTGAAGCTCGCGTACGTCGACCAGTCCCGCGAGGCGCTGCAGGGTGAACAGTCGGTGTTCCAGGAAGTGTCGAACGGGCTCGATCAGCTCGACCTGGGCGGCCGCATCGTCGCGTCACGCGCGTACCTGTCCTGGTACGCGTTCAAGGGCGCTGATCAACAGAAGCGCGTGAAGGACCTGTCGGGTGGTGAGCGCAACCGCGTGCACCTCGCGAAGCTGCTCAAAGAGGGCGGCAACCTCATTCTGCTCGACGAGCCCACCAACGACCTCGACGTCGAGACCATGCGCAGCCTCGAAGAAGGCCTCGAGACGTTCGCCGGCTGCGCCGTCATCATCACGCACGACCGCTGGTTCCTCGACCGCGTGGCGACGCACATCCTCGCGTTCGAAGGCGACTCGAAGGTGGTGTGGTTCGAGGGCAACTTCCAGGACTACGAGGAAGACAAGAAGAAGCGGCTCGGCGCCGACGCGTTGATGCCGAAGCGGATCAAGTACCGGAAGCTCGAGCGCAGCTGAGTCTGGTCATGACCCAACAAGGCCTGGCCGCTCCGGTGGGTCTCAGGCCGTTGGAGGTGGCGCTGGATGACAGTTGGAATGAGCGGGTCGGCCTTCGTCGCTTCGAGTTCGTCGACCAGAGCGTCGAAGCCTGCGTCTTCCGCAACAAGGTGTTCGTTCGAACTGAGCGGCCGCCGCGTCGGCCGAGCGAGAAGCTCAAGGAACACCCTGATGCCGACACGGCCCGCGAGGCCTGGGAGCGGCTCGTTCGTCGACTCGTCGTCGACGGTTTTGTCGAGGTGGAGTGCCCTCCGGCCGAACACAGCCTCAGAATCGTGATGGAAGGCCCACGCCCCGAGGACCGGCACGAGTATCGAGTGGTGGGGGCGAACGTCTTCGTGACGTTCGGTCAGGAGTCTGCACCTTCAAGAGGGCCACGCACCCTCATGCTGTGGTCGCACGAAGCCGCGCTCGACGAGGTCAGGAGGAACGTCGACGCAAGTCGGGCGCGCGGCTACGTGGTGACTGCGGAACACGCTGAGGCCATCACCACCCAGAACACACGGGTCGGAAGAAGCGCCCGTCGACCGATTCCAGCCATCGAGCGGCTGCCAGAGACGAGGCTCGAGGGACTCGAGCTGGCGCGTGCCCTCGCGAACGAGGGTGATGCGCGGGGCCTCTTCGCGCTCGCGCTGCTCTCCGACCAACCGACTGATGAACTTCGAGGCCAGGTATTTCGGGGCTTCGAGGCCTCGATCGGTCAGTCGATCGTGCTCGAGTTCCGCCACGGGTTTGCCTTCCACGCCACGTTTCGAAGCTCCGCGCCGTCGAACGCCCCACTTGCCGAATTGCTCGGGGCATTCTGCGCGCTGCCGGTGGCTCAGACCATTCGCTCGGTGACCCTCGGCGAAGCGGACCAAACCCCGGCTGAACACTCTCTCGGCGCGCCGTTGAAGGCGCTCGTCACCTCACCCATCGGCCCCAGCCTCACAGCCCTGAGGCTCGAGCCCATCGACAGAAACGGCAGGGTTCTTCATGTCGGTGATGTTTCAAGACTCTGGAAAGGGCTTCCTTCACTCGAGTCTCTCTCAGCCACCTTTCAAGAGGAGTGGCCGAGCGCCAGACCTTCGAAGCTGGGAAACGTGAAGCACCCTTCCCTCCGTTCGCTTCGACTGAAGATTCGTCGGCGCACCGAAGTGCTGCCACTCACGAGAATGCACCTGCCACAGCTGACGACGCTTCATCTCGACATCGACCGGGGCGCGGATGACGAGATCTCGCTCGACGACGTCGACCGCGTCCTGGCACACGCAGAGAGTCTGCCGCTCGAGAACGTGACGTTCGAGGGCTGGTTCATACCTCACGTACTCGAGGTACTTCCCGAACATGCCTGGATCCGTCGACTGCAACGGCTGTCGCTGGTCGCGGACAGCGGTCTGGGCACGCCAACGGAACTCCCAGCACTCGAGCAGGCGATCTCCATTCTCGAGATGATTCCTTCAGTGGCCATCAGAGACGATGTTTCAGGTGAGCTGATCTGGCCGGGGCCCTGACGCAAACGCCGGCACGCACGCTCTGACAGAAACAGCCCGGCCCCGCTCCTCTCCGGCCGTGCCGTTGCGCGCGTAAGCTGAAACAGCTCACGCTGACGAAGAGTGCGAGGCCCGTCGCGTCTCCCCCCGTAGCCGAAGCCAATCGAACCGAACCTCGCAGTGCACTGGCTCTCGGGCTCGGTCGAGAGACAACCTCGGAGGCAACGCGGTGGCGAACGCGGTGGCGAACGCGTTGCGCAAGGTCCCCCGACGAAAGCGCGAAGGCCACACCCCGGCAAGGAACCGGGGGCCGCCGCCCAGAACAGTCAACGGCAGAGGTTCGAACGGCTCGAGGTGTTCTCGCGCGACGCCGTGCAGTGCGTGAAGCAGGCATCGCCGACGGTGACGGTCCCCGTGCAGGTCTCCGCCGCGCAGCCGCAGGTGTTTCGGCACTTGCTCGCCGAGTCGTTGTTCCGGGTGCAGAGGCTGTCGCGGCCGACTCGGCTGCGCCGAGGTGATGGTGGACCCGGTGCTCAACGATTGGGACTGATCCGCGCTGTGGCCCATCATCGACGAGACCATCTCTATACAGCCGCAGAGCTCCTCGTTCTTTCTCGGGCGCTTTGGCTGGCTTTGACGGTCCGCCGCTTCGTTACCCAGTCACGATGGCCTCAGGAGTACCGAGCTGCAGCGAAGACGGGTCTGTGGGCCTCTCTCGCTGCAGCCGTCGCGTTTCAGGAGTCTGTCAGGTGCGCAAGAGCCTGACCTTCGTGAGCCCCGGTCTTTGCGTGCTATGAGAACTCTATGTTCAGAACCTTCGTCTGCGCTTTCGTCGTGGTTGGCGCCGCAGGATGCAATTGTGGCGATCCTGTCGTGATCGATAAAGACGCTGGAACTTCAGGCGCCGCTGACGGGGGTTCAGGAGGCGGTGGCTCAGCAGGCGGTGGCTCAGCAGGCGGTGGTTCTGCAGGCGGTGGTTCTGCAGGCGGTGGTTCTGCAGGCGGTGGCTCTGCAGCCG
>JAUXRI010000315.1 GCA_030681895.1 Myxococcales bacterium | reverse complement strand
GCCCGACGCCGCGCGCACCCGCCTCGCCCGTGAAGCCCGCGCGTGTCATCGCAGCGACGCCGCGGCCAGCATGCTCGCCCGCGCCGAGCTCGCCCGCCGGTGGAATGGCGTGTCCTTCACGCACGTGTCGTTCGCGTGCTCCGGCGCGCAGGTGCCGCAGCTCGTCGATTCGGTCGACACCGGCTCGGCCGACTGCGACCAGAAGACAGGCACCGCGAAGACCGAGTGCTACCAGTTCGCCGACGACCTGCCCGAAGCCAACGCGGTGCGCCCGCAGGTGGAGCAGCTCGACGACTTCATCTCGACCTACCAGACGAGCGTCGACGGCGTCGTGATGTCCATCGGAGGCAACGACATGGGCTTCGGGCTCGTCATCGAAGACTGCCTGAAGACCAACTGCGCGCTCCCCGGCGCGGTGGGGCCCGAGGCCTTCTCGCGTGGCCAGAACGGCCTGCCCGCGCGGTGGGCGACCCTGAAGCAGGCGCTCCTCAACCGCCGGGTGTCGCCCTCGCGCGTCGCGCTGATTCAGTACCCGAACCCGTTGCGCAAGTCGGGCTCGGCGGCGTGCGCTCCCGACGACTACCCGGGTGACGAGCTCATCTTGAAAGAGGTGAGCCTGGCCGAGGCCGAAGCAGCGTTCGACATTCACCGGCGCATGAACGCGACGACCGGCGCGCTCGCCGCTGACGCTGGCTGGGCCGTGGAGTCGTCACACGTGAACGAGACGCCAGGTCACGCGATGTGCAGCGGAAATGACGCGTGGTTCAACACCACGGTGCGGGCGCTGAAGACGCAGGGCGTCGACCTGCCGCCGATTCCCGTGCCCATCATCGGGCCGTTTCGCGTGTCGACGGGCATGGTGCACCCGAACGCGAAGGGCCACCGAGAGATGTACCTGCCGGCGTACCTCGCGGCGCTCGACCGCATCGTGGCGCAGAAGTTCAAGCCCGCCGCGCCGGCGCGGTTCCGCGTGGTGTCGTCGACGCGCACGGGAGGCCGCCTCGACGCGCGCCTCGCGTGGGACGACCGCTCGCCGTCCGAGACGGGGTACCGCATCACCGCCGAGGGCATTGCCACCTTCATGCAGACGACCGGCCCCGACGTCGCGGGCGCCACCGTGTCGCTCAACGCCATTCCAGACACTCAGGAGGTGACGTTCATTCTCGAGGCCACCTTCTCGAGTCATCAAATGCTGTACAGCGACCCTGTCTACGCCGTCGCGGCGACCCGGGCTCCCGAGGAGCGGCCGGTCGGGCTCTCGGCGTCGAACAGCCTGGCGCGCGAGACGGTCGGCGTGTCATCGGCCTGGTCGCTCACGTGGACCGACGTCACCTCGCGGCGTCACGCCTTCTACACGGTCGAGCTGGTGACGGCCGCGGGCAGCGTCACGCGGCGGGCGACCGAGCGCGCGAACCTGGTGATGTCGCCGACCACCGCCACGCACTTCCGCGTGGCGAGCTGCAATTCCATCGGCTGCGGGCCCGCGTCGTCGTGGGAGCGCCTGCCGGCTGGCGGCTCTGGCGCGTCGGTACGGGTGTGCCCGAATGGCTCGCGGGCGCCAGCGTTCGGCCCGTGCACGAACGGCCTGACGCGGTGAAGGGCGCCGATCTCGATGCGGTCAGGGCTCGCTTCGGCCTGCGCCCAGCAGGAGGGTGCCCGACCAGCGCAGGAGCAGGCTCGGTGTCGAGGGAGGGCCTGACGCATCGGCGGTGCCAGTCGAGTTCACGGCTCCCAGCGCTGGCCGGTCTCACAGTCGACGTGGTGCAATTTCACGCCCGCGGTGGTGACGCGCATGACGCCGAAGAGAATGGGCAGCGTGAATCGCCGGGGCCCGATGGAGCCGGGGTTGAACACGGTGAGCCCGCGGTCCTGCCCGAAGAACGGCACGTGCGAGTGGCCGCACAGCAGCAGCGTCGCCTTCTCGGCGCGGGCCCGCTTCGCAGCGTCGGCGCGCACCTTCGGCCCGTAGACGGCGATGTGCGTGAGGAACGCGGTGAGCTGCGTTCGGCCTTCGTGCGTGAGGGAGAGGACGAGGCCGTCGGGCAGGTCGAACGCGCGCACGTCGATGTTGCCGCGCACGGCGTGTACCGGCGCGATGCGCGCGAACGTGTCGAGCACCGAGAGGTCTCCGATGTCGCCGCCGTGCACGATGACGTCGGGCTTCAGCGCGGCGAGGTGCTCGAGGCCGCGCGGATCAGGCGAGGAGTGCGTGTCGGCGACGAGGCCCAGGGTCAACGAGCCGTCGCTCCGGAGCGGCACCGACGCGCGTGACGTCACGAAGGGCGGACCACGGCGCGTCTTCATCGGCTGCACGGCGCGCGTCTTTTCATGCGCGCTCCCGCCACGCCACCTCAGCGCACGGGCGCCCACGGGCGAGCCGCCGTCGGCTGGAGCTGCCGCGCGGCGTCGTCGTGAGTCGTCACGCCCACCACGTCGACGGTGCGGCCCGCCGCACGCAACTGACGCGCGAGCACGTCGGTTCGCGTCAGCTGTGGCTCGTCGAGGTCCTTCCAGAGGCCAGCGGCGCCGGCGCCAGTCGAGGGCACCAGCGTGATGTGGCCGACGCCCGCGCTCGCTGGCGGCAGGTGCTCTTTGAGGAACGTCGCCGCGCCGCGGCCGTTCGTGCCTTCGAAGAGCGCGTCCTGGAGCACGAGGTGGTCGGCCTCGAGCTGCTCGCCGTTCTTCAGCGCGTTGGCGAGCGCGCGGCCGCCTGCGGAGTGGACCGAGAGCGTGCGGGGCCCGACGTCTCCGGCGAGCCCTGCACCAGCCAGCGACTGGGCCGTCGTGTCGGCGATGCGTCGAACGTTCGACCAGTCCGTCGGGGATCCGGGCTTCGCGGCTTCGGGGAGAATGAAGACGGTCGCGTCACCGGCCTTCACGCGCTTCGCGATGGCGTCGCCCGCGGGGTTGGCCGAGAGCGAGCGGGCTCCATCACCGTGGTAGTGCGTGTGCACGGCAAACGGCGCCGTCGCGTTCGGCGGCACGATGACGCTGACGGGCGCCTGGCCGTTCGACGGCGCCCCGGTGACGAGCACTTTCGGGGGCGCGCTCATGCCTCGAAAGTTCGCAGCGGCGAACGTCTTCGCGTCCTTCACGGCCGTCTGCCACGACGGCGGGAGCGCGCGGAAGGCGGCGCTGTTCAGGTCGACGGTCGAGACATCGACGGCTCGCGGGCCCGTGGCGGCGCCGGTCGAGGGCGCGGGGCGAACCGGAGCGACGCCGATGGGACCGGGCATGCCGCATTGTCGTCCAGTCGGCCCGGGTGTTGCCACATTGCCGAGCCGGCACCCGTGCTGATCACCACTGCGTTCGCGAAGCGTTCAGGGCGCGCACCGCATTCAGCGCGCACCGCATTCAGCCCGCACGGTCTTCAGCACGCACGGTCTTCAGCGTGCTTGTCATTCGGCGTCATTCAGCACGCACGTCATTCAGCTCGCATGGCGCGGGCGGCCCAGCTTCACGCGCCCTTCAGCGACGCACGATGCAGCGCCTGATACCGGTCCGACCGGCTCTCATAGAGCGTGACGTGACTGACGAGGAACGGCGGCGAGGTGAACTCCGCGAGCGCAGTGGTGGCGTCGCCAAACGCCGTGTCCTGTTTCGAGCGCGCGAGGGTGACGTGCGGCGCGTAGAGGCGACCATGTTCGTCCGGCTTGAGCCCGGGAAGGTCAGCCGACACGAGGGAGCGCTGGGCGTCGGCCTGCAGACTCCGCAGCGACTCGAGCGCACCCTTCACGCCGAGCCACAACACCGACGGTGCGCGGGCGGTGCCGAACGTACCGACGCCGCCGAGCTCGAGCGAGAACGCCGCGTGCCGGCTCGCCACCGCGTCGACGAGCGGTTTGAACGACTCGACGTGCGCGGCGGTGGGGTTGCCGAGAAACACGAGCGTCAGGTGCAGCTTGTCTTCGCGCACCCACTTCGCGTCGAGGGTGGCCCTGAAGCGCTCGATGACGCTCGAGGCCAGCGCCCGCACTGGTGCATCGAGGTCGACCGCGAGGAAGACGGACATGGTCGCTCGTCTACTGCGTCCGCGCTGTCTTCGCCGCAGTCGACACCTCGGAGCGCGTACTGAACGCTCACGGCAACGACGGCCACCCGTCTGGATGGTACGAGGCCGCTCGGTGGCGCTCGAACCTGCGGCGCGTCCCCTGACGTCGAGGAACCGGGCGGCGCAGGTGACTGTCTCACCAGCCACATACCCTTCCGCGGCCACCTCGGCGGCGCCCTGACCCTGGAGCTTCTCATGCGATGGTTGTCCCTCACGCTCGCCGCGCTGCTGGTGGTGGCTTCGTCGACCGCCCACGCGTTCTGCGGCTTCTACGTCTCGTCCGCCGGCGGGCAGCTCTTCAACGACGCCACCATGGTGGTGTTGATGCGCGAAGGCACGCGCACCGTGCTCTCGATGCAGAACAACTACCGCGGCCCGCCGAGTGACTTCGCGATGGTGGTGCCGGTGCCGGTGGTGCTCCAGAAAGAGAACGTGCGCACCTTGCCGAAGGCCGCGTTCGACCGGCTCGACGCGCTGGCGTCTCCGCGGCTGGTGCAGATGTGCGTCGAGGACCAGGGCCTGCGCATGGCCGCCCGGAGCGGTGCGGGCATGGCGCCGTCGGCGCTGGGCGGCAAGTCGATGCTCGATCGCGACCTCGGCGTGAAGGTCGAAGCGCAGTTCGAGGTGAACGAATACGAAATCGTCATCCTGTCGGCGAAAGACGCGCTCGGCCTCGACATCTGGCTGCGCGAGAACAAGTACCAGATTCCCGCCAACACCGAGCCGCTGCTCCGCCCGTACGTGCAGAACAACTCGAAGTTCTTCGTGGCGAAGGTGAACGCGAAGAAGGTGAAGTTCGTCAACGGCCAGGCGGTGCTCTCGCCGCTGCGCTTCCACTACGACTCCGAGAAGTTCGAGCTGCCGGTGCGCCTGGGCCTCGTCAACAGCTCGGGCGAGCAGGACCTCATCGTGCACGTCATCGCGAAGGGCCGCTACGAGGTCGCCAACCGCCCCAACGTCTTCGTGCCGTCGAACCTCGATGTGAAGACCGCCGTCGAGCCGCGCTTCGGCGCCTTCTATTCGGAGCTGGTGAAGCGCACGTTCGACAAGAACAAGGGCGCGGCGCTGACCGAGTTCGCGTGGCAGGGCGCGATGCCGCCCCCGCAGGTGATGGTCGACCAGGGCATCTACGGCGTGACGTGCGACCCCTGCCCGCCTCCGCACCCGATGGATGACCCGCTCACCCGGCTGATGGGCGCCGACGTGATGCCCGGCGTGAAGGGTGACTCGAGCGTCGGCAAATGGGCGGCCGAGACCACGCTGACCCGTCTTCATCTCCGCTACACGAAGGACAGCCTCACCGACGACCTCGTCTTCAAGCTCGCCGACCCCATCGAAGGCGGCATTCCCGGCGTGCCCGACGTGAAGCCCGCGAAGAAGAACCGCTTCCAGGGCCGCTTCGTGATGTGGAAACGCGGCGAGGCCTGTTGGGACATGTCGTCGCCCATCGTCTCGGCCGGGCTCTCGGGCACCACCGCCGTGATGGCGAAGGCGACCACGCTCCCGTTGCCCTTCGAGGAGTACCTGGTGACCTCGATTCCTTCGCTCGACATCGAGGCGAAGGGTTTCAAGAAGCCAGAGCCCATCAAGAAGAACTGAGCTTGCTTTAGGCGAGTGACTTATTCACCATGGCGACCGCCTGTAGCCGGCGGTCGAGGGTTCTCGCTCCCCGGTATCCATCGGCCTGGCCTTCACGGGCGGGTCCTGCCCGGGAGAGAACTGATGCGGACGTCGTGGTGGCTGGTGTTGGCGGTGGTGTTGGGGTCGTCGTTCGCGCTGGGTGCCAAGAGCGAAGCCGAGAAGGCGAAGCAGAAGGCCGAGAAGAAGCTCGAGGCCTTCACGAAGGAGTACGACCCATCGAAGCGGCTCGCGCGCAAAGGCGCTGAGATCGACAAGGACATCGCCGACCTCGACAAGGAGATCGACGCCCTCGCGGCCCTCGACGCTGCGGGTGGCGCCGAGCTGAAGGCGAAGCGTGACGCGGCCGTCGCCGCTGCGAAAGACGCCGTCGGTGGCGCTGCCGCAGGCCAGACCGCGCAAGACCTCGAGAAGAAGCTCGCGCGCGCGGCGAAGGACTTCGACCCCGAGAAGAAGAACCTGCTCAACGCCGACCCGAAGGCCGTCGAGAAGGCGAAGAAGGAGATCGACGAGCTCATCGCGAAGCTCGACGGCGACGCGAAGGCACCCTGGCAGACGAAGCGCGATGCCCTCTTCGCCAGCATCGAGCAGGGCGTGGGCGACGCGAAGGTGGGCAAGCTGCGCAAGAACATCGAAGCGGTGCCCGTCGTCGCGCCGGTCGCTGGCGCCGAGGCCATCACCCCGATGAAGCCGACGTGGTGCGAGGGCGTGCTCGAGTTCTACGGCAAGCAGCTCGACAACATGACCGCGCCCATTCCGAAGACCTTCGGCGGCCGGCTGACCGAGGCGATTCTCTTCTCGTGCCTCGACCCCGACTGGGACGTTCGCCAGCAGGTGATGGCGGCGTACCGGCAGACCCTCTCGAACGCGCTCGCCCTCACCGCGGCGCAGAATGAGCGGCTGCTGCAGCTGGGCGCGCGGCTCCTGCTCGAGCAGGACAAGGAGAAGGACCAGATGAAGCAGCTGTGTGACGAGCAGCTCAAGCTCGGCGAGGGCACGGCCGCCGAGCGCGGCAACCGCGTGCTCGAGCGCATCAGCGCCGGGTGCGGGCAGCTCAACTTCAAAGAGAACCAGATGCGCCTCATCGACATCGACACGCCCGGTGGGCTCACGGCGCAGCTCGCGATGGCGGCGCTGATTCAGAAGGCGCTGCCTCAGACGACGCAGGACAGCGACTCGGGCAAGCTGAGCGAGGCCTCCGACGTGGCGGTGCTCAACACCCTGCCGCTCGACACCGCGACGTTCGAGAAGCAGCTCGAGGCGCTCAAGCTCAACCTGCAGGGCGAAGCTCGCGCGAGGCTCGCGTTCTTCTCGGCCCGGGCGAAGCTCAACGACTACGTGACGACGTACAAGCGGCTCGCGCCGAAGGTGCCGGGCCTGTCGAAGATGGTGTTCGACGCCCCCGTCGAGGCCGCGAAGGCGTACGCGAAGCAGGCCGAGACGGACAAGCCGCTGCTCGAGCTGGTGCTCTCGATGGAAGCCCAGCCGGGGCCCATCAAGGGCTGCGCGCAGAAGCTGTGGCCGTTCTTCGTCGCCGAGCTGAAGCCCCAGATGAAGTCGAAGGTCGACGAGGTGCGCGTGCCAGGGTTGTTGTCGTGGGCGCTCGCCGAGTGTGCCGCCAGAGACCCTGCCGCACCCGCGATGGACCCCGTCTTTCGCTACTACGCCGAGCGCACCACCGCGGTGCGAGGGCCGCTGACGGCGGCGTACCTGGCGTCGGTCAACGCGTACAACGACGCGGCTGGCGGCTCGAAGAGCACGGGCTTCGACGAGACGAAGCGCGGTGGCGCTCCCAGCTCGGCGCCGCTCGGTCTGCCCCGGCCTGGCAACAACCCCATCGGTGAAGCCCCGCTGACGGCGAGCATCTTCGGCTCGGCCAACACCATGGACCCCGAGCGCGCAGGAGGCGGCGGCGTGGTGAAGGCCATCGAGAAGAAGGGCGAGTCGGTGCGCATCATCTTCCGCACCGAGACCTTCAAGGTGCCCGACTACACCTGCGTCGAGACCAACAAGATCGATCGCATCAACCCCGACGGCACCATCGTCTACCGCCGCAACTGCACGAAGGTCGGCGAGCATGAAGAGACGTCGACGCTCGAGCCGGTCGAGATTCCCACGTTCGCCTCGAGCGGCGTCGGGCCGGGCAGCTACGCCGTGCTCAACTGGATGGCCATCAACTCGGGCGCGCCCGGCCGCGCGTTCGTCCTCGAGGTGTACGACTCGAAGGCGCGCGGCAAGCGCACGTCGCTGTTCGGCATCGCGCAGTAGACTTCAGAAGACGGCGCCGAGCCCGAGGCGGAAGCGGGGGCTCCACACGAAGCCCTCGCCGTAGTCGTGCACGGCGCCACCGACGCCGAGCTGCACGACGAAGCCACCGAGCGTGAAGTTGTACCCGACGGCCGCGCCAAAGCCGTACCCGAGGTTCTGCCGGGGCCGGTCGGCGTTGGGCAGCAGGTAGGCTCCGTTGATCGACGGGCCGAACCAGAACCCGCGCGGCGCCGACTTGATGAAGTGGAAGCGCAGGCCAATCTCAGGCGCGAGCGCGATGACGCTGGCCTGCACGGGCGAGCCGAAGGCTCCGCGGAACGCCAGCACCGAGAGGCCGAACTCCAGCCCGATGTGCCGCGAGAGCCCCCGCTCGTACTCGAGCGTGAGGAGGCCGTTGATGAGGTCTCCCGGGTTGAAGAGGAGCAGGTTCTTCGGGTCGCCCGAGAAGGAGTCGAACGCGCTGGCGGGCGCCCCGTTCGAACTCGAGCTCGAGCTCGAGCTGCTGGACGAACTCTGGGCACCGGCCGGGAGCGCGACGAGGCTCACGGTGGCAAGGACAGCCATGATTCTGGTTTTCATGATGGGCTCCTTCAGACGAGTTCAGTGGTCTGCAGATCGAAGTGTTCGTCGTCGCCATCGGCATCGGCGCGCGTGTGATGCACGACGCCGTCGCGGTGACTGGGCGGGGCGTAGATGGTGTAGAGCTTGAGCGGCGTGGTGCCGGTGTTGACGATGTTGTGACGGATTCCAGCCGGCACGAGCACCGCGACGCCATGCCGCACCGGCTCTGCGACGCCGTCGAGCACGACCGAGCCAGTGCCCGCTTCGAAGCGGAAGAACTGGTCGAGCTGGTGCACCTCTTCGCCGATGTCTTCGGTCGGCTGGAGCGACATCACGACGAGCTGGCAGTACCGCGACGTGTAGAGCACCCGGCGAAAGTCGTCGTTCGCCAGGGTGCGCGCCTCGATGTCTTGCAGGTAGCCCTTCCCGGGATGAGCGACGGGCGCTGCTGGGCTCTGGAGCTGCTGCGCTGCTGGGGTGTTCACGGTGGGGTTCCTTTCAATCGGCGGTCCCGTCGAAATGATGGGAGCGGCATGGGCGCCCCTGAGGGCGTCTTCGTCGACGACTGATGTGTGCATGGGGTGTACCCACCTCGAACGCGTGCGGCAGATCGTTTCCGCGAGTGGTCCGTTGAAGGCGCACCCCTTCTTCCGGAGCCCACTGATGCCCGTCTTCCGCACCGTTCGCCGAGTCGCCTTCGCCGCCGTCGCGCTCCCCGCCGCCTTCGCCTTCGCCGCACCGCAGGAGGGCTTTCGGACCTCGGCGCAGAAGGCGCTCGACTTCCTCGGGCAGGACACCGCGCGCTGGCAGAAGTCGAACAACTGTTACGGCTGTCACGTGCAGGCGGTGACACTCGAGGGCCTGTCGGTCGGCATGCACAACCAGTACTCGGTGCCGAAGCCGGTGATGGACGAGGTGTTGCGCGGCATCATGCAGACGCCCGGTGGCTCGCGAACGCCGGGAGGCCTCACGCACTCCAGCTTCCCGCGCACCGCGAAGACCTTCGGCGCCAGCGCGTTCGCCCGCTACGACGCGCTCGTCAACGGCGCGCTCACCGATGATCTGCTGAAGCTCTCGAAAGACCTGCTGGCCTTCCAGGACACCAGCGGCGCGGTGGCAGGCGACCACCAGTCGTACCCGGTGACGACGGGCCCGATGCAGGCCACCTTCCAGGCCTCGCAGACCTGGCGTCAGGCGTACGCGCGCACGGCCGATGACATGTGGCTCGCGCCGCTGCGACAAGCAGAGAAGTACATGAACGCGCAGGCCCGCGCGTGGAGCGAGAAGCCCGAGGGCATCTACCTGCAGGACCTCAACTACGTGACGATGGGCCTGCTGGTGGCCGGCGCGTCTCCCTCGGAGCCGCACGTCGCGCGCCTCATCAAGCACCTCGAGTCGCGTCAGCAGAAGGACGGCGGCTTCGGCTTCAACGGCGGCGCGTCAGATGCGTTCGCGACGGGCCAGACTGTGTACGCGCTCAAGCTCGCGGGCCGCACCGAGGCGGACACGTCGGTTCGCCGCGCGCTCGGGTGGCTCATCGAGCACCAGGGCAAAGACGGCGGCTGGGGCCATGGTGGCTCGGGCCGCGCCGAGGCGATGTGGGGCGTGATGGGCCTGGTGTCCGTCGACGTCGTCTCCATCGCGGTGAAGGGCCTCACCGACGGCGAGCACGTCACGCCGATGATGGAGCTCTCGGTGAAGGCCACCGACAACTCCGGCGCCGAGGTGAAGACGGTCGAGGTGCTGGTCGACGACCTCTCGACGAAGAAGGCGAAGGGCAGCGAGCTCGGCTTCACGTGGAGCACGAAGGACCTGAAGACGGGCAAACACACCGTCGACGTGGTGGCCGAGAACGGCAAGGGCCAGCAGAGCCGCCGCCGCTTCGAGGTGTACGCGGGCGACCTGTTCCTCCTCGAGCTCGGCTCGCGCTTCACGAACGAAGGCACGCAGGTGACGCTGCGCAACATCGCGCCCGAGGCCGTGAAGGGCCAGGTGAAGCTCGAGGTGCGCTCCGCCGAGAAGGACGCGAAGACCGACGTCGCGTACACCTCGACGCAGGCCTCGACCCACGGCGCGATGGCGTTCGTCTTCGGCGGCAAGGGGAAGGACGGCAAGCGGTTCACTGCGGGCCGCTACGAAGCGAAGCTCTCGTTCCTCGGTGACGATGGCCAGCCAAAGCAGACCGAGACGCTGGTCTTCGTGCACGACACCGCCGAGGCACAGCGCGCGCGCTACGCCGAAGTCGAAGGCAAGCTCGACCTCTCGCGTGACGGCTCCGGCGCGGCGAACGCGCAGGTCGACCTCGTCGATGATCAGGGCCGCGTCGTGCAGAGCGTCTCGAGCAACGCAGCGGGCAACTACCGCTTCAAGGGCCTCGACTCAGGCAAGTACAAGGTGCGCGTGCGCAAGGACGGCTTCAAGGCTGAAGAGGCTGCCGTCGACGCGAAGGCTGGAGCACCCGCCGCGGCCGCGCCGGTCTCGCTGCACTGACACGTGCAGCACGAAAACGGCGCGCGCTCCTTCAGAAGGATGGACGCGTCAGCCGTCGACCGGGCGCCGCCTCTCGGAAGCCGCGCTTGGCTCGCGGCGTGCTGGCGCCATCGGACCATGAGCGCTCTTCCCGAGAGTCGGATCATTGCGATGAGCTTCGCGAGCCACACGCCCTGCCCGGAACTGCGTGGCCTGCTCGCACCGGCGAAGGCCGAGCGCGTGATGGTGGCGGTGCTCATCGAGCTCGAGGTGGACTACCCCCTGACCGTGCCTCTCGTCGGAGAGTGGCTGGCGCTGCTCATCGACACCGGCAACGGAATCACCTGCATGGCAGTGGTGTGCCAGACGATGCGCGCGCGGTTGATGGTGAGCGGTCTGGCGCTGGCGGCGAGACGGCGTCATGTCGCGACGCCCATCGACTGCTTCCGCTCGGCAGACTCGGCGACGCGGTGGTTGAACGCGTCGGCACGAGCCCCTTCACTGGTGTGAACGGCCCGACGTCGAGCCGAACTCGAAGTCTGGTGAGTGCCTCAGGGCGCGGGGCTTCGGTCGCCGCCTCGCATGGACAGCTCGAGGGCGACGCGCCGGGCTTGCGCGTCGCCCTCGGTCGTCACCGGGTCGGCGGCGAGGCCCAGCTCGTCGTGAACTGGTTCGGCCAGGACGGCCGTGCAATCGGTGAGTCGACCCGAACGGGCATCGCGCGCGGCCGATGGGCGATGAGCTTCACGCGCACCTGACACTCGACGTGCGCGACACCGGGCACGGCAGAGACGAGGTGCTCGAGGTTCTGCTTGAGCTCCTCGCTCGTCACGGTGCCGGTGAGCGTGACGTCGGCGCCGGCCACGGTGACGTCGATGTCGGTCGTGTCGAGGTCGCCCATGAAGAGGTACTCGCTGACGTCATCGAGCAATCGTTCGTCGGCGGTGCGCGTGTCGCCCTCGTCTTCGGCGCGGCGGTCGGGCGTGGGGGTTTCGGAGCGAGGCGCTCTCGCCGGCGCCACCGCGCTGCGCAGGAAGATCTGACTCGAGGTGCCCTTCGCCTCGAACGCGTCCTTGTCGAGGTCGCGCGTGCCGTCCGGCCCCGGGCGCTGGCCATGTTCTTCGAACCCGTACGGCTCGCCCTTCCCGCCCTCGGGCGGCGCCGCCGGGTCGGGCTCCTCGGGGTTTTCGTGAAACGGGTTGCGAGCGCGACGCGGCTTCTGCTGGTGGGGCTTCATGGGCACTCCGGCGTTGGTGGGCGGCACCCAGGCAGGTTGCATCGAGGGTGCCGCCGACAAGGCTCACTGAAGAAGGGCGCAGCGAACTCGCCGCAGCGTCACGATGGCCCGCTGACCGGTCAGTTCGACGCCGAGCGCCGTGCGGAACTGCACGAGTGAGCTCAAGTGACGAACGCCGCGCTCGCTTCGTGGCGCGTCCCTTCGACGTGCGTCAGGCTCCAAACGACGGCCAGACGTCACGCATCACGCGTCGTCGCGCGCCTCATGGCGCGGCTCATGCTCACTCTTCCAGCATGCTGACCCGCGCGACGTCGAACCCAGAGCTGGTGGCCGTCGTGCTCGAGTCTGAGCCACTGGAAGTGATGGAGCCGCTCGCCCGCGTGCTGACCGACGTGCGCGCCGATGGAGGGCCCGTCGCCGTGCTGATGGACCTCGAGCCCGGCTTCGAGCTCACCGCGCAGACGGTGGCCGACTGGCTCGGCGCCCTCATCGAGAAGGGCGACCGCATCTCGGCGTTCGCCGTCGTCGCGCGAACCAACGAGGAGCGCCTGCTCGTGGAGGGCCTCATCGTCGCGGCGAAGAACCATGGGGTCGGCACGCCCATCGAAGCCTTCGACGCAGGCACTCCGGCGAAGCGCTGGCTCCTGGGGCCCCACCGGACTCACTGAGCTGATCTGAAGGGCACCGTCGAAACGACGGTCGGCTGCGTCGATTTCGACTGGCTGTCTCGCTTCGCCGTGGGGAACGAGCGCGGCCCACGACATGCAACAGCAGGCCGGAGTGATCACTCGAGTCCTCCGAAGTGTCCTCAGGAATGGCCCCGTGTCGGCGGCGCGATGGGGCTGGTACCACCTCGGCGAGCGCTACTTCGACCGTCAGCTGGGAATCCACACGGGGCGGCGGCCCGAGTTCGCCGGGCTCGCCTACGACGCGCCCGAGAGCATCCGGTACGAGCCCCTGCCCTACTCGTTGGCGCGCACTGCGCTGGCGACCATCGTCGATGACGCTCCGCTCGAGCGCGACGTGTTCCTCGACTACGGCGCGGGCCTCGGGCGCATGGTCATCATGGCGGCGACGCACCCCTTCAAGCGCGTCATCGGCGTCGAGCTGCTCCCCGTGTTGAGTGAGCAAGCCGCGGCGAACGTGAAGGCCGCGAAGCCCCACCTGCTCGCGCCGGCCGAGGTCTTCACGCAGGACGCGCGCCAGTTCGAGGTGCCTGACGACGTCACCGTCATCTGTCTGTTCAACCCCTTCATCGGAGAAGCGATGGCCGACGTGCAACGCAAAATCGAAGCTTCACTCCGCCGGGCGCCGCGTCGCATGCGAATCATCTACACGCACGCGCTCAACCAGAAGAACCTGTTCGAGTCCTGCAGCTGGCTCCAGCTGACGCACCGGCTGCCGGTGGGCGTCTTCGACGAGCTGAACCTGGTCATCTTCGAAACGAGGGCCTCATGAACGCCCGATGGGTGGTCGCGCTCGTCGTGGTCTCGTCGTGGCTGGCGTGTTCGGCCGACGTCGCCGTCATCCCACGCACGGGTGGCGGGGCTGCGGGCGGCGAGTCGACGGGCGGAGGGACGTCGGGCGGCGGCGTCGCTGGTGCGGCTGGAGGAGGCGACACTGCGGGAGGGAGCGCGGTCGCCGGTGGGACGGCAGGCGCTGGTGGCGGCAACGCGACCTTCGACGCCGGAGTCGTCGATGCCGGCCCACCGTGCGCGTGCAGCCCCCAGGCGTGTCTGACCGACGGTGGCTGTGCCGACTGCGTGATGGATGGCGATTGTTCGGGGCCGACGCCAGTGTGTGACACCGCGCGCGGTCGCTGCGTCGCGTGCAAGGCCACGCTCGACACCTGCGCCGCCAACTCGTGGTGTTCGCCTGAAGGCGCCTGCGTGCGTGGCTGTCGCGAGCCCTCCGACTGCGCGAGCGGCCGGTGCCTTCCGTCGCACGACTGCCTCACCTGTCAACGAGACTCGGAGTGCGAGGCCACCCGCGTCTGCGGATCCGGCCGGTGTTCCGCCCCGTGCACGACGACGTGTGCCGGCGGCTTCACCTGCTGCGGCGGGCGCTGTGTCGACCCCAGGGCCGACCCTTCGCACTGCGGCCAATGCAACGTGACCTGCGCGGTCGACACCTTCTGCGGCAGCTCGACGTGCCGGCCCGTCGTGATGTCGAACGTGTGCAGCGCGACCGAAGCGACCGCCGTGCTCGACGGCCGGCCAGAAGACGATGACGCGAGCGCGTCGCTCGTGCAGGCGCTCGTCTCGCTCTGTGTGCCCAGCCCCGCGGTGATGTCGCCGCTGCCCCAGCTCGACGCGGGCGTGCTCTCTCATGTGACGGGCGAGCCGCTGCTCGCAGGCCCCATGTTGTGTCTGGGCGGCGGCGCCTTCTTCCAGCGCTCGGTCGGCTGGCTCGAGGCCGTCAACCGCGCGCAGGTCAGAGACACCAGCACCAGCACGCAGTACCGGCTGAGCCTGCGCGACGGTGGAGTCGTCGCCACCGGGCCCGTCGCCGCGCTGGGGCTGACCCACGACATCGCGGTGATTCAGCTGGTGCGCGCACCGGGTGGAGCCACGCTGCTCAACACGGCAGGCTTCCACGGCCCGGGCACCACGGCTGGCGCCTGGTACTTCCGCAACGTGTTGCTCCCGATGCGCGCGAGCCTCACCTCGAGCTGGTACGTCGTGGAGTGGACCGACTCGAGCACCAACGGCCCCGACGCGACCGACACGTTCACCCGCCTCGCACCGTAAAGGCTCGAGCACGCCGAGGGACCGAGAGCTCACGGTCCCCGGCGGACCGAGGTCGCCGACGCGCTGGAGCGCAAGCTCCGCCAGCACCTCACGGCACCACCTGCGGTGCAGCTCAGTTCGGCAGCTCGTCGACCCGCAGCTGATCTTCGACGCTGCGCACGCCTGCAGTCCGCCGCGCGAGGCGAGCCATCGAGACCTCGTCCCACCCGGACCCGACCCAGCCCGTCAACTGCACCACGCCGTTCTTGACCGACGTGGTGACACGCTTGAACTCGGCCTTGTCCTTCGTGGCGAGCGCGAGCGCCCTCGCGATGTCGGCGTCGTTCGCGTCAACGGGGTCCTGCTGATTCGACGCGACGACCTCGAGCAGGTTGTCGACGCGCACCACCCCAGTCGCCTTCGTCGCCTCGTGGCCTGCGCTCAGCCGGACCGCCGCGGTGGGCACGATGCCAAACAGGGTGACGATGCCGTCGTTGGTGTCGACGTTGATCTCGGTCGCCGGCACCTCGGCCGCGGTCAACAGCCGAAGCTTCACGCTCGTCGAGGTCGAGAGGTCCTGCGCGCTGGAGCGAATGTCGCGGCCGCCCCGGTTCGGCACCGCAGCCAGCTCGACAGGGCTGAACCCTTCGGGTCCCTGCACCTCGGAGGCGACGCGCTTCACGCCGCTCACCCGGTCGGCCAGCATGATGGCGCGCAAGTGGTCGCTGAGCGTGCTCGCGGTGCCGCTGAGCAACACGACGCCCTGGTCGACGGACTTCACGAAGAGCGCGCTGTCCTTGAGGGGCACGTCGGCGCTCAACACCTTCTCGACGGCGGTGTGGGTCGCCTCGTCAGACGGGGCGAACGGCCCGGGCTCGGTCGAGGCGACGACCTGCAGCCGATTGGTCACGTCGCGTACGCCGCCGACGGTGCGCACGACCTTCTCGAGGCGCACACGCTCCAGGGCCGAGGGCACCGTGCCAGAGATGGTGACCACGCCCTCGACGGTGTCGACGTGCACGGCGCCGCTCTTCACGCCGGCCTTCGTCCACAGCCTCAGCTTGGTCTTCGAGGTGACGAGCCCGTCGGGCGTGGCGGCGAACGCCTGTGCGGCGGTCAGCAACGCCGCGAGCAGCGCACCTCTGAAGGGGACCACGAACATGGAGGACCCCGGTGCGCGAGCGGCGCTCCGCCGCCTGACGAAGAACCGCTACGGAACGACGGAGCTGCACTGCACGGCGCAGTTGAACGTGGCCGAGGTGCAGGCCCGTTCGTCGATGCAGGCGCTGCACTGGTCGGCCTTGCGCCGGTAGTCAGTGTCGTTCGAGGCATTGGTGCGGCAGCGCGACTCGCAGGCCCCCACGTCGTACTGGGCATCGAAGCAGGACGAGTAGCGCGAACAGATGGCCCGGCAGTCGAGCGCCGAGTCGATGGCGCCGCACGACGAGAGGGCGAACAGAACGAGGGTGACGAGGCGAAGAGTCACGAGAAGGCTCCAGTGAAAGTGTGGGGGCTAGAACGTGATGCCGAGCTGCAGACCGGCCGGCCAGCTCGCGCGCAGCAGCAGCGCGTTGCGGTCGGTGAAGTGGAAACGAACGCCGAAGCCGAGGTACGGCGCGACGAAGGCGCCCCAGTAGCGTTCACGCTGCGGCCCGAAGATGAAGGCGAGGCCGAGCTCGGGGAACAAGGACACCGAGGGGCCGACGTAGAAGTTCCACTGCAGCGCGAGCAGCGGCGTGACGCCGAGCCCGAGGTACGGCCCGTAGAAGTAGAAGACCTCGGCCCCGATGCTCAGCGCGAGCTCGTCGTCGACGCCCTGAATCAGCCCCTGCCGCACCAGGGGGAACTCGAAGCGGCCACCTGCGCCGACCGCGCCGTACCACCCGAACGCCACGTGCAATTCGAAGCGGAAGTTCGCGAACCGGTTCGGGCTCTCACCGAAGGACCCGTTCTGTCCCTGCGCCAGCCCCGCGCCGCCCAACAGCGTCGCGCTCGAGTTGGCCGTGCTGAACCCCGACGGGAGCTCGTCGTCAGCCCAGGCCGGGCTCGCGATGGCCGCCGAGAGAATCGCCACTCCACATACTGCCCACGTCTTCGATCGAGTCGCTTGCATTGGACCCCTCCTGAAGGCGACTCAAAGCAGGGACCTTGCCAACGCCCGAAGCCCACGAAGTCAGAGGGATGCGCGAGGGGCTCTGACGATATCGAGCGGGTCACCATCGTTTCGATGGTGGCTCAGCTGCGATCGGCTGGCGCCGTTGGCTTGACGCCGAGCGCGCCGTAGCGCTTGAGCTTGCGATACAGCGTCGCCGAGCCGATCTTCAGCTGCTGGGCGGTGCGCGTCTGGTTGCCGTTGTTCACCGCGAGGGCCGCGAGAATGTAGTCGCGCTCGACCTCGTCGAGGTGGCGCACGGCAGCCCCGATGGCCGAGGTGGGGAGCGCGAGGCCCGGGCAGACGTCTTCCGGCAGGTCCTCGACTTCGATTCTGTCGCCGCGAGCGAGGGCGACGGCGCGCTCCATGGCGTTCTCGAGCTGGCGCACGTTGCCGGGCCAGTCCGACGCGAGCAGGTGGTCGGCCGCGCCGGGGCTCAGGCCGGTGATGTTGCGCTGCATGCGCTGCGCAGCCACCGTCAGCAGCACCCGCGCGAGCGGCAGCACGTCTTCCCGGCGGTCTCGGAGCGCCGGCACGTGCAGCTCCACCACCTTGAGGCGGTAGTAGAGGTCTTGCCGGAACGTGCCGGCGGCGACGGCCGCAGCCAGGTCTCGATTGGTGGCCGCGATGATGCGCACGTCGACCTTGCGGCTCTTGTTCTCGCCGACCCGGCGCACCTCGTGCTCCTGGAGCGCGCGCAACAGCTTCACCTGCATGCCCGCCGACACCTCGCCGACCTCATCGAGCAACAGCGTGCCGTGGTTGGCCGCCTCGAAGAGCCCGGGCCGGTCGATGGCTGCGCCGGTGAAGGCGCCGCGGGCGTGCCCGAACAGCTCGCTCTCGAGCAGCGTCTCGGTGATGGCGCCGCAGTTGACGGCGATGAACGGCCCCGAGGCGCGCATCGAGTCGTCGTGCACCAGCCGGGCGACGCGCTCTTTGCCCGAGCCGCTCTCGCCGGTGAGCAGCACCGTGGCGTCGACCTTCGCCACGCGCCTCGCCAGGTCGACGACCCGTCGCATCGGAGGGCTCCGCGCGACCAGCCCGAGCGGCGCGACGTCTGGAGCGGCGACCCGAACGAGCGCCCGGTGGTGAAGGAGCAGCTTGCGCTCGGCGGCCTTGAGCTCTTCGACGACGCGCTTGAGCCCGATGCCGAGCACCTCGCTCAAGTCGCGCTTGTCGAAGAAGCTCAGCTCGGCCGAGTTCTCGTCTCCCCACTCTTCGCGAGTGCGGCCGACGAGGTGACACGCGGGAGCGCCCGAGCCGAGGCAGCGGTCCTCGAGCACGAAGATCTCCTTGCCCGTGGCGCGGCTGAGGAAGCCGCTGAGCAGCCCGCACAAGGTCCAGCAGATGGAGTGGTCGGCCTGCCCGAAGTGCAGCAGGTGCTGATCAGCTTCGTAGGAAGCCACCATGACCGCGCCTTCTTTCGAGAGCGGGCCCGTGGAGCTCGCCTCGAACCGGCAGAGGCCACCGAGCGCGGGCACGCGGATACCAGCGTTCGCCCACTCCGCGGGCGACTCGAACTGCGACTCGATCGCTTCGGACAGTCGCCACCCGTTCGCGAAGCCGAACTGGGTCAACACCGTGCGCGCAGCGGTGGCGCCGAAGCTGTCGACGAGGTTCTTGCGCAACAGTCCCATCGCGACGGCGTCGACGAGCAGCGCCCGCTCGCCTCCGAACTGAATGATGCCTTCCTCAGGGTTGAGCTGAAGGAACTCGTGGTGGTCTAGATCGTCGGCGCGCATGTCGAACTCTCGGTTGGGTTCCAGGCGGCTTCGGGTCGAAGACGATTCAGTCGGCGGTCGACCCGGACGGGCCACGAGGCGTCGAAACAATGACCTTCGCGGGTCGCGACTTCCTCGCGACCGTCGCTGATCAGCACCGGAACCGCGCACTGGCTGAAGCCTGGAACGAGTGGCCACCGTGAGCTGAAAGAGAAAGCTCCGACGAGATGGCGTCGGGCCATTGGAGAGAGAACATGCACACTCACTTTGTGGGGTTGCTTTGGGTCAGTGCATGCGCCGCACCATCACAGTGAGGGCGGTCGAATCTCGGCTCCAGAATCGAGGGGTTGGGAGCGGAGCCGCAACGCTGACGCGGACGGTTCCAGACGCCCAAGGTTCAGCGCGGTTGGCATCGAAGTGATCGGTCCGCTCGTGCGGATCGCGCCCGTGCGATCAGGCCCATTTTCATGGGCCGCCCGCTCACCCCGTCATTCTGACCGGCATGCCGTCAGTCTGGTGGACGAAGAGAGACCCCGCCGCGACCTCGCCGAACGCCGTGTCGCTCTGTGTGTCTCCAGGCCAGTGCAGCAACATCTGCGCCGTGCCTTCGAGGCAACGACCTGCATTGCAACCAATCGTTGCATCGTCAACTCAGCCGGCCGGAGTAGGCTGTCGTCATGAGGTCGGTGAAGCGTCGAGATGCTGGCCGCCCACGAGGTGAAGCGGTCACCGAGGCCGTGATGCTGTGCACGCTCGACGAGCTCGCGAGCCACGGTCTGTCGGACCTGAGCGTCGAGCGCATCGCCGACGCCGCAGAGGTGAACAAGACGACCATCTACCGGCGCTGGCCGACCCGTGAGGCACTCGTCGCCGGCGCGCTCGAGTACGTGATGCTCGACCTCGACGACCGGCTCGTCGACACCGGCTCCTTGCGGGGTGACCTGCTGGTGCTGGCCGAAGCAGTTGCTGAGTTCATGTCGCAGCCCTCGGGCCGTGCACTCGCCCGTGCGGCACTGGCCGAACCGTCCGCATCGGCCATCGCCGCGCTCGCCGCCGAGCAACTCAGCCGTGGCGCCGCGGTGCCGGTCGGTCACCTCATTCAGCGGGCCCGCGCGCGCGGCGAGTGGAAGACGAAGGCCCCGCCCGAGGCCGCGCTGTCGATGCTGGTCGGCGCGATTCTGCACCGCACCATGCTCGAGCATCAGCCGACGAAGGGGCCGTGGCTCGACGGGGTGGTCGACCTCATCGTCGGCGGGGTCGGAACGCCGGCGCGACGCTGACCTCGAGCGTCACTCCCGAGTCACCTCCCGCAGTTCACCGTCACCACGGCGTTCGACGGGTTGGCGATGGCCTGGGTGCAGCTCGCGCCGAACAAGGCGAACTCTCCATTCTCACGGTCGGTCCACCGCCACCCCGACACGCCGCCGTCGTCCGAGGGCACCTCGACGCCACCGAACGAGACGCTGATGCCACCATCACGGTCGGGCACGGACTCGGTGAGGAACGAGCACGCCCTCACCTGGTCTCGAATGGCCGCGAAGGCCGCCTCGAGCTCTGCCGCTGATTGCGCGGCATAGAAGGCCCGCCCACCACGGAGCGGCCGCGAGCCCGCCCGCGCCATGGCGTTGAGCGAGGCTTCGAGGGCAGGGTCTCCCGTCAGGCCCACCACCCAGGTAGGAATGCCGGCCGCGGCCGACTGCTCCAGGTACCGCACCAGGTCGGTGACGGGGTTCGGCGTGCAGGTCGGCTCTCCGTCAGTCGCCAACAGCATGGCCCGCGCGACGTTGCTCGCCCGTCGTCTCCGCAGCACCTCGGTCGCGACGAGCAGGGCTGCGGTCGTCGGCGTTTCACCTTCTGGCTGTCGGTTCGCGACCGACGAGATGAAACGACGTGCGTTGCCCCGCGCCGGCTCCATGGGCAGGAGGACGGTACACGCCGGAGCGTTCTCCGCGAGGTTGGGGAAGGCGACGCCGCCGATCTGCATGGTGGCGTCGTGCCCGGGCAGCGCGACCGCCAGCGACCCGAGCACCGCTTCCCACCGGGTCTGCGTCGCCGAGAAGGCCACCCCCATGGAGCTCGACCGGTCCAACAGCAGCATCACCACCGGCTCCGCGGGGAAGGCCGTGAAGGTGCCGGCGATGCAGGGCCTGGGAACGAACCCGGCATCCCGCGCTCCCGCATCGACCCCGGCATCAGATGGCGAGCCAGCGTCGACGGTGCGTCCCGCGTCAGGGGTGGAGGACACCGCGACAGGGCGCAAGTCGTGCTCGAGCGGCAGGCCGGAGCACAGGCAACCGGCTCCGGCGAAGGCGAGGACGACGACGAGGTGAAGGAGGCGGCGCATCGTCGAACCAGAACCGAGCGCGGCACGGCATTCAAGAACCCCACCGGGGACCAACCGAGGACCCGAGACGGGGGAATCGCTGACTCGGCTCGCGACTCGGCTATGACGGCCCCACCGCATGACCATCGTCCTCGAGTGGCTCAACCTCATCGTGCGCTGGGTGCACGTCATCGCCGCCATCATGTGGGTCGGTGATTCTTTCCTCTTCATGTGGCTCGACAGCCACCTCACCGCGCCGACGAAGCCCCGCGAAGGCACCGTCGTGGGCGAGCTGTGGATGACGCACTCGGGCGGCTTCTATGAAGTCGTCAAACGCAAGTCGCTCGCGCAGAACGAGCTGCCGGCGCAGCTCCACTGGTTCAAGTGGGAGAGCTACACGACGTGGCTCTCGGGCTTCACGCTGTTGTGCGTCGTTTACTACGCGAGCGGCGCGTCGTTCCTCATCGACTCGAGCGTGCGCGACCTCACCCAGACGCAGGCGACGCTGATCAGCCTCGGGCTGCTGCCGGCGGCGCTGATCGTCTACGAGCTGCTCTGGCTCACCCCGCTCTCGAAAGACAACCGGCTCTTCGGCGTTGTGGGTCTAAGCCTGCTCGCGGGCCTCGCGTACGCGCTGACGCACGTCTTCTCGGGCCGCGGCGCGTTTCTGCAGTTGGGCGCGACCATCGGCACCCTGATGGCGGCGAACGTCTTCTTCCGCATCATTCCCTCGCAGCGGCACATGATCGCCGCGACGCAGGCAGGGAAGCCGGTCGACCCGTCGTACGGCGTGCGCGCGAAGGGCCGGAGCGTTCACAACCACTACCTGACGTTTCCAGTGCTCTTCACGATGTTGTCGAACCACTTCCCCTCGACGTACGGGCACGCGCACGCGTGGGTGGTGGTCATCGTTCTCTTCATCTTCGGGATGTCGCTCAAGTACGCGATGAACTTCCGCGCCAGGACGCACCCGGTCGTGTTCGCGTCGCTGGCCACCTCGCTCGGCGCGTTCGTCTTCCTCACCATGCCCGGGAAGGAGTCGCTGCCCGGCCTCGAGCAGTACGCGAGCGCGAAGCCCGTCTCGTTCGCGACGGTGAACAGCGTCATTCAATCGCGCTGCGTCTCGTGCCACGCCGCGAAGCCCGGCACCGCGATGTTCCTCGCGCCTCCGCAGGGCATCATGCTCGAGACGAAGGCGCAGATTGGCCAGCACGCCGAGCGCATCTACCTGCGCGCGGTCGCCACGAAGACGATGCCGCTGGGAAACCTCACCGGCATCACGCAGGCCGAGCGAGACCTGGTGGGAGCGTGGATGGCGCAAGGCGCGAACGTCGACGCGCCGGGCCCGGTGGAGCTGCCGTCGGTCGCGCCGACTCCCGCGCCCGTCGTCGCGAACTCACCCGAGGCGAAAGCCGCCGCGCTCTTCGAGGGGCTGTGCGCGAGCTGTCACGGCCTCGATGGCCGGGCAGAGACCGAGACCGCAAAGGCGCTGAACCCGCACCCGCGCGCGTACGTCGACGGTGAGTGGCAGAAGAGCGTCACCGACGAGCAACTCGCGAAGGTCATCGTCGAAGGCGGCGCGGCCGTGGGGAAGAGCCCGTTGATGCCCGCGAACCCCGACCTCGCGTCGCAGCCGGAGGTCGTGCAGGCGCTGGTGAAGCGGGTGCGCTCGTTTGCTCCCCCGCCGTGACGCCGGAGCGCGCCTCACTCGGCGTTTGCCCCTCGGTGGCGATGAAGACACGGGGCCGGGAATCGCCACGTGAGTCCTCGTTCGAGTGCCAGTCGGTGGATGGCAGTTCAGGTGTGAGCGACGAGGCTCGAGCGGTGACATGATGAGGCTTCGACCATGCGCGCCTTTCCTTCCGGAGCAGTGTTCCGCATGGCGCTCGCGGTGGTGGTGATCGAGGTCTGGTCGAGCTGCACCTGTGCCCAGCTCCCTGACGTCGCGTTCGCGTGTGAGGGCGATGGAGGGTGCGCGCAGGAGGGTTTCCGCTGCCAGCGCGGTCTCGGTCTGTGCGTCGCTGCCGGCGGTGGCACGGCTGCGGGCTCAGCTGCGGGCGGCTCAGCTGCGGGCGGCTCGGCTGCGGGCGGCTCAGCTGCGGGTGGCTCAGCTGCGGGGGGCTCAGCTGCGGGGGGCTCGGCTACCGGAGGCGGAACGCCGGTTGGTGGCGGCTTCGCCATCGGGGGCGGCTTTGCGCTGGGTGGTGGGAGCTCCGCTGGTGGAACGGCCGCGGGCGGCTCAGCTGCGGGTGGCTCGGCTACCGGAGGCGGAACTGCGGTTGGTGGCGGCTTCCCCATCGGGGGCGGCTTTCCGCTGGGTGGTGGGAGCTCCGCCGGTGGAACGGCCGCGGGAGGAACCGCGGGTGGTGGAACCGCAGGTGGCGGTGCCGCCGTCTGCGACCAGGCCGCATTCCAGGGAATCGCGAGCCAGACCTTCTTGCCCGACGGCGGCTACCCGGGCTCAGGGCAGCGGCTCAACCTGGGCGGCACCACGACGACTGCGTCGAGTTCGGCCAGCGGCTTCTCACCCACCAACGTCATCGATTCGAACCTGAACACGATGTGGCGCAGTCAGCCCGGCTGCTCGGCAACAGCGAACGCCTGGTGCTGCGCTCCCGAGTGGGTGCAGGTCGCCTTTGCGCCGAGGTTGATCAACGGCCTCGTGATTCGCGGCAGCCAGGTGAACCTTCTCGGCGAACTTCTGACGGGTCGACTCGAGCTGCTCTCGAACAACGGCGCCGTGCTCGTGTCCGAGAACATCGTCTTCGACGACCGTGGTCGGTGGGTCTACGAATTCCCGATCGCCTCCTCGGGCGTCGCGGCGGTTCGGTTCAGCCCAGTCTGGGCCGCCGCTGCGGGTGCGGGCGTTTCCGAGTTCGAGTTCTACAGGCCCTGACGAACCGGAATACGCTGAGCGGCGCCACACACTTCAGGACAAGGCCGGAGCGCGTTGGAGCTGAACCATGGTTGCAGTTCTTCTGATGGTGCTGGCCGCCGAGTCTTCGTCCCTCGACGCACACGCTGACGAGGTGGCGTCGCAACGCAGCCGACCCCGCCTTCACGCCTCGGTCGGCGGGGGAGCCTCTGGCGCCCTCGGTGGCGCCGCGGGTGGAGGCCTCGCGTTCAAGGGTGAGCTGGGACTGTTGCTCGGTGACCGGCTCTCCCTGCTCGTTCGAGTTGGCGCGGGAACGACGGTCGTCTTCGGCGCGTTGTTCCAGGGCGGCCTCGGCGTCGCCGCATCGTGGGGAGACCACGTGCTCCTTGGCGTTGGCGCCGAGCTGGCCACGCTCGGGGCTCCCGCGCTCGCGACGCACCAGGGCTTCAGCGTGGCGGCCCTCTTCCCCTTTCGGTTCTCGTGGTCTCCCGGGAAGCGCTCCGAGGAAGAGGTGAAGCGAAAGGGGCTGCAGCTCTCCGCGGAGTTCTCGCCAGGTTTTACGCTCGGGCCTTCCGGCGGCGGCCCCTTCGTCCCCTTCAACCCGACCCGGACGCTCGCGCTCGGCGCCTCGGTCTGGGTCTCGCACGCGTGGTGGTGATGCGCCTCGGTGGCGTTCGGCGTGCAACCGCGCGCCTGTTCTCGTAGGGACGTCGTCGTGCGTCTGCTGTCCCTTTCCTGCGAGTCCTTCCGCAACCTCGACCAGGTGACGGTGACGCCGTCGTCGCGCACGACCATCGCGGTGGGAGAGAATGGCCAGGGAAAGACCAACCTGCTCGAGGCGCTCTACTACCTCGCGACGCTCAAGCCCCTGCGCGCCAACACGCTCAAGGAGTTGGTGCAATTCGGCAAAGGCCACGCGCGCGTCGAAGGGCGCTGGCTGCTCAACGGGGCCGAGCGCACCATCGCGGTCGAAGTGTCACACGGCACGCGCTCCGCCACCGTCGATGGCAAACGCGCGGCGTCGGTCGAGTCGTACTTCGGCGGCGTCTCGGTGGTGGCCTTCACGCCTGACGACCTGTCCATCGTGAAGGGCGGGCCCGACGGCCGGCGCGCGTTCCTCGATCGGAGCGTCTTCAACCGTTTCCCCGCCTACCTGCAGGAGAGCCGCGAGTACGCGAAGGCGCTCAAGAGCCGGAACCGATTGCTCAAGGAAGACGCTCCGCACTCGCACCTCACGGTGTGGAACGAGACGCTCTCACGCGTCGGCGCGCGGTTGCTGGTGCGACGTCGTGCGCTGCTCGCCGAGGTGGTGCCGCGCGCGCAGGCCGCGTTCGGGAGCATCGGCCGCATCGAAGCGAAGGCGTCGTTCGTCTACGAGCCGTCACACCTCGAGCTCGACTTCGCCACGGCCTCTGAGGCCGACCTGCAGGCGGCGCTGTCGAAGGCGCTCGACGTGCGACTGGTGCGAGACCTGGAGCGCGGCCACACCTCGGTCGGCCCCCACGTCGACGACCTCGACGTCTCGCTCGGAGAACACGCAGCCCGTCAATACGCCTCGCAGGGCCAGTCGCGCGCGCTCGTCATCGCGTGGAAGGTGGCCGAGATTGAAAACCTCAACGCCACCAACGGCTTCTTGCCGATGCTGTTGCTCGACGACGTCTCGAGCGAGCTCGACCCCGAGCGCAACGCGTTCTTGATGAAGTACCTCGCCGAGTCGGGCGCGCAGACGTTGCTGACGACGACCGACGCCGAGCTGGTGCGCCGCGCCGCGGGGCCCGAGACGACGTGGTTGAGCGTTCGCAAGGGCGCGGTGACGCCGAGCTCGACCTGAACGGCGAGCCCGCCGTCTCACGATCGAGTCGGGCGCCTCGTCCCCTGTCCTGAACGCAGCATTCGACCGGAGCTTTCAAAATGGCGGGGAGCTGATGCCACTCAGAGGACGAGGCAGGGCAATTCAGGTCTCTCCATCAACGCGGTCTTCCGCGTCACTCGAGGCAACGCATGCGAACCATCATCTGCGCCGTACTCATCCTGACCTCCTGCGGCGGAACCAGCGAAGAGAAGTGCGATCCCCTCAGTGCCGCAGGCGCAGGATGCTGCAAGGCAAAGGGCCGCGACGCCTGTGTCAGCGGCTTCTTCTGTGGTCGCGAGGAGGGGCGTTCTCTCGACACCTGCCTGAAGGATGGCAGTGTGAAAGGCGGACGAAACTGTGAGTACGACGCTCAGTGTTTCAGCAACGACTGTCAGCTCTTCAACGCGCAAACCGGGAGCAAGATTTGTCGCGCTGGAATTGGCGAGAGTTGCTTTCGAATCAAGAGTGATAGCGAAGACGCGACGGGTTGCACGACGAAGGGTCCACCCTTGCGGTGTGCTCGCGACCGCATCGGAAACGCGATTGGCTGTGCGCTGCTCATTGGGACGTGTCGTGAACAGTGCTTCTCCAACGCTGAGTGTGTCGGCGGCAGACAGTGCCTGGGGCGCTCCGGTCCGCTCGAGGGTTCCTGCAGCTGTCCGTAGACTGGCACGATGACGCCGCGCTCAACGTGACCGACGCGCGCGCCTTTTCGCGATGGACTCGTACGCCTTGCGCGCCGCGATGAACGACTCCGCGCTGCCGCCCTGGTCGGGGTGATGCTCGAGCGCCTTCTTCCGGAACGCGAGCTTCACCTCGGCGAGCGTCGCGTCACCGGTCAGCCCGAGGACGACGAACGGGTCCACCGGCCGGTCAACGCTGGGAACTCGCACGGTGTGCTTCGGAAACGGCTCGAGCCCCGCGAGCTTCCGCTTCCATGCGCCGGCCCAGTGGTCGTCGACCGGCGAGAGCGCACGGCCAGCCGCCTTCTCGGCGAGCGCCTGGGCCTCTTCCCTCGTGAACGCGCCGCCACCCCACGCATCCGGCGGCCGGAACGGCTTCGCGGTCGGCTCGCCGGTCCACCACGCGCACCAGAGGAAGCGCTTCCGCTTCGTCTTCGCCAACGCGAAAACCCCACGCGTGAGGGCTGCGACCGGCTCCGGTACCTTCGTGCGACTCGCCACGGGCCACTTCTTCCGCGACCCGGGCCCGATTCGAAAGGGCTCCGTGACGCCTGACGAACATTGAGTAGTGTGCGCCCGCATGTCGTCGAAGCACATCGTGGTCATCACGGGCATGTCGGGCGCGGGCAAGACGACCGCCATTCGCGCGCTCGAGGACTCGGGCTTCTCGTGCGTCGACAACCTGCCTGCGCCGCTGCTCCTCAAGGTGACGGAGTTCGGCGGCTCGCACCAGCGCCTCGCCTTCGTCATCGACGTGCGCGAGGGCGAGTACCTCAAAGACACGCCGAAGGTGCTCGATGAGGCGCGCCGCGCGGGTCACGACGTGCAGGTGCTCTTCCTCGACGCGTCCGACGAGTCGTTGACGAGGCGGTACTCCGAGACGCGGCGGCGCCACCCACTGTCGGGCCGCGGCACCGTCGCCGATGGGCTCGCGACCGAGCGCTCGATGCTCAAAGAGCTGCGTGAAGCGGCGGAGCACGTGCTCGACACCTCGACGATGACGGTGCACGAGCTGCGGCGGCAGGTCATCGCGCGCTTCGGCCACGCCGCCGGCACCGAGCTCGCCCTCACCGTGATGTCGTTCGGCTTCAAGTACGGCGTGCCCAGCAACGCTGACCTGGTGTTCGACGTGCGCTTCCTCCCGAACCCCTACTTCGTGCCCGAGCTGAAGGCCTTCACTGGAAAAGACGCGCGGGTCTCGGCGTACGTCATCGACCGGCCGGACACCTGGGTGTTCCTCGATCACGTCGCCGACCTGCTCGAGTTCCTGCTCCCGCGCTACCAGAAGGAAGGGAAGGCGTACCTGACGGTGGCGATTGGGTGCACGGGTGGAAAGCACCGCTCCGTCGCCATCGCGCAGGTGCTGGCTGACCGGTTGAGAGACCTGCCGGGCGGCGCGGCGACGCAGGTGTGGGACCGCGACCTCGACAAAGAGTGAGGGCCAGCCGAAGAACGGCACCCAACCTTTTGGCGCGGCGGGTGTAGATCTCCTCGCAGATGCTGCTCACCACTCTCGCCCGTCGAGCTTCGACCGCCCTGCTGGTCCTGCTCTGTGCCTGCGGCCAGAAGTCCGGCTCCGCCCCGAAATACACCACCACCAAGGTCGACAAAGGCCCTGTCATCGGCCGCGTCACCGCCACCGGCACCGTCTCGGCCACCGTCACCGTGCAGGTCGGCGCGCAGGTCTCTGGCCGGCTCCAGACGCTCAACGCCGACTTCAACTCGAAGGTCACCAAAGGCCAGGTGCTCGCGAAGCTCGACCCGTCGCTCTTCGAGGCGCAGGTGTCGATGGCCGCGGCGAACGAGAAGGCGGCGCTCGCTGGCCTGACGCGCGCGCAGGCGCAGGACAAAGACGCGCAACGCAAGCTCGCGCGCTCGAAGGTGCTGGCTGATCAGAAGCTGGTGCCGCTCGCCGACCTCGAAGGCGCGCAGGCGGAAGTCGAGGTCGCGCAGGCCAACATCCAATCAGCCGAGGCGTCACTCGCGCAGGCCCGCGCCGCGCGCCAACAGTCCCAGGTGAACCTCGCGTACACGACCATCACCTCGCCCATCGATGGCACCGTCGTGTCGCGCGCCGTCGACGTTGGGCAGACGGTCGCCGCGTCGCTGCAGGCGCCGACGCTCTTCACCATCGCCGAGAACCTCTCGAAGATGCAGGTCGACACCAACGTGTCGGAGGCCGACGTCGGCAAGCTCGCCGACGGCATGGAGGCCAGCTTCTCGGTCGACGCCTTCCCCAACCGCGTCTTCAAGGGCGTCATCCGGCAGATCCGCTACGCGCCGCAGGTGGTGCAGAACGTCGTCACCTACGACGCCGTCATCGACGTCGCGAACGATGAACTCCTCCTCCGTCCCGGCATGACAGCCAACGTCAGCTTCATCTACGCGCGCTCCGACGACGCGCTCCGGGTGCCGAACGCGGCGCTGCGCTTCCGGCCCGACGCCGAGCTGATGCGCAAGGTATCGAAGCCCGAGCCCGGCAAACGCCTGCTCTGGGTGCTCGACGGCGAGACACCCACGCCAGTGCCGGTGACGCTGGGCCTCTCGGACGGCACGGTGACGGTGGTGCAGGGAGACGTCAGCGACGGCGCGCTCGTCATCACCGACAGACAATCGGGCGGCGACGGCCCGAAACCGCCCACCGGCCTGGGCGGCACGAGTACGGGCGGCGGCATGCGGAGGGCCTTCTAAAGATGACCTCCGTGGTGGCCCTCGAGGGCATCACGCGCGTCTTCTCGCTCGGCGATGTCGACGTGCACGCGCTGCGCGGCGTCTCGCTCACGGTGGAGCGCGGCGAGTTCGTCGCCATCATGGGCAGCTCGGGCTCGGGCAAGTCGACGCTCATGAACGTCATCGGCTGCCTCGACCGCCCCACCGCAGGCCGCTACCTGCTCGACGGGCAGGACGTGTCGCAACAGTCGCGGGCCGCGCTGGCCCACACGCGCAACAAGACCATCGGCTTCGTCTTCCAGAACTTCAACCTGCTCTCCCGCACGTCGGCGCTCGAGAACGTCGAGCTGCCGTTGCTCTACTCAGGCGTCGGCACGAAGGAGCGCCACGCGCGCGCGAAAGACGCCCTCGAGCGGGTCGGCCTCGGCAGCCGGCTCGACCATCTGCCCAACCAGCTCTCCGGCGGGCAACAACAACGCGTGGCCATCGCGCGCGCGCTGGTGACGAAGCCGAGCCTGCTCCTCGCTGACGAGCCGACCGGCGCGCTCGACACGAAGACGAGCGAAGAGGTGATGACGCTGCTCTCGGCGCTGAAGGACATCACCGTGGTGCTCGTCACCCACGAGCATGACGTCGCGGCGTGGGCCCAGCGCGTGGTGACGCTGCGTGACGGCAACATCCTCTCCGACAAACGACAGACGCCCCACCGCGGCGGCAGCGCTGCACAGCACGAGGTGTGAGACACGATGGGACCTCTCCAGACCGGCCGGCTCGCCCTGCGCGCCCTGCTCCGCAACAAGCTGCGCAGCTTCCTCACCGCGCTCGGCATCATCATCGGCGTCGCGGCCGTCATCGCCATGGTGGCCATCGGTGAAGGCGCGCGCAGCCAGGTGGAAGCGACCTTCGCGGCGATGGGCACCAACCTGCTCATCGTGATGCCCGGCTCCAGCTCCTCCGGCGGCGCGCGTGGTGGCTTCGGCACGCAGCCCACCCTCACGTGGGACGACTTGAAGGCGATTCAGACCGAGGTGCCGCTCGTCGCAGGAGCCGCGGCGACGTTGCGCATGCAGGGCCAGGTGCAGAGCGAAGAGCAGAACTGGGGCACCAGCGTGCAGGGCACCACGCCGAACTACTTCGAGATTCGCAGCTGGCCCACCGCGCTCGGCGCACCGATGACGACGTCGGACCTCGACTCCGGCGCGAAGGTGATGTGGCTGGGCGCGACGGTCGCCGACAAACTCTTCGGCCCCGGAGCAGACCCCATCGGCCAGGCGGTGCGTGTGAAGGGCGTGCCCTTCGTCGTCTCGGGTGTGCTGTCGAGAAAAGGCCAGAGCCCGATGGGGCAGGACTACGACGACACCGTCTTCGTGCCGACGACGACCTTCAGGGCGCGGTTGAGCCCCAGCCTCGGCAACTTCCTCTCGGGCGTCATCTTCATCCAGGTGCGCAGCGGTGAAGACACCGGGCGGGCCCAGCGCGCCGTCTCGTCGTTGCTCCGCGACCGCCACCGGCTCGGCCAGGGCAGCGAAGACGACTTCAGCATTCGCAACCTCGCCGAGGTGGCCAGCGCGCAGCAGCAGGGCGCCGACACGTTGAGCGCGTTGCTCGCCAGCATCGCCGCGGTGTCGCTGCTCGTCGGCGGCATCGGCATCATGAACATCATGCTGGTGAGCGTGACGGAGCGGACGCGCGAGATTGGCATTCGGATGGCGGTGGGCGCGACGCCTGGCCAGATTCTCGCGCAGTTCCTCGTCGAGGCGCTGGTGCTGGCCATCGTGGGCGGGCTCGTCGGCGTGGGCGTGGGCCTGTTCGCGGCGCAGCAACTGTCGGTGCAGTTCGGTTGGCCAATGGTGGTGCGCGCCGACATCGTGGCGCTGGCGACGGGCTTCAGCGGCATCGTCGGGGTCGGCTTCGGGCTCTACCCGGCGCTCAAGGCCTCGCGCATGGACCCCATCACCGCGTTGAGGTTCGAATGAAGGGAGTCGTCCTCACGCTGTTGGTCGCGGCTCCTGTCTTCGCGGACGACAGCCTGTCACTCGACGAGGCGCTCGCGAGGGCGATGGAGCAGGTGCCCGCGCTCAAGGCCGCCCGTGCACAAGAGACGGCCTCGCAGGCCCGCGCCCGTGAGTCGTTTGCAGCGCTCCTTCCTCAGGTGAGCCTCGGCCTCGCGTACAGCCGCTCCACCGCGAACTTCGTCGCGCGCCCGGGCGCGTTGCCGTCGAGCCTCGCGGGCGCGTCGTCAATCAACCTCGACTCCTTCGACTTCTTCACCGGCAACGTCACCGCGCAGATGATGGTCTGGGACTTCTTCACGACGTGGAACCGGCACCAGGCGGCGAAGCGCTCCGCCGAGGGGCAGGCCGCGCAGACACGGAGCCTCGAGCTGACGACGGCGCTCAACGTGCGCACCAGCTACTTCGCGGCGCGCGCGCAGGACGAGCTCGTCGCGGTGGCGCAGGCGTCGCTCGACAACACGCGCGCGCACCTGACGCAGATTCAGGCCTTCGTGTCGGCGGGCGCACGGCCAGAGATTGACGTCGCGCAGTCACGCGCCGAGCTGGCCAACGCGAAGCTGGCGCTCGTGAACGCGAAGAACTCAGCGGCCCTCGCGCGCGCGCGGCTGGCGCAGACGATGGGCATGAAGGGGCCGGTGCGGGGAGCGCTCCTCGATGCACCGCCGGCCGCGTCGGCCGATGAAGACGCGCCGCTCGACACCCTGGTGACCGAAGCCGTGCGCGCGCGGCCCGAGTCGGCGCAGCTCGAGGCGCAGGTGCAGGCGCAGGAGCTCTCCCTCGCTGCGGTGAAGGGCACGTACTGGCCCACGCTCTCGGCGCAGGTGTCGGCGAACGCGCAGGCTCGACAGCTGAACGCGGTGGTGCCGAACGTGAGTGGGCAGCTCGCGCTCTCGTGGCAGCTCTACCAGGGCGGGCTCACGCAGGCGCAGCAGGCCGAGGCCGAGGCGACGCTCGCGGTGGTGAAGGCGCAGGTCGACACGCTCACCCAACAGGTGCGCCTCGACGTGGAGCAGGCACAGCTCGACGTGCACGCGTCGAAAGAGGCGGTCGAGGTCTCCAACGAAGCGAAGGCCGCAGCGGCAGAACGACTGCGCCTCGCCGAGGGCCGGTACCAGGCCGGCGCGGGGAGCGTCATCGAGCTGTCCGACGCGCAGGTGGCCTTCACGCAGGCAGGCGCGCAGGTAGCGCAGGCGACGTTCACGCTGGCGGCGTCACGCGCGCGCCTCGTCGCAGCGTTGGGTCGCGAACGCTGACTCCGCGCTCATCGCGCATGGCGGAGCGCGACGCAGCAGAGACACGCGGCCGATGCCGGAGCCGGCCACGATTCGAACAGGCTCGAGGAGAAGGGCCACCCGTCGCGCGCTGGGGCTGCCATGCGAACTCAGGCGGTCAGCCCTGCAAACTCTCGAAAGAGTCGGGCGACGACGGACAAGGTGCTTATCCACCGTGGGCGCGTGGTGACGCCAACTGACGCGTCGAGGTGCCTGGCGCGATCGCTGTCGCGGGCAGCAAGCGCCGGCAGGTGAAGCAGCGTGCGGGCGACGCTCCGATTGTGGAGCGCTCGGGCAAGCATCACCGTGTTCGTGGTTTCTCCCGCTTCGAACAAGGCGACGCTCGCGTCGAATTCCTGCTCGGCCTCGAGCCAGCGGCCGGCCTTCAGGAACGCGAGGCCGCGGTGAAAGTGCGCGTCTGCCGTCACCCCCTTCGCTTCGGGGGCTGCGAGCTCTCTCTCGAGCGACGCAGCGGCGCTGGCTCGCTCCTCGAGGCTGGCAGCCTCGAGCCGTTCTCGGATTCTCCGTCGAAAGGGCAACGACAAGAGTCGTGCGAGCAACGCCAGAGGCACGACGAAGAGGAACGCACCGACCATGGTCACCGTATCGAACAACCCGCTCCTCTCTCGTGGCAGCCGAGGAAGCTCAGCTTCTTCCTCGAGCAACGACTCGAGGTGAGGTGACGGGGCCGATTCGTCTGACGTCGGGGACTCGTCGAAGAGGTGGTGGTCGCCATCCAGGTACGCGCCGAGGGCGCCGGCGTCATCGTCGGTCCAGCGCACGGCAAACCCGGTCCAGCACGCGGAGACCTGCGCGAACTGCTCGATGGGCGGGAGCAGCACGTCACCTTTGCTCGAGTGGTAGAGAACGACGCGACGAGCGTCCAGGTCTGCGAGCCATCCGGCCTGGAGCTTCTTCGGCAGCTCAGGGACCGTGTCCAGCACGGCGACTTCGTCGAGCGACGCTGGGCCTCTGAGCAGGGTTGAGAAGAGGTCGGCGCCTGCAACATGGATCGACCGTCGGCCCTGACGAACAACGACGATGCAGGTGTTCATGCGGCCCCATTCGAGGGTGCGGCCTTGAGGTTCCTCGTGCTCGGTCGGCGATCGGACAAACGGAGCACAAGAACCAAGCAGCATACGGGCCAGGGGTCGAGCGCCGAGCCGGGACGAGAGAGGTCGTTGAGCGGAGCCCGCGGGAACGACGAGCCGAGCCATCGCGCCGAGGTGGTGGGCGAGCTGGGTGGGGATCGACGGAGTTTCGGCGCCGCACACCGGTCGCCAACTTGTCACGCGCAGCCTGCAGGGCTTGAGTGCCTGCCGTGCGACGCGCGTGGCTCTGCCTGGTGATGACGGTTGCGGCGGCGTCGACGTGCGGGCGCACCGAGCTCGTGCGCTTCGAAATTCTCCCCATGCCCGTCGATGCAGGGCGCGACGCCGGACCTGACGCGGGCCGCGACGCTGGAGTCGATGCTGGGTTCGACGCCGGCTTCGATGCTGGTGTCGACGCAGGCACCAAGCCGTGTGTCGAGGGCCGCTTCACGCTCGCACCCGCGACGCCGGTCGTGGTGCTGGTGCTCGACAAGTCCGGCTCGATGAACGAGTCGCTGCCCGGGGCCCTCACCAAGTGGGACGCGCTGCGTTCCTCGTTGCGCGCGACGCTGCCAGCCGTCGACCAGACGATGGCGCTGGGCCTCCTCCTCTATCCAGTGAGCCCTCAACAATCGTGCTCGTCCTTCGTCCGGCCGAACCCCGAGCCCGCGCTCGGTCAGGTCGCGACGATTCTGCAGACGCTCGACAACACGGAGCCAGCAGGCGGCACGCCGACGGCCGACGCGCTGCAAGCAGGTTTCACCTCGCTGCAGGGCCGCCGTACCGGCTCGACGGCGCGCGCGCTCGTGCTCGCCACCGACGGCGTGCCGAACTGCAACTTCTCGCTCGACCCACGGGCCTGCTTCTGTGTGATGCCTCCGTGCACCGCTGCGGAGTGTGTGGACGACGACCGCTCGGTCGAGCGCGTGCGTGCAGGCGCTGACGCTGGCATTCCCACGTACGTCATCGGCATCGAGGCGCCAGGCGCGGTCTTCACCCAGGCGCTCGACCGCATGGCCGTCGCGGGTGGCCGCGCGCTTCCGGGCACCACGAAGTACTACTCGGCCGCCAGCGCCGCCGAGCTCGCGCGTGCCTTCTCGGCGATTCGAGACCAGGTCGCGCGCTGCACCTTCCTCACCAGCTCGGTGCCCAACGCGACCGGCAGCATCCGCGTCGAGGTGAATGGCGTCGTGGTGCCGTTCGACCCGACCGGGCAATTTGGTTGGAATTGGACTGACCGGCCCAACGGCGAGCTCGTGTTCCGCGGCGCGAGCTGTACGCAGGTGATGGGGCAGACGTTGAGGCTCGAGGCGCTCGTCGGCTGCGGCGCTCCCTGAGAGCGGTCAGTCCTTCGTCCGCTTCCGTCGTTTGGTGCCGGCCAGCGCCGCTCTCAACGACGCGTGTCGCTGCTCGAGGTCGACGGTCGCGACCGGTGGCGGCTCCATGCGCGGGAACACCAGACCCACGGCGCCACCGAAGGGCCGCACGACGCGGTTCAACGTGTCCAGCGTGGGGTTGGCATCGGCCCGGTCTTCGAGCTTCTGAAGCGCGGCTGCAGAGATGCCGACCAGGCGCGCGAAGGTCTCACGATTCTTCCGGAGCACGACGGCTCGCAGGAACCGCACTGCGTCACCGAACCGCCACTCGCCCGAGTGGACCAGCGTCGCCACGTCTTCGAGCAGCGCCTTGCGTTGCAGCGGGCCCATCGCCACGAGCTCTTCACGCTTCACAAGAGGCCCCAGTCGCGCAGCCGCGCCTCGGTGTGGTGCAGCCCGAGGCCGGGGAAATCCAACGTCTCGCGTGGCAGCCCGAGCTCGCGCAGCAGTGTGGGGAGCGTGGTGAGTCGCTCCGCGAGTTCACGCAAGGCCGCGCGCAAGTGCCGAAAAATACCCGCTTCACCTACTTCAGTCTCTGAGACCGTGAAGGCTTCTTCGCCTTCGTCTGCTTCTTCTTTGGCGCGCTGACCTTCGTTGCCGCCTTCGTCTTCACGGGCAGCAGGGCCTTCTTCGGCGGCGCTTTGACGGCCTTCTTCACGGGCTTCGCCTTCTTCGGTGGCGCCAGCTCGAACGCGCGCGCGGCCCACGTCATGAACGCCTCCGGGTCGTCATAGAAACGCTCCGGCACGACGATCCACGACGACATCGTCATCGGCTTGTCCTGCCCCGAGTACACCCACGGGTGCCCGCCTTCGGCGATGAGCTCGTCGCGCGCCGGCCCGTCCACCAACTTCAGAATGACTTCATCGTCGGTGACGATGCCCGCGAACATGCCTCCGTTCGGCGCGAAGAAACCGTGGCCGCCGAACATCTTGCGAATGACGACAGGCAGGTCACCACACGCGTCAGTGAGGATGTCGAGGGAGCGAGAGGTCATGGACCTCGAAGTCATGCCAGAGTGTTCCTCCCCGTGACCACTGAAACACTCACCCTCGCAGCGAGGCTCGAGCGCTCGCTCCTCGAACGTCCGGGCGAGACCACCCGCGCGCAACGCGAAGAAGCCACGCGCGCGGAAGGCGACGGCCCGCTCGGCCAGTACGTTCGGCAGATCGACCAGGCCGCGTACAAGGTGACGACGGAGCAGGTCGATTCCCTCCGCACCTCACACAGCGACGACGCGCTCTTCGAGCTGACAGTGTGTGCGGCACAGGGCGCAGCGAAGCGACGACTCGACGCCGGCCTGCGCGCCATCGACGACGCCTTTGGAGACGAGCCATGACGACGATTCGATTGCCGAAGGTGGCGCACGGCCACGGGCTCCGCGAGCGCTTCGTGCTCGGCCTCATGCGCGTGATGGGCGGACGCAACCCACCCGACGTGGTGCGCACCCTGCTCTACCGCCGCGACTACTGGGGCGACCGCTTCAACGACGTGCTTCAGACAGTCATGCGCGGGCCCTCGGCCTGGAGCGTCGGTGAACGCGAGCTCTTCGCGGCCTTCGTCTCGAACCTCAATCGCTGTCGATTTTGAACCGGTGCCCACGGCGCGGTCGCGTCGCACGAGCTCGGAGATGAACTGACGGCGGCCGTCCTGGCCGACTACCGCGTGGCGCCCATCGCTCCACCGCTGCGCGCGATGCTCGCGTATCTCGAGAAGCTGACGCTGACGCCCGACGCGCTGACGGCCGATGATGCGCGGCTGCTGAAGGTGGCGGGTGTGACGAAAGCCGCGGCGAAAGAAGCGGTGTGGGTGGCGTACTGCTTCAACCAGATTGCCCGCATCGCCGACGCGCTCGGCTGGGAGATTCCCGACGCGGCAGGCTTCACGGCGTCCGCAAAGTCGCTGCTCTCGTTCGGCTACACGCTGCCGTTTCACTCGAAGCCGAAGGCCTGAACGACGCTCAGCGCCGCAGCAGCCGGCTCAGCCCGTACGCGATGGGGCCGATGGCGATGATGAACTTCCCGCCGTTCGCCGCGAGCAGGAACGTCACCGCAGTGAGCGCCACCCCTCCCACCAGCCAGAGCATCGCGATGCCTGCGTCGTCTTGCGGCGTCTGCTCCTCACCGCGCCAGTCGAGGTCACCCACGCAGATGCGCGCGAGGCCAGGCGAGGCGCCTTCGCGTTGCAGTTGGCTGGCGATGTCGTCGGGGTCGCAGCCCTGTTGCTGAAGCTCGAAGGCGCGGTCAGAGAAGGTGGCGGACATGTGGTGCTCCAGGGTGCGTGCGTGAGCCCGGCCTCGTGTCGCGCCGGGAATGCCTGTAGTTGGGGCGGCCTCGGCGGTTCCGTCACGAAAGCGACGTTTTCATGCGCTCCCTCTGGTTTTCCCTCTGCCTCGTCAGCGCGGCCTGCGGCTCGGTGCTCGAGCCACCACCAAAGGTCGCCTGTGGACCCTCCACCTGCAGCGGATGCTGCCAGGGCGAGAGGTGTCTCGAGGGAGCGTCGGACTCGGCGTGCGGCCGGGCGGGAGAACAGTGCGCCGACTGCGGCAGCTCCCGGATTTGCACCAACGCGACGTGCGAGGTCGAGCCGCTGCCGGTGGGCGCGAAGGTCGTCTTCGTCACGCGCACCACCTTCAAGGGCAACCTGGGCGGGCTCGTCGGAGCCGACCGCCTGTGCGAAGCCGCAGCCGGAGCGGGCACTCTCCCAGGCCGCTTCAAGGCGTGGCTGTCGACGAACGAGTGGGACTCGACGCGCAGGGTCGCCGTGTACGTGCACGCCGCCGACCGCTTCGTCAGCAACGGGCCCTGGTACCTGCCTGGCGTGAACGACCGTGGCCGGCGGATGCAGGTCTTCACCAGCCGGGCGGCGCTCCGTTCGGCGCCGCTGCTCCCCATCGACCGAACCGAGCTCGGCACGAACGCGGGCATCTCACCTGGTGGGCGCAACGTGTTCACCGGCACGCAGGCCACGGGCATGTCGCTGCCCGTCACCGCGTTCGACCAACCGCAGAGCACCTGCGCCAACTGGACCGAGTCGTCCTCGAGCTTCCGAGCGACCATCGGCACCGTGTACGGGCAAGGCGGTGACTGGACCGCGCTGAGTGACACCAACTCGTGCGCGAACGACCTGTCGTTGTACTGCTTCGAAGACTGACGATCAGTCGACGCTGAGCTGCGGGTGACGGCCGGCGCGAGTGGACAGACGCAGCGGCGCGCCCGAAGGCCAGGTGAACGACGGCGCGAGCCGGAAGACGTTCGGCACCACCACACCGTCGACCTTCACGGGCGTGAGCCTCGCTCCAGCTGTCGACGAAAACGCTGCCCACTCCGCCTCGAGGTCCTGCCCGGCCTCCGAGGAGAGCTTCACGACGTCAGCGCGGCCGATGACCTGCGCGTCCTCCGAGTCGAGGTCGACGATGACCCGAACGCGGCGCTTCTCATCCACCAGGCGCGACGTCTTCACGCCGTCGACGAGGTCGAGCGGCGGCAGACCCGACCCCGAAACGAGTCGCAAGGCTTCAGCCGTCTCGATGAGGTCGGTCGTGAGGTCGGCAGCCATCTTCGTCTCGAGCTCGTCCGTCAGCCGTCGAAGCATCGCGACCTCTGCGGCAGTGCTCGTCGGCTTCCACGCGCGCCACTCACCCTTCGTCAGCACCAGCGGCTGCGCCTGCAGCACGCCGTCGTTCCCGGTGACGTCGACGTGGCCCCACAGGGCCTTCGCGGCCTGACGAATCGCCTCGGGCTTCGACGCGTCGGCGAGCGCAATCGCGTGGTCGGTCGGCGCGAAGGCCACGAGGCTGCCGACTCCGAGCGACGAGAGGAACGACTCCGACACCAGGGCGCTCGAGGCCGGCACGGCGCCGCGGCTCGTGAGCACCAGCCACGCTCCGGGCGCGACCTTCACCAGCGACGCACGCGCCGGGCCCTGCGTTCGCGCGACGTCACGCACCAGCGCTGCGTCACCATCGGCGCACCATCGCGGGTCCTCGGCGTCCGTCACCATCACGTGCACCGGCAGGCCCATCACGGTCGTCGCCGGCGGAACGCTGACGTCGGATGGCGCGTTCACCCGACGCGTCGTGCGGAACAGCGATTGGAGCCCGGCCCCTTGTGGCTCGAGGTACCGGGGCTTCGAGGTGGTCGCACAGTGACGCTCGACGGTGCTCTCCAGCGCAGTGGTGAGCTCGTCTTTCAGGCCCGTGCGCGCGAGCTCTCGCTCCAGCTCGCGGCGGAGCAGCGCGTCGACCTGCCGGTCGGATGCAGACGAGAGGTCGTCGACGTCGAAGGAGCGCGGCGCACGGAAGTCAGGGGTGCTGAGTGAACGCGAGAAGCTGCTCGCGCGAGGCTTGAACCGCGCCCTGCCTTTGCAACTCGGCGCGAGCGCGGTGGTGACGAAGACGAGCAGGAGCGTGACGTGACGTGCGTTCATACCCAGTCATTGGGGGCACCCCTCTCAATCCGTCACGCCTCAAGCCCGGGGTGCTCCGCCTCGTCGAGGAACCTGGGCATGAACGTCTCGTCGCGAGGCACGCCCGACTCCTTCTGGAGAATCACTCCGGCGAGGCGTCGTCGACGGCGGCGCGGAAGAGCCCCGTGGGGAAGCGGCGGCGGAACTCAGCCGCGACGTTCTTCGCCTCGATGGAGCGGCCAGCGCTCGACAGCGCCATCACCTTCAGCGCCAGTCGCTCTTCGGTGAGCTGGCCCTTCGGAAAGCGCCGCTCGTGCTGAGCCAGCGCATCCAACGCGGCGTCGACGTCTTTCCTCGCCATCGCGGCGCGCGCCTGCTCGACGTAGCTCTTCTCGAGGGCGAGCTGCTCATCGGCCGACAGCTTCGACCCCGGAGGCTGCGCGGGTCTGGGCTCGACGGCAGGCGGGACCGCTTCGACGACGGGCGGCGGCGCGGGGGGCGGATCAGCGACGGGAACGGCGACGGGTGCAGGTTCGACCGGCGCGAGCCGAACGATGGGCGGAGGAGGAGGCGGCGGCGTGGTGACGGCCGAGTGAACCCCTGCGCCGATGACGCCACCGATGGCCAGCGACGCCACGCTGGCGCCAACGACGAGCTTGGCGACGACCGCCTTGGCCACGACGCCCGAGGCCGTCGCACCCACGGCGCCGGTGCCCGCGCTCGCGCCCACGCCTCCACCTGCAGGCGTCGACGGAGCCGCACCACCAGCGCCACCATCAGACCCCTCACCACCACCGTCTCCACCTGGCCCGTCGAACAGGTCTGCCGAGAGCCGCGCGAGCAGCTTCGCCTTCGCACCAGCCGGGGCCGCCGTGATGGGCTTCTCTGCGTCGAGCAACGACGTGAGGTCCGCGGACATCGGCTCGAGGTCATCTGGCGTCATGACGCACCTCGCAGTCTCTCGACTGCCTGCTGAAAGTCACGACGCGCGAGGCGAAGCCGTGAGTACGCCGTGTTGAGCGGCACCGAGAGGACCTCGGCGACCTGGGGAATGCCATGGCCCTCGAGCTCGTGCATGACGAAGACGCCGCGGCGCTCCATGGGAATCGACTCGAGCGCCGCGAGCACCAGCTGCTTCGCCTGCTTCGTCTGGAGTTGGCCCTCCGGTGTCGGCCGCTCATCGACCGAGTCGGGCTCCGCGTCGGCGACCTCGCGCTTCTGCCAGGCGCGGTCACGAAAGTCGGACGCGACGCGGTAGGCGATGCCGAAGAGCCAGGGCCGCAGCGGCCGGGTGGGGTCGTAGTCGGCGAGCTTCTTCCACGCGGTGATGAAGACGTCGTGCGCCACGTCCTCGACGTTCGCCTCCGAGATGCCGAGGCGGCGGAGCGTGCTCCACACGTAGTCGAACTCGGCCTCGTAGAGCCGGTTGAAGTCCGCACGGGTGGGTGTGGGGCGCGGCTCCATCGGCGCGGCACCCTATTCGCTCGGCAGTCGCTGCGTGACGAAGTTCGGCCGACTCCGGCAGCACGTCGCCCCAGACCTTGAAGTGCAGCGAACGCGCCGCGCTGAAGGGGAACTGCGACGACTCCACCGCTGCACGCCTGGGCTCGTTCTCCCGGCACGCGCACGACTACGGCAGCACGTCGCCCCAGACCTTGAAGTGGAGCGAAAGCACCGCAGTGAAAGCGAACTGCGACGACTGCCACACGGGAACGCCGCCCACCGTGAGGACGACGCGAGGTTGCACGAGCCCCGTGGCGTTCAGCCGCACGCGCACCAGGTCGCCCGCAGGAATATCGAGGAGCACCCCCGCGCCGACGCCGAAGAAGAGCGCGCCCTGCGGCCTGGGGTTTGGCAAATCGACCGACCACGCCTGCACGCTGCCCACGTCGCCGCTCAGGCACACGCCGAACACCAACCACTTCGCGCACCCCTCGACGCCACCATCGAGGAGCAACGCGCGCACGCTGCCCGCACCGACCGTCACGCCACCCGGCGTCGTCGCACCGAGGCGGGCCGTCAGCAGCGTGTTGCGGGTGCCCCAGCTGCCGTGCACCTGGCCGAGGGCTGCGACGCCGGGCACCTGACCGAGCGAGACGCCACCACCGAGCCCCACGAAGATGGCGTGCAGCACCAGAGGCTCCGGCTTCTTCGTGATGGGCGGCTGCAACGTCAGCGTTGGAGGCGCGGTCGCCAGCGGAGGCAGTGCCGTCGGCGGGGGGAGCGGCCTGCTCGTCACCGGAGGAGGTCGCGGCGCATCGGGAGGACGGCTCAGCGGCGGCGCCGCCCACTCGTCCTTCACACCAGCATCTTCGACTCGCACCGGCTCGGCGCGCGTCATCACCATCGGGTCGATGACGATGGCTGCCGCGAGCACCACAGCGCCAGCGAGCTCGCCACAGTCCGACGCCGTCGATGTCAGCTCGCGCCTGCCCGTCTCTTTCCCGTCGAGGCCGACGAGGGACACCTGGGCGACGTGCCCGAGCGCGGTGCGCGAAAAGAGGACGACGAGCGTCCGGTGGAGTGCAGGCGGAGCGGGCTTCGGGCCGGGCGCGAACGGATTGCTGAGCTCGTCGTCGGGCGACGTCGCGGGCCGGACCGGCGGTGCTTCGAGGAACGGGTCCTTGCCCAGGCGCTCGGCGATGGAGCGGCGCAGCCGACTCTCGTCGGGGCAGCTCGCCGCGGGCTCGTCGCGTCGAACCGAGAGCGTCCACGTCGAAGCGAGCACGAGGCCGAGGAGCGCGCCGGTCACTGGCAGACGCCTCCGATGCAGGTATTGCAGGCCCGACAGGCAGCGCCACCGCGGCCACACAACACCGGCTCCGTGCCCGAGCGACACGTGCCGCCAAAGCAGCAGCCGTTGCAGGTGGCCGGCGAGCAGGCGACACACGCTCCAGCGACGCAGCGCGCTTCGATGGGACAGGCCAGACACGAGTCGCCCCGAGTGCCGCACGCGACGTCACTGTTCCCCGCGACACAGAAGCTCCCGGAGCAACAGCCGGCGCAGTCGCCGCACGTCGAGGGCGGCTTGCAGAACCCGTCGAGGCAGCGCCCCGAGCACGTCTGACAGGGCCCCGTCGTTCCACAGAAGCTCGAGTCCTGCAGCGCGAGCGGCACGCACCGGCCAAAGTCGCAGCAGCCAGCGCACGCGGAACACGGCGGTGAGTCGGCAACGTCGAGCCGCGTCTCACACGCCACCATCAGCAGGAACATCCCCACCCACCACCGCATCAGGACACCATAGCCCGCGCCTCTCGAGTGCCGACTCCGGAGTTGGGAGGCGCATCTCAGGTGATTGGGGGCACGCGGCGCATTCCGTCAGGGCGGGCGGAGCCGTTTGTTTTCCGGGGCCGGCGGCGCGGGCTGCTCGACCGTCGCGGTCTGCTCCGCCGGGCTCGACACGGCGGCGAGCGGGCTGCTCGGCGGCGCTGACGCCTTCACCAGGGCGACCCGCTCGACGAGCATCGCCCTGGCACGCTGCAGGTCGAGCAACGAGGGCGGCACCGTCAGCAACTGGCGACGCAGGGTCGCGGCCGACGGCGTGCGCCGCTCCAGGTCGCGCTCGAGCAGGCCCATCACGATGGCGTCGAGCTCTGGCGGCACGTCGGCGCGAACCGACGAGGGGCGCTCCACCGGCTTCTCGATGCACATGCGCATCAGCTCGACGTCGGACGTGGCCGAGAACAACCGCACGCCCGTCAGACACTCGTGCAGCGTCACGCCCAGCGCGTAGAGGTCGGCGCGGCCATCGAACGGCGCATCGACGAGCTGCTCCGGTGACGCGTAGCCGAGCTTGCCCCGCATGATGCCGGTCGCCGTCAGCCGCTCCCGCGTCACGGCCAGCGCGATGCCGAAGTCGGCGAGCTTCACCTCTCCGGCCTGCGTCAGCATCACGTTCGGCGGGTTCAGGTCGCGATGCACCAGCTGGAGTGGCCGACCGTCTGGTCCAGCGCGGGTGTGCACGTAGTCGAGCGCCTCGGCGAGCTGCGCCGCGACGTGCGTCACCACCTCGAGCGGCAACGGCGCGGCGCGCGCGCGCACGTCGACCAGCAGGTCTCGCAGCGAGACGCCGTCGATGAACTCCATCGCGAGGAACCACGAGCCCTCGTGCCGCCCGAAGTCGAGCACCTGCACGATGCCCGGGTGGTTGAGCAGCGCGCCCAGCTCGGCCTCGCGGCGAAACAGCTCGACCATCTCGGTGTTGTCGAGCTGGCTGGGCAGAATGCGCTTCACCGCGACGCGCCGCTCGAAGCCGCCTTCGGGCGAGTAGGTCGCCTCGAAGACCTCGGCCATGCCGCCGCGCCCGACGCGTTTCCCCAGCAGGTACTTCCCCATCAGGTCTGCCGAGCGCGCCGAGCGGATGAGGCCGCGAATACGCCCGATGAGCACGAGGAGCACCGCGGTCAGCCCCGCCACGCCGAAGACCGGCAGCAGGTAGAACATGTCGACGTTCTCGACGAGCCGCATGCGGTAGCCGAGCGGAACCAGCATCACGAGGAACGTGCCGACCACGACGCGGCGGTCGAGCGACAGCGCAGACAAACCAATCAACCCCGACATCAACCCCAGGGTGTTGGTGATGCCGAACGCGAGCCCATTGAGCTGCGCGGTCTGGAGCAACTGCGCGGTGGCGATGAGCGGCGCGTCGACGACGAGCGCGACCCAGCCGGCGCGGCGGTCGAGCAGCCCTCGCCTCAGCAACACGACGACGATGATGGCCGCCGCCAGTGAGACGAGGCTGGTGAAGAAGGTGGGCCCGAGGTTTCCGACGCCGTTTCCCGTCCACAGCGGCCGCAGCGTCAACGTGCAGATGGCCACCGTCACCACCAGGCGGACCCAGCCGACGCTGGTCGCCAACGCCACGCGCTCCTCGTCGATGACGCGCTCGAGGGTCGCCTGAAATGCGCTCGACTCGGGTGTCTTCACTTCACCTTCGCGTCGGCCAGCAGTTCCTTGAGCCGCGGGATGAGGTCGTCGTTCACCGCCGCGGGGCCCTTGGTCGAACCCTCGATGTGCCGGCCGCTCGCTTTGCCGTCGGGGTTGGGCAGCGCGAAGAGCGGAATGAACTGCGACTCGTAGCCCGACAGGAGCATTCGTTCGGCGTCGACCTGCGCGTCGAAGGCGACGAGGTCGATGGCGCCCAGCTTGCCGGTCAGCTCTCCACGGTCGACGGCCTCGTGAAAGAAGCGGCACGGCTCACACCACGACGCGCCGGCGTAGAGCAGCACGCGGCGGTTCTCGGCCTTCGAGCGAGCGAGCTGTTCAGCCATGATGGTCGAGACGACGCCGTCCATCGGCGCGGTGACGAAGCGCACGGTCGCGTTGGTGTCGATGGCGGGCGCAACAGGAGGCGGCTTCGTGCAGGCGAAGGAGCTGAAGGCGAGCACCACGACGAGCAGACGCATGAGGGCGATGATTAGCACGCTCGGCCGGGCTCGTTGACGGCTGGCCGCGTCGACCGCCGTCTGCACTTCAAGACGAGCGACGTGTTCCGGCGGCCGACGTCGGGCCCCACATCGGCGCGCTCAACGCCTCTCGCAGCCGACCCAGCAACTGCGCGGGCGTGAAGGGCTTCTGCAAGAAGGTCGCGTTCGACGCGAGCACGTGTTGGTGAACGAGCGCGCCGCCGGTGTACCCCGACATGAACACCACCCTGAAGTCGCTGCGCACCTCGGCCAGGCGCTCGATGAAGGTCGGCCCATCCATCGAGGGCATCACCACGTCGGTCAACACCACGTCGAATTGGGTGGCCTCGTCGCGACAGAGCTCGAGCGCCTCCAGCGGCGACGACGCTGCGATGACCGACACGCCCTCGCGTTTGAGGATTCGAACGGCGACCGAGCGCACCGCCTCTTCGTCTTCGACGAGCAGCAGGCGAACGTGAGGCAGGGGTTCGACCACCGACGCAACGCCGGCCTCGGCCTCGACGACCCTCGCCTCACGGGGCAGGCACACCTTGATGGTCGAGCCCTTGCCGAGCACGGAATAGACGAGCAGCTCACCGCCGCTCTGCTTCACCACGCCGTGCACCATCGAGAGGCCGAGCCCCGTGCCGCGGCCGACGGCCTTGGTGGTGAAGAAGGGCAGGAACAGGCGCGCCCTGGTGTCTTCCGTCATGCCGCAGCCGGTGTCGGTGACGGCCAGCATCACGTACCGCCCGGGCGCAGCGCCGAGGCAGCCACCCGAGTTCTCGTCGAGCTCGAGGTTGGACGTCTCGATGGTGATGGTGCCACCGCGAGGCATGGCGTCGCGCGCGTTGACGACCAGGTTCATCAACACCTGCTCGATGAGGCCGCGGTCGGCCCGCGTCGCCGAGAGTTCCTTCGCGCACACCGAGGCGAGCTCGATGTCTTCACCCAGCAGCCGACGCAACAGCGGCTGTGACTGGAGCACGACGTCATTGAGGCTGAGCGTCGTCGGGCTCAAGACCTGGCGACGGCTGAAGGCGAGCAGCTGTCTGGTCAACCCGGCGGCACGGCGCGCGGCCTCTTCGATGTCGAGAATGTCGGCGCGCGCGGCGTGGCCTTCATGAAGCTCCTCGAGCACCAGCGCGCTGCAGCTCAGCATCACCGTCAGCAGGTTGTTGAAGTCGTGCGCGACGCCGCCCGCGAGCAGCCCAACCGCTTCCATCTTCTGGGCCTGGCGAAACTGATCCTCGGCGCGTGCGCGCGCTTCACTCTCGCTTCGAACGCGTTGTTCGAGCTCCTCGTTGAAGCGCCGCAGCTCTTCTTCGGCGGCGCGCAGCTGGGTGTTCGTCACCTGCAGCTCCTTCGCGCGGTTGACGACCTCGGCTTCCATGCGGCCAGCGTGGGTCTTCAGCGCGTCATTGAGCGAGCTCTGGTTGTCGGCCCGCTCGCGCAGTTGCATGAGTGCCGTCACGTCTTCGACTTGATGAACGATGAAGGCCAGGGCGCCGCCTTCGAGGACGGGCCAGTTGCGTGGGCTCCAGTGCCGCACCTCGAAGCCCCCACCCTCGGCCTCGGGCCGGCGCACGTCGTACTTCTGCACGGCCATGGCGTCGGCGCGAGCCGTCGTGCGCACCCGCTCGAGCGAGGCCTTCAGGTTGCGCACGCCATCAGCGGCCGGGTCGTCGGGGTTGTCGGGGAAGACGTCGAAGAGCGAACGCCCGACGATGTGGTCGCGCACGGTCATCGTGGCGGAGAGGTACGCGTCGGTCGCGGCGACGATGAAGAAGCGCGTGTCGAGCAGCAGGCACAAGGCAGGCGACTGCTCGAACATCGTTCGGAACGTGAAGTCGGTCGTCACACCCATGCCCCCGCGACGAACCCTCACGTACCGACGTTCCGCGCGCAACCCCTCTGACTCGAACGATCGTCACCGAATGAAGTACAAGCCCGGCGCATGGCTCGAATCTTTCTCATGGTGAGCGCGTTGCTCAGCTGCGGTGCCCTGGCGGACAAACCGCTGTCGGTCGCCATCGCGTACTTCGACAACAACTCGCTCGAGGCGGGCTACGAGCCGCTCGCGCGCGGCCTCGCCGACATGTTGATCACCGACCTCTCGAACGTGCAGTCGCTGCAACTGGTGGAGCGCGACAAGCTCAACCTCGCGCTCGACGAGCTCAAGCTGTCGAAGACGAAGTTCATCGACCCGAAGAACGCGCTCAAGTTGGGCAAGGGACTCTCGGCCCGCTACCTGCTCGTCGGTGGCTACGTCGTGTCGGCCGAGACGATGCGCCTCGACGCGCGGCTCTTCGACGTGCCGGCCAGCAAGGTGATGTTCAGCGAGAAGGTCGAAGGGAAGAAGGACGAGTTCTTCGCGCTCGAGAAGGAGCTGGTGGAGCTGCTCATCAAGGCGCTCGACGTGAAGCTGCAGCTCACCGAGAAGACGAAGCTGCGCAGCAACGCCACCGAGAGCTTCGACGCGTTCTCGAACTACGCGGCCGGCCTCACCGCGAAGGACGCTGGCGACGAAGCGAAGGCCCGCGCGCACTTCGAGGCAGCGCTCGCGGCGGACCCGAACTACCGCGCGGCGAAGACGGCCACCGAGCGCCTCGCCGTCATCTTCAAGCGCGACGACGACGCGAAGGTGCAGACGGCCGACGCGATGCGGAAGGCGCTCGACCCGAAGGCGAAGGACTTTCCCCAGAAGGTGGCGACGCTGTTGAGCCAACTGCAGGAAGGGAAGACCGACGAGCAGAAGCGCAAGGTCGAGCTGCTCCTCTGGCTCGCCGAGAACGACCTGACGCCGCCAGCCGTGAATGGGCTGCCCGCGGTCGCGATGGGCGGACTTCAAATCGTCTACCGCCACACCGGGGACCCGACGCAGTGGGAGAACATTCCCAAAGCGTGTGAGTACTTCATCGCGCGCTACCCGACCGACGACTACCCGAAGTCGTATTGCCGCGGGCTCCTCATGTCCCTGAAGGCCGAGGCAACGCGCGACCGCGCCGAAGCGATGCGCGAGTGGGACGAAGAGCGCGAAGAGGACCTGAAGAAGCTCGACCCCGAAGACTGGCGCGTCTCGCTGCACAAGAACGAAGCGGTGATGCGCAAGCTCATCGCCCTCTACGCGTCCAAGGTGAAGAAATGAGAACCCTCCTGTCGCTGGTGCTGGTGTTCCTCGCGCGCGTGGCGCTCGCTGCAGAGCCGCCGACCGTCGCCATCCTGTACTTCGACTACGACGGGAAGGACGACGAGCTCCTCACCCTGCGCAAGGGCATCACGCAGATGCTCATCACCGACCTCGCCGGCCGTGATGCGTACCGCGTCGTCGAGCGCGCGAAGCTGCAAGAGGCCCTCGCCGAGCTGAACCTCGCGAAGACGCAGAAAATCGATCCCGCCGCGGCGCTGCAGGTCGGCAAGCTGCTCCAGGCAAAGTTCATCGTGGTGGGCGGCTACTTCGTGATGGGCGGCACCATGCGGCTCGACGCGCGCGTCTTCGAGGTCGAGACCTCGGCCACGCTCAAGGGCGTCGGCACCTCGGGCAAGACCGACGACTTCTTTCCGCTCGAGCAGAAGCTCGCCGCTGACGTCGACGCGGTGCTGGTGGCCGCCGCTGCGAAGGCCGCGCTCGCTCCGCCACCAAAGCCGACACCTCGCCCTGCGTTCGCGAAGTCAGCCAAGGGCAAGCTGCCGCTCAAGACGGTCGCTGAGTACGCGAAGGCCCTCGAGTCGATGGACAACAAGGACCCGAAGAAAGCGAAGCAGCAGCTCGAGGAGGTCGTGAAGGCGAACCCTGACTTCATGCTCGCGCGGCTCGGCCTGGCAGAGCTGGCGCTGTGATGCTGACGACGCTCCTGGTCGTCCTCGCGGCGAGCCCCGCCGCGCATACGCACTTCACGTGGACGGTGACCGACGTCCGCGAGTCGAAGGTGGCGGGTCTGCCCTCGAACACCGAGGCGCACCCCGCGAAGCAGCTCGGAAAGCTGACCTTCGACGTCGAGGTGCTCGAGTCCGGCGAAGACGAGGTGCGCAAGCTCACGCTCACCATCACGTCGGGTCCGCAGAGCTTGAAGGGGCGCTCCTGGCGCATCGAGCCCAGCTACGGGGAAGCCGCGTTGACCGAGCTGACGCCGGGGAAACGCCAGGCGGGCCCTCCGTGGCTCCCGTCGCTCGCGAGCACCCTCATCGGGGTCGACCCCATCATCGCGGCGTCGAAGTCGGGCGCCACCTGCGACGAGGCCACTCGAGCGGCCGTCGCGAAGGCCACCCAGAAAGTGGTGATGGCGCTGCTGGCGCTCCGCGACGACCAGGCCCCGCTCAGCGACGCCACCGCGGAGTGCACGAAGACGCCGGGCGCGTACGCCGTGCGCCTGGTGCAGGTCATGCCCGTGCTGGACCAGAGCTTCACGCTCGTCTGGAGCGGCACGGTGAAGACCGACTCGTGGCGCTCGTCGCTCGCGCTGCAGGCGCCGGCGAACTTCACCTTCAACCCGGGCCCGGGGAAGACGCCGTGGCGCTTCACGGGGAAGATGGTGCTCGAGAGCCGCTGGACCGCTGCGAAGTAGCCCAGCGTGAGCCTCGAACGCGGGTGACTCGGACAGCGGCCGCTGCAGGTCGTGTCCTCAGAGCCCCGGCGATTCGGTGGAAGGCGTCGGCTCGACCCGCACGCAGGTCGCTCGAGGACAATTTCGCACCACGTACGTGATGTCGCACTGCAACCGCACGCCGCAGCCTTCGAAGAACCGTCTCCGGGGCGCGCCGACCTCTTGCACGTTGCCGCCGCCGCCCCCGCCGAGGAGCAGGCCCATCGTGGCCAGCGATTGCGCCTCGTTCCACATCGCATCGGCCTGCTGGTCGAGCCGGGCACTGTGGCCGTCCTGCGTCAGCGAGGGACAGGGGAGCGCCTCCTGTGCCGCCGCCATCGCGGCCTCGCGAGACCGAAGACACCCGCTCAGCAGCAACATCGACCCCAGCACCACTGTTCGCATGGTGAACCTCAGGTTCGCAACACACCCGTGACTCACAGCCCCACCGCCGCCGGCAGCGTGGGCGGCGACGTCGGTGTTGGCGTTGGCGTTGGCGGCGGCGCCCCGAGCGTGACCCTCGACCCCGGAATGAGCTCGGACAGCGACACGCTGTAGAGAGAACTCGCACGGCCACCGCACCCCAGCGCGCGCAGTTGATAGGCGCTGTCCCGCGGACGGATGCCGACGGAGACCTGCTGCCCTGGGTCGAGCCGCGTCAGGTCGGTGAGCTCGAGCCAGTTGGCGTCGGCCTCGGCGGCCGGCTGCGACGCGCGCCAGAGGTTGATGGCGCAGACCGGCTCGGACAAGCCGTTGTGGAAGGTGATGGTGGGCTGCCGCTCGGTGTTCTTGATGTGTTCCATGCCCAGGCCGCCACCGAGGACGAGCGCCTCGACACAGCCCTGTCCGAGGAGCGCGAGCGCCGCGACGGCGAGCCACGGTGCTTTCAAGTCGCGACGAGGCGAGCAAGCACCAGTCGTCTTCGAGTGTCGTGTCATCAGAGCCCCTCTTGCTGAGCGGTGAAGGCCTCCGGCTCGAGCCGCACGCACGTCGCTCGAGGAGAATCCCGCATCGGGTACGTGACGTCGCACTGCAACAGCACGCCGCAGCCCTTGAAAATCCGGCGCCGCGGCGCGCCCACCTCTTGCGTCGAGCCGACGCCGCCACCGAGGAGCACGCCGAACATGGCCTGCGTTTGACCCTCGTTCCACCGCGCATCGGCCTGCTGGTCGAGCCCGGCGCTGTGGGCGTCCTGCATCAGGGAAGGACACGGAAGCGCCTCGTGTGCTGCGGCCAACGCGACGCTCGCGAACGTGTGAGACACCCGCTCAGCACCAGCATCAGCATCGACCCCAGCAGCATCGTGCGCATGTCGGAGTCCTTAGCAATCCTCAGGCCGGTGCTCGGCCCCTCGGGGACGCCCGCTCCGGGCCCGACACCATCCGGCGAAGTCCGTCATCGCCCGTCAAACGGCGTCTCCCCTCCTCAGAAGCGCATCGTCAGAACCATGCGGTACTGGTGGTACACGAGCGGCACGCCGCGCACCGACGGAATGCTGAGCACTGCATCGGGGCGCACCTCGAAGCGCGTCGAGCCGGGACCGGGGATGAGCACGTTGATGACGGCGAGCTGCGCGAAGGGGCCGAGGGCTCCGGCGCGGGCGGCGACGGTGTCGTGCAGCAACACGCTCACGCCGAGACCAAGGCCTGAACGCAGCTCCACGGCACCGACGCTCGCCCAGCGCACCGTGGCCCCCACCACAGAGTTGAGAGCGCCTGCGCTCACCTTGCCGGCGAGCGCGTCGAACCACGGGTTGAACTCGACGTCCCCGTACAGCTCGAAGCGGCCCTGGAGCGGCAGCCGCACGCCCACCGACACCACGCCAGCGCCACGCTCGGCCGAGACGCCAAGGCTCACCGCGGGACGAAGCCGGAGCGCGAAGGGAACGGCAGGCGCCGTGGACGTCTCGGTGACCTGCTGCGCCTCATCTGCGCGCGCGGCGAGCGGCAACGCCAGCACCGCGACTGCGCCGAAGAGCGTCAGGCGACGGCGCAGCTGGGCCCGACGAGCCACCGCGAAGAGGACGAGGAGCACGAGCATCGACAGGGGCTGCGCAGGCGAGACGTTGCACCCAACCGCCGGCGGGAGCGTCTGCAGGAGCAGCGCGTCGGCCTCGGTGCACCACGCAGCGCCATCGTCACAGGCCGGCTGGTACACGAGCACGCGGTCGAGCACGCGCTCGGCGGTCGACATGCGGGCCTCGGCGCTCTCGCGCTGCCGTGTGAGCGCGGCGATGACGTCACGTGAGGCTTCGGTCGCGACCCGGGCGCGCGCGGCGGCCGTGCCCTCGTCGCAGGCGTCGTACTCCGAGAGGTGCGGGTGGCCGTCGCGAGCACGCTGGTAGCCACTGCCCACGAGCGGGTCGACGTAGTTGAACACCGAGCGCACGGTGCTGAAGTCCTCGGTGCGAAGGGTGTGCGCGAAGCCGTCTTGCAGCGCGTGCAGCGCGCGCCCCAGGTGGAACTCGGCAGAGGGCAGCTGCACCGACGTCGTCTGGTTGGTGAGCGCGACGAGGACCGCCTCGGTCGCGCCTGGCGCTGCGTTCGCCGCGAGGCGCAGCTCGTTCGCGATGAAGACCCTGCAGCTGACGAGGGCCTCCTGGTCTCCACGTCCCTCATCCTCACCGGGCGCGCGCAGACAGTGCTCCTGCTGAAGCACTGGCGAGAGGTGCACCTCGGAGAGCCTGACGAAGTCAGACGCGGCCACGCCGTGGAAGTCGGGGTCGCGCAGCCCGATGAGCAGCGCGAGCGTGCCGCGGTCCCACGCGCCCTCGACGTTGAAGGGGAGCGTCGCGAGGAGCGCGCGGTCTTCGATGGTGACGTCAGCGGTTGGAACGAGGCCTGCGGCGCGCGCGGCCTCGAGGGTGATGCGCTCGTGACAGCCCTTCGTCGCGACGGTGCCAATGGAGAACGCGTGCGCCGCAGACGAGACGGTGAGGAGCGACGACAGCAGGACCAATCGGGACATTCGGTGACTCCGGCCAGGGGGGATTGGCAGGAGCCCAGAGCAGTCACCGTGCCAGCACCGCTTCCCTCGGAGACGGTGGACGCCACGCCGAGGCCTGACGGGTTTCGACGGCCGTCGACGTCACCCGTCGACTTCGGCCACCACGTTCAGCGCGAGTTCGCCTGCGTGCTGCTGGACGGCGCCGACGCCACAGGGAGCGTGAGCCGCGAGCCACCCTCGCCCAGCGACACCGTCCACCGGGTGGCTGCGCCGGGAATGGCGGCGAAGTGGTCGGTGTCGACGCCTGCGAGCGAGACGCGCACGCGATGACCGGCCGCGAAGCGCCACGAGGTGGGGAGGAGCTCGATGTCGAGCGTCGCCGGCTCGCCCACCACCAGCGGTTGCCCGTCGGCCCGCAGGTAGCTGCGCCAGGGCGTCATCGTCCGGTAGGGGCCCGCGTCAGACGTCTTGCGGTGCACCGCACGGAGCGTTCCTTCCGTCACCACCCAGGCGCGGCCGGCTTCGTCGACGTCTTCGAGGAACACGAAGACGGCCGTGTCGGGAGCGTCGGCAGCGAGCACCAGCTCGAGGCTCGGGTGGCCCGTCACCTCGAGGGGCGCGTCGAGTGGTGGCGAGGTGTAGAGCAGCCGTCGCGCATCGAGGCTGGACTGCTCGCGGGGAGGCATCGGCTCGTCCAGCAGGTTGATGACCGAGTTCCACCGGCCGCTGGTGCCCACGCCGAACGCCTTCGGGTCGAGCGCGAAGACCTCACGCGACGGCGCAGCAGCAGAACGGGTGAGCGAGCGCTGCGGCCCGAAGAAGAACTCGATGGGCGTCGACGGCGGCGGCCAGTCGCTCGCGGTGCGCCACGTCTCGGCGCCCACCGTGTACCAGGCGACCTTCGGCCGCGAAGACTCACCGTCGTCGCGCTCGAGCAGGTACTTGTCGAAGAAGCGGAGCAGCTCTCCGTCGTGGTCGAACTGCGTGTCCGATTCAGCGGTGAACGGGCTGATGTTCTGCCGGCCGCCGTGCTCCCATGGGCCGATGACGAGCCGGCTGCCCTCGGGCGCCGCGTTGAGGAAGCGGTGAATCGACGCACGGGAGCAGGCGCCGTCGCTCCAGCCGGTCTCGACGTACATCGGGACGCCGGCGTCTTTCAGCTCGAGGAAGCGCGTGTGCGGGCTGTAGAGCTCCATGGTTCGGCCAGGAAACCCGGCCGGGCTGTCATCGCGAAACGTCAGCCCCGAGGTGAGCCGATGCACGTCGAGGTTCTGCGCGCGGAGGGCCTTCATCTCGGCGGTGGGGCGCTCTTCACCGGGCACCGAGGCGATGCCGACCGCGGCGATGGAGGCCGCTCCGAAGAAGCGGCTCAGCTCGTTGAAGTCGAGCGCACCGTTCAAGCGGCTCCAGTTCTCCGTCATCCACGTGAAGTGCACGCCGCCGGGGAAGACCATGTCGGGGTAGAGGTCGAACGGCGCGTAGCGGGGCGCGATGGCCTTCACGGCGGGGTGCCGGTTGAGCACCAGAAACTCGGCCGCGGCGCCGTCGTACGAGATGCCCATCGCGCCGACGCGCCCGTTCGACCAGCCCTGCGCGACAATCCACGAGACGACCTCGGCGCCGTCTTCCACCTCGTCGCGAGACCAGGGCGACACCCACACGCCGTCAGAGGCCCCGGTGCCCCGCACGTCGACGTCGACCCAGGCGTAACCATGCTTCGTGAAGGCGTCGCGCGTGGTGCCGTAGCGCCGGTCTCGGAGAAACCCGTCGAAGGGGAAACGGTAGACGATGCGCCGGCTGTAGCGGGTCTGCCTCAGAATGGTGGGCACCCGGATGCCGGACGGAAGACCGTGCGGCAGGTGCACGTCGATGGCCACACGAACGCCGTCTCGCATCGTGAGCAGCAGCGACGTCGTGTCGTAGCCGGCGAACGTCGCAGCGCGCAGCGGCAGCGTCTGCCAGCCGGCGAGGTCGGTCTTCTCGACTGACCGAGAGGCGGCGCACCCCGAGCCGACGCCGATGAGGAGGACGACGAGCAGCCGCAGACGCACGCGCCGTCACTACGCGACGGCGAGGTGAAAAGGGAAGCGGGAGTGAGGCTGCGACACCAATCGGACACGCTCCACCGGCGCGCGTCGTCATCGGCCGTCGGATTCCGTCACTTCCCGTCATGGGAGGCGGTTTCCGCAGGGGCGTCGCATGGCACGAAGCGTGCTGACATCATCGGCACATGGAGCCGGCCATCCTCTACGTCGATGATGACGAACCCAACCTCGACCTCTTTCGCCGGTGCCTCGACGAGGACTTTCGCGTGTTGACCGCGAGGTCGGGGCCCGAGGCGCTCGAGGTGCTCGCCAGCGAAGAGGTGGGGGTGCTGGTGTCGGACCAACGCATGGAGCCGATGACGGGCATCGAGCTGCTGGCCATCAGCCAGGCCCGGTACCCGCTGGTGACGCGCATGTTGTTGACCGCGTACAGCGACCGCGAGCTGTTGCTGGCGGCGATTCAGAAGGGCCGCGTCGACGACTACCTGCTCAAGCCGTGGCAGGTGACCTGGCGCTGCGGCTGCGCAACGGCCTCGAGCTCTTCAATCGACGGGTCGCCCTGTCGCGCGCGGCGGAAGAACGTGACGCCCTCAAGCAGGAGCTGACCGAAGGACGCGACCCGCTGGTGGGCCTCGACCGTGGCCTCGCGGCCGTGGGCCAGCTCATCGCGCGCATCGCGCCGACCGACGCGACGGTGATGATTCGCGGCGAGAGCGGCACCGGCAAAGAGCTCATCGCCCGCGAGATTCACGAGCGCAGCGCGCGAAAGAAGGCGCCGTTCATTCGCACCAACTGCGCCGCGTTCAGCGAGGGCGTGCTCGAGAGCGAGCTGTTCGGTCACGAAGCGGGCTCGTTCACCGGCGCGCAGCGGTCGCGACTCGGGCGCTTCGAGCAGGCCAACGGCGGCACCCTGTTCCTCGATGAGATTGGCGACGTGTCGCCGGCGATTCAGGTGAAGCTGCTGCGCGTGCTCCAGGAGCGCGAGTTCGAGCGCGTCGGCGGCAACGCGCCGGTGAAGGTCGACATCCGCATCATCGCGGCGACGCACCGCAACCTCGAAGAGCTGGTGAAAGACGGCACATTCCGCGGCGACCTCTTCTACCGGCTCAACGTGGTGCCGCTGCAGCTGCCGCCGCTCCGGGAGCGCCCCACCGACATCGACGCCCTGGCGAATCACTTCGCGAAGCGCTTCTCGGTCGAGATGGGCAAAAAGCTGACGCTGTCGGCTTCGGCCTCGGCCGCGCTGCGCGCGTACGACTGGCCGGGCAACGTGAGAGAGCTGCGCAACGTGCTCGAGCGCGCCGCCGTGTTGGCAGACGCCGAGATGACGCTCGAGGCCAGCGACCTCATCTTCGACATGGGCACCCGGCCCACCACGCCGGCGGCCGGCACTCCGCGCGCGCCGGCTGGCTCGGTGTTCGAGAGCATCGCCGCCGAGGAGCGCGCGCGCATCGAGGCCGCGTTGAGGCAGACCGCGGGTAGCGTCACCCGGTCGGCGAAGCTCCTGGGGATGCCTCGCACGACGCTGAGTGACCGCATGAAGAAGCTGGGGATCACCTGATGTTCCGCGTGCCGACCTTTCTCGAGGCGCCTGCGCGGTTCCCGTTCGATGATGTCGAGGACCGAATGAACACGCGCCGTGGCGTTCCTTTTCAGCGGGTGCTCGCCGAGCACGCGACCCGCAGCGCTCAACGCACCCTCACCGTCAGGCCCATGGCCGTGCTCGGGTGGCTGGCGGTCTGCACCGTCTTTGGCGTCTTCGGAGATCGACCCGACCTGCGCGCGAACTTCGTGCCGGTGACGGTGTACCTCGGCCTCTCGTTGGCGCTCTGGGCGGCGGCACGCCTCTCACCGACCACCCGCAAGTACTCGGTGCTCGGCCTGGTGCTGCTCGACCTGCCCACCATCTTCCTCATTCAGTACCAGGGCGTGCCGTTGTCGCCCTCGCCTGCCGGGACTGCTGGCTTCAGCGTCGGCATTCTCGCGGTGGTGTTGATGGTGTCGGTGCTGACGATGCGCGCGCGCAACGTCATCGTCATCGGCGTGGTGTCGGCCGTGCTGCAGGCCATTCTCATGGCGCGGGGAGGCATCGACCCGGGGGGCGTCGCTGCCGCCTTCGTCGTCTTCGGCGCGCTCGCGACGTTCGGCGCGTACACCACCGAGCAGGTGTGGGCGCTGATGGAGGGCGTCTCGAACGAGGAGATCAAGGTGGCCGAGGCGGCGAGAGAGCGGCTCGCGATGGCGGCGCAGATCAAAGAGGCCGAGGCGCTCGGGCGGCTCAACGCCGATCTCAGGGCTCGCTCGGAGGACCTGTCGAGGACCCTCGAGGCGTTGCGCTCGGCCCAGGCCGATCTCATTCGCGCGGAGCGCATGGCGTCGGTCGCCACGCTCGTGAAGGGCATCGCGCACGAGCTGAACAACCCCATCGGCTACATCGCCGGCAACATGGGGCCGCTTCGCCGGTACTGTGACTTCCTGGTGCGGGTGGCGACCGACCTCGCCGATGGCCGGCCACGCTCCCCGGCCGAGCTGGCGCAGCTCACCCAGCTCTCTCCGCGGAAGGACCTCAAGTTCGTCGCCGAAGACCTCGTGCGGCTCACCTCTGACGTCGACGAGGGCGCGCGGCGCGCGAAGTTGATCATCGGAGACCTGCAGAGCCTGACCACCTCCCAGCGCGGCGTGGAGCAGGTCGACCTGGCGCGCGCCGTCAACCAGACGCTCGCGCTCCTGAAGCCCCGCACAGGTCCAGGCGTCCGCGTCGACACGCAGCTCGAGCCGCTGCCGCTCGTCACGGCGCGCGCGGGCCAGCTGGAGCAGGTGCTGGTGAACCTCGTCGACAACGCGCTCCGTGCGGTGGGCCCGCATGGCCACGTGCTGGTGAAGCTCGAGGCCGCAGAGACGCGCTTCCGGTTGATCGTGAAGGACGACGGCCCGGGCATGACGGCCGAGGTGAAGAAGCAGGCGCTGGAGCCCTTCTTCACGACGCGCGCGCCCGGAGAAGGCAGCGGCATGGGCCTCGCCATCGTCGCCGCCATCGTGAGCGGCCATCAGGGCACCGTGACGTTGAACAGCGAGCCGGGAGCGGGCACGGAGATCGTCATCGACCTGCCGCTGCGCCCCGAGCTGCCCAGCCGTGAGGTCGCGGCGGTGAAGCGCGCAGGCGCCAGGGACGAAGACCGGTTCTGATGAAGCGGAGCGGATGACGTCGGCCGGTTCGACTCGCGAGCTTCTCCGTCACAGCCCCTCGAGCACCGCGTAGAGCCGATCGACCTCGAGCTTTAGCGCGGGCTCGGAGATGACCGCGATCTCGCCTGCGCGGAACTCTCGCGTGTCCCAGGAGGTGCCGCGCGAATGCACCGTCACTCGCCTGGTCCGGTGCGACACGATGACGACGGCCTTGAGCGACGGAAGCTGCTTGTAGTGGCTCAGTTTTTCGCCGTGGTCGTAGTCCTCGCTCGAGGGGCTCGTGACTTCGACGACGACGACAGGGTTGGTGACTGCGTGGGTATCGGTCGCGTCATATGACGCGGCACCGCAGATGACGAGTGCATCAGGATAGGTGCTGAGGTCGCTCCCTTCGATGCGAACCCGCACGTCAGAAGTCAGCGCCCGGCAGCCCTTTGGCAATTGAGCGCCAAAGCTCGAGATGACCGCTGCGGCCAGAGCGCCATGAGCCGCAGTACCTCCGGCCATCGCGTAGATCTCGCCATCGCAGTACTCGTGCTTGATGGGGCTGTCTCGCTCCATGCTCACGTAGTCAGCGAGTGTGTGATGGAGCCTTCGTGCGGTCGACATGGCTTCGAACGTACCTCCCGGACCCCTCTGAAGTCATGGCGTCGGTCGGCCCTCGTTCTACAGGCACCCGACGAAGTGCAGCTGCTGCGCCTGCCCTTCGCTCGCCGTGTAGTACCCGCCGCCGGGCCTCCAGCACACCGCTTCTCCTTGCGCTTCTCCGCCAGGGAACGGTGAGACCGGCACGCGCGTGAACGGCGCGGTGAAGATGGCGTCGAACGAGGTCGCGTTGGCTGGCAGCACGAATTGATACAGCGTGCTGTAGCTGCGCAGGAGCAACGTGTTCCCACACGGGTCGATGTCTCCGCCGGTCAGCGGCAGGTCGAGGCCATCGGGCACCGCCAGCATCGCGACGCGCGTCATCACGTTCAGGCTGGTCGACGACAACGGCGCCGTCGCTTTGTACGCGGAGCTCTTCGTTCCGAAGGTGTGCTTCGAGACGATGTACACGTCACCTGTCGTCGGGTGCACCAACAGCGTCTCGGCGTCGAAGTGCGCGTTGTTCGGATACTGCAGCTCGAGGCGCTCGGCCGTCGCGGTGAGCATGCCCGGCATGGTGCCCGCAGCGATGGTGGGCTCGGTCACGCGGTAGACGACGGTGGGCGTGGCTCCCGAGGCGCCGTTGTCGCCAATCTCGCCGATGTAGAGACAGCTGCCGGTGGGGCACGGACCGAGCGCCAGGTCCTCCCAGTCGACGTTCATCGAGCCCATCACGACGAGCTGGCCGACGGTCGCGCCGAGCGTGCTCATGATGGTGAGGGACGCAGGGCCACCGGAGTCGTCGTGCGCGTAGAGAATGCCCGGGTTCTTCTGACTGGCGGCGAGGCCCGAGAGTTCGGTGATGCCGACCTGCCCGAGACTCCTCACCGGGCCGTACGCGGTGCAACGGCCGCAGATGGAGCCGGCATCGACGGCTGGAGTTCCGGAATCGCGCCCGGCGTCGGGAAGCGCGCCGCCTGCGTCGCTGGTGCCGGAGTCGGTGCTCCCCGCGTCGGAAACCCCCGAGTCCGAGGCGCCCGCATCGAACGGGCCGGCGTCTGGGTTCCCCGCGTCCATCAAGCTGCCTGCATCGAGGAGCCCCGCGTCTCGAGTCCCTGCATCCATCGCGAGGCCCGCGTCGAGGACTCCAGCGTCCTGGGTCCCCGCGTCCATCGAGCCACCGGCGTCACTGCTGCCCGCGTCGAGGAGGAGCCCCGCGTCGCCAGCGTCGTCGTCGAGCCCGGCATCACCGCTCACCGGCACCGGGCCACACGCGATGAATGCTGCAGCCACCAACATCAGAAGACGACGCATCAGGAACGGCTAGCACGATTGCACCGGCGCAGAGGAGGACGCGCCTCGCGTGCCGAGCACATCGCCGGGCATGCCTACGCGCGCCAGCGGTCCGCAGCGAGACTCCACGACGCGACGTGCTGCGCGCACCACGCCTTGCGCCCTTCGAAGTCGAGACCGCGAAAAACGGCGTACTCGTCGGCTGTCACCGGCACGAACATGCGGAACGCCAACGGGCGCTGGCCGCCGACGGGCAAGTCATTCATCGGCATGACGACGAGCCCGGAGCCTCCGGGACCATTGGGGCTGGGCGGGAAGCCGTCGTAGTCCTTCAGCCCGCCAGGCGCGGTCGTGGTGAGCGCCAGCGCGGCCAACCCGAGCAGCGCGTTGCGCACCGGCGCCGCATCGGAGCGCGTCACCACGAAGAACTCGGCGTGCTCGGTGGCCTGTTGCGCCGTGCCCGAGAGCGCGCGCTGCCGGCCCACCCCCTGGGTCGCCACCAGAAACACGCCGTCGTCACGCGAGAAGACCTGGAGCCCCACCATCGGCAGCCCGTTGCCCGCCTCGTACACGGCGCCGTCGAGGTCTCGAAAGCCGTCGCCTGCGAAGCGTCGGGTCACCAGCTCCTCCATGAGCCGCTGGTACACGTCGAACGGCACGCGCTCGGGAGCTTCGTCGAACAGGCGGGCCGGGTGCCGTGACGCCAGCTCGGGGCACGTCAGCGCCAGCATCAGCCCATCGTCGTCGAGTCGCGCGTTCCACCGGAACACCGTCTCGTGCGCCGTCGGTGCGACCGGCGCGCGCGCGCCCAGCCGATACCGCACCGGAACGTCGAAGTGTGCCGGCGGCACGTCGATCGACGGGTCCGCCGCGAGGCGCCCGGCGACGAACTGCACCGCCTGCATCGTGCGCTCGAGGGTGAAGACATCGGTCGCCGGCGCGGTGGCCTGCGCCGTGACGTTGGGGCGCCCGAAGGAGTGCGGCATGCCGAAGCTGCGACAGACGAAGGCGTCGTTCTCGGTCGTCGCGATCAAGTCGAGCCAGGCCGCGAAAGGGCGTGTCAGCGGGTCGTTCGGGTCTCCGAGCAGGTTCCTGAAACTGCGCGCCGACCGCACCAGCCCGACCGCCTTGTGCAGCACCACCGCGTGGCCACCGTGGTCGAGCAGCGCGAGCACCAATCGCGAGGCCTCACGCATGCGGCCGTTGGGCGAGGCGAGCTGGTCTTGCGGGCCCCGCACGGTGCGCGAGGTGAACGCATCCACCATGCCGAGCTTCAGCCCGACTGACGCAGCGCCGAGCGACAGGCCGGGCTCGTGACGCAGGTCGAGGTCCGCCGCCGGAAGAGACTGGGCCGAGATGCCCGACAGCACGACCAACTCGCCGAACGTCACCGGCGCATCGACGGGAGCGGCCTTGAAGACGCCACGGAAGGCCCGCTCGGCCATGCCTGGGTCTTCGAAGAGAACGCTGACGTCGAAGAGGTCGTGCACGCTCGCCATGACGGCCACGTATCAGACGTCGCGCGGCTTCAGGCCTGCTTGCGCGGTGCGGCCGTGGCCAGCAATCGCTGCAGCAACGCGCGCACGGCCTCGAGCTTCATCGGCTTGGTGAGGAAGTCAGCGGCGCCGACGTTACGCATCGCTTCACCGAGCCGCGCTTCACCCATGGCCGAGAGCAACACCACGGGAATGCCGGTCAACGTCGCATCGGCACGAATCGCCTTGGCCACCTCGAGGCCGTCGAGCCCGGGCATGAGGACGTCGAGGAACACGAGCTGGGGTTTCTCATGTCGTACGAGCTCGAGCGCCTTGTCGCCGCGGTCCGTGCGCACCACCCGGTGCCCAGCCTTCGTCGCGACGCGCGTCATGAAGTCGAGAATCGACGGGTCGTCATCGGCGACCACGATGGTGAAGCCCGTCTGCGGAGCCGCCTCGGCCTTCGACGCCGTCAGCCCATTCACCGTCTTCTCGAGCCGCACCTCGGTCATCGAGTCGAGGCCGATGAGGCGCAGGCCGCACAGTTGCAGCTCGGCGCGAACCCACATCACCGTGCCTGAAAGAACAGCGTCTCCATCAGGGAGCGTGACGGTGAGGCCGATGACTTTGCCGGGGCTCGTCGTGAAGGGCGCGCGCACCGTCAGTCCGTGCGGCGAGATGGACTTCACGGCGCAGTCTCCCACCACCTGCGGCGAGGTGATGCGCGCGGGGAAGTCACAGTCGACGCGGGGCTCGGTTCGTCCCGCCACGCGCTGCTGCTCGGAGTCCTTCGAGTTGGCGCCGATGAGCGACTGCAGCCGCGCGACCGTGGCCTCGTCGACCTTCACCCAGTAGCCACCACGAAAGCCGACCATCGCGGGCCGCATCGCCTGAACCGTCACCACACAGGTGATGGCCATCGGCAGCTCGGGCGCCTCGACCGAGAGGCCCACCTGAGAACCCACCGCCATCGTCTCTTCACTCGCGACGAAGACGCGCTCGCCGCGAGACATCACCACCTCAGCCCAGAGGTGCGCGCGAGAGGTGAAGGTGAGCTTGAGCGGCATGACGGAGGACCCCGCCCTCAATCCTGTCAGACGTTGAAGCGGAAGTGCATGCAGTCGCCGTCCTGCACGACGTACTCCTTGCCTTCGATGCGGAGCATGCCCTTCTCGCGGGCCGCCGCTTCGCTGCCGTAGGCGATGAGTTCTTTCCAGCCGATGACCTCGGCCTTGATGAAGCCCTTCTCGAAGTCGGTGTGAATGACGCCGGCCGCCTGGGGCGCCTTCCACCCCTTGTGAATCGTCCACGCGCGGACTTCTTTGGGGCCGATGGTGAAGTACGTCTGCAGGCCGAGCAGCTTGTAGCCAGCGCGGACGACCTTGTTGAGGCCCGGCTCGGTGAGGCCCGCAGCCTCGAGGAACGCGGGGCGCTCGGCCTCGGGGAGTTGCTGAATCTCGGCCTCGAGCGCGGCGGCGAGCACGACGACTTCGGCGCCCTCTTTCGCGGCGATCTCCTTCACCTGCTTCACGAGGGGGTCGTTGTCGGCGGTGGCGAGCTGCGCCTCGGCGACGTTGGCGATGTAGAGCACCGGCTTGGACGTCAGCAGGAAGAGCTCGCGCACCACCTCGAGCTCCTCGACCGACAGGCCGTGCGCGCGCACGGGCACGGCGTCGTCGAGCTTCACCTTGAGTTTGTCGAGCACCGCGAGCTCAATCTTCGCAAGCTCGCCTTCTTTCCCGGGCGACTTCGACGAGCGGTGCGTCTTCTCGCGGCGCTTCTCGATGGTCTCGAGGTCCTTCAGGCACAGCTCGGTGTCGACGGTGTCCTTGTCGCGGCCCGGGTTCACGCTGCCTTCGACGTGGGTGACGTTGTCGTCGATGAAGCAACGCAGCACGTAGAGCACCGCGTCGACCTGGCGGATGTTGGCGAGGAACTGGTTGCCCAGGCCTTCACCCTTCGAGGCGCCGCGCACGAGGCCGGCGATGTCGACGAACTCGAGCGAGGTGGGGAGTACCTTCTCGGGCTTCGCGAGCGCCGCGAGCTGCTCGAGGCGCTCGTCAGGCACCGGCACCACGCCGACGTTCGGCTCGATGGTGGCGAAGGGGTAGTTGGCGGCGAGCGCTCCGGCGTTCGACACGGCGTTGAAGAGCGTCGATTTGCCCACGTTCGGCAGGCCCACGATTCCGATGGAAAGTCCCATGCGGTGGCCCTGTAGCTGATCGCCTCAGGCGGTCAATGCGTGTGGCGTGATGATGGCTGCGCAAAGCCCGGCCAGCAGCCGACGCCAGGTCGAGTGACGGAGACGTCTCTCAAGTGTCGCGAGCGAGCATTTCGAGTACGGCAACCCATGTCTTCCGGCGGCTTCGGGCGCGCGCGTCGCGCTGCTCGGGGGATTGCTGTTTGAGGACCGCAGCTGGCTCTTCGCTGGCCACCGCCTCGCGCAGTGCTTGCCACTGGGCGGGACTTCTCTTCTGGTCCTCCCGTTCGACGACAGCCCCGACGGCGAGCTGCATGGCTTCGAGCGCCCACGTCAGACTCTTGATCGAGTTCTTGAAGAACTTGTCGCTTCCGCGCGCCGCCTCGAAGGCCTCAAGTAGACAATCGCCGCCCGGGAATTCCCAGATCGACTCGGGCTGCGACGTGAAGGACGAAGTTCCAGCTGCACACGACCGAATCTCGGTGGAACCGTCGATTGGCTCGAGCCGGTCAATAGTCACCGCCAGAGTTGTTCGAAGACACGTTGCGAGTTCGCTCTGGCTGAGCCCTGCAAGGTACGCAAGCAACGGCCGCTCGGGAGGAATGCCGAATTGCCAACTCTCCGAGGACGACAGGACGTCGGTCAGGACCGCGGCGCGTTTCAAGGCTCGCTCCTCGGAACAAGGCCAGCAGAGAGTGGGCACATGCCTTCCTGCGTCGGCCGTGCTCGACTTTTCGAGTCAAACTCAGTCGGCCACCGCCGATGCGAAGAGATCGTCACGCAGTGCGGTTCCAGGGAGGCAGCGCTGCGAACACCTCTTCAGCTGGTACTCCCTCCTCGCTGTCGGCCTCCTTCATGGCGTCAGCGAGTTCGGCCGCAGTGGCCTCGTCGAGGTGCACGGCCTCATCAGCAGTCAGCGCCTGGACCTCTGTGTGCTCAGGCAGCGTCACGTCATCCTCCAGGTGCTCCCCACCACTGGCGCTCATGAGCGCATCGTGCGGGCATCCGTGTTCGTCATGCAACTTGCGTCCACACGGTTTCATCTGGTCGAGGAGGCTCGGCGGCGCAGTGAAGTTCATCGCTCCACCGGCGCGCAGATGCACTTCAACGCGGGAGCTGTGCCACACGGCTGACTGTCTTCGCCGCACGCCAGCCAGTATTCGAAGGCAGCGTCAGGGTCGGTTGGTCTGAAGCCAGCATCATCTGGCGCCTGCGATCGTCTGATGAGCCGACTGCCGCCAACGAAGCAGCCACGAGGCCCGATAGACAGCGCCGCGTTGCAATCCGTCCCGATGCCGCCGACCACGACCGAAGGTCGGCTGGCGACGTCACGCCGTTCGGCGAACGGATCTGAGAGCGGATCAATCCACTGTGGAGCCGGCCCAACAAGGCGCTTGGCAAGGACTGGTTCTGCGCTTGCTCGCGTGACAGGCGCACAGGCAGTGCCGAGCACCAGGATCAACAGCGAGGGCAACGCCGTCCTCATGGCCGCGGGGGCCCGTGGGAGCAATCGCAACCGATGCTCCGTCCGCACGCGTTCTCTCTCTCGGGGCACGAAACGAGCCGTTCACGAAGGTAAGAGTCCGTCGACATCAACACGTCAGAAGCCTGCTTGACCGCTATGCAAACGGTGACGTGACACCCGGCCGAGCTTCGCTCGCCAACAAACGAGCAGCCGGCGTCGGAGCTGTAAATCACCAGAGGAGGCTCGACGGGCACTCTTGCGGCGTGTGGTTGGCACGCTGCCGCGAACACAAGCACGAGCAGGCTTGTCGTCCTGGTCATTGCGCCTTGCTGACCGAAGCAATCATGAACATCGGAACGCCGACGACAACCCCCGCGGTTCCACCGAAATGTGTCGGGCCGGCCGTCGGTGAAACCCCTCGGTACAAGGCCCTTCCCACCGACCGTCAGATCGGCGCGCAGTCGAGCAACGCACAGCTCTTCTCGTACACGGCCTTCTCGAGCGCCGGGTCGTTCGCGTGCGGCGAGCACGGCACTTCCCTCGCGTCGGAATAGTACGAGCCCGACACGCCCACGCTCTTCGACGTCGCGCAGAACACGCTGGTCCGCGCTCCCGACTCGACGCTCGCGCCGGCCATGCCGAAGCCCGTCTTCAGCAGCTTGGTGGTGATGACGCCCGGGTGGAGCGCGAACGTCACGCTCTTGCGCTTCGCCGCCGTCAGCCGCCGCGCCAGCTCATGCGTGAAGAGCACGTTGAGCAGCTTGGACGCGCCGTACACGCCATACCCATCGAAGCGCTTCGGCACCGGCAGGTCCTCCACCGTCACCTGGCCCCGCGCGTGCGCGATGGACGACACGTTGACGATGCGCGCTGCCGGCGCTGCCTCGAGCAGCGGCAACAGGTCGTGCGTCAACAGGAACGGCGCGAAGTGGTTCACCGCGAACGTCAGCTCGAAGCCATCGGCGCTCTTCTGCTCCTCGGTCATGAACACGCCGGCGTTGTTCACCAGCACGTCGAGCACGCTGGTGTGCGCCTTCACCTGCGCGGCGAGCGCCCTCACCTGCGCCATCACGCTCAGGTCACCCCACACCGGCACGGCCTCTTTCACGCCGTGCGCGTCGAGCCGCTTCACCACGTCGCGCGCCTTCGCCTCGCTTCGCGCGTGCACCAGCACCCGGCCACCGTGTTGCCCCAACTGCATCGCCGTCTGGAGCCCGATGCCGTCGCTCGCGCCGGTAATCAACATCGTCGAGGGGTTCATGCGCTCGGGGTCCTCCAGAGAGAGAAATAGGGTACAGCCGCTCCGTCCACCATGACCGAGAAGCTCATCTTCGCCCAGACCATCGAAGGCTTCGTCCGCGCGCTCGGCCCGCTGAACGAGCAGGCCCGCGCGAAGCTGCGCAGCTGTGGCATCGACGTCGACAAGCGCCTGCTCCCTGCCTACCCGCTCGAGCAATTCCTCGCCGCGCTGGACTACGCAGGTGCGGCCGTCGCGCCGGCGAAGTCGAAAGAAGACCAGGCCCGCGAGATGGGCCGCCGCTTCATGGACTCGTACCAGGAGACGATGATTGGCCGCGCGATGGTGGCCGGCATGCGCGTCATCGGGCCGTGGCGAACGCTGGAGCGCTTGAGCAACAAGTTCCGCACCGGCAACAACTTCTCCGAGACGAAGCTGACCCGCCTGGGCGCCACCGAAGCCGAGCTGTGGTGCAACCAGGTCTCTCGGCCGGGCTGGTACTCGGGCATCGTGACGCGGGGCCTCGAGCTGGCTGGCGCGAAGGCCGTCGAGGTCACCTTGATCAGCCACGACGACACCGGCGGCCGCTTCCATGTGCGCTGGACCTGAGGGGCAACCCTTCGTCCACCCAACCGATAACCTCTGGTGGTACGGGGCAGGACGCTGGTGTTCAATGGTCGCACTCCAACCAACAACATGAGTCAGGGTGCCACCAAAGAGCGCCTCAGGCCGTTCAAGCCGCAACGGTTCGGGCGCTACACGCTGTTGATGCCGCTCTCGATGGGCGGCATGGGTGAGATTTTTCTCGCCCGCCTCGAGGGCGCCCAGGGCTTCGAGAAGCTCTGCGTCATCAAGAAGATTCTTCCCCACCTCGCGCAGGACAAAGACTTCGTCGACCGCTTCGTCGACGAGGCGCGCATTCTGGTGAAGCTCTCGCACGGCAACATCGCGCAGGTGCTCGACATGGGCCTGCACGAAGGCGCGCCCTACATCGCGCTCGAGTTCATCGACGGCAAAGACCTGCGTCGCGTCGTGGCCCGGGCGCACGAACGCGCGCTGACGTTGCCGCTCTCCTTCATCCTCTACGTCGCGACCCGGCTGCTCGACGCGCTGGCCTACGCGCACCGCAAGAAGGGAGACGAGGGTAAGGAGCTCAACCTCGTCCACCGCGACGTCAGTCCCCAGAACATCCTCATCTCGTACGAGGGTGAGGTGAAGGTCATCGACTTCGGCCTCGCCAAGTCGACGATGTCGGCCACGCACACGCACCCGAGCATCGTGCTGGGCAAGTTCCTCTACATGTCGCCGGAGCAGGCGCGGCACCAGAAGGCCGACAAGCGCTCCGACCTCTACGCGGTGGGCCTCTGTCTCTACGAGCTCATCGCAGGCAAGAGCCCGTTCGACGCCATCGCGCCGGGCGAGCTGATGGCCACCGTCGCCAACCCGAAGATTGCGCCGCTCACCTCCATCGAGCCGCTATGTCCTCCGGCGCTCAACGACGCGGTGATGAAGGCACTCGCCGTCGACCCGGCGCAGCGCTTCCAGACGGCCGAGGAGCTGCGCGGCCGGCTGCTCACGATTCTGCTGGAGATCGACCAGTCCGCCGGGCCCGAGACCGCGACGCGCTTCATGACCGAGGCGTTCGCGAACGAGTACCAGAGCGAACGCAAGCTGCTGGCTGAGCTGACGCAGCAGGCCCGCGACCTGCCGGAAGAGGTGGCGCAGGAAGAAGAGACGCTCGACCCGACGGCTGGTGGTGTGACGAGAGAGGTCCCGTCATTCCCCGCGCTGACGCTCGATGAGGTGCCGCAAGCGCGGGTGACGGCGCCAGAGCTGAAGGCCAGCACCGACGGCGCCGCACCCATCGACCCACTGGCGTCGATTCAGGCGCTCTCCTTCCAGCCGACCCGCAAGGCCCCCTCGGCCAGTGGCGAGAAGAAGTCGCGCCCTGAAGACCCCTCGACGCTGCCCAGCATCGTCGTCGCGCCCGAAGGGCGAATGACCGACCAGGTGCCTGTGCCGGCGCCGCCACCTCCACCGGCGATGCCGCAGCAGAGCATCGTGCTCGACGACGGGCTGTCGGAGCTGTCTGACGCACGCGCGCGCACGCTCCCCGAGACGCGACCGTCGAGAGGCGCCGCGGCTGCACCAGCTCCGATGAAGTCGGACCCCGCGCGGAAGTCGCAGAGCCGCACCACGGGCTCGGGCCTCAAGACGTCCGGGCGAAACGGGAAGGCCGAGAAGAGCGACACGAAGAAGGCCAACGCGCAGAAAGCGACGCCACTCGAGAACCCGCAGACCCTCACCCCCGACCAGACGCCCGCGCCCGGAGCCGCCGACGCACTCACTCCAGCGACGAAGTCGGGCAGCTCGGTGTTGGTCTGGCTCGCGCTCCCGGTGCTCGCCATCGCCTCGGTCGGGACCTACATCGCGTGGGATCAGTGGAGCGACCGGCATATTCCCGAGGCGCAGCGCTCGGAACTCAATGACGTGACACCCGTCGTGCCGCCGCCGCCGCGTGTCGGGCCGGAGCCCTCGCGCGAGGTGAAGGTCGGGACTGACGAGCCGGAGCATGAACCAGAGGAACTGCCCGGCATCGCGAAGGACCCGAAGAAGCCGAAGCCGATTGTCAGGGCCCCACCCCGCGAAGACCCGACCGCGCCAATCAAGGCCGACATCAATCAGCTGACGAACCCGTCGCAGATCGGCGGCTTCAATCTCAAGCTCAGCGCGCTCGAGGGCGATCGGGCCAAGACCGGCGATGCCACGTTCCAGGCCAAGCTGAACGAGCTGCACAAGAAGGTGAAGGAAGCGCTCGCGAAGCAGAACCAGTGACGACGGCGCTCACCACCCTCCACGACGTGACGGCCGGCTACGGCGGCTGCGCGGTGCTCCACGCCGTCTCGCTCGAGGTGAAGGCTGGCGAAGCGTGGGCGGTGCTGGGCCCCAACGGCGCGGGCAAGACGACGCTCGCGAAGGTGGCCGCGGGGCTGCTCGGCGTGCTGCAGGGCCGTGTCACCGTCGGAGGACTCCCCTCGTCGGCGGCTCCGGCGGCGCTCGCGAAGGTCGTCGCGTGGGTGCCCCAGCAGGCGCCCGAGGGGCTCGACTTCACGGCGCTGGAGGTGGCGTTGATGGGCCGCGCTCCACACCTGGGCCCGCTGGGCCTGACGGGCGCGCACGACGAGCAGCTGGCGCGTGAGGCCCTCGCCGCGTTCGACGTCGCGCCGCTCGCCGACCGCGCCGTCTCGTCGCTCTCGGGTGGAGAACGTCGCCGCGTCTTCCTCGCGCGAGCGCTGACGCAGGCCGCGCCGTTGCTGGTGCTCGACGAGCCGACCGCGTTCCTCGACGTGCGGCACCAGGTCGACACGCTCCATCTGGTGCGGCAGCGCATCTCGCCGAGCGTCGGAGTGCTGGCAGTGCTCCACGACGTCTCGCTCGCGGCCCACTTCGCGACCCACGTCGCGTTGATGTCGGCAGGCCGGCTCGTCGCGCAGGGCCCGGCCGCCGAGGTGTTGACGACAGCGCGGCTCAGCGAGGTGTATGGCATCGCCATGGAGCAGACGGGCGAGCACTCGTTTCAGCCGCGGTGGCCGAGGTGACGCGCCGTCGCGCTGTCATGCGACCGCTCGTGGGCCGTCGAGCCGCCCCTGCTCACGAACCTTCGACCGGAGGAGGCCGGTGACGCGATGGCCCGCAGCGGTCGCTGTCTCGGTGCTCGCGCACGTCGCGGTGGCTGGCGGGCTCTTCGTCTCGCTCGGGCGGTCCTCCACCACACTGCCCTCAGCAGCACCCCACGCCCGCGCCATCGAGGTGATGCGAATCGGCGTACTGCCTCGCGCGGCGCATTCGCCCGAGCCCGTCGCCGCGCCAGAGCCACCCGCTCGCGCAGGGAGAGTCGCCACGGCCGCGCCGCGCCCGCTCACGTTCGACACGCCCGCGCCGTCGCAGGTCGCGCTCGCGGCGCCCGGTCCTGAAGGTGCGGAGGCGTCGGACGCGCCCGCGCCGTCGCACGTCGCGCTCGCGGCGCCCGGTCCTGTCACTGTTGAAGCGCCCGACTCGCATGCATCACTCTTCAAGGGCACACAGCCACGCGCCGTTCCAGACGGCAGCGGGCTCGTCGAAGGCGCGACGGGCACCGCTCTTCCGTCGCCGGGCGCGCACGCCGGTACGGCAGCGACGGACGACGCACGAGGAGACACCGTCGACCTCGCCTTCACGCGCGAGCTCCACGCGCGCCTCGCTGCTGCCGCTGCGGAGTGCTACCCGCCACAGGCCCGACGGTTTCGTCAGCAGGCGCGCGTGCCGGTCTCGTTCTGCATCGACGCCGACGGCCAACCGGAGCGCGTCGTCGTCACCCCGTCAGGCATCGCCTCGCTCGACGAGGCGGCCAGCAGCTGTGTCGTTCGCCGGGCCGCGCCGTTTCCTTCACGCGCGCGGGCGCACTGCTTCACCGTGCCCATCGACTTCGGCGCGCGTGGCGGCTGACCAACGCATCAGTTGAAGTGCTCGCAGTTCGCGTAGACGCCAACGACGAGGCCCTCTGCGTTCGTCCACGCGCCGCAGTGAAAGAGCGCGCCAGGCGACGAGGTCAGCCCGCTGCACGGAGCCTTCCAGTACTGCTCCGTCAGGTTCGTATAGAAGCAGTCGGTACATCCCGCGTCCTGCGCACACTGACAGCGCTGGCCCGAGACGACGGCACCCGCCCAGGACGGGTCGCGGCTGAACCTCGCGGGGAAGGCGCCGGCGTCAGTGAGGTCAGCGAGGCGTTGACCGACCTTGATGTCCTCTGCGCAGACGCCTCCGTACGGGAGCACAGGGTGACAGCCGAGACTGGCCAGCGTCGAGAGCAGCACGAGCGTTCGCATGCGCCCGCGCAGAGCAAGCCTCGGGCCATCCCCGAACTCCACGGCACTCAAAGACGATGCGCGCCGGGTGACAGCGCTGTCATGACAACCCGGCCAGCCTGTACCAGCGAAAGCGGGTCGACTGTCTTTCGCGCAGGGCGTAGGTGAACCGCATGCGGGCGCACTGGCCACTGCGGTCGAAGAAACCGTCACGAGGCGCGGCCGGGCTGCACTTCGACGCGGGCTTTCTGTCGCGTGACGCGCGCAAGGACATCGTGTCCTGGCTCTCGACGATTCACCCCATCTGGGAAAACCGCTTCTCGGACTTCCGCCCCATTCCCGAGGGCGAGACGCAGCGCCAGCTGTTGAGGCCGGTGTACTGGTTGGGCAACTGGCAGTTCGCGTGCCTCGACTACTACCGGCCGCCGCACGGGCTGCTCAACCGCGCCGTCGAAGCCGAGCCGTTCCCCCGGGTGCTGGCCACGCTCGTCACCGAGATGGAGGCGCGCGCGCGCGGCATGTTCCGCGGCGACGACATGCCGAAGGGCTGGCACCTCAACACCTGCCTGGTGAACTTCTACGGCTCGAAGCTGATCGACGGAAAGTGGGTCGACACCGCGCGCGTCGGCGAGCACAAGGACTTCGAGCCCGGCCCCGTCGCGTCGCTGTCACTGGGCGAGCGCGCGCTGTTTCAGTTCGTCACCTCGTCGAAGCCCGGCGACCGCGACGGTGTGGTGGAGCAGCAGTGGCTCGACGACGGCAGCCTGCAGATCTTCGGCGGCGACCGCTGGAAGAAGCGCACCTTCCATCGCGTGCAGCGCGTCGACACGAAGGGCGGCCATCACTTCACGGCGAACGTCTCGGACTTCGACACCCGCCGCATCAACTTCACCTTCCGCTACGTGCCCGATGAGCACGTGATGCCGTACGCGAAGCTCTCGCCCGAGACCCGGCGCGACGTCGAAGCGTCGATGAAGCAGCTCGCGGAGCACTCGCCGTTCTTCGCCAGGGCGCTGGCATCGGCCACAACAACCTGAATTCGCTCGCGTTTGCGTGACGCGCGCCCGATGTAGCACACTGTCGCACATCCCAAACGGAGGTGTGCGTGCCCAGGGCTCTTCGGAGTGCGGTGCCGGACCTGCTGTTCGACGACGAACGTGACGCGCGAGTGCTCGAGCTGGGCGCGCTCGTCGACGAGCCCGACGCGCTCTCGGCGCAGACGCCGCTCCATCGGGTGACGGTCTTCCTCACCTACCGCTGCAACCTCGACTGCCCGTACTGCAAGACCATCGCGCGCAGCGACGCCGAGCTCGAGGCGCGGCCACAGAAGCGCACGTCGTTCGACGCGGCAGCGTTCGAGCGTCTGCTCTCGCAGCATCGCGGCACGCCGCTGCGTCATCTGCACTTCACGGGCGGCGAGGCGTCGCTGGTTCCCGGGTTCGTCGAGCTGGTGCGCCGCGCGAAGCAGGCCGGCGTGGAGCGGTTGAGCGTGACGACGAATGGAACGCTCCCGCCGGCGCGGTACCTCGAGTTCATCGCCGCCGGTCTCGACGAGGTGCGGGTGTCGCTCGACGCCGAAGAGCCGGGCCTGGGCGCGGCGCTGACAGGACGCAAGGCAGCGTGGGCGCGGGCCGTCGAGACGGTGCGGGTGCTGGGCGCGGCGAGAGCGTCCAGCGTGCCGTTCTTCCTCATCGTGAACTCGGTGGTGGGCCGCGAGAATCGCGCGCGGCTCGTGGAGTTGGTGACGTTCCTGCTCTCTCTCGGCGTCGACGACCCCAAGCTCATCACCAACGTGGATGAGAAGGACTCGCTGGGTGACTTCCCCGAAGCGGCGCGCGTGAAGGAAGGGCTCGACGCGCTGCTGGCGAAGGCGCCTGCGAACGCGTTCCCGTTGCTGCGGCGAAAGCTCACCACCGTCTTCGCACCCGACGCCATCGGCCTGACCCAGGTGGCACCGCACGACGACTGGCGCTGCTTCATTCCGCTCACCGAGCGCACCGTCGACGCGACGTCGTACTACCCGTGCTCCGTGTACCTGCGGGAAGGCGGCGCCGCGCTCGGCCCGTTGAGCGACGCTCCCGAAGCGCAACGACAGCGGAGCGCTCGCTTCGTGAAAGAGGGCCGCTGTCTCGAAGACCCCATCTGCCAGCGCTACTGCCTTCACTGCACGCGCGCGTACAACGAAGCCGCCAACGCGGCGCGGAGCGGGCGATGACGTCGACCCGAGACGAAGAGTCTGCCGACGCGCCGACGAACCGCAGGACGGACTCGCAGCCGGCCTCACGCTCGAGCCGCGATCGTCCGCTCGACCCGAAGCCCGAGCTCCAGGACTCGCGTTCCGGCGATTTGCCCTGCGTCGGCACGGTGCACGTGATGGCACGGACGCGAAAGAGCCCCGAGGGCGGCGAGGATTTTCGAGCGCGTGGTATCGGGCGACAGCCGAACCCCAAAGCGCACGAGGTCGACTCGCTCGCGCGCTGGCTGGCCGACTTCGACGAGGCGCTCCCCCTTGCTCCACTGCCGACGACGACGCCGCTCATCGTCACCCCGCTCGGCCTGCCTGACCGCGAAGTGCTGCGCGCGTCACTGCATGCGCTCGGCGTCATTCCACTCGAAGTGCGTCTGCTCGGCGCATGGGCGCGATGCTCGACGGCGTTGCAAGTCACCCGACGCAGTCTCGAAGCGCTGCGCTGCGCGGTGACGTTCGAGCACGTGTGGAACGCCCTCGCGCCCGACGGCCACGCCGAGGTCTGGGACCTGTCCCTGGCCAACGCGCGCACCGTCTCGCAGCACAAGCCCACGCTCCGGGCGCACTTACGCAACCTCGAGGTCGACGCCGACGGAGCCCTCCCCCGCCGCGTGCGGCTCCACGCCTTTCACCTGGCCGACGAAGACGACTTCCTCGCTGCCGGGCGCCGCCTGACGGTCGGAGCCCTGCTCGCCAACCGCTACGGTTGAATCGTGGTGGTCAACGAGACGGGCGCGGCCGACATCGACCCGAAACCGGTGACGAGCAGGTAGACCGTCGCCGGGTTCGCCGTGGCGTTCCGCCAGGAGATGGTCTCTGCCGCGCCCGACAGCGTGGCGTCTGCTGAGGCGAGGCACGCCACCGACACGTTGCCACACGACGACGCGGGCTCGGGAATGAGGTTGAGAATGAGGTCGCTGGCCGACGTCGCGGTCACCGTCAGCAGCTGACCTGCGGGCACCACCACCTGATAGGCGCGGTCGGGAGCGTTGAACGTCGTGCGACAGCTTGGGCGCGTGTTGTTCGAGATGTTGTAGTTGGACACGAAGCCGGCCATCGCCTCGTTGGGCAACGTGCCTGCCATCAGCGTCGTCGCCGTGTCGCACGCCTCACCCGGGGGCAACGGCTCCACCGTCGCCGCGATGGTGAAGGGGCCCGACGTCGCGCCGGAAATCGCTCCAGCGACGACGAAGAAGTCTCGCGGCGTCATCGAGTTGTTGCTCACCCGGAGCGTCTCGGCGACTCCAGCCCCGCCGGCCTCGGCGCTCGGCAGACACACGCGGGTCGCCGAATCACAGGTTGCCGCGGGCCCGTTGATGCCGACCAGCGCCGCGTCCATTCCAGCGGGTGGCGTCATCACCACCAGCAGCTGCGACATCGCCGGCACCTGAGCCAGGTAGACCCGGTCACTGGTGACGCCCGCCCTGCAGGTGTAGTCGGCAACGAAGCCCGAGAGCGTCTGGCTGGTCAACGTCGCTCCTGCCGCAAGCACGGTGGTTGCGTTCGAGCAGACGTCGTCGGTGACCATGGGCGTGATGGCCGAGGTCAGCGAGAACGTGCCGGTGGTGCCGGGGCCAGATTGCCCGGCGACCACGAAGACCTCGCGCGCCGTCGAGTTGAAGTTCATGAACTGAGCGGTTCGCACCTGGCCCAGGCTCCCGGTCCCCGACGAGGCGACACAGGTGCGCGTGGGCGCGTCGCACGCCGATGAGGGACCATCGATGATGTCGAGATTCATCGACAGACTGCCCGTCGGAGTCGCCGTCACCAGCAGCCTCGTGTTGCCGGCGAGCGGGACCCGGTAGACGCGATCAGGCCCGGCCACCCCCGCGATGAACCGGCACTCGTAGTCGTGCTCGAAGCCGACGAGGGACTGAGACGTCAGGGTGCCGCTCACGAGCGTCGTCGTCGACGTCGAGCAGACGTCGTTCGCGATGGGCGTGGTCGCCTGGTACGAGAGCGTGAAGTCGTCGCCCGCGCTGGGGCCGACGATGGCGAACGCAGAGACAGGCGACGCGGTGCCGTTCATGAAACTGCCGAACGAGCCCGGGCCGGTCGCACCCGTCGTGCACACCCGTGGGTTGAGGTTGCAGGTCGACGCGGGTCCCACGATGACGTCGAGGTCTGGGTTCGACGTGCCGGCAGCGACGAAGCGGCCTCGCTGGCCCGGCGCGATGCTCGCCTGGAACACCAGGTCTCGAATGCCGTTCACCTCGCAGGCGAGGTTGCCGCCGAAGCCCGAGTAGTTCGAGACCGCGCCGACGAACGACGACACCACCGTCTGGCCGCTCGTCACCACGGTCGCGACTTCGCACGTCTCACCACCGGGCCGAACGGTGCAGGTGACACCGTTGCCGAGGTAGCCCGAGTTGCACGCGCAAGTCCGCGAGCCCGTGGTGTTGGTGCACGTCGCGTTGCTGCTGCAGCCGCCGTTGCTGGTGAGGCACTCGTTGACGTCCGCGCAGGTCAGGCCGTTCCCCGTGTACCCGGCCACGCACGAGCAGGTGCGGGAGCCCGTCGTGTTCTGACACGCACCTCCCGAGGCCACGCTGGCGCAGCCGCCATTGTTGGTGAGGCACTCGTTGACGTCGGCGCAGGTGAAGCCGCTGCCCGAGTAGCCCATCGCGCAGGCGCAGGTGCGGGAGCCCTGGGTGTTGCTGCAGACGCCTCCCAGCGCGACGCTGGCGCAGCCGCCGTTGTTGGTGAGGCACTCGTCGACGTCGGCGCAGGTGAGGCCGTCTCCGGTGAAGCCCGTCGCGCACGAGCACATGCGCGTGCCCTGCAGGTTGGTGCACACGCCGCCGGCCCCGGCGCTCGCGCAGCCACCGTTGTTGGTGAGGCACTCGTTGATGTCGGCGCAGCTGACGCCGTCGCCCTGGTAGCCGCCGTTGCAGGCACAGGTGCGCGCGCCGACGGTGTTGGTGCACATCGCGTTGGCGCTGCAGTTGCCGTTGTTGGTGAGGCACTCGTTGACGTCGGTGCAGGTGAGCCCGTTGCCGGAGTACCCGGAGTTGCAGCTGCAGGCGCGTGCACCCGGCGTGTTGCTGCACATCGCGTTGACGTCGCAGCCGCCGTTGTTGGTGAGGCACTCGTTGACGTCGGCGCACGTGAGCCCGTCACCCGTGAAGCCCGCGTTACAGGCGCAGGTGCGCGAGCCTGGCGTGTTGGTGCAGGCCGCGTTGGCGCTGCAGCCACCGTTGTTGGTGAGGCACTCGTTGATGTCGACGCAGGTGTTGCCGTTGCGCACGTAGCCTGAGGCGCAGGTCAACCCGCAGACGCCCGCGCCACACGTCGCCGAGCCGTTCATCGTGGTGGGGCACGCGCCGCACGACGAGCCGCAGGACGAGACGGCGGTGTCTGAGACGCACTGCTGACCGCACGCGTGCTGGCCCGTCGGGCAGCGGCATTGACCCATGCTGCACGTCGCGCCCATCGGGCAGTCGGTGCTGAGCCGGCAGCCGGCCATGCAGCGGCGGGTGACCGGGTCGCACGAATAGCCGGGGCCACAGCCTGCGCCCATCGTGCAGTCGGTGGGGAGCACCTGGCAGGTGCCGCGGTTGCAGACCTCTCCGTTGCCGCAGACGTTGCCGCAGCGGCCGCAGTGTTCGACGTCGGCCTGCTGGTCGACGCACATCATGCCGCACTCGCTCAGCGTGCCCGCGCAGAGGCTGCTGCCTCCGCCTGCTCCGCCTGCCGTAGAGCCGCCCGCCGTTCCGCCTGCCGTGGAGCCGCCAGCCGTTCCGCCTGCCGTGGAGCCGCCCGCCGTTCCGCCTGCCGTGGAGCCGCCCGCAGTTCCGCCTGCCGTGGAGCCGCCGGCCGTTCCTCCTGCCGTGGAGCCGCCCGCAGTTCCGCCTGCCGTGGAGCCGCCCGCCGTTCCGCCTGCCGTGGAGCCGCCCGCAGTTCCGCCAGCCGTGGAGCCGCCCGCAGTTCCGCCACCCGTCTGGTTGTTGAAGCCGGTGCACGTGCCGAGGGAGCACGTCGTCCCAATGCTGCAGGCGGAGCAGGACAACCCGCCTCGCCCGCACGAGTTGTCGAGGAGCCCGGAGACGCACTGTCCGTCCTGACAGCAACCGTTCGTGCACGTGCTCGGCCCACACATGGGCGGCGGCGGGGTTCCGGTGCAGCCCGAGACGGCAGCGACGGAGAGACAGAGAACGGCGATGACCGGAAACGGAGAGGTGGGACGCATCAGGTGCCTATACCCGCAAGGGCGTCAGCGAGTGCAGGCAGATGCGCCGCGCAACGGACTGACGAGAATGTTCTCGCCGTTGGGATCAGGGTTTCGGGCACGGCGTCGCGTCGAGCAGACGGACGTCGAACTGCACCCACCAGCCGAAGCGCTCCCGGAGTTGGTTGATGCGCGCGACCTCGTCGGCCGACTGCGCGATGCCGAGCAGTTGCACGCGGCCAGCCTCCGAGACATCGATGGTGAGGTGATCAGTCGCTTCAGGCCACGCCTCGATGGCCGCGGTGAGCTGGCGAATCAGCTCGTGCTTCGGAGGACTGGGTGGGCGCGGGTTGATGGCGAGGCACGTCAACAGCAGCGGGCAGTCGGGGAACACCAGCGGGTACAGCTCGATGGGCAGCGACGCGGGGTAGTCGCCGATGACGTCGACCCGCCGGAAGTCGATGACCATCGACGGCTCGGGCGGCCCGCAGCGAAGGAACCTCCCGAGGTCCGCGAACGTCGGCGCGCGTCGAACGTCGACCTCGAACACCACGTCGGTGCGCTTGCCACGTCGACAGCGGACGACACCGGTCCCGCTGGCTGTGCCCTTGATGCCGACGACGTCGTCATGCTGCGGCTCGAGGACGAACGGCGCGTTCGGCGCGACGACGGGCGCCGCGCAGTTGGGGAGCGCGACGTACTCGGCGTGACCGACGAAGGTGAGTACCTGGACCGGCTGCGCGACGATCAACGCCAGCAAGGGTCCGAACATCACTCGACTCTAGCGGACTGCGGCCTTGCGGCGCTGGAGCTCACGCGCCGTGAGGACGCGCTCGAGCGACTGCTTCACCAGGGGTTCGCTCGGAGCGAACGCCAGGGCGAGCCGCAGGTTCGTCTCGGCGGATTGCAGGTTCCCGCGGAGCTCGTCTTCGCTGGCGGCCTTGAGCATCACCTTCACCCGGTCGCTGCCAGACGCCGGAAGACCGCCTGCAGGAGTGCGCGTTGCGAGTTGAGCCATGTGTGGTGTTCCCCCGTGCTTCGAGCTGCAGCATCACGAAGTGTCTCGAGCGGTGTCAAACGGCTCGGGAACATTTCACGCGCACCTTCAAGCACCTGCGCACACGTCAGTAGATGAACGAGACACCGGCCCAGGCGCCCAGGGAGTGAATGACCTCTGACGAGCGCTTCCTGATGAGGCCGATTGCGAGCGCCTCGTCGTTCGAGTCGGGCAACGAAGCCTCCGAGCAGGTTGGAGTGCTCGGCCGGATGCGCCAGACCCCCCTCCAGAGCACGGCGTCAGCCGACGAGCAGCCGTTCACGCTGTCGACCCGCGACGTGTAGACGACGTCACGCACCTCGAGCCGAATCGCGACGTGCTCGCCGAGGACGAGGCGAAACCCGGCGCCAACGGTGCCCATGAACCGAACGCCGGTGTCTCCGTACGTCGCGGGCGTCATGCCCGCCGGCTTGAGCAGATGGCGGGTTCCGCCCAGGCCGGCGCCGGCGTTGATGACGACGCTGAAGTGCACGAGGCCCGAATCGAACAGCGTGAACTTTCCGGAGATGGGCGCCACCTCGACGCCAGCCATCGCGGTCCACGTCCACAGCAGCGACACCAGACCGACGACCCCCGCGCTGTTGAACAACTCCGCGTTGAAGTTCGACGTACGGTTGAGCCAGTTCCCGCCTCCCATCAGCGTGAAGCCGAAGTGCTCGCGCACGTGCCAGGTCAGCTGGCCCATCGTACCGACATGCTGCGTGTAGACGCCGTTGAGCTGCGGCACGACGGGATAGACGGTCAGCTCGAAGCGCCCCGCGTCACGCACCGGCTTCTGCTCGAGGACGTGAACGTCGACCTCGGAGTTCTTCAGCGGCGCGCCGGTGACCCGCGTGGGCTCGGCGACTGCGCAGAGTGGCAGAACCAGGGACCCGAGAATGAAGCGACGCATCGCCACACCCTACCGACGCACCGCGTTCGAGCACCAGCCCAACGGAACGGATCAGCCCTGCGACGGATCCGCCGGCTGCTGCGCACGCCCTCTGAGCGCGAAGAGGCTCAGCCCGGTCGCGAGCGCTGGCCACACGGCGAGGCCGAGACAGAAGCCCACCCCGGTCCCGGCGAGGTTGAGCCCGAGCTCGAGCACGGGTCGAATCGAGAGCGTGGCGAGCGCGACGGTGAAGCACTGGTCCCGCGTGAGGCCCGCCTCTTTTCCGCGGAAGGCCATCAGGAGCAGGCTGGCGAGGAACGCTCCCAGCGGAGCGGTGATGGCGAGCCCGACCACGCCGAAGACCCCGATGAAGAGCAGCATGCCGACGACGAGCTGCGCCTTCCGCTCGGCGAAGAACGTCGTGAGCGAGGCCGAGTCGATTCGCAGGGAGTCGATGCCGAACAGCTCGGTGACCTGCGCGATGGGCGTCGGCTCGCCGCGATCGCTGTCGTAGATGGCTGAACGCCGCACCACGATCGAGCGCCGGCCCTTCAACATCGAGAGCGGCTCCCGCTCTTCGGGGTCGACGAGGATGGTCCGGTCGTCATCATCCCACCGGGGCAGCCGTGGGCCGTCGACGCGCACCTGGTTCTTCTCGAGGATGATGGGGTCGAACTGTTGGTCGTACGTCTGCGCCAGCGTCAGGGCCGAGGCGTGAAAGTCGAGGCCGCGATACAGACCGAGCCCCGCTTCGAGCAGCAGCTGCACGACGAGGATCGGCAGCAGAATCGAGCCTGTCGACCAGTTGCGGGCCTCGGCCCAGAGCCGGGGCGAGGCGAAGAGCAGCAGGCGACGGAAGAACGAGGGCACGCTCGATCTCTACCAGAGTCGAACGAGGGCCTGACCGCACGACAGTTCAAAACGGCGTGAGCCCCTTCGTCAGCTCTCGGAGAAGCTCTTGATCAAGCTCAGAGGTGGGAATGCCGCCCAGGGGACCAATTCCGCCTCTCTCCAATATCGTCGTGCGGAGATAGGGAATGAACCGGAGCGGCTTGCCATCGGGCCGGCGAACCTCCCAATCCTGAACCATGAGCACGGGATCAAAGACCGATGTCCCCTCCAGCTGGACGAAGACTGGGCCGCTTCCGCTAAAACCGGCCTTCTCCTCGTGGCCAGGGAAGAGGACGAGTGGCTCTCCGTCTCCCTCGACGAGTTCTTCGAGCTGTTGAGAAGGGTCTTCCGAGGTGAGCGGATCAAGCCTGGCAAAATCAGGCCAGCGATCATCGGGCGGGTCCTCAGCGAAGTTGGTCCAGCCGACACGCTCATAGAACGCGCGTATCGTGAGAGGAAGCGGGCCACGTGCGCTTTCCAGCCTGCCTAGCGTGTCCTCCAACCACCATGGCTCCTCGCACAGCGCGTTCTGCAAGCTGAAGCCGTACGTTCGCCAGCGATTCGCGAGCTCCTCGACGTTGCCTCGCACGCGCTCAAGCATCTCAGCGGCGATCGCGCGGGCGTCAGGGACGGGCGACGATAGGGCAACGAGCTCCTGGTAGACGCGCTCATGCTCCCCTGCGAGGTATCGATCCCGGAGGGATATCATCCGCTCTCCACGAGTTCATCGCTGCGTTGGTACAGGCTCGCTCGGTCTTTACCAGAGTCGAACGAAGCCTGACTCCCGCGGAGCGCCCACACCGAAACAGGGGCGCCATCGGTGCTCCTTCGCGCAGAAGGAGCACCGGGTTCGAGCCGTCAGTGCAGCCCGCGCATCGTCGGGTCCGCCAGGCCGTAGTCACGCAGCGCCTGCCGCATGAAGAACGGGACCTCCTGGTAGCGCGACAGCTCGAGGCACGCCTTGTTCGACGAGCACGTGCACTGTGAGGAGTCCGTCGCGTCGCAGCCCGGCCGGCCCATCACCAGGCCGCCCATCGCGTTGAGCGTCTGAATCGACGGGTCGAACTTCACCTGCACGCTGCCGTTCACCAGCCGCGGCACGACCCAATCCGGCGTGCCGTCGCCATCCTTGTCGGGGCCTGCATCCGTCACGTACGCGCGCTCGAGCAGCTCGTTCGCGTACTGCAGCATTCGCGCGCCGATGCCCTTCTGCACGCGCTTGCCCAGCACCTCTTCGGTGCCGAACGTCTTCGCGATGAAGGTGCGGCCGTCGGCGAGGTGCAGCTCGACGCGGTTCTGGAAGCCGGGGTCGCTGTCGGCGCCGAGCTCCCAGAGGCCCATCTGGTTGAGCCACTGCTGCTGCTCGTTCTCAGGCAGGTACATGAGCGTGTACGCGATGAGGAACTTCTGCTGCTCCCAGCCGACCTGCGGGTCGACGACGGCGGTGTCGGCCGGAGGCGTCGGGCTGCAGCTCAGCGCGTCACGGTTGGCGAAGCACGTCGTCACGTCCGTGCCCGTCCAGGAAATGTGGCCCAGGCCCTGCGCGGGGTAGCCCGAGGCGTCCGACATCGGCTTGCCGGCCATCGTCGCCATGCGCATGCCCTTGAGCGCCACGTCACCGGTGAGGTTGTTGCCCAACCAGCGGCGGTAGCCGTCAGGGAAGACGTCGGCCATCGAGACCGAGCGGTGGCGCGCGTCGAGGAAGTCGCGGCGGCTGTCCGATATGAAGTTGTCGACCGACTCGGTCATCAACATCGCGGTGTACGCCTTCTCGTAATAGCTGCCGGAGTTGACGGTGAACTCGGCGTTGTACTCGCCCTTGTCGGTGGCGAGCGCGTTCTCGATGGGCCGGCCTCCGAAGCTGACGTTGCCGAAGTAGCCGGTCGCGCCGTTGGGCACCGTGATGGCGCTGGTGCCGCCGTTGCCCACCGCGTCGGACAACGAGCGGAGCACCTGCGTGCCTCCGACCGTCTCGAGCGAGTGCGGCCCTGCCTGCGGGCGCGCGAGCTGACGCGCGAAGTGGTCGAAGCCCATCGCCGACGCCATCAGGTTCTCACCGAAGATGGAGGCGCCGAGGTACGGCCAGAGCGACTCGAAGTCGTAGCCCTGGGCCACCGCGAAATCGCGATAGATGTTCGCCATCAGGCCCAGGCCCTTGGCCGCGTCGCGCAGCTTCTCGTTGTAGCGAGAGAGGTTGCGATTGACCGAGCCGCGCACGGTGAACGTCTGACGGCCACGACGGTAGCTGTCGAAGATGTGGTTCACCTCCTGTTGCGTGATGAGGAAGTCGAAGAGCTCGTACGGGTCGGCGCCGTTGTCGTGGCGGTACACCGAGAGGTTGCCGAGGTCGGCCCAGCGGTCGGTGGCGAAGCCGTAGGGGAAGCGCACGCGGTTCTGCGCGTCGAGCGACGGGCCCGAGCGGCCGGTGCCAGCCGAACGCAGCGAGTCCCACGCGACGTAGTCGACCGGCATCTGACGGCAGCGCGTGAACTGACCCTTCACCTTCACGATGAGGCCGTCGAGCAGTGGGTGCCAGGCGCCCTTCGTGGTGGCGTCCCACGTCGCGGGCTTGAAGGCGTTCGGGTCGACCACCTTGCACGAGCTGATGAGGCCGTAGTTCCGCTGCAGCTGCGAGTAGTGAATCGTGTCGGTGTTGTTGCGGTCCTGGGGCGTCGGGCGGCCGATGCTGAACTGCAGGCCGAGAATGCCGCCGAAGCTGTCGAGCTTCTCGAGCAGGCCTCCGCCTTTCGCCGTGCCGAAGCCCGTGTTCACGCCGTTGGCGACGTCGGCGACGCCTCCGTAGAACATGCGCGCCGCGGCGAAGTCGTAGCTACCGAGGCCGATGAGGTCCTGCGTCGACTCACCGGCGTAGTCCATCGTCGACGACTGCATGAACATGGTGAGCAGCTGCGACTTCTCGTTCTCGGTGATGACGTCGTAGTAGCGCGGGCCCGTGCAGCTGCCGGTGGCGTCCAGCGTCGTGCAGGGCCGCGTGGCCGTGCCGTCGTCGGTGCGCAGCTGCCAGTACTGCGGGCGGTAGTTGAGCGCGTCGGCGGAGCTGACGAAGTTGTGGCGCAGGCCGATGGAGTGACCCATCTCGTGCGTCACCACCGCGTAGTGCGCGCGGCTGGCGACGTAGGCCCGCATGCGCTCGGCGCGGACCAACTGGTCGCCCTTCGAGGAGCCGCGGTCGAAACGGCCGAACTTCTCTTCCAGCAGGGTGGCGAGGTTGGCGACGGCGAGCGGCGCGGGCGCCTCGTTCATGATGCACGCGCCACGCTCGGCCAGCCGCAGCTCACGCTGGTTGCGCAGGTCGCGCTGACGGCTCGGGTTCGCGCCGCGCAACGGTGACGCGAGCTCGCTCATCATCTCGCTGGAGAGGAGACCCGCCTTGCCGGCGTACGACTGGAACATCTTGGTGGTGAGCGCGGCTTCGGTCGGCGTGTTGAGGGCCCGCTTGCGGCGCGACTCGTAGAGCGGCTTCGTCGACGAGGGCGCGAGCGCGTCGGCCTTGATGTCACGCGCAGCGACCTGCAGCTGCTTCGCCTGCTGGAACATCGCGGTCTGCTCGAAGGCCTCGAGCTCACTCTTCGAGATGCCCTTGCCCTTCGTCAGCTTGCCCAGCATCTCGAAGCGCTGGTCCGAGGTGAGGATGGGGAGCGAGCCCTTGGTGGCGGAGGCCTCAGCGGCCGACGCCCAGTCGCGCACGTAGGTGCCTTCGGTGACGTCGGTCGTGGTCAGCTCGCCGCGAATGTAGCGGGCGGTGTCGACGATGCCGCGGCTCCAGAGGTCGGTGACGTGGCTCCACACGTTGATGGAGGCGGAGATCTTCTCGCCCGTCAGCGGGTCGTGCGCGTCGACCATGATGCCCCACGGCGACGGCGTCTGCGGCGAGACGATGGTGGTGACGTGGTGGAAGCGCAGGTCGCCCGTACGCGCGCGAAGGCCCTTGTCGCACTCCTTGATGACGTCGACGTCGGCGAGGCGGCGGGCCTCGAAGCAGTCGACAGCGGTGAGGTTGGTGGCGAGGCGCTGGGTGCCGCAGGCCGCCGGGTCGTTCGCCTCGACGGGCGAGTGGCACAGCACGATGGCTTCGGGGAGCTTCGCGAGCGCGACGACGCCAGCGGTGTAGCCACGCGCGGCGGCGATGGAGTCAGCCACGGCGCTGCAATCGGCGCCGACGTACGCAAGGCCGGCGCGGCAGTCGTCGACCTCTTTCGCGAGCGCGATGGCGTCGTCGTTGTCGTCCTGCTGGCCGGTCATCACGGGGAACTCGGCGTCACAGGCCTCGCCCTTCGTCTTCACGCACTCGGCGTAGCGGGCCGTCATGACGGAGGTGCGCAGGGCGACGTCCCACTCATGGGCCGCGTCGCGGGTGGCGTCGAAGTACTCGGGGTTCGAGCCATCGGAGAAGAACCACGCCACCGGCTTCACCGTACGGTCCCGGTACGGGAGCGTGCACTTCTGGCTGAAGGTGTCGCAGCGGCTGCCGCGGCCGACGGCGTCGCACTCGTCCTCGGTGCCGTCCTTGTTCACGTCGCGGTGTGGGTCGGCGCCAGCAGGCGTCGAGGTCGGCGTGAAGCAGGCCACCGCGCCCGTCTTCGTGTTGGCGTCCTGGAAGAAGTGGCTGCGCTCCCAGAGGTTGTAGCGGTTGATGAAGCGGTGCCACTGCGTGTCCGTCATTCCGTACTCGCGCGCGTAGCCCGAGCGGTCGGTGGTGAAGGCGCCGAAGGCCTTGAAGCGGTCTCCGTCCCAGTCGGCGGGCTCGTAGTCGGTGTCCTCCACCTTGCGGAACGCCTGACGAATCGTCAGCTCGACGGGCGAGCACTGCGTGTTGGGGCCCGAGCCGCCGGTGAAGTCAGCGTCGAAGTAGCAGGCCGGCATGACGCCGCCGCCCAGCGCCGAGAGGTCGACCAGCTGCGGCCGGGCGAAGGCCTTGTTGGTGACGTCGAGGTAGCCGGCTTCAGCGTCGATGCGGGGCGCGTCGTCGTCGCCAGGGCTCTGCACGGTGTACGCGAGCGGCTCGTAGGTGACGCCGCCATAGACGCCGACCTGCGAGAGGGTGTCGAACTCGTAGTTGTCCGTCGACAGGTTCTTCGACCAGTCGACGCGGATGTACTGGCGTTGGTGCCAGGGACGGTCGGCGGTGTCTTCGCTGATGACGTTGGTCTGCTCGCCCGTCTGCGCGTTGTATTCACGCTGGATGTCGAAGTGGCTCTTGATGGCGTACGCCGCCACCACGATGCCGTCGTTGGTCGCCTTGCCCAGGCCCTTGCCGTCGCTGCCCTGAATGCGCTCGTAGGCGAGGCGCGCGATGAGCAGGTCCTCCGTGACGGTCCACTTCACGCGGGTGAGCGGCTGGGCGTAGGTGCTGGTGAAGAGCCCGTCCTGCCCTGCCCCGTAGCCGACGTCGACGAGCGTCGCCTGGCTGTAGAACTCAGGGTCGTCGCTGAGGGCCTGGTAGTCCTTGCCGACGAAGAATGACTTGTCGAGCGCGTCGGGCTGCACGCGGTTGATGGGAGCCTGCTGCTCCGCGCACGAGACTGCGAGCAACGCACCGAGCAGCGCTGCACGAACCGGGACACGACGAGTCATGACTTCTCCTTGCGGAAGCTCGACACGGCGCCTTCGAGGTCGAAGGTGGCGTCGAGGTACAGGGTTGTATTGCGATTGAAGAGAGGGAACTGGTAGCGGCCGTCTTCGCCGAGCTGGTTCGAGAACGTCCACGCGCCGAGCGAGAAGCCCACGGCCTTGAACGCCTGATACGAAACGCTCAGCGAGAAGATCATCAGGTCGCGTGTTGCGACGTCGGTGCCAACGCCGAGCTGCGTGGAGCCGGCGAGCTCGACCGGCGCGGCGGCGAGCGCAGGGAGCCACGCGCGCTGCATCAGGAAGCTGGCCGAGACGTCGACCTTCGAGTGCGGCGCGAAGCTGACGACGGGCCCGTGGAGGACGTCGAACTGCGGGTTGCGCACGCCGGTGTTGATGAAGTCGATGCACTCGAGCGAGCGCGAGTCACCACACGCCGAGATGGTGGGGCCCTGGTTCTGGCGCGTGGCGAAGCGGTTGAACCGGTACGTGAAGCGCGCGGTGTAGATGAGCGTGAGGCCCGAGAGCACGTCGAAGCGGCGGCTGACGTTGAGCGACGGGCCCAGCGTGAGAATGCGGCTCTGCGCCTGCGACGGCTTCGAGGTCGGCAGCGTGACGCGCAGGTCGGCGCCGAGGTGGATGCGGGAGTGCTTCTCGGTGAAGCCGCTCCACACGCCGTCGAGCCACACGTCCGAGAGCTCCACCTCGTTGCGGTAGCGCGTGAAGTCGCTGTCCGTGAACTCCTGTGAAATGAAGAAGCGGCCGCGAAGGGTCAGCTGGGTGCCGAAGTGCCACTCGGGGAAGAGGCCGAGGCGGTGGCTCCACGTCGGGTTGTAGAAAGGCTCAGCCGCCGGAGCGAGCGTCATCACCCCGAGGTTGTGGCTGTAGTTGACCGAGGTGCCGCGCCACGCCGGCCGGTCTGCGCTCTTCGCGGCGTCAGTGAGCTCGCCCCCGCTTCCAGACAGGCCGGTCGCGATCGGCTGGGCGTTCGCTACAAAAGTAACGCCCAGAACCACGAGTAAACCGATGAGATTCCGTGAAGGAACCGCAGGGCGACGGCTGAAGCGTTCGGAACTCCACATGGTGGACGGCCATGTGCGGGAAGCGTGCCAGACGTGTGACTGTGTAGGCGCGTGACACGAGTGGAGCGTCGAGGCGCTTGAGCGCGCCGCACCTCTACGGTGCAGACATCAGCTGCCGGACTGCTGCGTGTGCCGGCGCGCCGACTTCAGCGGGCAGCGACGCGGTACGAGCGGGGTCGAGCGTTCGGGCCAGCGAGAGCAGCGTCTTGAGGTGTCTCGTCAGAAACGGGCGCTCGGCACTGGCGGCTTCGACGTCGACATAGGCGCGCAGCACAGGGTCGACGGCGGCCTTGTCTCCAATGAGCCGGAGCGCCTTCGTGGCGTAGTAGAGCCGTTCGCCCGGCTCGCAGTTCGCGTTCTTCTCGGTCAAGGCTTCGACCGAGAGCAGCCCGCAGAGCGGCTCGATGGCGGAGGCACCGAGCGACACCAGCTCTTCGACTGCGCTCGTCGCAACGTCGTCGTCGCGGGTGGAAGACAACCGGTCCAGCTGCTTCTTGATGTGAGGGTTCATCGCGTTCTCCTTCGGGGTGGACTGCCTGCTGGAGTGACCCCCGAGCCCTCGCGCTGCGAACTCGGGATTCTCCATCGCAAGAAGCACCGTGCATCTGAAGGCTTGCGGCATCGAACGGCACGCGACGACGTCTCGCCTCGGATTCCGGAGCCGACGGACTCGCGTCGGCTGCACGAACTCTCATGGCAGAGTGACGGCCCATGTCCCTCGCGCTGCTCGCCGTCGCCGTGCTCGTGGTGCTCGCGCTCGGCTACCGCCTTTACGGAGGCTTCGTCGCGCGCCAGTACGCTCTCGACGACTCCACCAGCACACCGGCCGAGCGCCTGAACGACGGCGTCGACTTCATTCCGACGCGGCCGTTCTATCTGCTGGGCCAGCACTTCTCGGCCATCGCCGCCGCCGGCCCCATCGCCGGCCCCATCATCGCGGCGCAGCAGTTCGGCTGGCTGCCTGCCGTGCTGTGGATTCTCTTCGGCGTCGTCTTCATCGGCGCGGTGCACGACCTCTCGACGCTCATCGCGTCGGTGCGGCACGAGGGAAAGTCCATCGCTGAGGTCGTGAAGACGAACCTGGGCCCACGCTCCGGCGTCGCGATGATGGCCTTCATCTGGGTCGCGCTCATCTACGTCATCGTCGCGTTCACCGACGTCACGGCCAGCACCTTCGTCGCCGGAGACCCGGAGCTCAAAGGGCTCCACTTCGACTTCAACCCGGGCGGCGCGGTCGCGATGGCGTCGACGCTCTACCTCTCGTTGTCCCTCGTGATGGGCCTGGTGGAGCGGTTCCTCAAACCGCCGCTGTGGCTGCAGACCATCGTCTTCGTCCCCGGCGTGCTGGGCGTGGTGTGGCTCGGCACGAAGTGGTCCACCGTGCTCGCGTTCGGGCCGACGACGTGGGCCGTGCTCATCCTCGTGTACTGCTTCGTCGCGCCGGTGTGGGCGCTGCTCCAGCCGCGCGGGTACCTCGGCGGCTTCGTGCTCTACCTCGCGCTCGCCATCGGCACGGTCGGCCTCTTCTTCGGTGGCTTCGAGGTGCAGCTGCCGGCGTTCAAGGGCTTCGAAGTCCCTGGCGCAGGCGGCTCGCTGTTCCCGTTCCTCTTCGTCACCATCGCGTGCGGCGCGTGCAGCGGCTTTCACGGCCTCGTCTGCAGCGGCACCACGTCGAAGCAGATCGCGAAGGAGTCTCACTGCCATCCCGTCGGCTACGGCGCGATGCTGCTCGAGGGCTTCGTGGCCGTCATCGCGCTGGCGACGGTGATGATCATCTCGTCGGAGGAGCTCGCCGGAAAGCCAGCCGGCACGGTGTACGGCATCGGGCTGGGGCGGTTCTTCGCGGTGGTGCTCGGGCAAGAGCACCTGCCCTTCGCCATCACGTTCGGCGCGATGGCCTTCAGCACCTTCGTCTTCGACACGCTCGACGTCACCACGCGCCTGGGCCGCTACATCGTGCAGGAGCTCACCGGACTGAAGGGCATCGTCGGCAGCTTGGTCGGCACGGCCGTGACGGTGGGCCTGCCGATGGTGTTCCTCGTCGTCGCGCAGGCTGGCAGCTGGAAGACGTTCTGGACGCTGTTCGGCACGTCGAACCAGCTGCTCGCGGCGCTGTCGTTGATGGGCGTGTCGGTGTGGCTGAAGCGCTCCGGGAAACGGTACTGGTACACGGTCGCGCCGATGGTGTTCGTCTCGGTGGTGACGCTGACGTCGCTGGTGTTGCAGGTGCGCGACGCATTCTTCGGAGCAACGGTGACGACGGTGCAGCAGGTCAATGGTGTCGTCGCGGTGGTGCTGTTCGGCCTGGCCGCGAGCCTGCTCACGACCGGAGCAAAGGCCTTGCTCGAACGACCGACGGCTCCGGGGCAACCGAGCGGCGCGACCGCCTGAACGCAGCGTGCGTCGCTCCAGGGTCGCTTTTCGACCCTGCAACGACACGCGAGCCGGGAACGAAGCAGAAACCCGCGGGTGACGGTCATGGGAGGCCTCCCATTGTGAATGTGGGCCGATGTGGGTACGGCCTCTTCATGCGCTCCTTCTTCGCCGCAGTGGCCGTCTCCTCAGTGCTCGTCGCCTGTGGTCCTGACTCCTTCGCGACGCTGGAGGGTGACGGCGACGCGGACGGCCTCGAGCTGGCGCTGGATGAGCTCAACGCGACGACGCTGCTGGGCTTCCTCAACGGACCGGGCGCGACGCTGGCGGTGCTGACGCAAGACGCGCGCATCGAGTCGCGCGCAGCGAAGGGCCTCGTGGCGTTCCGCGCTGGCGTCGATGGCGTTCTCGGCACTGCTGACGACAAGCGCTTCGCCTCGGTGGCGCAGGTCGACGCGGTGCCGTACGTCGGCCCGGCGGCGCTCGCGAAGCTCGACGCGTACGCGGCGACGCAGGTGATGACGGCGGTGACGGTCGACGGCGTGAAGTTCCTGGCGCCCGAAGCCGCGCTCGCGGTGGCGGTGGTGAATGACGGGCGTTTGGTCAACGCGGGCCTCTCGTCGACGGCGGTGTCGAACCTCGTCGCGCGCCGGCCGTTCTCGACGCTCGAGGCCATCGCGGCGGTCACTGGCGTCGGGCCGGCGGCGCTCACGGCGCTCCGCACGTACGTGCAGCAGCAGCTCAGCGGCGTGCCCGCACCGACGGGCTGCGAGGCCGGCTCGTTCGATGGCGTCGCCTTCACGAAGACTGAGGCGTGCCAGGCGGTCGACTACCTCAACCGTGCGCGCTTCAGCGAGCTCGCAGCACTCCCCGACGCGGCGCGGCTCATCGCGTACGAGTCCGGGCCTGACGGCAGGTACACCGGCACCCGGCGCTCGGCCTGGACCTCGGTGGCCGAGTTCGCCAACCGGCCCGGCATCGGAGCGACCGCCATCAACGGCCTCAAGACCGGCGCGGCGACGTGGACGTTCAGCGGCTCGAGCGTCGACACCATCGCCTCGACGTGGAGCAACCGTGCGACGCAGGTGAACCTGCCGGTGTACTTCGAGAAGGCGTACGTCACGAAGCTGTACCCGCAGACGGGCGAAGGCGGCTACCTCTGGGAGTGCGCCGAACTGCGCGATGCTCCGGGCGCGGCGAATTTCATGCTCGGCTGTCGCCCGGCGGTCGTGTGTGGTGGCGCGTGCTGGACGCAGGGAATCGACACCTGGGCGACTCGAATGCACGGCAGCCTGCGGCGCTCCACCATGCCGGGCAGCGGCGGGTACCGGGTCAGTCTGTCGGACTGAACAGCGGCACGCGCGGCTCGAGCGAATCGACGAGGAACCCCGAGCTGGGCGTGAAGCGCTCCATGTGGCGCACGCTCCACGAGCGTGTCTGCCCGACCAGGTCGCGCGCGAGTGACTGCTCCGCTTGCCTGGGGAAGCTCGAAGGATTGTGTCGCGGCACCATCGTGCGACCCGGGTCGTCACCTCGTCGGGCCGATGGTGGGACCGTGGGCGGCTGACTCGACTGCTATACACCGGAGCACTCTCGCGCTCGGGCCCTCACCCATGACCACGCTTCGCATCAAGCTGTCGCGGTGCCATCTCTGCAACGCCACCAAGACGCGGCCGAGCCCCACCGCGTACGTCTTCTGCGACTTCTGCGGAGCGCTCATCGACTTCGACTTCCAGACGGCCATCAGCGACCCGCGCTCGAAGCTGCCTGGCCCCGAATACGAGCGCCTCCGCGCGGCGCTGGCTCCCCAGCTCGAGAAGGCGCAGCAGCGAGGCGACAAGGACGCCTACCTCGAGCTCCAGCGAAAGCTCTTCGCGGCGTACGTCGAGGCGTGTCCGGCGGCGTGCTCTCCGCGCATCAACGACCCGGCGTACCGGGAAAAGTACCTCGAGCACAGCGCCCGCTCGGCGACCGAAGGCGTGTTCGACCCTGAGATGAAGGCAGCGTCTGACCGGCAGGCGGCCGCGATGAAGGCGCTCCAGTGGATTCCCGGCGGGGCGATGGGCGTCACCTGTCGACCCGAGACGTTCTGGGCGCTCTACGACACCGTGCTCGAGATGGCCGAGGTCGGAAAACGAATGGGCGAGCGCACGGGCCTCAGCGCGCTGCAGCCAGACGGAGACACGCCGGTCGGCGAACGCATCGGGCTGTCGCTCTTCGTCCAGGGCTGGCTGCCGTACCTGAAGAAGCCGGAGATCGACGAGCTCATGCGTCGCACCGGACTCGCCACGGAATACGTCGAGCCCACCGCGGCCACGGACGAAGTCGTTCCGTGTGGCGTGTGCAAGGCCGACGTCCACCGGCTCGAGGGCGCGAAGCAGTGTGTCTGTGATGGGTGCGGGCACCTGCTCTTCGCGAACGTGGTGACGTCGTGCTCGCACTGCGCGGCGAAGCTGCTGTTGCCGGCCGAGCGCACGAGCTTTCAATGTGCCTTCTGCGCCACCGAGCTGCGAACGCAGGCGTGGACGATGGGCCACCTCGACAAGCGCGTCTGAGACGGAAGGCTCAGTCGAGCTTGTCGAACTGCTCGAACGGGTTCTCCATCATCTCCTTCACCGTGCGGGCGAGCTGCGCGGCGTGCGCGCCGTCGATGAAGCGGTGGTCGAACGAGGCGTTGATGCGCATCACCTTGCCGGCGATGACCTTGCCGTCTTCGACGACGGGCTCATCCGACACTGCGCCGGGCGCGATGAAGATGGGCGTCGCGGTGTACGGCACGAGCGGCACGTACGCGATGTCGAGGCCGAGCGAGCCGACGTTGGTGATGGTGACGCCACCGAACGCGTCCTTCGGCATGCCGAACGCCGAGAGGTCGAGGTTGAGCGTGTACATGAAGAAGTGGAGCAGCTTCAGGAAGGTGTTCATGAACATGAAGGGAATCATCCCCACGGTGCTCTTGCCCTTCTCGAGCGCGGCGTCCTTGCGCTGACGGACCTTCTCGATGGTGGCGGCCATCTCGGCGGCCATCTCTTTGAGCGACTTCTTGTCGGCCTCGTCGATGCGCGCGGCGGTGAGGTCGACCTTGCCGTCGCCCTGGTCGGTCTGCACCACCAGCACCGAGATGACGACGTTCTGGCGAAGGTAGATCTTGTTGAAGCGCAGAATCGCGTTGGCGTCGGGCACCTTGCGCAGAGCGACCGCGACGGCGCGCGCGACGAGGTGGGTGACGGTGAGCCGCACGCCGTTCACTTCACGAAAACGCTCGATGTACTTGAGCGCCTTCTCCATGCGCACCGAGAGCGTGCCGTAGACGGTCGGGTCGTACGCGGTGGCCCACGTGCCGATGGCCATCTTGCGAAAGCTGCTGACGTCTTTCTTCTCGACGAGCTGGAGGTGACCCATGGCGGGCGAAGGTAGCGGATCCGACGCGGTCGTGGGGCGGTCTCGCGCACGTTCTGAGCAGAGGGCGTATCCTCAGGGGATGCGCTCCTTCTTGACCGTGCTGGTGGTTGGGCTCGTGCTGGTCGGCGTCGAGGCACGGGCGAAGTGCGCGGGAGAGTGGGTGAACGTGTCGCCGGCGAACGAGGTCGAGCTCCCGCCGCAGCCCACCGTGCTGGTGACGCTCGGCGGGCGTTTTCGGAAGGTCGACCTCACGCGCGACCTGGAGTTCGTCTCTGGCGCACAGCGGGTGGCGGTCGAGGTGGTCAGCCAGTTCGCCGGGTACTCGCAGGTGGTGGCGCTGGTGAAGCCTGTGACGGCGTTGCCGCCGGTGCGGTGGGCGTTGACGCTGAAGAAGAGCTCGAAGGAGCAGCTTGGGCGAGCGCTCGGCTCATGGAAGGTCGGGAAGACGGTCGACTCTGTGGCGCCGGCCTTCGTCGGCACGCCGAGCGCCGGAGCGACGAGCTGGTCTGAGTTCGGCTGCGGTCCCGGCTCGTCCCTCGAAGTGAACGGCGTGGCGATGAACGAGCCGAACGCCTTCGTCGAGGCGAAGGTGACGGTCGACGGGAAGACCGAGACGGCGGTGTTCGCTCCGAAAGAAGGCGGCTTCGACCTCGGCCACGGCATGTGCTCGGGCGCGTTCGACTTGAAGCCGGGCGTGACCGCGACGGTGGTGTTCACGCCGGTCGACGTGTCAGGCAATCGCGGAGCGTCGAGCGCGGCGGTGACCTTCACGGCTCCCGGCCCGAAGCAGGCCCGGTAGTCACGGCTGAAACGCGCGCCCTCCACCAGTCAGTCCTGAGCTCGTCGCGCCACTCACGACGAGCATCCGGTCGAGGTGCCACACCGCCGCGTGTCCTGCCCGCGCACCGGGCGCGCCCAGCACTGGCACGTTCACCCAGGTGCCCAGCGCTTCGTCGAAGAGGCCGCCGCTGTCGAGCCGAACGCCGCCTGCGCTGAGGCCACCCCAGACAATCATCGCGGTGCCGGTCCACACGGCGGTATGGCCCTCACGAGCCGCCGGCGCCCCCATCGACGGCAGCGCCTGCCACGTGTCCGTCGACGGCTCGTAGCTCGCACCATCGTTGCGCAGCCCGCCTGCGTCACGGCCACCCCACACCACCATCTTCGTTCCGGTCCACACCACGCTGGCGCCCTCGCGGGGCGTGGGGGCTGCCACCGTGCTCATCGTCTGCCAGACGTCGTTGGCCGTGTCGTAGCGGCCGCCGGTGTTGGTCGGCAGCCCCGACGCGAGCAGCCCGCCCCAGATGAGCACCTGGAAGTTCACCGAGTCGAAGACGGCGTGGTGGCGGCGACGAGCGGCTGGCGCGCCGACGACCGAGAGCGGCAGCCACTGATCGAAGTCGATTCGGTACCGCCCACCGGTCTGCAGCACCTGGCCTGCGACGTCGCGCCCGCCCCACACCACGAGCGAGGGCATCTGCCACGTCGCCGTGTGCTCGGCCCGCGCGATGGGAGCGTTGACGACGGTGACGGGCACCCACTGGAGCGGCGATTGCCCCGCGAGAAACGCGCCGGTGTTCGTCACGCCGCCGTCCTCGACCTGGCCTCCCCACACCACGGCTCCCGAGAACTCTGACGAGACAGCCGTCGCCGTGTGACGCGTTCTCGGGCCTGGGCCGCCATCGAGCGCCGAGATGTCTTCCCACCCAACGCCATCCCGATACAGGAAAGGCGACGCGACAGGTCCGGCCGCGTTCTCTCCGCCGAAGAGCAGACTCGCGAAGTCGGGCACGGTTCCGTCGCCGAACTCACTCGCGACGAGCGTCGCGTCACGCCTCGCGGTGGGGACGAGCGAGCCCGCGAAGTCGAGCCAGCGGTTCCCCGTTCCAGCAGCCACCACCACGAGGTTGAGCGCAACGACGCTCGGGCTGCCTCGCGCGGGTTGCCCCGTCGTCTGGCAGGTGCCCGTCACCTCGAGCGTGCCGGTGTACAGACCTGGGAGGAGCGCGCTCGTGATGACGTCGAACGACAGCGTCAGCGTGGCCTGACCCGAAGGCGCCACCACCCCAGCCGACGGAGAAACGCTCACCCACGCGGCGCCATCGACCGTCGTCGTCGTCGCCGAGAAGACGAGCGGGCAGTTGCCACGGTCGTCGAGGGTGACGGTGACGGCCGACGGGTTGGGCCCGCCCTCGACGACGCGCTGGCGAACGAGCGCCGGCAGCGAGAGCCTCGCCTCGTCGTCACGAGCAGGTGCACACCCCGCCAGCAGCGCGAGCGCAGCGCAGCCAGGGAAGAAGGAACGCATCACCGATACGAGGCGCCGTCGGTGAGGGTGTCGCCGCCAAAGACGATGAAGGTGACGCCTGTCCACACGCCGGACGCGCGCACGCGGGCGCTGGGCTGCTGCATCGTGGCCATCGGGCTCCAGACGCCGGTGAAGGGGTTGTAACGATCTCCGGGCGCGGGGCCCCAGAGCAGCAGCTCGGTGCCGCTCCACGCGAAGGCAGCGTTGTCGGACGTGCGGGCGCGCGGCGCGTCGGGCAGGTCTCGCCACACGTTCTGCGATGGCGAGTAGGAGGCCACCGTGGCGCCATCGAGCACCACCCACGAGGCGCCAGTCCACGCAGACACCAGCCGGTTGCCAGCGGGAGCGCCCGGCGCCATCGCCGTCCACGTGTTGGTGCCGGGGCTGTACCTGGCGCCGTCGGAGAGCGCGCCGCTCGAGCCCGTGCCGCCCCAGATGAGGAGCTCACGGCCGGTCCACACGGCGATGTGCCTCGCGCGGGCCGCGGGCGCGTTGACGGAAGACATCGCTGACCAGGTGTTGGTGACGGGGTTGTACCTGGCGCCGTCGCCAAGCTGCGCGTTGGAGGACGACAGGCCGCCCCACACCAACACCTCGGTGCCGGTCCACACGGCCGTGTGGTGGAGCCGCGCCGACGGCGCGCCGGTGGAGGTGATGGCTGTCCACCCGGTGGTGGTGAGCCTGGCGCCAGAGGCGAGCGCGCCGGCTGCTCCGAAGCTGGCGGCAGACGTACCGCCCCAGACCACCATCTGCGTGCCAGTCCACACCGCGGTGTGGCCCATGCGGGCTGACGGCGCGCCTGCAGTGGGCATCGCGGCCCACTGCGTGGTGAGCGGGTCGTACTTGCCGCCGACACCGACGGTGCCCGCCGTGTTCTCACCGCCGAAGACCCACATCTCGCGGCCGGTCCAGATGGCGGTGTGCGCGCCGCGGTCGGTGGTGAGCGTGTTGGAGGGGACGGCGCTCCATTGGTCGGCAACGGGGTTGGTGTCGACGCCGATGTTCGTCTGGCTGACGGCGATGGCCGCGCCGAGCGGTGTGACGCGCAGGTTGACGGCGACGGCGAGTGGGCTGCCCCGCGCGGCCTGGCCGGTGGTGGTGCACGTGCCTGCGACGGTGATGCTGCCGGTGTAGTTGCCGGGGAGGAGCGCCGGGGCGATGACGTCGATGCTCACGCTGATGGAAGCGCTCGCGCCGGCAGCGACGTTGCCCGCCGAAGGAGAGACCGACAACCACGCCTCACCGTCGACGGTCGAGGTCGAGAGCGTGTACGCCAGCGGGCAGTTGCCGAGGTTGGTGAGGTCGAACGTCACGGCCGTCGGGTTGGGGCCGCCTTCGGTGACCGATTGCTCGAGCGTCGCGGGAACCTCGAGGACGCCACCCGAATCGGACTGCCGGCATGAGGTGAGGAAAACCAGACAGCACGACAGAGCGACGAGAGCACGGGGCATGCGGAGCGCTTATCGCCTCGGCCGGGACGTGCCGAACCCATAGGCCTCCCATGGCGTGCAGCGGCGCGGCTCAGCCCGGCGGCCACGCCAGCGCACGGCCGGCGAGCAGGTGCAGGTGCAGATGGAACACGGTCTGCCCGCCGTCGCCGTTGCAGTTCATCACCAGCCGGAAGCCGGCGTCTGACACGCCCTGGGCCTTCGCGAACTTCCCCGCAGCGACGAGCAGGTGGCCGGCGAGCTCACGGTCTTCCGAGGTGAGGTCGTTGACCGTCGCGATGTGGCGTTTGGGAATGAAGAGCGCGTGGAGCGGCGCCTGCGGGTTGATGTCGAAGAAGCCGATGCAGTGTTCGTCCTCGTGAATCTTCTTCGCGGGAATCTGGCCCGAGACGATGCGGCAGAAGAGGCAGTCCATGGAGGGCAAGTTATCGCGGAACGAAGGCGGGGCGGGGCTGCTTCTCGAGCACGGTGAGCGGGTCGCCGAGGCGGAGCGTGCCGGTGGCGCGGTGCACGGCGTTCTGCCCGAAGATGGCCCCGAAGGGCGGCAGCGTGCGGTTGGCGGCGAGCACGGTGAGCGGCGTCGCGCCGTCGGGCTTCTCTCCGGAGCGCTGGTCGGTGGTGATGACGGCGCAGCGGGCGCAGGGTTTGACGAGGTCGAGGGTGACGCCGCCGGCCTGCACGACGCGCCACTCGTCTTCGGCCCACTCGGGAGCGCCGGTGATGACGACGTTGGGGCGGAAGCGCTCCATGCCGAGGGGGTGTGGGAGCTCGCGGTTGAGCGCGTCGACGGAGGACGCGTTGGTGAGGAGGACGGGGTAGCCGTCGGCGAAGCCAGTCTGCGCGTCGGGTCGCGGGCTGAACTTCGGGTCGAGGGGACGGATGGTCGAGTCCGGCAGGCGAACGAGACGACAGGGGTGGTGGAGGCGCGCTTCGAGCCAGGCGGCCGCGGCGTCTCCACAATCAATGGCAGCAACGGTGTCACGCCAGACGGTGACGTCGAGTGAGGTGCCGTCGTTCTCACGCGGCACCTCGAGCGTCGCACCGCTGTCATCACCGAGCCGCAGCGTGTCTGACGTCAGGCTCGCCGTCAGCGTTGCCATGCGCGGTGTACCGCGTTGACTCAAGAACCGGCCCTGCGCGTCGACGAGCATCCACTCACGGTCGTGGAGCGGTCCGCGCGCTCCGAGCTCGAGCGCCTCGACCGCGACACCTCGGAGCGACTTCACCGGGTAGTGAAAGAGGCCGGCGACGCGCACGTCAGGGACAGGCGTAGCGAGTGAGGTCGGTCGCGGTGTTGAACGTCTTCGCCGGGTCGTGCCCTTCCATCGGCCAGTCGGCCGTGGTGTCGATGCCGCGCGCGTCGGTCGAGACGAAGACGATCCGCCCAACCGTATCGACACAGCCAATGACGGGATCACCAGCAACTCCCCCTCCAGCCACTTGATCCTGGCAGGTGGCATCGACACACGCGGTGCCTGATGGGCATGGCGGCAAGTCTGGCCCGCAGCGGCTGCCGATCTGCTCCGGACAACCGCTCACCAGAATCGGTATCAGCCAGAAGAAGCGAAATCTGTTCAAGCACCCCTCCAAGAAGAAGGGCGCTGCCCTTTCGAGCAGCGCCCCTCGTTCATCTCAACGAGATGCCTTTGTTACGGCGTGAAGCGCAGCGCATCGGTCGTGTTCACCGAGCTGCCCGTATTGAACGAGTGCTGAACACCAGCCGTACCCGCCGAGTTCTCGAGGCCGACCGTCGCACCGCTGCCGCTGACGGCGAGAGCAGATCCCGTTCCGGCCACCAGCGAGCAGTAGTGGAACTCGACGACGTTGGTCGTCTCGAAGAGCTTCACCTGGAAGTTCAAGCGCTCGGTCCGCGTTCCTGCGTTCGGTGCACCGCCGCCACCACCGGTCGCAATTGCGATGTCGAACCACTCGACGGTGAGGACCTGGTTCGGTGCCGTGCCCGTGACCTCATACCGAATTGCAGGCGTGCCACCGTTGTTCGGAATGTGCAGGTCGTCCCAGAAGGGCGCTGCGAAGCCGTTCGGCACAGCGGCGGTCGGAATCGCTGCGTTGGTCCACTGACTCGAAACCGTCCCCGTTGCTGCAGCGAAGAACTGCACGTTGCCGTTGGTCGTTGCGGCGAAGTGCGTCACTGGAGTTCCGAAGAACGAGAATGCCAGTGGCAGCGCGGTGACGGGTGACGTGCTGTCGTCAGCGACGCTGGCAATGAGTGCGGTTGGGGCAGCCAGGGTCGTGCAAGCCTGGCTGGTAGTGGTCTTCGTGTAGCCGGGCGGCGGAATCACGGAAGTGGCGGTTTCGATCTCGAACGTCCCGAAGTCGGTATCGGCCCAACCGTCAACGATCAGGAAGACCGTCCGAGTCGTGGTGGTCGACGTGTTCGAGACGCTGACTGTCTCAGCGCCACTCGCCGTCGAATCGGCTCCGGCGAGGCACACAATACCCATGCCCATCCCTGAGCCACAGTTCGTATCAGGGCTATCCACGACATTGATCACGGCATCCCAGGTCGAGCGCGTGGTGATGGTCGTACGCGAGTTCGCAGGGATCGTGATTTGGAACACACCGTCCGGCGCATTGGTCATGGAAGACTGCCCCTTACACGCGCCGGTATCAGCGAACGCAAACCCACCCATGATGCCGGTCGTGTTTGAGAGGACGGTGCCGTTCGCAGGGATGACCGTCGGCATTGAACAGGAAAGACCGGGAGTGACGGACATTGGCGCTGCGGCGAGGTCGAGCGTCAACCCAAATGCAGGGAGGCCTGCCGTGCCAAAGCGATCCACGACGAGGAAGACGGTGAGCGGAGACGAGGTGAGGTTGTCATAGCGAAGGCTCTCACCGGGTGCGCCGAAGACGTCTGAGCTCGTGAGGCACGACGGTGCCGCGCAATTCGCAGCAGGTCCGGTGATCAAGCTGAGCGCATGGTCGGCCGCGGTGGTCGTCGTTGCGTTGAGCCTGAACCCAGCGGGAATCGTAATCCGGTAGACGCGATCACTGCCCGCCTCGAATGCGCAGCCAGCCACTGCGGTGGAGAAGTCATTCGAGTAGCCAGACAGGGTCTCACTCATGAGCGAGATGGACGCTCCGTAGTTCATGAGCGTGTCACTGCAGGTGTCTCCCGCAAGAGGCGCCGCGAGATTGACGTTGAGTGAGTAGGTTCCCGCTGCCGCAGGAAGGTTCGAGTCGACCACCAGAAACACCGATCGAGGCGTCGTCCCCGCGGTGTTGCTCTGCACGACAGTCTCAGTGGTTCCAGCGGCGTTGACGCCGCCAAGGCAGGGACCAGAGTTGCAGTCGGTGGCCTGGTCAATGACGCTGAGAGAGAGGTCGATGAACCCACCATCGGGCAGCACGCCCGCGTCAGTGGCCGTCGCCGTCGCTGTCATGATCTGACCGACGGGAATGGTCACCGCGTAAACTCGATCGAGACCCGATTGGAACTCGCACGACGTTTGACCGCGAGGACTGTAGTCCGCCGCGAAGGTTGAGAAGCTCTCGCTCTGCAACGTCGTCGTGGCAGCAATCGGGGCAGCAACGTTCACGCACAGGTCGCCCACTGGCTGGGTCGCTGGCGCGGCGGTGAGAGACAGGGAGAAGGTACCCTCAGGCGAAGCTGTGGCGGTGTCCACAATCACGATGACGTCACGGGCACCGGCCCCATTGTTCAGGGTGGCGGTCGCCGTTCCTGGGCTTCCAGCCGAGTTTCCTCCGCTGAGGCAAGGCACGGTGTTCCCACAGGTAGCGGTCGCAGCCACAATGTTGATGGTCGGCGCAAACGCGACACCACCATCACTGTTCGTCGAAGCGACTACGGTCGCGGTGAGGCGGTTGTTCGCCGGGACTGTCACGCGGTACATGCGGTCCACCGAACCCGTGCCCGACGCGCAGCCGTTGGCGCCTCCCGGGGCGAGGTCGTTGGCGAAACCCACGAGGGTGTCTGCTGGGCGGGAGGCCGGGAGGGTCAGTACTTCGGCGGTGTCGCAAACTTCACCAGCAGGAATCGGTGACAGGCCGACGGTCAGAACGAAGTCGCCGAGGTCCGTGCTGTCCCAACCATCAACGTGAATGTAGATGGTGCGCGCGCTCGCAGTTCGGTTGGCAAAGTTGACGGTTTCGTTGCTTCCGATTGCGTCTGCGGCTGCCACACACAGGAAGGAAAGACCGCCGTCGGAAAGCGCCGCGCCGCAGTTGGCGACCGGCTCCTCGATCAGGTTGATGACCGTGTCCCAGGTTGCATTGATGTTCGCAACCAGTCGGGTCTGCGCGGGCACGGACACCGCGTAGTAGACGTCAGGCGCCGCAGAGTTCGAACCCGCACATCCGTTGGAAGTACTCAGGCGAGCGTCATTCGAAGCGCCCGTCGTCGTGCCGTTGATGACGCCAGCGCCGACCACCGGAGCAGTCGCGCACGTCTCGCCAGCCATCATCGTCGAACCACCAGCCGAGCCGCCTGCCGTCGAACCACCGGCCGCGCCGCCTGCCGTCGAACCACCGGCCGAGCCGCCTGCCGTCGAACCACCGGCCGAGCCGCCTGCCGTGGAACCACCAGCCGAGCCGCCTGCCGTCGAAC
>JAUXRI010000309.1 GCA_030681895.1 Myxococcales bacterium | reverse complement strand
CGAGGTGAAGGTCGAACGCGACCCGAAAGGCCGGCCGACCGGCTGGACGTTCGCGGGCGGCGGCTGGGGCCACGGCGTCGGCATGTGCCAGACCGGCGCCATCGGCCGCGCCGAGGCCGGCCAGACGTACCAGCAGATCCTCGAGCACTACTTCGGCGGGGCGACGGTCAGCCGCGTGTATTGACGCACGGCACACACTGTAGGTGCCCGCCTGAATTCACGAGGGCGGTGGCCTGCCAGTGGGGACGCTCGGCGTTATGCTCTGGGAGTGCTGCTGGTTCCCCGCCCCAACGCCACTCGAGATCAGCGCTGGCTGCGTGCGGGCCTGGCGTTCGGTTTTGCGATCGCGGGCCATGCGGTGCTCGTCTTCGTGCTGCTGTTCCTCTCACACCTCAAGCTCGACACGCCACCGTTGAAACGCGCTCGCGTCGATCGGCCGGTGTCGTTCCGGCCGTTGAGCGCGTCGCAGTTCGATCAGAACCGCGGCAAAGACGCGCCCGCCCTCGCGATGCGAGAGCCGAAGAAGCGCCTCGAGAAACCGAAAGAGAAGAAGGTGCCCGAGCAGGCGCCCGGCCAGGTCGTCGACGTCGCGCCAGGTAACGGCGAGGTGTCTCCCGACGCGAAGTTCGCGGCCGAGACGAACAACACGGTGAAGAAAGAGACGCGCGCGAAGGAGCAGACCGCCTTCTACCGAAACGCGATGCCGCAGCGCACCTCGACGAAGGCCATCGACACCAAAGGCACCGACCCGGTCGAGGCCGCCGTCGTCAGCGGGAACAACGGCGTCGGGCAGGACGATCGGCCGCTGCGTGAGACGCCGAAGGCGATGGCCCTCGAGATCCCCAACCAGCAGGCGAAGTCTGAGCTGGCCATCAGGGCTCCGACCGCCGGCGGCGTCGGACCTGTCGTCGCCAACCGCGCCGAGGTCGAAGCGATGAAGGGCAACTCGCAGCGCCTCAACCTTCAGCTGGGTGCGACAGGCGCGGAGCCCGATGGCTCGGAAGGCCGCGCGGGGGCCGAGGGCGCGGTGAACCTGATCCCGTCTCCCGCGGTGCTCGACTCGATCTCCGGCGCCGCGGCCAACGATCATCTGCAGGACGTCGACGAAGGTGACGGCACGTTCCTCAACACGCGCGAATGGAAGTACGCCAGCTTCTTCAATCGCGTGAAGCAGTCGGTCGGGCAGCAGTGGAACCCGAACGCGCAGCTGCGCCTGCGAGATCCGACGCTGCAAGTGTACGGCGGCCGCGATCGCCAGACGCTGCTCCAGGTGACGCTGACCGCCGACGGGCACCTCAAGGAGGCCTGGGTGGAGCGCTCCTCGGGCCTCGACTTCCTCGATCTCGAGGCGGTGAAGGCGTTCGAACGCGCGCAGCCCTTCCCCAACCCACCGTCAGGCCTCATCGCGTCGGACCAGACGGTGAAGTTTCAGTTCGGCTTCTACCTCGAGATGTCGGGGCGGCCGGGCCTGCGGCTGTTCCGCGCCCAGGACTGAACGTCAGTCGGCGCTGATGCCTGCGGGAAACCGCACCTCGAACGTCGTGCCTTTTCCAGGCTTCGTCTTGAAGGTGATGTTCCCGCCGTGCTCGTCGACGATCTTCTTCACGATCGCGAGGCCCAGGCCGGTGCCGTTCTTCTTCCCTGCCGTCACGAAGCTCTCGAACATGCGGTCGGCCACGCCGGGAAGAATGCCCTGCCCCGTGTCGGCCGCGCGGAAGATCACCTCGTCGCCTTCCCGATCGACCGTCAACGTGAACCGGCCTCCCTCGGGCATCGCGTCGATGGCGTTGCGCGCGAGGTTCAAGATCACCCGCTTCATCTTGTTCTCGTCGAAGCGCGCCGCACCCGTGTACGTCGTGACGACCTTCACCTCGGCCTCGGCCTGCTCGAACTCCCGCGTCAACTGCTCCTCGAGTTCGCGCATGAAGACGTGCAGGTACACCCGGCGCATGAGCACCGACTTCTCGCCGCGCGCGAAGTCGAGCGTCTCTTTCTGCATCGCCGCGACGTGATCGAGCTGCGAGAGGATCGACTGCGCCATCTCGCGGCGCAGCGGCTCTGCAGGCTCGTCGGCCATCATCTCGGCGTAGCCGGCGATGACCGTCAGCGGCGTGCGCAGATCGTGGAGCACCCCGGCGAGCATCTGCCCGATGGCCGCCATACGCGCCTTGCGCTCCTGGTCTTCCCGGCTCTGGCGTGACGCGAAGGCGCGGCCGATCTGCCCGGCGAGCAACACGGCGAGGCGCTCGTCGGCCTCGGTGAAGCCACCCTTCTTGTTGAGCAGCTCGAGCGAGCCGAGCCGGCCCTCGTCGCCGGGAATCGGAACGCACAGCACCGAGCCGATCGAGACGCCGAGTTTTCGCGCGATCGACTTGTCGTAGTGGGCGCTGTCGTCGGCGCGCTCGACGCGCACCGTCTCGCCAGACAGCGCCACGTAGCCTGCGATGCCCTGGCCCGTCTTCAGGCGCACCGACGTCAGCGCGTCGCTCTTCTCGCCTTTGGTGTTGCGGAAGTAGAGGCTGTCGCGCTCTTCCTCGGCGACCAGAATCGAGCCGGCCCGCGCGCCGACCGAGTCGATCGCCGTCTGCAGAATCCGCTCGAGCAGATCGACCTGTTGATCGCTCGACGAGGCGGCGCGCTCCAGGCCGAACAGCAGATCGAGATCGCGGACCCGTTGCGCGAGCTCGTCACTGCGCGCGCGCAGTTGCTCGAGCAGCAGCACGTTGTCGAGCACCGCGGCGATCTGCGTCGCGACGCCTTCGACGAGGCTGCGATCGTCGTTGGTGAAGGCGTCGACCTTGCGGTGGAGCACCTCGAGCACGCCCAGCACCCGGCCGCTGACGTGCCGGAGCGGCGCGGCGATGATCGACTTCGTGCGAAAGCCCGACTGCCGGTCGATGTCGGGGTTGAAGCGTGGGTCGGCGTACGCGTCGCCCAGCATCAGCGTCTTCCCGGAGCCGAAGACATGACCGGCGATGCCAGCCGACACCGGCAGCCGCAGCTCCTTGATCGAGGCGCCCTTCACCACGCGAGACCACAGCTCGTTGGTGCGGGTGTCGTGCATGAACAGCGTCGCGGCCTCTGCGTCGAGCAGCCCGGTCAACCGGTCCATCACGGTGCGCAGCAGGGCGTCGACGTCACGCGCGGCCGACAGCTGGGAGCCCACCTCGATGACGGCCGTGAAACGCTCATTCTGGCGCGTGACGGCGCGCTCGAGCTCGTTCAGCTTCGCCGCCAGCCCGCTCACCAACGCGCCCGGGTCGGTGCGCGGGCCCTTCGTGCGATCCATGTCGGGACGATAGCAGCCGGAGGCCGCGTGTCAGCCAAACGCGCCGCTCGACGACAGACCGGGGAGGTCGAAGTTGCGCTTCCGGAGCCGCGACGGTCGCGCGACTCGAGCATTGCCCGAGCCGACCTCGACACGTGCACGCGCGGAACGATTCTCCAGCGGACGACGGTCTCGCGACTCGAGCATTGGCCGAGCCGACCTCGACACATGCACGCACGGAACGTTCTCCAGCGGACGACGCGTCAGTGCGCTGCCGCCCACGAGCGCCCGTGCCCGATGTCGACGAGCAACGGCACGCGCAGCGAGGCCGCGTTCGCCATCACCTCTCGTACCAGCGGCTCGATCGCGCCGACCTCGTCGTCAGGCACCTCGAAGAGCAGCTCGTCGTGCACCTGGAGCAGCATGCGGGCCTTGAAGCCGACGAGGCGGCGGTCGACCTCGAGCATCGCGCGCTTCACGAGATCGGCCGCGGTCGCCTGAATCGGCATGTTGATGGCGGCGCGCTCGGCAGCCATCGCGATGCTGCGGTTGCGGCTGGCGATCTCGGGCATGTACCGCCGCCGGCCGAAGAGGCTCTCGACGAAGCCGCTCTTCTTCGCCTTCGCCACCGTGTCGTCGATGTAGGTCGAGATGCCGGGGAAGCGCGCGAAGTAGCGCTCGATGATCGACTTCGCCTCTTCGACGGGAATGCGCAGGCGGGTCGACAGGCCATGCGCCGACAGGCCGTAGGCGATGCCGTAGTTCACCATCTTCGCGGCCCGCCGCATGTCGGGCGTCACCTCGGCCTCGGGCACCTGGAACACCTCGGCGGCCGTGCGCACGTGCACGTCGGCGGCCTCGGCGAAGGCCTTCACCAGCCCCTCGTCCTGCGCCATGTGCGCGAGGATTCGCAGCTCGACCTGCGAGTAGTCCGCCGAGACCAGCACGTGCCCCGGCGCCGCGACGAACGCGCGGCGAATCTGTTTCCCCAGCTCGGTGCGGATCGGAATGTTCTGCAGGTTCGGGTTGGTCGACGACAGGCGGCCCGTCGCGGTCGCGGCCTGATGGAACGTCGTGCGGACTCGACCATCGGCGCCGATCAACGTGGGCAGCGTGTCGAGGTACGTGCTCTTGAGCTTGGCGACGTTTCGGTACTCGATGATCGCCTGCGGGAGCGGGTGCTCCTCGGCCAGCTTCTCGAGCACCTCGTGATCGGTCGACGGCCCCGTCTTGTTGCGCCTGAGGATGGGCAGCTTGAGATCGTCGAAGAGCACCTGCGCGAGCTGGAGCGGCGAGCCGACGTTGAACTCGCGCCCGGCGTGTTTGTAGACGTCGGCGAGCATCGCCTCACACGACGCGTTCACCTGCGTCGAGATCTCGGCAAGCGCCTCGCGATCGATCAGCACGCCGACCCGCTCGAGGCGGACCAGCACCGGCACGAGGGGAAACTCGAGCTCGCGCGCCACTGCGGCCAGCCCGACCCCGTCGACCTCTGTCCACAGATCTTCGGCGATCCGGCCGATGGCATCGGCGGCGGCACCGAACGCCGGCGCGACCTGCGCGACGCTCAGCTGCGCTTTCTCGACGTGCTCCCGGCCCCCGAGCAGCGACTCGATGGTGGGCAGCTCCTGGCGCAGGCGCTCGCGGGCGAGATCGGTGAGCGCGTGCTCCTTGCGTGACGGGTTGAGCAGGTACGAGAGCAGCTCGACGTCGGCCCACGGCGGCCGCGCGCTCAGGCCGATCTGAAGAAGCACGTGCAGCAGGCCCTTCGCGTCGTGCGTCGCGAGCTCGCAGTCGGAGCGGGACAGCGCGACCGAGAACGCGTCCCTCACCGCGTCGGCACCACAGGCCCGAACGTCGACGAAGAAGACGCCCCCGCCGCCGCCCAGCGCGAGCCCGAAGCCCAGCACGGTCGCCGAGTGGGGCTCACCCTCAAAGAACGGCGCGATCGCCACCCGCTTCGTGGTGACGAGCAGCTCGCGCAGGCTCGCCAGTGACGTGGCCTCGGCGACGATGGTGGCTTCACGCGCCAGCGGCGTGGCGTCGGCGGCCGGCATCTCGTTGATGAGCCGGTAGAACTCGAGCTCGGTGAACAGCGCGCGCGCGTCGGCCTTGTGCACGGGCCGAACGGCGAGGGCGGTCGGGTCGGCGACGACCGGCAGCTCGTCGCGAAACGAGACCAGCTGGTACGCGCGCCGGAGCTGCTCGACGTTCTCCTTGATCGCGGCCTTGAGCTTCGGCTTCTCGATCTCGTCGACGTGGGCGATCAGGTTCTCGACGGTGCCGAAGCGCTTGAGCAGCTCCACGGCCGTCTTCGGCCCGACCCCCGGCACCTTGGGGATGTTGTCGATCGCGTCGCCGACGAGCGCCTGGTACTCGCGCATCTGTGAAGGCTCGACGCCGAAGCGCTCCAGCGCAAGGGCCGCGTCGATGGGCGAGTCCTTGACGGGATCGTAGATGCTGACGTCGGGCGCGAGCAGCTGCAGGAAGTCCTTGTCGCTGGTGACGATCTGCGTCGCCATGCCGGCCGCGCGCGCGCGCTTCACCAGCGTCGCGATCACGTCATCGGCCTCCCAGCCCGGCTCCTCGAGAATGGGCACGTCGAGCACCGCGGCGACTTTGCGAATGAGCTCGAACTGCATCGAGAGGTCTGGCGGCGGCGCGTCGCGGTTGGCCTTGTAGTTCGGGTCGATCGCGAGCCGGCCTTTGCGGCTGTCCTTGTCGAAGCACAGCGCGAGGTGGGTCGGCTTCCGCTCACGCAACAGCTTGAGCAGCATGCGCGTGAAGCCCAGCACCGCGTGGGTCGGCACCCCCTTCGACGTCGTGAGCGGCGGGAGCGCGTGGTACGCGCGGAACACGAAGCCCGAGGCGTCGATGAGGGTCAGCGTCGGCGGGCCTGGCGGCGCCGCGGGCGGCGGTGCCGGTGCGAGCGGCGCGACAGGGGCGTTCGGCTGCGTGGCCGGCCCGAAGAGATCACCTTGAACGCCCATGAGGCGGCTCGTAGCGCAAAACCCGGCGGCCGACCCTCACTTGCAGTTCGCGTCGAGCATCTCCTGCACCTGCTGCTTGTAGCCATCGCCGTCGACCGCGAGATCGAGCACGGCCTTGAGCTGCTCGCACGAGCCCGAGTCCATCGCCTTGCCGATGGCGTCCTTCGCCTTCTGCGTACAGAAGTACCCGGCCTTCAGAAGATCGGCGTTGGCGCGCGAGAACGAGAGGCCCAGCTTCCACACCTTGCAGGCAGCGCGGAAGTCCTTCTTGTCGGCCTGGGTCTTCCCCTTGAGGTAGCAGGTATTCGACATGCCCTCGACGATGCCCTTGCGGACGAACGAGGCGCGCTTGTCGACCTCCTTGCGCCGCTGATCGTCGGGCAGCCTGGCCATCCCATCGCCGAGCACCAGCTTCTCGTCGAGCGCCAGCGCCTTCCGCATCCAGTCCTCGGCCTTCTCGGGGCGATCGTTCGAGAGCTCCGTCTGGCCGGTCTTGAAGAAGGAGATGGCGTTGGTGATGTCGAGCAGCAGCGCCTTGGCCTCTTCGTGGACCGCCGCCTTGCTGACGTTCTCGCCCAGCTTCTGGAGCGGGACCGCCGCCTCGGCGAACGCGCCCTGGTAGTAGAGAATGAGCGCGCGGCCCATCGCCTCTTCTTTGTACCGGGCCTTGAACTCCTTGATCACGACGATGTCCTGCGGGGGCGGCGGCGCGGGCGGCCGGAAGACGGGAACGTCGGGGCACTTCCAGGGCGCGTCGCCCGGCCTGAGCTTCTCGCGCGCCTTGAGGAAGTTGACGTGGTTCGGGTCCTTCGGGCGCCAGTCGGTCTTTCCCAGCGGGCCTTCGAGCTTCACCTTGAAGCCGTATTGGGGGGCGAGGTCGTCGACCGTCATGTTCTGACACGCGAGCTCCATGTAGACCTCGCAGCGCTTGAGCGCGTTCTCCCACCGCGCGTTCGTCGAGTACGTCTTGCACTCGGCGCCGACCGACTTCTTCACTTCCTCCATGACGGGCTTCACGGCCGACAACGCGTCGAGGAAGAAGCAGCCGACGAGCTCCTTCGAGAAGGGCTTCACCTTCGCGTACGAGTCCAGCGCGTCTTCGAGCCGGCCCGACGCGGCGAGCTCTTTGCCCTTGAGGAAGGCCTCCTCGGCGGCGCGCTCGTACTTGATGCGCTTCATCAGCTCGTTGGCCTGGGCGTGAATCGGCTCGATGTCGAGAATGCGCCCGCACGCCTCTTGCGCCTTGCCCCAGTCGGCCGCGCGCCCTTCGCAGCTCGCGTAGGTGCGGCACACCTTGAGCAGCTCTTCGATCTCATCGGCGGGATCTGGAGGCGGCCTGGTGTCGACCGCCGGCCCGCCGCCAGCGTTCGGTCCCACGGGACCATCGGGCCCCGAGGTCACCACCTTGGCGAGCACCGCGACGAACAGCACCGACAAGACCGCGCCGCCGATGAGGAAGAGGCGCTTCTTCTTCGGGTCCATCGTCGAGGTGGCGCTGGTGGCCATCGACTCGACCGCGTCGTCACCGCCGCGACGACGCGAGGGGCGCGCGGCGCCTGGCTTCGACGGGCGCTGAATGGCCGCCTTGGCCCCCGACGCAGCGCCGTTTTCGTACATCATCTCGACGACGCCGAACTGAATGATGTCTCCGGCCGAGAGCGGCGTGTCTTCGGAGATCGGCGTGCCATTGACGGTGGTGCCGTTGGCGCTGCCGAGATCGCGCAGCACGACCTCACCACCGCTCGTCTCGAGCTCGGCGTGGCGACGGCTGACCGAGTCATCGTCGACGCGCAGATCGACGCCCGCGACGCGGCCGACGACCATCACGCCCGTGAGCGGAAAGCTCTTGCCCGTGACAGGCCCCGAGAGGCCACGGAGCGACGGCCCGGTCGACCCGGCGCGCGAGGGCCGCTTGGCGCCAGACGACGCCGGGCCCTTCACGGCAGGCATCACCTTGGTGGATCGCCCGTCTCCCTTCGCGAGGCCCTCGGGGCGTTTCATGGCCCCCGTCGCGCGCCCCGACGGCTTCGCCTGCGACTTGTCGACCTTCGGCCGCGACTTCGCGCCGACCTTGACGCTCGCCTCGTAGTCGCCGAGCACCACCCTCGCGCCTGGCTCGAGCTTCGTCGGGCCCTCGATGCGCTCGTCGTTGACGATGGTGCCGTTCGCCGAGCCGAGATCCTCGACCATCACGTCGCTGCCCTCGAGGAAGAAGCGGGCGTGTTTTCGCGACACGCCGCCCTCGGCGAGGATCAGGTCGTTGCCTTCGGCTCGACCGACGACGAGCTCGTCGGCGAAGTCCTGCTCCTGCTCCGTCCCGTCCGGGTTCTTGATGACGAGGGTGGGCATCGATCAGTCCTCACGGAAGATGCCCATGTTCACGGGCATGCCTCGGCGTTGCATCTCGTCGTAGAACTTCGGAACGAAGCCGGTCGCGACGTAGCGCCCTCGCACCCGGCCGTCTTCGGTGAAGCCCTCTTGTTTGTAATAGAAGATGTCCTGGAGGGTGATGATGTCGACCTCCATGCCCGAGATCTCCGTGATGTACGCGATGCGCCGCGAGCCATCGTTGAACCGGGTCTGCTGAATGATCATGTGAACGGCCGAGGCGATCTGTTCACGAATCGCCTTCACCGGCAGATCCATACCGGCCATCAAGACGAGCGTTTCGAGGCGCGCGAGGGCGTCACGCGGCGTGTTGGCGTGCAGCGTGGTGAGCGAGCCGTCGTGGCCCGTGTTCATGGCCTGCAACATGTCGAGCGCTTCACCCGAGCGGCACTCGCCGACGACGATTCGTTCGGGGCGCATGCGAAGGCAGTTCTTCACCAGATCGCGAATCGTGACCGCGCCCTTCCCTTCGAGGTTGGGCGGGCGTGACTCGAGCTGCACCCAGTGCTCCTGCCGCAGCTGGAGCTCGGCCGCGTCTTCCACGGTGATGATGCGCTCGTCTTCGGGAATGAACGAGCTCACCACGTTGAGCGTCGTCGTCTTGCCCGAGCCGGTGCCACCAGAGATGACGATGTTGCGCTTGGCCTTCACGCACATCTCGATGAACTCGGCCATCTGCGGCGTGACGGTCTTGTATTTGATGAGATCTTCGATCGCGAGCGCATCACGCTTGAACTTACGAATGGTGATGCAGGGCCCTTTGAGCGCGAGCGGAGGGATGATGGCGTTGACGCGAGAGCCGTCTTTGAGGCGCGCGTCGACCATCGGGCTCGACTCGTCGATGCGGCGGCCGATCGGCGCGACGATGCGCTCGATGACGCCGAGCACCGCCTGGTTGGACGAGAAGATCTTGTCCGAGAGGATCAGCTTGCCCTTCTTCTCGATGTAGAGCTGGTTGGCGTGGTTCACCATGATCTCGCTGATGTCGTCATCAGCGAGAAACGCCTCGAGCGGGCCGAGGCCGAGCGCTTCGTTGAGCACGTCGACCAGCAGCATCTCGCGATCGATGTCCTCGGGGATCTCCTGGTCGGCGTCCATCTGATCGACGATGTCGCGAATGGCCTTCTCGGTGCGGCGCCAGAGCTCTTCGTCACCGAGCCGGTCCATGTCGAGGCGGCGCAGGTCGAGGTACTCGATCAACCGGTCGTGAATGTCCTTCTGGAGGTTGGCGTAGGCCTCGAGCCGGGGATCGATGTGTTTGCGGTTCTTGCGAAGCGCCGCGGCGAGCGAGGCGGGCATGTTCTTCTTGTCCTTCGCCTCCTGAACGTCCGCGTCCTCTCGCTCCTGGTCCTCGTCGGACTGCTCCTCGTCGTCGGCTTCCTCTTCGTAGTCGCCCTCGTCGGCGTCAGCGTCGGCCTCGACGTCGTCGTCCTGCTGCTCTTCGTCCTCGTCGGGCGCGTAGCCGGTCTCGTCACCTTCGGCGTCGACGTCACCTTCTTCGGGAGCCTCGACGTTGATGATGTAGTCACCGACGTAGATCTTGTCGCTCGGCCGCACGACCTGCGGCGCCGCGATCTTCTTGCCGTTGACGAAGGTGCCGTTGGTCGACTTGAGATCGACCACGATGTACTTGCCGTCCTTGAGGACGATGCGCGAGTGGTACTTCGAGACGTTGCCCTTGTTCAGGACGATGTCGTTGCCTGCGAGCCGGCCGATCGTGACCTCTTCTTTTTCGAAGGTCAGCTGCTCGGACTCGCCGCCTTTGACAGTCAGCGTGATGAGAAACATGTCGCGTCAGCGTAGCAGAGATGCACGCGAGACAAGACGCTGATACCGCTCAGGAAACGATACAGCCGCGGCCAGATGACCGACGGGCGCCTGGCGCACCTTGCCCGACATCTGAGGGTGGGCTTCGGGAGCGCAAGGGCGCCGCCGCCAATCAGTCGAAGATGCCGAAGTTCACTTCGCCGCGGGCCTGCTTGTAGCGGCTCTTCACGTCTTCGATGATCGTGCGAATCTTCTCGGAGTCGGGGTTCACGATTCGCGGCGTGACGAAGATGACGAGCTCGCGCTTGTTCGAGTCGAACGCGCGGTTCTTGAAGAGCTCACCGATGATCGGAATGTGACCGAGGCCGGGGATCTTCGAGACCGACTTCTGCTCGTCGTGCGCGAACACGCCTGAGAGGACGATCGTCTCGCCGTGGCGAACGGTGACGTTGGTCTTCACCTTGCGCGTCCTGAAGCCGGGAATCGACGCGCCGCCTCCGAGCGACACGGCGACCGACTGATCGACCTCTGACACCTCGGCCTCGATGTTCGTCTGAATGTTGCCGGTGCGGTCGGCAGTGGGCTTCAGGCGGAGGATCACGCCGTAGGGTTTGAACTCGACCGCGAACTGGTTGTTCGTGATGAGCGGAATCGGCACCTCGCCGCCCGCGAGGAACTCGGCCTGCTCGCCAGAGGCACACACCAGCTTGGGCTGCGCGAGCAACCGGCCGTAGCCGTCGTTGTTCTGGAAGCCGATGTTGAACTGGGCGCTGCTGATGCCGAAGGCGCGGAAGAAGCCCTCGCCGAAGTTCCCGGGGAAGAGGTCGCGCGTGATGTTGACGGTGGCGTTCGCAGTCCCCGCGATGTCCAGGGGGTACTTGATGCCGTAGCGGTCCTTCGACTCACGGCGAATCTCGACGAACTGCACCTCGGAGAGGATCATTCGTTTGATGCCGACGGTGAGCAGGTTCTCGACCTTCTCGCCGATGGCCTTCGTGATCAGCTCGGCCTTCTGCAGATCCTGCTGAGACTCGACCGAGCCCTCGAGGAAGATGGTCGACCCGACGACGTTGGCGGCGACGTTCTTGAGGCCGGCCTTCTGGAAGGCGGCGTTGAGGTTCTGCGCGACGAGCTTCTTCGCGTTGGGCGCGATCTTCACGAAGCTCTTCACGTTCGGGTACAGGCCGACGACCTGATCGATGCGATCGGCGTCCGACTGGGTGTAGGCCTGACCGTCGAGGTAGATGCGATCGCCGACCATGCGCACGTTGACGCCTTCGATCTCTCCGAGGAGCTTCTTGATCTCGGTGATCACCTCGTTGGGGTCCTGCTTGCGCACGCTGAGCAGGTAGCTGATGCGCTGGCCTGAGCTCTTCCAGATGAGGAGCGTCGTCTTGCCTTCCGACGAGCCGATGATCAACAGCTGGTTGTTGCCGATCGTCTTCACGTCGGCGACCGAGGCATCACCGACGGCGACGCGGTTGATGCCGGGCACGGTGATGACCTTCTGCGTGCCGACGCCGAGGCTGATATTGCCACCTTCCTGGGCGAACACCGACGCCGACAGGGTCACTACGGCCAGCGCGACGAAGCTCTGAATCCATCCGGTGCGCATCAATCCCCTCCAGGACTTCTCTGCAGTGCAGGTTGCTCGACTTCTTCTGCCGTCACGCCGCCGTCCACCAACTCCAGCTCGACGCCTGGCGTCCCGTCACCCTCTGAGACCGTTGGTCCGACCCACGCCATCGCCCACAACGCCCCGATCGCGATGGGCACACCGTAGGGAATCGACCTCGCGCTGTCGACCGCAGCGAGCGGTTTCGATTCCGAAGTCGCGAGGCTAGCAGACCGACGGCGGCGCAAGAGAACGAAGAACACCGCGGCGAGCGCGCCGACGACCGAGATCAGAAAGACCGCCGAGAGCGCTCTGGGAACTCCGAGGCCGGCGCCAACGGCCAGGAGCAGCTTCACGTCATTCCACCCGACGCGGGGCCCTGAGAGCGCGAGCAGGGCAAACGGCGCGGCGCAGCCGAGCGCTCCGAGGAGGCCCGAGACGAGCCCCGAATCGACCGACCCGACCCCTTCGAGGACCGCGCGGGCGGCGAGCGCGAGGACGAGCGTCGGCCAGGCGACCCAGGCCGGAACCGCGCCCTTCTTCAGATCGACGACGGCCGCCACGGTGACGGCCAGACCGATGAGAGGCCAGAGAACCAGCTCAGGAGCAGGCACGGAGGATCAGCGGTAGACGAACTTCACCTTGTCGCTGCAGATGAAGTACTCGTCGCCGTCTTCGACCTTGCGCCGCTTGATGCGCTGCTTGTTGAACCAGGTGCCGTTCGACGAGCCGAGATCCTCGATGAAGAAGTCGCTGCCCTCGCGGCTGATGACGGCGTGCTCGCGAGAGACCTTGCCCGAGTTGATGACGAAGTCGCAGTGTTTGCCGCGGCCGATGACGAAGCGATCTTTGGCGATGCGATCGAGCTCGCCGCCTTCGACCATCATGTAGAGGGCAGGCGCTCCGGACGAGTCACCGCCCGGATCATCGATGTCGATGTTGTCGCCTTCGGGCTCCGGCTGCGGCGCGTGGTTACCGCCACCACGCTTGTTCTGAATGAGGCGCTCGAGCTCGGCTGCGGTCTCGAGCACACGCTCTTGCACCTCGCGGCGAACCGGATCGTCATCCATCGACGGTTCGGCGGCGCGAGGCGGCGGCTTGGGAGCCGGCTGCAGCTGGGGCGGTGGGCCGCGGGGTTGCGGAGGACGTGGCGCTGGCGTGCCGTTCGAGACCGGCACGGGTCGCGGCCCCGGAGGCGCGGGGTTCGCCGCACCACCCGACGGGTCCATGAACCCGTTGAGGCGCGCGAACATGAACATCGCCTGATTGATCAGCGCATCGCGATCGGAACCCATCTGCGAGGCCATGTCTTCATAGGCCTGCCAGATATGGTCGGCGATCGAGACTTTTCGCGGTGGGCGGCTGCTCGGATCCATCATGTCATCGGCTCGCAGGGCACCGCCTGAAGGCGGCGAACGACGCAGACGATAGCTCCATTTCTGAGATCGTCCAAACTACCGATAGCAGGAAACGCCTTCGTTCGGCCCGATGCCCCCCCGAATCACTTTGAGCGGGTCGAACTCGGAGACGACGTTCGCAGAGGGGTAGGCGATGAAGACCCTGCCCTGAACGGGCTCGAAGACGGCCGCACCAGGCAGCTGCAGCTGGGCGGGACAAGTGGTTGTTACCGTGAAGAGACCGGGGTCGATCACCGAGACCAGCGGCGCAAGACCACTCACGAGTTCGAACGACCACGACACGCCTGTAGCAGGTGGTTGCGTGTCGGCGGCTGTCCCGAAGGGGATCACCAGGCCTGGCGCGGACACATCGACCCCCGCGATTCGCGCGAAGGGAGCGCTGGTCGAGCGAAACTCCGAGCCGGACGCGGCGCGACCGAGAAACCCGTCGACCGAACCTGAGATCACGTACGGCGCCGAGGGCCCCGCGCGAATCGCGGCGTTCGTGGCAGCGCAGGTGGTGGCTGGAGCGAACTGCACCGTCGCTCCCGTCACGCCAGTGATCGAGGCGGTCGTGCATCCCTGCCCCGAAAACGTGAGGAGGTCGCCGGGCGCGAGGCGGTTGGCGACCGACGGTGCACTGAACGAGGTCGACAGACCCGCTGGCATCGTGAGGCCAGGGGTCGGCGTGAGCTCTCCCTGCCAGGTCACGGTGATCGTCTGCGCACGGAACGCGCCGTCCTTCACGGTGGCCAGAAGCTGCGCGCTCTCAGCAGTGCCGCCGCTGATGGTCGGACCCTCGAGCCAGGTGGTGGTGCTGCCGGAGAAGCGCCCCGCTCCCAGGCTGGCCGCGGTCGTGTCCTGGTCGAGCAACGACATGGTGAGCGCGTCGAAGAAGATGATGTCGCCGTTGCTCATCGTCATCAGCCCAAGCACGGGGAACGCGCCGAGGCCGCCATCGGTGGCGGTCGCGAGGCGAACGCGGCCGCCGGCAACGAAAGACAGGCCGCGCACGAGGCCGTCGTTCCATCTCAGGGGTTGCGTCGGCGCGCCATCAGCCCGCAAGACACCGAAGCCATCGACGCCTGCAGCACCGCGCGCGTCGACGGCAGCAACGCCGCCGCATCGGAAGCTGCCGCAGGCCTCTTCGTCGAGCACGCCGTAGACGATCGCGCCAGGCGGCGGGGCCATCGCGCCCTCGTCGGCGCCCGTGCCTTCCAGCCTTCCGTCCGAGGTCGAGAGCAGTCGCACCGGACCGGGGAACTGAAGCGGCGCCGTCTCGAGCGTCGTCAAGTCGACCAGCGACGTCGAGCCTTCAGCGCCTGCGGCTCCACGCGTGGACACGGCGAGACAGGGCTTCGACGGGTCTGCGCAGAAGGGCCGGCCCGCGAGCGTTCGTCCAGCGAGGCCCGGCATCGCGCGCATCGCGATGATCGAAGCGCCGCGGATCTGGAGTCTCGGGGTGAGGCTCGACACCAGCGAAGCCGTCGTCTTCTTCCGGAGCTCGCTCGCTGCGCCGGGCATCGTCAGCTCGAGGACGGCGGCGTTCGTTCCATCGAAGGTCGCGACCCAGAGCCGGCTCGTCACGGCATCTGGCATCAGGTTGGCGACGGCCGTCACCGGCGCAGGCATGGGCACGCGACGAACCTCGCGCAGCTCGGATAGCTCGACGCCGACGATCGACACCTCGGCCCCGCCCTGACGCGTCACGTAGAGGAGCGAGCCCTTGCGACGCACGCCTTCAACGTAGCGGGTGTCGAGCGACAGCGAGGTCGGACGATCGAGCACGGGGATCGAGAGGGTCTCGAGCGGATTCGGCGCATTGAGGCCAGCACGAGTGATCCCGTTCGCCGTCGGCACTCGCAGATCGAGCACGCGCAGCTCGTTGGTATTGGTGGAGGTGACGAAGAGGAAGCGGTTGACCCCCACATTCCCTTCGCCGACCAGCGCACCACCGTCGAGCAGATCGACGAGCACCATGTCGTTGGCGCCGATGAAGCCGTTCGGGCTACTCGTCGTGCCCTGAGTGCACGCGGTGAACGCCAGCGCCGCGAGAATAAAGAGCCTCGAAGTCATGGAGCCACCCCGCCGTCCGTCGCACACGAAGGGTCCGACGCGCGAATCAGGCAGAGCTGCTGCCGCCCGAGGTGCGCGACGAGCCGGGCCGACTGCGGCTGCGCGAGATCAGGAATGTCGATGACCGCGACGCGACCGTCCTGGAAGTTGGTCGTGTACAGCCGCGCTCCGTCGCCTCTGCGATCGACGGTGAGCCCGAACGGCTGAATGCCGACCCCTGGGATCTGAACGACCACGTCACCGACGTCGTCGTCGTAGAGCGCGATGACGCCAGCGTTCGTGCAGGTGATGGCGAGCAGATCGCCGCGACCGGGCCGCGCCAACACGACGACTTCGTTGGGCGTCTCGGGCAGCGGGTTGCCACGAACGATCTGCAGCTTCGGGGTTTCGCTCTTCGGGTCGTCGATGCTCGCGACCAGCAGCGCATCGGGCGAACGGCCCAGCAGGTAGACGCGGCGCTCATCGGAGCTCAGCGCGATGCCCCGCGACTCCGAGACACGGAACACCGACTCGAGCCCGCTCGAGAGCGTCACACCCGAGCTGGTGTCGACCATTCGAATGAGGTTGCCGAGCGGGTTCAGGAATCGGCCGCTCACGAAGTTCCACCGTGAGCCGACCGCCACCGCGTGGGTCGCGCCAATGCCGAGATCGATGAAGCTCTCGGTCGTCACCTTCATCGACTCCGACGGGAGCTTCACGAGGTAGCCGCGTGGGTTGGTCGTCGAGCCGAGGGGAGAGTCGGCCTGGGTGATGTGGGTGACCAGCACGTCGACCGCGGGCTCCTGCGCCCCGCCGTCGCGTGGCGTCGAGACACACTGCGCCTGACGGCAGATGTACTCGGCCGGGTCGGCTCCACAGTCGGTGGCGGTCGAGCACGCGCGCGGGCGAAGGGAGACGCCGAAGGCGCCTGGCGCACGTGGAACCGAGGTCTCGGTCTGCTCGAACGTCGTGAGCGAGGTTGCGTTGACGCCGCAGTCGCGATCGGTGGAGTTGAAGCACGTCAGAGAGAGCGCGCCGCTCGAGCCAACCGACAGGTCGACGGCGTGCACGCGTTGACGCTCCGAACGTGTGGGAACGAACAGCCTGAAACGATCGGCGCCCAGCGGAAGAGCGGCCATCTGCCCAGCGAACGGCGCGATCAACACCGCGTCGGGCGACCCTCCATCGGTGCCCAGCGGGGTCGAACGAATCATCGGCAACTGAACGACGGGAGAGCTCGGCGTCGCACCGAACGGCGGCAGCGGCGGAGAGAGCGTGTCGAGGTTGATGGCGATCAGCGAGCCAGCGGCGAAGCGCTTGTCGAAGTCCGTCGACGCCACCATCAACAGGCCGTTGCCGCCATCGGGCCCGCTCGGGTTGTCGAGGTGGGCGATCGCCGTGGGGAAGTAGAACCGATCGAGCGGGGTCGGCAACGAGACGTCGACGGCCGGGCAGGCGCTCACGCCCACCACGACCGCTGCTGCACAGAGCGACTTCAGAACGCGCACGTCAGGACTCCGACTGAATCTTCGAGAAGTCGGCGACGGTGCCGAAGAGGCCGCCGATCTCCATGAGCAGACGCACGCGGTTTTCGCGCAGCGCCTTGTCTTCGGCCATCACCATCACCTTGTCGAAGAAGGTGTCGACGAAGGGCCCGAGGGGAACGACCTTCGCCAGGGCTCCGGCGTAGTCGTCGCCCTTGATGGCAGCGTGCACGGCGTCACGCACCTTCGAGACCTCGGCGTTGAGCACCTTCTCGGCGTCATCGGTCAGCTTCGAGGCGTCGACGGGAGCCTTCGTCACGTCTTTCGCCTGCTTCTCGACGATGTTGCCGACGCGCTTGAACGTGGCGGCGAGCTTCGAGAAGTCGGGGCGCGAGACGTACGCCGACAGCGCTTCGACGCGTTGGCGGATCGCGACGAGATCGTCTGCACCTGCGCAGAGCACTGCCTCGATGATGTCGGCGCGGTGCTGCTCACCCCACAGCGGGCGCAGCCGGTCCTGGATGAACTCGAGCACCTGCGGCTTCACCGGAGCGTCAGCCTTCTTCTTCGCGTTAGCGAGGACAGGCTCGAGCAGCTTGAGCGCCTCGTCGACCGCGGCCGAGAGCGACAACCGATAGCCCCTGCCGATGACGAGGTTGATGATCGCGATCGCCGCGCGGCGCAGACCGAACTCGTCTTTCGCTCCCGTGGGCTTCTTGCCGATGGCGAACAGGCCGCAGAGAGAGTCGAGGCGATCGGCCAGACCGATGAGCGCTCCGGCGTCTTGCGTGGGCAACGAGTCATTCGCGCCACGAGGCAGGTAGTGCTCGAAGATCGCCAGCGCGACGTCCTTCGGCTCCCCACCGTGCAGCGCGTACTCACGCCCCATCACGCCCTGCAATTCGGGGAACTCGCCGACCATGCCGGTCTCGAGATCACACTTCACCAGCGAGGCGGCGCGCTCGATCGTCGCACGTTGAGCACCCTTCCCTGCCAGCTCCGCCAGGGCGATCGCGAGCGCACGAATACGATCGGTCTTCTCGGCCATGTTGCCGAGGCCCTGCACCCAGTTCCGGCGCGCCAGCTTGGGCAACCGGTCCTGCAGCGGCGTCTTGCGATCTTCGTCGAAGAAGAAGCGCCCATCACTCAGCCGCGCGCGCAACACGCGTTCGTAGCCCTTCACCGAGAGCGCTTCGTCTTTCACCGGCGTGTTCGACACCGCGATGAAACGCGGGAGCAGCTTGCCGCTTGCATCGGTGAGCGAGAAATACCGCTGGTGGCTCTTCATCTCCTGAATGAGCACTTCAGGCGGCAGGTCGAGGTGGCGCTCCTCGAAGGTGCCGACGACGGGATTCGGCAGCTCGACGAGGTTGAGCACCTGATCGACCAGGCCTTCGTCTGAGATCAGCGTGCCGTTCGCCTTCTTCGCGGCGGCGTTCAGGCGCTCGACCAGCATCGCGCGACGCTTTGTGAGATCGGCGATGACATGCGCCTTCTGGAGCACAGCCTCGTAGTCGGCGGGCTTCTCGAGCACGAGCCACTGGTTCGCGAGGAAGCGGTGGCCCCTGGTCTGCCGGCCGCTCTTCACGTCAGAGAACACGACAGGAACGACCTCGGCGCCGAACAACGCGACGATCCACTGCAGCGGTCGGCCGAACGACTGCTCGACGTCGCCCCACCGCATCGACTTCGGGAACGGGAGCTTCTTGACGCAGGTGCCGAGCACGTCGGGCAGCAGCTCAGCGACGCGGCGGCCCTTCTCTTCGACGTCGGCGGCCAGGTACTCGCCTTTCGGCGTCGTCACCTTCTTGAGCTTCTCGACGGGCAGCTTCACCGACTCGGCGAACTTGATCGCCGGGACCTTTGGCTTCCCATCGGCTTCGAAGGCGGCCTTGACCGACGGGCCCTGAACTTCTTTCACGACGTCGTCGGTTTTCTCGGCCAGCCCCTGAACGAGGAGCGCAAGTCGACGCGGCGTCCCGAACACCGTGATGGCACCGTGCGTGATGCGCGCGGCGGCGCACTGCTCGACGAACAACTTTTCGAGATCCTGAAGCGCGGGCACCACGAAGCGAGCGGGCAGTTCTTCGGTCCCGAGCTCGAAGAGGAGGTCAGCCACGAGGGGCCTCCTTCTTCTCGTCCTTCTTGT
>JAUXRI010000303.1 GCA_030681895.1 Myxococcales bacterium | reverse complement strand
GTCCATCGTGGTGCCGCCATCCATCGACATGCCTCCATCCGTACCGCCATCGGTCCGACCGCCATCACCCTGACCGGCATCGATCGGCAGGCGCACGGTGAAGGTGCTGGTCGCATCACCGCTGCGGTTTCCTGCCGCATCCGTCGCATCGGCGCGAACCTGCTGCAGGCCTTCCGGCAGCGGCTGGCCCGCCGGAACCGGGAAGGACCACGCTCCGCTCAGGTCGGCGATGACGGTGCCGGCGAGCATTCCGTTGAGGAAGACGCGCACGGTGGCGCCCGCTTCGGCGGTGCCCGTGATGGTCGGCGTCCTCGTCGCGATGGTGGCCGCAGCGGCCGGCGTCACGATCGAGGGCGCCGCGGGGGCCACGGTGTCGATGGTCACGTTCACCGGCGTCGAGGCCGGGCTCGTGTTGCCAGCGGCGTCGGCAGCCGTCGCGGTGATGACGTGCGCGCCGTCGGTCAGCGCCATCGGCACGGTGAACGAGAACCGGCCCATGGCGTCGGCCAGCGCCGTGCCGACGGTGACGCCATCGACGCGAACGGTGACGGTGCTCCCGGCTTCAGCGGTGCCGGTGATGGTCGGCGTCGAGTCCGAGAGCGCGGCGTCGTTCACCGGCGACGTGATGGTGGGAGCGGCAGGCGCGGTGGTGTCGGTGGAGAAGCTCACCGGGGCCGACGACGGGCTGACGTTGCCGCCTGTGTCGCGCGCCGTGGCCGACACGGTGTGCACACCATCCATCAGCGCGGTGGCGGGCGTGAAGCTCCAGCGCCCCTGGGCATCAGGGACGACGGTGCCCACCGGCATGCCATCGATGACGACGGTGACGGTCGTCCCGGGCTCTGCGGTTCCACTGACGATCGGCCGCGCGTTCGCGAGCAGGGCGTTCGCGAGCGGCGTGGTGATGGAGGGCGCCGTGGGGGCCGTGGTGTCGACGGTGAACGTGTTGATGGCCGAGACCGGCCCCGAGTTGCCGGCCGCATCGGTGGCGCGCGCGCTCGCCGTGTGAGGGCCTTCGGAGAGCGTGGTCGGCAGCATCAGCGAGAAGGCACCCGTCGCGTCGGCGGTGACGGTCCCTGCGATGCCCGAGTCGAGGATGATGGTGACGGTGCTGTTGGGCTCGGCGTTCCCCGTGATGGTGACCATCGACGACGACAGGACCGCGCCGTTGGCCGGCGTGGCGAGCACCGGAGCGACCGGCGCCATGGTGTCGACCGTCCACAGGAATGATGCAGGCGTGCTGTCGACCTCGCTGGGTGAGAAGCGCGCGCGCACCTCGAGGCGGTGTTGCCCGTCAGCGAGGCTCGAGAACGTCGCGGGGTTCGCGCACGCGGCGAACGCAGCCAGGTCGAGGCTGCACTCGTACGTCACGGGGTTCTTGTTGCTCGAGAAGCTGAACGACGCGCTCGCGGAGTTCGTCGGCGTGCGCGGTCCGGTAAGGATGCTGGTGTCGAGCACCGTGGTGTCGACGGTGAAGACGACCTGCGTCGCAGCAGGGCTCGCGTTGCCAGCGGCGTCGCGCGCGGTGGCGCTGACCGAGTGTTGGCCCTGGCTCAGCGGCGCGGTGGTGAACGTCCAGTTACCGCTCGCGTCGGCGACGACGGTGCCCGCGGCGACCGAGTCGACGATGACGGTGACGACGGCGTTTGCCTCGGCGGTACCGCGCACGGTGGGGGAGGTGAGGCCGACGGTCGCGGTGTTGGCAGGCTCGGTGACGACCGGGGCGGCGGGCGCGACGGTGTCGATGGTGAACGGCCGCGGCGACGACTGCGACGACGAGTTGCCGACGGCGTCGGTGCTCTGCACGGTCACCTGGTGGCTGCCTTCCGTGAGCGCCGACGGCACGCTGAAGGTGAAGGCGCCCGAGGGCTGCGCGACGGTGGTGCCGACGATGACGCCGTCGATACGAATGGTGACGATGGCGCCGGGGTCTGCCGTGCCCTGCACGAGCGGGCGGTTGTTCGCGAGCGCCGCGCCCGACACAGGCGTCGTGAGCACCGGCACCGCGGGCGCCGAGGTGTCGACGGAGAACGAGACGGCAGGGCCAGGCGCCGAGACGTTGCCGACGCCATCGGTCGAGCGCGCGCGAACGACGTGCGACCCATCGGCGAGCGGTGAGGGAGCGAGCAGGCTCCAGGTGCCGGCGGCGGTGGCGGTGACGGTGCCGACGACGACGCCATCGACCTCGACCGCGACGCTGCTGTTCGCCTCAGCGGTGCCCGTGAAGGTCGGCGAGCCGGACGAGAGGGTGCTGCCATTGACGGGGCTCGTCACGAGGGGCGGCAGTGGCGCGCTGGTGTCGACGGTGAAGGCGACGGGCATCGACGACGCGCTCAGGTTGCCCGCGGCGTCGCGCGCGGTGGCGCTCACCGAGTGGCTGCCATCAGAGAGCCCGGAGGGCAGGGTGAACGTCCACGTGCCCAGGCCGCTGACGGTGGTGGTGCCGACGGTGACGCCGTCGACGATGACGCTGATGACGTCTCCGGCCGTGCCGGTGCCGGTGACGGTCGGGCGCGCGGTGCCGATGACGGCGCCTGAAGCCGGGCTCGTCACGAGCGGCGCGTTCGGCGCGGCGGTGTCGATGGTCCACGAGGCGCTCGCGGGCGTCGGGTCGAGCTCGGCTCCGCGCACGGCGCGCACGCTCAGGGTGTGAGGCCCATCCGACAGGCTCATGAACGAGGCCGGGTTCGGGCACGCCGAGAAGCCCATCGAGTCGAGGTCGCACTCGAAGCTCGCGCCCGCTTTGTTCGACGTCAGCACGAAGGTGGCGGTCGACGAGCTGCTGAGCGCGGGCGGGCCCGAGACGATGGTGGTGTCGAGCACGGTGAGGTCGACGGTGAAGGAGGTGACCGGCGACGCAGGCCCGAGGTTGCCCACGGAGTCAGTGGAGCGCGCCGTGACGCCGTGCGCGCCTGCGACGAGGGCGATGGGCGAGGTGAACGACCAGGCGCCCGTCGCGTCGGCGGTGGCGGAGCCGAGCAGCATGCCATCGACGGTGACGGCGACGGTGCTCCCCGGCTCGGCGTTGCCGCTGAAGGTGGGGGTCGCGCTGCCTACCGTGCCGTTGTTCGCCGGGGTGAGGATGACTGGTGCTGGTGGCGGCGTGGTGTCGACCGTGAAGACGTTGAAGGCCGACATCGGGCTGAGGTTGCCGGCAGCGTCGCGCGCGGTCGCCGAGACGACGTGGCCTCCGTCCACCAGCACCGCGGGCGTCAACGTGAAGGTGCCTGCGGCGCTCGCGACCACCGTGCCGGCCGAGACGCCGTCCACGAAGACGGTGACCGTGCTCCCGGGCTCGGCCGAGCCGGTGATGACGGGCTGCGTGTTGTTCGTGCGCGTGCCGTTCGCCGGCGTGGTGACGATGGGCGCGGCGGGCGCGGCGGTGTCGATGGTCCACGTCGCAGATGCCGGCATCGGGTCGACGAGCGGGCCGACCACGGCCCTCACGCGGAAGGTGTGGCTGCCGTCGGCGAGTGAGCCCGTGGTGAGGGGCGACGTACAGGCCGTGAACGGCGCGCCGTCGAGGCTGCACTCGAACGTCGCCGTCGGGTTGCCAGGTGACGAGAAGACGAAGGTCCCCGAGGTCTGCGTCGTGGCTGCGGGTGGCCTCGAGGTGATGACTGTCGTCGGTGCGTTCACGCACGCGAAGGTGGTGGGGTTGCAGACGCGCCCGCCGCTGCAGTCGGAGTTGCTCACGCACTCCCGGCAGGCTGCTTGCCGCCCAGCCGTGCGATCGCACACGAGCAGCAGGCCGACGGTGCAGTTCGCGCTCGCGTTCGCGTTGGGGGTCGTCGCGACGAGCCGGCCCGCGCCGGTGTCGGTCACGTCGAGCAGACAGTCGTTGTCGTCGTCGACGTCTTCGAAGTCGAAGAGCCCGTCGGCATCGGTGTCAGGCGAGATTGACGTGCAGTTGCTGCCCTCGTTGCGGTCTTCGATGCCGTTGTTGTCGGCGTCGAGCGGCGTGGCAGGCCGCAGCTGGGTCGCCCAGTCGTTGAGCCCGTTGCCGCCCACCGTCATCACCGAGACGGGGCGCGTCGCCGTGATGGTGAAGAGCTGGTTGGCGGGCAGGTTCAAGAAGCCGTCGACCCCGAGCGTCACCGTCGTCGGAGCTCCACCGCTCGAGTACGTCACCTGTGTGTTCGCCTCGAGTGAGAACACCGTCGCGCCCTGCGTCTGAGACGACAGGTAGAACGCTCGGCCGTCGTCTCCGAAGTTGTTGGTGAGGTCGTCACCCATGTTGGGGATGCCTGCGCCGCCCTCGAGATCGCCGGCCCACACGGTGACCGGCCCCGTCGAGACCAGCCGGTACTGCGCCGTGCCCAGGCTCGCGAAGCCGTTCGCCGCGGTGTTGAGGAATGCCGAGTTCGCCGCGACCGTGAGGTTCTGGTAGCCGGCGGTGTTGGCCAGCGCTCCGCCCGTGACGGTCTGCAGGCTGAAGGTGATGGCGCTCGAGCCGGCGTTGAAGACCGCGAGGCTGCCGCGTTGCCACGCGTAGGTGCTGAAGAAGAACTCGACGCCGCGGTCGGTGTTGCAGTCGTTGCGAAGGCCGTCGGCCTCACGCGCGACGGGCGGCACCTGGGTGTTGCCGTTGCCCGAGCTGGCCATGATGGCGATGAGCGCCGCTGAGGTCGTCGCCGCTGGTGGCTCGGATTGCACCGCATACGTCGTGTTCGGGACGACGCTGGGAATCTGCCAGCGCTGGCCGGCGCTCAACGTCGGGCTGACCGCGAGCTGCGTGCCGGTCGCGTCGAACACCCGCACCACGGAGGGATCGCGCGCGAAGACGAACTGCTGATTCGCGCCGTTCGCCATTGGCGTGAAGACGAAGCGCGTGCCCCAGTACTTCCGTCCATCTTCCTGCGGGTAGAAGAAGCTGCCCGAGTAGTTGCAGCAGTCGTAGTCGAGCACCGCGAACACCGGGCGCGCCGTGACGAGCTTGAACTCCCGCGTGGTGGTGAGCGGCACCACGACACGTGAGAGGCGCCCGATGGTGCCTTGCTGAACGAGCACGTTCCCCGGCAGCGTTCGGACTTCCCACGTGGTCGCGTTGGTGATGCCCACCAGCGTGATGCGGCCGTTGTTGTCGGGGTTGCGGCCGTAATACGTCTCGGCCATCGCGACGCTCGTGAGCAGCAGCAACGAGACCACCGCGAGGCGGGGAAGGAACGTTCGGTTCACGAGGAGCTCCCAGGAAGGGCTGCGGACGGCCAGGGCGGAGAATATCGATCGCACTGCACGATCACGCAAGGCGATTTCCAAGTAAATACATGGGCTTACATGGACTCATGATGCAGCATCGACACCACTCCGGACTTCAACGATTCCAGCGGCTTGGCGCGTAGGTGGGTCAGGCGCACATGACATTCGGGGCTGGTGGACCCGGGTCACTGTGCACTGTTTGCAGAGAAGGACCCGTGGGTCTGCCGACTCACTGCGTGAGCACGCGGCGCACGATCAGGCCGTCTTTCACGTGAATCGCGCGCTGCTCGGCGCCGCAGCGATAGCCGTCCGGAGCGCTCTTCGGCATCAGCGTCGTGCCCTTCGCAATCTCTTCGAGCCAGTCTGGTCTCGCTTCGACGCGCGCGGGCGTGCAGCTGCGCGTCCACTTCTCGAGATCGTCTTTGTCGACGAGCACCACGGCGCGAATGTCGGAATCGTCAGGGCCCGAGAGCAGGCTGCCCGAGTTGTCGTGGAAGACGACGTGAAACGCCGCGTCCTTCACGCTCGAGGCGCACAAGGCGTAGGCGCACAGGAACGACGCGCGTTGTTTCGCGGTAGGAATCGTCGTGCTGCGGGTGTCGGTGGTGCGGTTCTTCTCGGAGCAGCCGAGGCCGAGCGTGATGACGACGAGCAGGGCTCTCATGGAACGACGAGGAAGCTGCCGGTGTACGCGCCGAACCCATTGCTCAAGATGCCGTTGCGGTTGGTCGATGGGTAGAACGAGATGCCGGGGACGGTCTCGATGGTGACGAGGCCTCCGCTGCGGGTGATGGCTCCGACGTGCGCCGCCGCGACGCAGATGCGCGAGTCGTCGGTGTAGATGCTGCTGCCCCAGATGGTGCCGAGCGCCAGGGTCGAGGCCACGGCAGGACACGAGTACTGGAACCGCACGCCCCACGCGCCGCGGTTGGCTTGCGGGTTCTCTTCCCAGTCGATGGCGCCTTGTGGCGAGACGGGAGTCCCGGTCCACAGCGAGCCGCCGTCGTAGGCAACGAGGGGCCCGGTCGGTGCGCCGATGATCGTGAAGCTGCCGGTGAAGGGCCCGTAGTCGGTGCTCACCACGCTCCCGCGGTAGGCGCCCAGGTACGACGAGGCTCCGGGGAGCACCTCGACGAAGACTTCTCCGCCCATCGCGCGCGTGATGCGCTCGCAGTGCATGGCGGCCCAGCAGATGGGCGAGTCGTCGGTGTAGAGGGTGGTGCCCCAGAGATCGGCTTGCACGGCGTTCCCGAGCGCGGGGCAGACGAAGCGATAGACGAGGCCGGTGTTCCCCGCGAGGCCGAGCGACATGATGCTCGCGTTCGCCGGAATCGCGCCGCGATCGATGAAGGCTCCGGCGTCGATTGACGACGTACCGCCGCCGGTTGCAGAGCCACCGCCTGTCGCGGAGCCACCTGCCGTCGCGGAGCCACCTGCCGTCGCGGAGCCGCCTGCCGTCGAGCCACCAGCCGTCGAGCCACCAGCGGTCGAGCCACCAGCCGTCGAGCCACCAGCCGTCGAGCCACCAGCCGTCGAGCCACCGGCAGTCGAGCCACCAGCGGTCGAGCCACCAGCCGTTGCGGAGCCACCAGCCGTCGAGCCACCGGCAGTCGAGCCACCAGCAGTCGAGCCACCAGCCGTCGAGCCACCAGCTGTCGAGCCACCAGCGCTCGAGCCACCAGCGCTCGAGCCACCAGCCGTTGCGGAGCCACCGGCCGTCGCGGAGCCGCCCGCTGTTGAACTCCCACCCGCTGCGCCGCCCGACGTCGCGACACCTCCGCCAGCGGCTCCACCAGCACGCGCCGAGCCTCCCGCAGTCGTTCCACCCATTTCGATGCGAGCACTCCCGCACGAGAATGCAGAGACGAGCGCGAACGCGCTGACAGCGAGGACGAGGTGGCGAATCATCAGAGCTCCCGTCGCGCAGTCTGCTCCGCTTGCTGATCCACCTCAATCGCGGTCAACCTCTGGGGATGCGCTGGGCGAGAGCAGGGCTCCTCGTAGTGATCGCCGCGACGCTCCCCGCGTGCCTTTCGTTGTTCACCTTCGGCGCCTCGTCCTTCGTCAATCACGCCCAGAACGTCGAGCGCCAGCCCACCATCGAGTTCGTGAACGAGCTCGGCATCACCATCTGCGCGATCAACCTGTGGCGCGAGGCAGGGCCTGCTGCTGATGCCACGGCGAACTGGCTCGAGCTCACCGATGTTCCGGAGCTCGAGCCTGGTGCTCACGTCGTGGTGGGAATGCAGCCCCGCGATGCGCCGTATCGCCTGCGCGCGGTCGACTGCGACGGCTTCGTCCGAAGTGACTCGATCGTTCAAGTCGTCGCGGGGCAGTCACTGAATCTGAAGAAGAACCCGCCGCCACCGCCAGCGACGATGCCTCTGTCGCTCTAGGTCACTGCGGCAGCGCGTACTTGTCGGCGGCGACGTACACGCGGAAGGTCGTCGGGCCCTCGGTCGTCATCACCGTGGCCTCGGTGCTTCCCTTCGCGAGGGCGATCAGCGTGACCTTCCGGCCCTGGCGCTTCACCTCGACGAGCGAGGGGTCGGTGACGCGGACCGAGGTGACCTGCGACGGCATCGCCATCGTCATGCTGTGGCCGACGGGGAGCGCCACCTGCTTCCGCGGCGAGGCCACGGCACCGGTTGAGAGGAGCGAACCAGCGAGCGCGACGACGAGGGCGAGGTGCTTCATGAAACCGGGAATGATCATCATCCGTGCCATGGGAAAAGCGCTCTGCTTCCAGCGAGTTGACGGCGGCATTCGGGCGACCGCCCAGCGCGGGCGCACTCCAGTGGTGCATCAGTGGTCCATGCCGACGAAGCTCGACGCCGTGCCCACGCCCCTCGAAACCGCGAAGGCGCTGCTCGCCCAGAACCGTCTCGCTGAGGCCCACAAGGTGCTCTTTGCCGTCGTGCGATCGACCGACGACCGGGTGCATGAAGCCTGGCTTCGACTCGGAGAGCTCTTCGTCTCCAGGCGTCAGCTCCGGCGGGCGGTGGGCGCCTTTCGACGCGCGCAGGAGCTCGACGCACGAGGCGAGTACGCGTTTCTGCTTCATCAGGCCGTCAGCTCTCTGGGGCAGCTGCTCCACCTCCAGGGCCGGCCCTTTCTCCACCCCGCAGACGAGCTCGTCAGAACGCGCCACCTCGTCGCGGGCACCTCACCGGTCGCTCCGACGATCGACGCCTGGCTCCGCGACGCCGAGGCGCTTCGCGGCACGCTCCCGCTGGCCGGGCGCGTCGCCCTCGAACACGCCGAGACGTTCGTTCGGCACGGTCGCCTCGACGAGTCGTTCTCGGAGCAGTCGCCTGCGCTCGAGCTGGAGCTGAAGGCGGGCGCGTCGGCGAAGTCGTTGGTGGACTCGCTGCGGGCGCTCCACCTCAGCTGGTACGAGGTGCTCCTGACGGCCGAAGAGCCGTGAGCGCTCAGTTGATGCAGCCGACGGTCGGCGGCGACGAGGTGTTGTTGTCAGTGCGGCACTCTCGCACCGCACCGGGCAGCACCCGCGCGATGATCGGCAGCGCTCCGAAGTTCAGGGTCGTCGAGTACGCGAACGTCTCGGCCTGCGTCGGCCCGAGGCTGCGCGAGGTGGTGAAGCTCGCGAGGGTCTGCGGCACCCCCATCGGGTCGACGACGAGCTCGACCCGAACGCCGGCGGGCAGGGTCGCCTCTCCGATGTTGCGCACCGTGATGCGGTAGCTGACGCCGTCGTTCACGCACGCGCCAGAGACGCTGACGATGGCGTCGGCCGCCGCGAACTCGAGCCCGGGCTGTTTGTTCTGCCGGAAGTTGTTCAGGCCCGGCACCGTCCAGTTGCGCGCGGGCCGGCGTGGCACCGTGCCGTCCTCTTCGATGTTGGTGACGCTGTACGCGTGCTGGTTCCACACCCGGCGCGTCACCACCCAGTTGTCATCCATGCTGCGGAAGACGCGCACGCCCGAGTAGCGGCGCGTCGGCTCGTTGGGGCACGCGAACGCGTAGGCATTCGACACCACGATGAGGTCGGCCTGGCCGTCGTTGTCGACGTCGGCCACCAGCGGGTACTCGATGAGCGTGCCCGAGGTGTTGCACGTGGTGAACAGCTCGTTGCCGTTCGCCGAGTCGTAGACGTGCAGGTTGACCTCGTCGCCGTAGACGACCTCGACGCGGCCATCGCCGTCGAAGTCGAAGAGCGTGCTGCCCGTCGCCGCCGAGGAACAGTCCTGGGTCTGGCGAATCCACAGCAGCGTCTGCGCGACGGGCGTCACGCCGTCCATCAGCTTGCGGCCGTCGAACACCGCGTAGCCGATGCCACCGGCCAGCGCGACGTCGGGGAACCCATCGCCGTTGAAGTCTCCGATGGTTGGCGGACCGCCGCCGCGGAGGTTGCCTGAGCTGCCGACCGGGCACAGCGCCGGCGAGAGCGTCATGTTGATGTCGATGCCGCTGCGCACCAGCGTGCCCTTCGTCGGAGCCGCCGGGTCGTACGTCCACACCGCCAGCGTGTGGTTGCCCGAGTTGACCGCGACGATGTCGGCGCGCCCGTTCTTGTCGAGGTCTCCGATGGCGACGAACCCAGCGGGCCCCGAGACTCGCGCGAGGAAGCCGCCATCGAGCGTCGCGATGTCAGCCGCCGAGACGATGTCCTGCACGCCGTCGCCGTCGACGTCGGCCGCGAGGGTGTTCGCGCCGAAGGGCAGGGTGAGCTCGAGCGCGCCGGTGCGGCCGTCGAAGATCTGCGTCTCGGTGATGACCTCGACGGCGCCGTCGCCATCGAGGTCGGCGAGGCTCAGCGTCGTGCAGGCGTTGCCCTGCGCGCTCCAGCGTACGGAGCCATCGGTGCCCCTGAGCGCGACCGGTCCCGTGGGGCCGCAGCCAACGACTTCAGCCCCCGGCATCCCGTCCACTTCGCCCGCGGCGAGCTGACTGCCGGCGTAGATGATGCCTGCAGTGCTCCAGGTCTGCTGGAGCTGCCCGTTCTTCACCGTCAGCGCCCGCACGGTGCCGACTTGCGTGTACGCGCCGTTCGAGAACGTGACGACGACGATGTCGGGTTGGTCCTGCGCAGTGATGCGCCCGTCGCAGTCGTCGTCGCCCAGCTGCGCGACGATCGGCGCCATCATCACGTCGGAGTCGTAAGGCGCCGTCGGGTCTCCCCACGCGTACTTCACGACTGGCCGGAAGGTCTGCGCCGAACGGGTGAACCGGCACGCCTCGACACAGCTCCGGCCGGCGGCGGCGCCCGCGTCAGGAGGGCAGGACGGCGGCAAGGTGATGCACTGCCCGGGCGTCGGCGCCGCCAGACACACGCCGCCGTCGCTGGTGCCGGGCCGAGACGCTGCGAGATCGCAGAAGTCGGTCGCGGGGCACTCCGAGGTGTCGCGGCACGGCACGCCAGGTGTCACGCATCGCAAGAAGCTGCACACCGCGCCCGAGCCACAGCAGGTCGAGCCGCACGCGAGGTTCGAGGCGCAGCACGAGCCGCCAGCGCAGACGCCACCGTCACCGCACGGGTCTCCGTCGGCGCACATCACGACGAAGCCTCCTGCAGAGCCACCCGCGGCTCCGCCTGCCGTTGCGCCTCCTCCAGCCCCGCCACCGGCCCCGCCTCCAGCGTCCACGGCCGTGCCGCCTGCTCCGCCGTCACTCATGCGGTCGCGCACCGTCACCTGATTCGCGCACTGACACGCGCTGACGCCGAGGCACCACAGGAGGACGAGGGCACGCATGGCGCGACCTTCAAGGCGCGGGCGCGGCGAGTCAACTCGTGCGTCTTCGTTTGCTGTGGCGCGGCCGGGCTTCTGGCAAGACGAGGTCCATGCGCTCGTCTCTCCTGCTCGGTGCCGTGCTCGGGGTTCTCACGGTCGGCTGCTCGAAGTGCGGCAAGAAGGAGCTGGCCGTCGTGGTCGACGCGGGGAGCGTCGGTCCGCTGGCGTCGCAGGCCGGGACAGTGCAGCTCGGCTCGTTGACCTACGAGTTGCCGGCCCTCACGCCCGCCGCCCCGTTCGGCACGAAGGGCTTCGACGAGAAGGCGCCGAAGATCGTCGCCTCGGCGCTCGATGCAGGCGCGCTCGACGCTCCGGGGTGGAAGTACTTCGAGCAGCTCTTCGAGGCGAAGAGCACCGGCTCGCTGTTGCTGAAAGACGGCGTGGCCGTCGATGGCAACCGCGCCTACGACGAGTTCTTCCAGCTCTACGAGCAGAACCGGTACCGCCCGCTGCTCATCTCGAGCGAAGAGGTGAACTCGGACGACGACTTCGTCATCAAGCGGAAGTTCCTCACGTCGGTGCCGAGCGTCGTCACGTCGGACGTGGTGCTCCACAACCTGCACCTCTTCTTCGACTTTGCGCTCGCGCAGGCAGAGCTGACCCGGTTCGCGCCCGAACTCGAGGCGCTCGTCGACGCGCTGCTGGCCGAGACGCTGGCGCAGCGAACGGCGCTCGCGAAGACGAAGTGGGCGAAGGCCGTCGACGACAACCTCGTCTTCCTGTCGGTCGCCCACGTCCTGCTCGCGAGCGCGGACCTGGTGGCCGATGATGCCGCGAAGGGCTCTGGCACCGTTGGCGCCGACACTGCCGCAGAGGCCGAGGCGTTCACCGCCGCGACTCGCAAGGCCGTGCCGACGTTGCTGCCCAAAGGGCTGCCCGAGGCGCTGGTGGCCCGCGTGACGTCCGAGGTGAACCGGGTGCTCGACGCGAAGGTGTCCGAGAAGCCCGACGTCTTCGAGTACCCCGGCGCGTTCAAGGAGGACTACTCGCAGTACACGCCTCGCGGGCACTACCTGAAGCTGGTGCCGCTCCAGGCGTACTTCCGCGCGACGATGTGGGCGGCCCGCGTGATGATGTCGTTCCAGACCGAGAACGGGTCGCGGAGCGCGGTGCTGCTGACGCTCGCGGCGACGAAGGGAGACTCGCTCTCGCGGTGGCGCGGCATCACCGAGGCCATCGGGTTCCTCGTCGGGCCCGCAGACGACGTCTCGTTCGGGGAGCTCGTGCCGGTGCTTGCGGCCGCGAAGGGTGGGGTGCTCGATGACGACGCCACCTTCGCCGCGGTGCGCGCTGCGCTCGAGAAGCTGCCGAAGCCGAAGGTTCAGAGCGTGGTGACGAAGACGGAGAAGGGCCCGTCGCTCGCCGACCAGGCCGCCTTCCACTTCTTTCCGCAGCGCGCCGTCATCGACGCGGTCGTCTTTCAGTCGCTCGTCGAGCCACAGGCCTCGCAGAAGACGTTCATTCGAGCCCTCGAGGTACCCGACGTGCTCGGCTCGAAGCTGGCTGCGTCGATTCTTCAGCCCGAAGACCTCGCGCAATTCGACGGCTACGCAGCGCAGCGCACCACGCTGCAGGCGCAGTTGCCGACGGTACTTGGCGCGCGGAAGTCGTCGGAGCTGGTAGCCGGGTGGATGTACTCGATGCAGCCGCTGCTCGAGCGCGTTCCTCCTGGCGCGCCGGCCTTCATGCAGAGCAACGGCTTCGAGGCGCTGCGCCTCAACACGTGGCTGGCGAGCTACGCCCAGCTCAAGCACGACACGGTGCTGTACGCGAAGCAGGCGGTCGCCGAGATGGGTGGGCCGGGGTTCGAAGACACCGAGGAGAGCATCGACGATCGCGGCTACGTGGTGCCCGAGGTCGCGCTCTATGCCCGCGTCGGCGTGGTGCTCGAGAACCTTCAGGCCGGGCTGACGTCGCGCAAGCTGTTCCCTGAGAAGCTGGGTGAGTCGTTCACACGCTTCGCGGCGCTGGTGTCGAAGCTCGAGGCCATCTCGCGCAAGGAACTCGTTGGAGAGGCGCTCTCGACCGAGGACTACCACCTCATCAAGTTCATCGGCGGCGACCTCGAGCACTTCTGGGAGCAGACGCTCATCACCGGGAAGGACCGCGACCGGTGGATGCTGCTGGACGAGAACAACACCCGCCTCATCGCAGACGTCTTCACCGGGCCGGCTGGCGTTCAGCACGTCGCCTCGGGCTGGGTTCACCCGGTGTACGTGGTGTTCCCTCGTGACGGGAAGCCGGCGGTCGGTCGTGGCGGCGTGTTGTCCTTCTACGAGGTGACCTCGAAGGAGCGCCTGTCGGACCCGACGTGGCGCGCGATGCTGCGTGACGAGCGGCCCGCGCTGCCGGCGTGGACGAAGCCCGTCATCGCCGTCGATCAGAAAGCCTCCGTGCACCGCTTCGACGACATGTCTGGCGAATGAGAGGCCTGACGTGGACGAAACCCGTCATCGCCGTCGACCCGAAAGACTCCATGCACCGTTTCGACGACATGTCTGGCGAATGAGCCGCCTGACGTGGTCGAAGCCTGTCATCGCCGTCGACCCGAAGGCGTCGGTGCACCGCTTCGACGAGGCGTCTGGCGAATGACGGGAGCGCTGCTCTCGGTGCTGCTCGCGGCCGCGCTCGAGGGCACGCACCTCGTCGCGTCGGTGCCCATCACCACTACCGTCGACGGAGCGGCTGAACGTGCCGAGCTGCGCTGGGTGATTCGACGCGACGAGAACGAGCGCGGGGTGGTGCCGCACGACTCGGGGTGGATGCAGTACGGCTCGACGCCGTGGCTCAACCATCACCTCGCCGTCGTCACGACACGCGGTGGCGCGCCTTCCGTCCGGTGGATGTCGTCGGCCGTCGAGCTCGATGGCCTCTTCGTCGAAGACGGTGACGTGGTGCTGCGCTCGAAGGGCACGCTCACCCGGTACGTGTTTCGCGGGTGGCGGCTGGAGCGCAGCGATCGACCTCCGCTTCCCTCGCTGACCAAGGCCCGGCTCGCCCAGAGGTTCGACACGGGCCTGCTCCACCTCGCCGCGGTCGGTGACGTGATGGTGGGCCGCGCGACGGCGAAGGCGCTCGACGTCATCGGGGTCGAGGCCGCGTTCAGCGCCGTGAAGCCGGTGCTTGCGCGGGCAGACGTTCGGCTCGGAAACCTCGAGTCGTGTTTCTCGTCAGCACCTCACGCCACTCCGGGAGCGATCGACCTGACCGCGCCGGTCCGAAGGCTCGATGCGCTGACGGCTCTCGGGTTCGACGCGCTGTCGTTAGCCAACAACCACTGCGATGCCGCCGATGCCGCGCTCTCTCGCGACCTGCTGCGCGATGCGGGCGTGGTGGGCGTCATGGATGAGCCGGTGCGTCTCGGGGACGTCGCGGTGCTCGGGGTGAAGCTCTGGCCGACCTCGTCAGCGCTGCTCGACGAGGCGCTCGGGGAGAAGCTGCGCCGGGCGCGCGCGTTGGCGTCGAACGTGATCGTCCTCGTTCATTGGGGTGACGAATACGCGCAGACGCCGTCACCTGCGCAGCGTGAGGCGGCCGCGTGGCTCCTCTCGCGCGGCGCGACGGTGGTGCTGGGCGCGCACCCGCACGTGCTGCAGCCGGTCGAGCAGCCTGGGCCAAACACGCTCGTCGCGTACTCGCTCGGCAATTTCGTCTTCGATCAGCAGGGCTACCCGACGGGCGTTGGCTCGAAGACGGAAGAGACGGTGGTGCTCGAGGTCCGGGTGCACCGCACGCTGGGCCTCACGTGGCGCACGACGCCGTTTCGAATTGCCGCGCGGGCCCGCCTCGAGCCGCGGTGATCCCTCGCTGGTTGACGACGCAGACGGCAGTCGACACGCTGCGGCCCGTCATGCGCCGGCGATCGATCAGCTCTTCGTGTCTTCGCCCTCAGGCCGATGCGCACGATGAGCGAGGCTTCCTGTGACGAGCTGCCCCTGCGGTTCGGGCGCGCCGTTGTCGGCCTGCTGCGGTCCACGGCACGACGGAACCACACCCGCGGAGACGGCCGAGGCGCTCATGCGCTCGCGCTACTCGGCCTACGCCCTGGGGCTCGGTGAGTACCTCGTCGCCACGAGCGCCCGTGCTCCGAGGCCTGGCGAAGCGGTCGAGCTCACCGCCTGGGCTCGGACCGTGGGGTGGGCTGGCCTCACGGTGCTCGAGCGACAGCAGGGTGGCCCAGCCGACGCGACCGGTGTGGTGCACTTCGTGGCCCGGTACGTGGAAGCCAGCGCAGTGGTGTCGCTGGAGGAGCGCTCGCAGTTCGACCGCGCCGCCGGCCGGTGGCGCTACCTCGAAGGGGCCGCCACGACGTCGCGTCAGAAGCTGGGCCGCAACGAGCCGTGCCCCTGCGGCAGCGGGAAGAAAGTGAAGCAGTGTCACGCGTGAACGAGCGCGCGCGTGCCGGTCGACGTGCGCCTTCCCGTCACCTCGACGGGGCTGAAGGTCGGTTGCCTGAATGCCCGCGGTCGAGGCCCGCTGAGAAGGGCGAGGCGCTCGTGCGCTCGCGGGACTCGGTCGAACTCCATCGAGAAGACTCCAGGTCGCCGCGTTCATTCGAGTTGAGCGCACTCTTGAAGACGCGCACCTCCGGCGTTCCCGCCCCGACAGCCTCGCGCGTCTATCGGCGTCCATGCGCACCGGGACTCCTGCGTTCCGCCGAGCCACGTTGCTCGAGGAGACACCAACGCACGAGGTCGGCGTTCAACCGCGCGGCCGAGAGCGAGTCGCGCCGTCCCTCGTGCAGTCTCGGCGGTCGCAGATGAACCGCGCTTTCCTTGGACACCTCGCGGTGAACAACTCGGCCGGTCTCGAGGCCGTGTGGAGCCGCGCGCGCCCCGCCGACCGCTCCGCCATCATCACGGCCCTCTGCGAGCGGCCTGGCACGTCCGAGGCGCATCTGTTCCTTCGCGCACTGGTGGACCCGCTTCGCCCGGGTGACGAACAACACCGCGCCGTGCAGACGGGCATCGATGCGCTGTCCGATCTCGCCTCGACCGGCTCTTCAGACCGGGTGCAGCGCCTGGCGCAGTGGGCGCGCGCGGGCGACGTGCGAGAGGCCCTGCTGGCGACCGCCGCACAGCGAGGATCGGCCGCGTCGAACGATCTCGTCGAGTGGCTCGCGAGCGCCGAAGACGACGCGCTGGCCGACGCCCTCATTCCCGTCTTCCTGGCGGCCGTCGAGCAGCGCGACGGCGCCCGCCTTCAACACCTCGTCGACCTCGCCGCCCGCAACCGCCGCCTCGAAGCCGTCGCGTGGCAGTACCGCGCGCTGAGAGCGCAGAGCTCTGCCGAATGGCAGGCGTTTCGGGAGGCGCTCGGGCTGGGCCAGTCGCCGCCCTTCACCGCGACGTGTACCTTCCGCGCAGGCGAGCCTGAGCTCGTCTTGACCATCGATCCGCGCCGGCTCAACTGGTTCAGCTTCGTGTGGGGACCGCACACGTGCGACTCGACGCGACGGCCGGTCGACGGGCTGCCGGTGGATTCGACGGGGCCGCTCGTCGGGCTCCCGGCACGCATCCACGCCGTGATGCGCACGCTGGGCCTCAAGGGCCGTCGCAAACTGCAGACCAGCGGTGACGAGGCGACTCAGGCCCGGCTCGCCTCATGGCTCGCGCCGCCGAGACGATGAGCAGCTCCTTGTTGAGGCGCTTCAGCAGGCCGCTGGCCCGGCTTGCCTCATGGCCGCTCACCGAGGCGAAAACCGGCTCCTTGTTCAGGCGCTTCAACGCTTGAGCAGCCTCGGGACCGGCTCGACTCGTGGCTCGCGCCGCGCAGGGATGAACGCTCCTTGTTCAGCCTCTTCAGCGCTTGCGCAGCCTCAGGCCGGCTCGCCTCGTGACTCGCGCCACGAACGATGAACGGCTACTTGTTCAGCCTCTTCAACGCTTGAGCAGCCTCAGGCACGTCGAGCTTCTGGGCCGCTTCGTACGACTTCTTCGCCTCGTCCTTGTTCCCGAGGTCTTCGTAGAGCTCGCCGAGTGACAGCCAGGCATTGCCGAACGACGGGTCGACCCGGGTGGCGTTCTTGAACGACTCCTCGGCCTTGGGCTTGTTGCCCTGCGCGAAGAGACAGGCGCCGCGGTAGTAGAGCGCCAGCACGTGACGATCATCGGTGATGAGAATCTCGTTCATGATGGTGACGCAACGGCCGGCGTTGCCCTGCATGTCGCCGCGGAAGAGCAGGAAGCCGAGCTCGGCCCGCGCATCGAGCAGCGTCGGGTTCACCTCGACCGCCTTCTCGAGCGGCTCGAGCGCTTCGTTCGGGCGCTGCATGCGTGACTTCATGATGCCGAAGCGCATCAGCGCGAGGGCGTCGTTCGGGTCCGCGGCCATCATCTCTTTCAGCACGCCCTCGGCGTCGGCAAAGCGGCCCTGCGCCGTGAAGAGGTCGGCGAGGCCGAGCTTGGCGGCGCGGTTGGTCGGGTCTTCCTTCAACACGTCGCGGTAGAGCGGCTCGGCCTGCTTGGCGACGCGCTTCTTCGTGTAGGCGCGCGCGAGATCGAGCCGGGCCTCCACGCTGGGCTCGACCTCGAGCCGCTTCTGGAACTGCTCCACCGCGCCGTCGTAGTTGCGCTGCGCGAGGAAGGCCTCACCCAGCGCTTCGCGGGCAGAGGCGTCTTTGGGCATCTTGTCGGTGGCGAGCTTGAGCGTGTTGACGGCCTCGTCGACCTTCCCGAGCTCGAGGTAGGCCATGGCGAGGCCGCGATAGGCGTCGGTGGTGCGGCGCATGTCGTTGCGCTTGAGCAGCGCCTTGAAGCCCGAGTCCGCCTTGTCCTGGGCGTCGGCGAGCGCGATGGCCTTGGTGAACGCCTCGACCGCGCGGTCCTTCTTGCCCTGCTTCAGGTACAGGGTGCCGAGCTGCACGTAGGGGGCGGTGCTGCCGGGCTCGAGCTTCAGCGCCGACTCGAAGGCCTTCGTCGCCTCGGCCGGTTTGTTGAGCTTCATCAGGCTCATGCCCTGGTTGAAGAACGCCTCGGCGAACGTCGGGTCGGCCTGACCGGCCTTCTTGAAGTACTCGAGCGCCTTCTTGGTGTCGGCCATGGCGTCCCACGCGACGCCGAGGTTGTTGAGCGCCTGCGAGTGTTTCGGCGCGATGGCCAGGGTGCGCTCGAACTCCTTCACCGCGCTCGACGCGTTGCCTTCACGCATCAGGATGACGCCGAGGTTGTAGTGAGCCTCTGCGTCGTCGAGCGTGTCCTTGTTCACCGCGACGAGAATCTCTTTCGCCTCGCCGAACAGGCCCTTCTCGGCCAGCGCCTTGCCCAGGTTCACGCGCGCCGAGGTGAGGCCCGAGTCGAGCTCGAGCGCCTTGCGGTACCCGGCGATGGCCGCGTCGAGCCGCGAGCTCTTCTGCTGCGCCTCGGCCAGGTTGAAGCGCAGGTTCGCGTCGGTCGGCGCGAGCTCCACGGCCTTGCTGTAGTGCTCGATGGCGAGCTCGGTTTCTTCCTGGGCGCGCGCGAGGCCACCACGCTCGGCGCGCAGGGTCGGCTCGTCGGGCATCGCGAGGATGGCCTTGTCGAGCAGCTCCTTCGCCTTCTGAATGTCGTTGGCCCCGCGGTAGGCGCGCGCGAGGAGCAGCTTGCCGTCGAGCGACTCTGCGTCAGCCTTCACCAGCGCCTCGAGCGGCTTGATGGCGCGCTTCGCGTCGCCCAGCGCGAGGTAGGCGAGGCCCAGGCGATAGAGCGCCTCGGTGTCGTCGGGGCTCTTCTCGATGGCCGCCGCTTCGACGGCCACGGTGCGCTTGAGGGCCTCGGCGTCGGGCTTCTGGCCGAGCGTGAAGGCGAGGGTGAGCGAGAGGAGGATCATGACGGTGGTCTCACTCCACGAACGGTGAAGCGCGAGCGTCGAAGGTCTTCTTCGCGAGGGCGGCGCGGGTCTTTTCCCACTCGGCGCGCACCGTCTCGGCCTCGGAGTTCGTCTCTTTGAGCTTCTCTTTCAGCGCGGCGTAGTCAGCGTCGCAGTCCTTCACCTGCTGCTCGAACACGGCGGGCTCGTAGTCTTCACTGCCCTCGAGCTTGGCCTTGCGGGCGGCGGTGAGGCGCGTCTGCTCGTACCGCGTCAGCGCGCACGTCATGTTCTGGTCGGCCAACGACTCGTCACGCACGTTGACGCGCTGCTTGGCGCGCAGCCACTCGACCCGCGCGTCCGACTCGAGGACGGCGAGCTCGGCGACTTCACGCGAGAGCGCGTCTTGCGCCGCGTTCACTTCGCTCTTGGCTGCCGAGTACCGGTCCTTCGCCCGCCGAATCTGGTCGCGGGTGCGGTTCACCTCGGCGTGGGCCTCGTCGAGGCGGTCGACGGCCAGCGCGAGGTCGTTCTCACTCTCGAGCAGCTCGATCTTCGCCTCGTAGGGAAGCTTCTCGAGAATGGCCTGGGGCACGCGCTTCACGCCGCACCCCATCGCCACCAGCGCCAGCATCAACAGAAAGGAGTTTCTCATGGAGGAATCACCTTGGCCGAAAACGTTCCGAAGACGGTGCGGCCCGAGGCCACTTCGATGCCGTTCTCGAACGTGAGGTTGAACTCACCGTTGACGGTGTTCATCGCGACGCGGTCTGGCGCGCGATCGAGGAACAGACTGCCGACCCGCAGGGGCGGGAACGACCGCCGCGGATCGTTGAGCACGTTGCGGGACAGGGTGGTGCGCGACGCACCGTTCTGATCGAGGAAGGTGAGGTCGAGCCGCTGGTTCGCGGGTGGCGGGTCACCTGCCAGCTGGTAGCCAATCTTCAGCACGATGTCTTCGCTGGCGCCGACGGCGTTCACCGTGCCGCCGTCGTCGAGCGTGTTCGAGCCCAGCGGGCGCACCCGGACGAACTCGATGCCGAGCGTGTCGCTGGGCAGCGGGTTGTTGGGATCGTAGTCGAGCCGCAGCCGCGCCTCGTCGTAGCCGAGGTTCATCAACTGGCTGAGGCTGCCCTCGAGCCTGAACTTCGCGGGCGCCGGCTGCCCGGAAGGCGAACAGGCCGACAGCACTCCAAGCCCCGTCAGCGTCACGAGGGCGCGAAGGCGGTTGGCGATGGAGCGCGAGGGCCTCACTTGCAGTTCTTCCACTCCGGGTCGACGTCGGGGCCGGTCAGCGCGCCCACGTCCTTCACGACGCTCATCTCGCGCTTGGCGCCTGCCGTGTCGAAGAAGCGGCAGCGCAGCGCGCCCAGGTTGGCTCGTGCCTTGTCGAAGGTCGGGTCAGCCTCGAGCGCCAGCCCGTACTCCGAGCGGGCCGCGTTCGCGTCGCCATTGAGCAGCAGCGCGTAGCCGATCGCCGAGTGCAGCCCTGCGCTCGCCGGAGCCAGCTCGAGCGCGCGGTTGAAGTTCAGGATGGCGTTGTTCACCTGTCCTGCGCCCAGGTACGCCATGCCGACGGCTTCGAAGTCAGCCGCGTTCTGGGTGACCTCGGCCTTCTTCTGGAGCTCGTCGACGTTCACGGCGCGCTCCGCAGGAGGCCCGCGCAGCGGCGACGACGCATCGTCGACCTTCTTCCGGCAGCCCACGACGGCCGTGCTGAACACTTCGAGCGAGTCGGCGCGGGCCAGGCACGTCTCGAACGTCTGGTCGGCCTGGGCCTTGAGCGGGTCGGTCTGTTGCTTCACGGCCGCGCGGAACTCTTCGATCTCTTCAGGCTTCAGGCCCGGCGGTGGCGGGGTGGTCTCGACCGCTTCAGCGATGTGCTGGAGCGAGTTGGCGATGCGCCACAGCGACGCGACGGCCCACTCCGCCGAGTTCATCGAGGCCGACTGCTGGTACAGGCCCTGGAGCTGCTGGAGCGCCGCGACCTTGTCCTCGACCTTGTCGTTCGGAATCGCCTTGAACTGGCGGTAGAGGATCTCGGCGAGGTACCAGATGGCCTTCGCCGGGTCGTCGCCAGCCGCGTTCTGCGAGTTGGTCACGGCCTGCATCATCGCGACGAGGGGCTCGACCTTCTCGCCGGGAGTGTTCGCGGCGACCTCGCAGATGATGGCCGCGGCGGTGGCGTTGACCTTGTCGATCTTCATCACCTGCTCGGCGATCGCGCGGGCCTTCCCGCTGGCCTTCATCTTCATGTGCGTCTGCGCGAGCAGGGTGAGCACCTCGACCTTGCGAGCGCCGGCTTGATCGACCGTCTGCTCGAGCACCTTGATGGCGCCGGGCAGATCGCCCATCGCCATGCGCAGTCGCGCTGACGACAGCAACGAGTCGAGGCCCGTGGCGTCGCCCGCGAACTGCTTGCCCATCTGCTCGAAGTAGGCCGCCGCGTCCTGGAACCGGCCTGCCTCGGCTGCTTGACGGCCGAGCGTGATCATCACGTCGGAGAGGAACTCGGACTTCTGGTACTCCTTGATGAAGCGCTCGCCGATCTCGCGCTCCCGGCGAAGGTCGCGCTTGTCGCGCGCCGCAGCGAAGGCGCCGTAGAGGGCCTTCTCTCCGATGTCCTGGCCCTTGTTCTCATCGGCCACCTTGAGGAGGCCCGTGATGATGTCGCCGGTCTCGTTCGAGGCGTCGATGGCGATGTCGCCGATCTTCGTCTCCTTGAAGCCGCGAAGAATCTTGGGCACGTCGGCCTTGAAAGGGGCGGGCAGGTTCGACGCGAGGAACGCCTTGCCGTACTCCTCGGCCAGGTCGTAGCCCTTCACCTGTCGCAGCGAGTCGAACGAGAGGTTGGCGGCGACGACGGCGTCCTTGTGGTCGGCGTGCGTGACGGCGAACTCTTTGAAGAGCTCCGCCGACTTCTTGTAGTCGCCGTCTTCGTAGTAGGCGCGCGCGATGTTGAACTTCACTTCGAGCGCGTGCTCGCTCTTGGGGTAGCGGCCGATGAACTGGGCGCCGAGCAGCTTGAGCGCCTGCCGTGCGTCGGCGACCTCGAAGGTGGTGAGGCGTTCGACCTCGCCGGGCTTGAGCGCCGAGAAGTGCGCGAGCAGCGCGCCGTAGAGCGCCTCGTCGTGCGACTTGGTCTCCGTGAACGTGCGCTGTGACGCCGCACCAGGCGCGCCCATGCTGGCGACGGCAGCGAGCTTGGCGTCTTTGGGGTCCTTGGGCGGCGCGGCCTTCGGGTCCTTCGGCGGCTCCTTCGGCGCCTCTTTCGTCACGTCGACGGTGTCCTTCGAGCCATCGGCCTTCTTCTCGGCCGCCTTCGGGTCCTTGATGTCGAGGTAGGTGGCGAGCTCTTCGAACTGACGAGCCGAGTCGACGTAGCGGCGCGCCGCGAACAGGGCGTCAGCGCGGTTCTGCATGATGACCGTCGCGTACAACCTCGGGCGGAACAGGCCGAGGTAGCGCTGATAGGCAGCGGCCGCCTCGATGTAGAGGGGCTTGTCGTCCTTCTTCTGCGCTTGCGCGTGAATCGACGTCGAGAGGTCTCGCGACATCTCTTCGAGCTCGCCCAGCGTGCGCTTGCGGCTCGGCTCGTCCTTCGTCGGGTCGAGCTTCACCTGCACGGCGGCGCGAACGAGGAAGCTGACGTCTTCGGGCTTGGGCTGCACCTTGCCCTTGGCGGCCTTCAGCGAGTCGTAGAGCTTGCCGACGCGCTCCACCTCGAGCTCTGGGTCGGGCTGAATCTCGAGCAGCTTGCGCAGCGCGGGAATCGCGTACTCGTACTGCTGCTTGATGAAGTAGCGGTTCGAGAGCTTGTCGAGGGCGAGCGAGAAGGTGGCGCGCGACTCCGAGAGCTTCTCGAAGTACTGAATCGCGCCCTTCGCGGGCCTCGCCTCGGTGTAGCTGTAGACGAGGTCGAGCAGGGCCTCGCGTTTGACGTTGAGCGCCTTGCTGAGGTCGGCGCCCGGCAACGGCGCAGACGCGGCCGCGGCCTCGAAGAACGTCACGGCTTCGTTGTGGTTCTGCTGGTTGATGCGAATCCAGCCCATCTTGTAGCGGGCGAGGTCGTGCACCGGCGAAGGCGGCGCGTCGAGAATCGCCTTGTACCGCTCCTCGGCCTGCTTCAGGTCGGCCTTGTCGAACCAGTAGTCGCCGAGGATCTGCTCGGCGTCGAGGCGCAGCGGCGAGCTCGGGTACTTCTTCACCAGATCGGCCAGCGTCTTGAGCAGGTTGTCGAACTCACCCATCTCGCGCTGTTCGTGCGCCAGATAGAACGTCACCTTGTCTGCGTCTTTGAAGTCGGGGAACTCGCGCAGCAGGCGGTTGTAGATCTGCATCGCCTTCTGTTTGTAGAGCTTGGTCTCTGGCGAGACGAGCGCGCCCTTGGATCCTTCGGGGCGGGTCTCTGCCTGCAGGTAGTACACGTACCGGCTCTTCTCGACGTAGAGCTCGGCGAGCCGGAACTGCAGGTCGGGCAGGTACGGGGCGTTGCGGCTCTTCGCGATGAGCTTGTCGGTCTCGTTGATGCTGCGATCGACCTTGAAGATGTCGCGGCGCAGCTTCTCGACGAGGTCCTGCTTCTCGCGTTGCCGCGTGACGAGCGGGTTCTCGACTTTGGTGACCGGCGCCTGCGCGAGGAGCACGGCAGTCAGAAGGGCAACCGCACTCATCGGGCCGTCTCCTCGATGCACCTGGACTTGAGCGAGAACCGGTACGTGCGCAGCTCGTCGTTCCAGTACTCGTCGGCGAACTTGAACGACACCTGGTTGGGCTTGAGCGCCTCTTCTTCGAGCAGCGCCACGAGCTTCGAGCCCTTCTTCACGCGCTCGTACAGCTTGAGGCCGACCTCGTACTCCATGAGGCGCACCTGTTCGGCCGCGCGCAGGAGCTTGTCGGCTTCGACGCGGACCGACTCGGTGAGGCGCTGCTGGTACACGCGCACGCCCTCGGCACGCGAGAGATCGTACACGCGCGTCATGTAGCCGAACATGCGCTCACCGAACGAGCCTGCGAAGCGCCCGAGCAGCTCCGCTTCGAGCTCGACCGACTCGAGGAACTGCCGTGCGCGCCGGGTGCTCCCGCGGGCCGAGGCCGCGCGGAGGAGTCGGGGATCGCGGGTCAGATCGTCACGCTCGCGAACGGCCTCGAGCGAGTCGGAGTACCGCCGCGTGAGCTCTTTCGCCGACCGCTTCGCCGGCAGGTAGTGGCAGAGGTCGCGGTAGATGAGCGCCTTGAGGAGGAACTTGTCCGGCAAAAACTCCTCACGGAAGCTCGGCGCGTCGAGGGTAGTGAGCAGACCCATCGCCGCGTGCACCTGGCCCAGCTGGTATCGAGTCCACGCTTCTTCGAGGTAGAGCGCCGCGCGGCCGGGATCGAGCGACGGCAGCTTGACCAGGTTGTACGCCTCGAGCGCGCCAGGGAAGTCGCCGAGCTCGTAACGAAGACGCGCCACGGCCAGCATCGCGTCGTTGCGCGCGTCCTGGGTCAGCTTCTCGTCCTTCGCGAGCTCGAAGAACTGCTCGATCATCTCCTTGGGCAGATCCTTCTTGGCCTGCTTCAGGCGCGTCACCAGCATCGCGTACTTCGCGCGCGAGGCCTCGGTGCCGCCTTCGGGCAGCTTCGAGAAGTGTGTCGACGCCCAGCGCTCGTTGCCGACGCGCAGGTCGACCAGGCCCTGCTGGTAGTGCGCGTAGCCCGCGACCTCGGCAGGCAGGAACCCGAGGTCGAGCGCGCCGAACACCTGCTCGTCGATCATCACCTCGTCGTGCGGCCGATCGGTGAGCAGCTGGAGCTCTTCGAGCGCCTTGGTCAGCACGGCGGGGTTGGTGCGCTCTCGGGCGATACGCGCCAAGTAGACGGCGCCGCCGTGGAACAGCTTGAGCTCGATCAGCGAGCGCGCGAGGAAGTACTGGGCCCACGCGTAGTTCTCGTCGGTCGACGGAACGCCCTCGGTGTACTCGAACAGCTTGGGCGCGGCTTCGCGTGGGCGGCCGGCGAAGTAGTCGTTGAGTGCGTCATCGAAGAGCTTCGGGTCGATCTTCTTCGGCGCCGGTGCGGGCCCGGCGACAGGCGCTGCACCCGAGCCGTTGGCCGTCGCGGCCGTGACGTTGCCGACACCACCATCGTTCGCAGCAGCGGCCGGAGCACCGGGCTCACCGGTCACCGGATCGGCCGGCTTCGCCGCGGCCTGGGCGAGGACCGCGAAGGAAAGAAGACAGCAGCTCAGGGCCATCAGTCGAGTGGCGGTACCCATCAGTCGTTCCCACCGAAGTTGAGCGCGAGGGCGAAGTTGACGGTCATCACGTTGCTGAAGCTCGTCGTTCCTCCACCCGTCGGGATGACGATGTTGTGGGTCATGTCGAGGCGGAAGCTCACGTAGCGGTTGACGAAGATGCGGCCACCGCCACCGAGGTTGATGCCCGGCCGGAACCCGGAGTTCGTGAAGCGGAAGAGGGTGGCGCCACCGAGCAGGTGCACCTCGCCGTGAATCACCGCGCGGTTGAGCACCGCGAGCTTCCCGTAGAGCGGCTTCCACATCACGTCGGAGCCGACGAAGAACTGCACCTCGTCGTTGGCCGTCGGCTGCACGCCGAAGGTGCGCTCGAGCTCACCACGCAGCGGCGTTCGTGCAGCGAGCCCATAGGCGCCGCGGCCCACCTGCCACGCGAACCGATCGCTGAAGTGGTAGACGTAGCTGATCTGCGTGTAGACGCCGACGTAGAAGGCGTCGAGCGGCAGCACGCCGACCCAGAGGTCGAGCTCGTGCTGCATGCGGTAGGGCCGGTCTTGAATGGCCGAGGTGACGCCGGGGTTCTCGAGTTCCTGCGTCTGGGCCAGCGCTGCGCCCGATACCAGGAGCGCCGAGACCGCGAGCGCCGTCATGGAGCTTCGAAGGTGCATCATTCCGTCCCTCCGAAGTTGACCGCGAGGCCGAAGCTGATGGCCAGCACGTTGGTGATGCCTGACATCGCGCCGGGGGCCGCGAGCACGATGTGGTTGACGACGTCGAGGCGAAGGCTGGCGTTTCGCCCGAGGAACAGGCGCCCGCCACCACCAAGATTCACGGCTGGACGGAGCGACGGCGTGAGCCCATCGGTGAAGCCGAACGCGCTCCCACCGGCGAGCAGGTGCACCTCACCGTGCACCACGCTCTTGTTGAGCACCGAGAGCTTTCCGTAGAGCGGGCGGAAGATGACGTCGCCGCCGGCGAAGAAGAGCACGCGGGTGAAGGCCGTCGGCAACACGACGAAGTCGCGCTCGAGCTGTTGGCGCAGCGACGTCGGCAGCGAGAGCGAGTACGCCCCGCGCGCCTGAATGCCGAAGTAGTCGCCGAAGTGAAAGGCGTAGCCGCCCTGCGCGTACAGGCCCTTGGTGTACGGGTCTGATGGCAGCAGGCCCACCATCACGGTGAACTCGTTCTGGAGCCGGTACGCCCGGTCCTGCAGCGCGTTGACGCTGCTCGGCGGGACGTCGAGGAGTTCACTCTGGCCCCACGCCAGGACCGGCGCCATCAAACTCAGTGCGACTATCGCTCTGTACACGTCACCCCTCCCGCGTCCCATCGCCAGCAAGCGCGAGCGCCGAGAAAACGGCCGTGAACATAGGCTGCAGGCCGTGAAAGAGAACGGGAAAACGCCGAACCCGTCGATTGTCGCGCAAGGTCGTCGAGGCTGAACGCCATGAGAGAGGATTTCTGGCGTTCAACCGGGTTTCGGCAACCTCAGTAGCCGACCGAGTTGAACATGAACGGGTACGTGATGACGACGCCCGCGCCCTTGGCCGGTGGGAAGCGCCAGGTCTTCAGCGAGTTGAGGATGCAGCCTTCGACGGCCGAGCTCCTCATCGTCGACGACTTGGTCTTCGCAAAGCCGACGCCGCCCGACGTGGTGATCTGCCACTCGAGCACGATCTTACCGGCGAGGCCGGGCTCCTTCAGCAGCGCGCGCTCGTAGCAGCTCGACACTTCGTGCAGGTGCGCGTTGATCGCCTTGGCGACGGCTTCCTTGTCGATGGTGCCCTGCGCTCCGATGTTGCGGCTGACGGCCGACGTCACCGCGCCACCGACCTTGCCCTTGCCGATGTTGCCAGCGCCGAGCGCGCCGATGCCCGCGCCGCCCTTGCCGCGCAGCAGCTCAGCGCCCTTGATGCCCATGCCGCCGCCACCACCGCCGCCAAGCCCGAACGTGCCGATGCCCGCGTTCGCGATGGGCGCCTTGCCGATGAGGCCCGAGAGCTTGAAGTCGTTCTTCGCGTTCTTCGCGCCGGGCCCCGAGCCGAGCTTGTCGACCGCGGCGAGCAGGTCCTTCATGGCAGGACCCGCGGCGACCAGCTTCTCGACCGACTTGAGCGCCTTCTTCGTCTCTGCCGGAACCGGCTTGGCGACGGGCTTCTCGACCTTCGCCTCGGGCTTCTTCTTTTCTTCCTTCTTCAGCTGCTTGATCTTCTCTTCGATCTTCTTCTTCTCTTCCTTCTTCGGCGGCGCGATCAAGCGCACCGCTACCGGAGGAACGTTCTTGGCGTTGAAGTCGGCCGACTCGGGCTGGAATGCGTAGATCGCGAACGCCATGAAGGCGCTCCCGAACATCGCGAGGAAGGCGAGCACCAGCCACGGAAGGCTCCGGAGCGGGTTGACGAAGGGCCGCGGCAGCGCGGGCTGCACGTAGGCGACGAGCGTCATTTCCTTGTCGCCCGAGAAACGAATCGCGTGACCCGTGCCGAGCGTCACGCACCGGCGCTGGCCGGGGCCAACCTCGAGTGACTCGGCGCCGACGGGGTAGAAGTTGCCGTCCTGGGCGCGGCGCTCGACGGCCGCCGCGGTGGGCACGAAGACGCGGAAGAGATCACCCTTCTGCTCGGCGAAGACGAAGTCGCTGCCTTCGGTGCCGAAGCCCCAGAGCGGGAGCGGCGCGTTGTCATCGTCGCGGGCGACCAGCTTCTTCTTGTCGTCGATCTTCGGGTGCGAGCTGGCGTACTTGCGGGTCTCGCCCCAGTAGAGCTCGACGAAGAGGTGCGGCTTGCCCTTGCCGTCGGCCGCAGGCGGAATCGAAGGGGTGGGGCGCGCGCGGTGGCCCGTCCGCTTTGGCTGCTGCGGAGCCGCCTTCTCGTGGCCGTGCTTCTCGTGGCCATGTTTCTCGTGGCCATGTTTCTCGTGGCCGTGCTTCGCGGGCTTCTCGGCCGCGATCGGCGCTGGTGCTGGTGCAGGTGCAGGCTTCTTCGCTTCGGCCCGCGCGATCGGCGTTGCAGGCTGCGTCGGCGGCGAAGGAATCGACGGAGCAGGCGGAGGAGGTGGGCGCTGCGGGAGCTCCTCGATGAGCGCCGTCATCAACGGGTCGGGAACGCGTGAGCGCCCCGTCGGATCGAACAGCTCGGCGCCCAGCGCGATGCTCTCGGTCTTCTCTTCGTGATCGTCGAGCGGCACCGGTTGAACGGGGCGCAGGTGCGGGGTCGCTCGCGCGGTGACGGCGGAGTCGGCGTTCTGCGGCGCGGTGTTCATGCGTCGCGCCGAGACGACCGTCGCTGGAGTTCCTTTGGCCTGCGCGGGCGCCTGAGGTTTCGACGGAACGGAAGCGACGGGCTTCGCGGCAGGTTGTGGGTTTCCGAGCAACGCGGCGACTTCGGCTGACGGCGGAGGCTTCGCCGTTGGCTTCTGCCCGAGGACACGGACCTTGAGGGTGAAGGGGCCACACGCGATCTCGTCGACGGCGCGCACTTCACACGCGTTGACGCGGTGCCCGTTCACGAACACCGAGCCAGAGCCCGCGTCCTGGATGGCGGCGCGCCCATTCTGGAAGTACAGCGTGGCGTGGGTCTCGGCGACCGACGGGTCGTCGAGTCGGAGATCGACCGAGTCACTCGACCCGAGGGTGTACTGGCCGGGCACGAAGACTTCAGTGCCGACCAGCAGGCCGTCCCGCAAGATGACCACCTGGAGGACGGAGGGCTGTCCACTCACGAGAGACTCCTTCACAGAAAGAAAAGATGCGGGGGGCCGCGGTGCTGCCCTTGCTCAGGTGTCGTAGAGCGAGCCCACGATTTCATCGCGGAAGTTGTCGCGCTTCTTGATCATCGACCGCACCTTCAGCTCCTTGCGATCGTAGAGATAGACGGCGCCAGACTTGTTGCTCTGTCCCTGAATGAGGCGGTCGTCGAAGTCGATGCGGGTCGGGCCGCGAACACCAGTCGCTCCATCAGCCGCTGCGGGTGCTGCTTCTGCTGACGGGCCGGGCATCGCTGCCGGCGCAGCGGCGGGCGCCGGCGCTGCAGCTTTCGGCTTCTTCTTCGGGCCGGCTTCGGCCGCATGAGCGATCAGGATGAGAAGAGATCCGACGAACAGGAAAGAGCGCATGTGGAGTCCGGGAGTTAAGCGAAGCGCGTGCGGAGGGGTCAAGGAGTACACGATAGCCTCATTCCTCGTCGGTCGAAGCGACTTCCGCCAGCGTTTCTGAGTGCGCGCAAACCCGTGTAGGAGTGAAGGCACCAATGCAACGACATGTACTGCTCCTCTCGTTGATGCTGATCGCCGCCGCGGGATGCCAGCGAGCCGACACCAGCCGCGCCGTCGCGGTTCCTGACGCCTCCTCCGAAGTCGCACCGCAGTCGGTGCTGAAGACCGTTGGCCCTCGCATGGTGACGAACGCGACGAGCACGCCGCTGACGATCACCGGCTCGGGGTTGTCGAAGACGACCACGCTGGTGCTCGGGCCGCCAGCGAAGCTCCGCCTCCCGCTCGTCGTGCTGGACGACGGCCACGCGTTCACCAGGCTCCCTGCAGGCGTCGACCTCGGCACGATGTCAGAGTCGGTCGTCGAGGTGTCGCTCGAAGGCGCGTCGGGCCGCACCGAGCTTCGTTTCATCAACGACACCCGCTTCCCTGATCTCGTCGCGATGGTTCAGACGCGTGATGGGAAGTGGTTGGTGGCGGCGAGCACCACGGAAGACGTCGTCTACGCGGTGGAGCTGGCCACGAAGAAGGTCACGCGGCTCGGCGTCGGCGACGGCCCATCGGCGCTCACGGCGCTTGGCGCTTCATCGGTCGTCGTCGGTCACCTCTACGCGAGCGAGCTTCGCGTCATCGACCTCGCCGCGACTCCGGCGTCGATCACCAGCGCTCCAGCACCAGCCCTGGTGGCATCGCTGCTCACCGCTGGCGACACGATCTACCTGGCAGAACATGCGCGTGACACCGTCAGCGCGCTCGACTCGAAGAACGGCTTCAAGGAGCTGTGGCGCAGCCCGCTCGCGCCCAACCCCCGGCCGATGGCGCTGACGCCTGCTGGGCTCGCGGTTGGCTCGCTTCAGACTGGAGAAATCGAGCTGCTCGACCCCGCGACCGGCAAGGTCCTCGGCGCGACGCAGCCCGGGCCGGGCACGCCGATCATCGGAGGCACCACGCAGAAGTACGGCTCGTACGTGATGAACGGCAAGGCCCCACGCGCGCTCGTCTCGTCTGCTTCCGGCCAGCTCTTCGTCTCGAGCATCGGACCGAACATCGGACCCAACCCCGACAAGATGGAGGTCAGCATGAACGGCGGCGTCGGGGTGGTGAGCCTGCCGCTGAAGGGCCAGAAGAGCAGCAGCTTCACGTGGAAGCGTCACCTCGGGTTCGGCGCAGGCGTCACCGAGGCGCTGGTGCTCGATGACGTCGCGGGCCTCCTCTACGCCTCCGACGTCGGCCTCGGGCTGGTGCGCATCATCGACGCCAGGAAGCTCGGCAAGTCCGACGCCGACGCCGCGAAGGCGCTCGTTCAAGAGGTCGCGCTGCCGCCGCCCGATCGGTTCCCCCACGTCCTTCCAGACGAGGAGTTCAACGTGAAGGGCCGCGCCGGAGTGTCGCTCCACTCGGGCCCAAAGGCGCTGGTGCTCTCGGCCGATCGCAAGACCCTCTTCGTGCTCAACCGGTTCACCGGAACGGTCGCGACCATCGACGTCAGCAAGGCGGCGCAGAGCAAGGCGGCGTGGACGGGACAGTGGCCGGTGGTCGACGTGCTGGCTCAACGCACCCGCCGGCTCGGCCAGATCCTCTACTTCGCCGATCTCGGCCGAACCGCGATGACGTGCGATGCGTGCCACCTCGAGGGCCACGGAGAAGGCGTGCTCTTCGAGAAGACGATGCCGATGCGCATCTACCGCTCGACGACGGTTCGAGGCAGCCGCGAGACGCCTCCCTACTTCACGCCTGCGTCGACCCATTCCATCGGAGAGACCGCCAAGGTCGTCGGCACGCGCAATCGGTACCAGAACCCGGTGATGACGCCGGAAGAGATCGAGGCGCTCACGCTGTTTACCTCGTTGGTGCCGACGCTCCCCAACCCGTTCGTCGACCCGAGCGGTGCGCCAGCCGAGACGCTCACGCTCCCAGATGGCGCCGTGGGCTCGCCGAGACGCGGCCTGGTGCTCTTCGAGGGGAAAGCGGCCTGCGCCGGCTGCCACCCGTCGCCCCAGTTCACGACCGATCAGGATCTCGCGACGCGCGATCGTTTCATCGACGTCGGCACGCCGCGCGTCATGCCGCTTCGCACCGAGCTGCAGAACGGCCGCTTCGAAGGGTTCGGCACGCCAGCGCTCGTGGGCTCGTGGGACGTGTTTCCGATGCTGACGACGGGGCTCGCCGGGCTCAGCGTCGCCGCGGACGGGCGCGTGGTGGTCAGCGATCGGTTCCCGCTGCGCGCTGCGGTCGAGCAGTACGCTCCGAAGCATGGCCGCGCTGATCTGCTGACTCCTGAAGAGCGCAACGATCTGCTCGCGTGGGTGCTTTCGCTGTAGGCCTACCTCCGACCGCGCTTGTCAGCCCAAGTCGGGTACAGTGCGCGACGCATGCGCCTCCTCCTTCTTGTAGTGGCGACGGTGTTCCTCGGCAGTTGTACCGACGTCGGCCTGTACGCCATCGGCGCAGGAGGCGCTGGTGGGCCCGATCGCGCCGAGTTCGAGGCGACGGTCTGCGCGCCCATCGCGTCGGGCGACGCGTTTCCGGTGAAGGTGCTGTTCGCGATCGAAGGTGGCACCGGCGTCGACGTGCAGCTGCGCGAAGAGATCGTGAAGGCCTTGACCGACACCACCACCCAGTTCGCGAACCCGGGCATCAGCTTCAGCGTCATCGCGCACCACGCGATCGCGAACGGGTTGTTGGGCAGCTTCTCGGCTGATCAGACGACGCTGACGACGGCGTTCGCCCGCTACAACGCCTTCAACGAGGCCGGGCCCATCTCGCACCGCGCGCCCTTGAAGCTCGCGCACAGCATCATCAGCGGTGACATGCAGACCGGGTGTCGTGGGCAGGTCGCCCGCACGCGCTACTACGTCGTGCTGGTGATGTTCTCGGCCGACGACAGCTGCAACAACCCGACCTTCAACGCCGGAATCAACGCGACGTGCGACGCCTTCGCGCGCGCGAACGACATTCCCCGCTGCACCGAGTGCGAGCTGAGCAAGGTGACCGAAGAGCTCCGTCAGCTCTCGACGCGCTTCAACGCGGGTGAAGTCACCGTGCAGCCGGTGCTCGTGCGCCGCGCCATGGACGACCTCGCGCGGTTCCAGGCGAATGCCATCGCGCGCGCCGGAGGCACCGAGCTGCTCGAGACGAACCAGGGCGCCATCGTGCAGCGCATCACCACGCTCAACTACGGCTCCCTGCAGCGCTCGCTGCGGCTCAAGCGCTTCATCGCGATGAACCGCAACGTGCGTGTTCGCAACACGAAGTCGCCGTCGCCCGGCCTCGTCGACAGCGATGGAGACGGGCTGCCAGACGAAGACGAAGCGAACCTCGGCACCGACCCGACGCTGATGGATACGGACGCCGACGGCATCGGCGATGGCATCGAGGTGCGCATGGGGCTCAAGCCACAGCCGGGGAACATCGACGTCGTTCGCGGCTGCAGCTTCGCGCTCGACACCGACGGCGATCGTCTGAACGATTGTGAAGAGCGTGTGCTGGGCACCGATGGCTGCATCAGCGACACCGACGGCGACTCCGCGCCCGATCTCGTCGAGTTCCTCAGCGGCACCAACCCGCTCATCGCCGAAGATCTGAACGACGACGATCGTGACGGCCTGCCCAACATCGGAGAGATCGAGACGCACACCGACTCGACCTCGGCCGACATCGAGTTCCGCCAGGACCGCGGCTACGGGTACGCCATCAAAGAGATCGACCCCACGCCTGACGGTCGCAGTTGCTACTCGATCAACGCCTACAACATCAGCGTCATGGAGACGTTGCAGCGGCCCTCTCCGAACGACAGCGGCCGGGTCATTCTCAAGGGCACCAACGACATCTATCTCTACTTCCAGGTCGGCCGGGAGAACGACCCTCGCGGCACCGGCGTCGGCAAGTTGAACGTGTCGCAGGTCCGCTTCACGGCGCCGAACAATCGGCGGCCGCGCGGGATCATCAAGCTCCCCGACGACCAGTTCGAGAACGGGCTGTAGGCGTTCTGCACACGAACAGGTGTTGAGTCCGCTCCCCACTTCCGCGGGTCTGCGCTCCACACTTCCTCGTCAATGACGTCTGTCCCGCTGCCAACCATTCGGATCAGTTGGTTCAGCCGCACGCCGCGAAGTGGATCGAAGCTTGTAGAGGAACAGGTCCGGACTCGTTCTTCACGGGAGCTGACATGAACCGCAACCTCGCAATCCTCTCTGCTGCACTGGCGCTCTTCGCGCTGCCCGCCTCGGCGCAGTTGGCCAACGGCACCAACCCCGAGTGTCTCGACCCGGAGTGCGGCAAGCCCAAGGAGCAGGGCGGCGGCGGATGCGGCTGTGGCTGCGGTTGCTCGGTGTGGGTGGCGTACACGGACGACGGCAAGACGCTGGCGTACACGGATGACGCTGACGGCGACGGCAAGGGCGACTCGGTCGACAACTGCCCGTTCGCGTCGAACCGCGACCAGCTCGACCTCGACGGCGACGGCGTCGGCAGCGCGTGCGACAACTGCTCGGGCGCGTCGAACTTCAGCCAGCTGGACACCGACGGCGACGGCTCGGGCGACACCTGCGACGGTGACCTCGACGGCGACCTCATCGAGAACGTGCTCGACAACTGCGCGTCGATTCCGAACAAGGCCATCAACGGCGTGCAGGCGAACCTCGACGGCGACGCCCTCGGCGACGTCTGCGACCTCGACGTCGACGGCGACGGCTTCGACAACTCGACGGACCTGTGCCCGATTGTCAGCAGCCCCTCGAACATCGACCTGCCGGGTCAGCAGTGCCGCCGCGACAGCGACCTCGACGGCATCTTCGACCACGTCGACAACTGCGTGACGACGGCCAACAGCAACAACCAGGACCTCGACCGCGACGGCATCGGCGACGTGTGCGACCTCGACCTCGACGGCGACGGCATCAACGACAAGCTCCCGGACTTCACCGTGTCGGGCAAGGACAACTGCGCCGAGACGCGCAACCGCAACCAGCTTGACGGCGACTTCGACGGCTCAGGCGATGCGTGCGACGCGAAGTTCTGCCTCGTCATCGACCCGTCGAACAAGGCTGACTGCCTCGACCCGAACGGCCCGTTCAACGTGCACGCCGGTGGCTTGGTGACTCTCAAGCGTGGCGAGAAGTTCCGCCTGCCGCTGTTCGCCAACCGCAACGGCGCCGCCATCGAGTACAACTGGACGGTCGTCTCGCGCCCCGCCGGCAGCACCGCCGCCGTCATCAACCCCACGGGCAGCGTCACCATGTCGCGCAACTACGCCTACGCCTACACCGACGAGAATGTGCCGACCTTCACCTCTGACGTCGACGGCGCCTACGACATCCAGCTCCAGGCCAAGCTCGCCTTCCCGGACCGCGCGTACCCGGAGAAGAAGGAAGCCGTCTCGTCGCTGAAGATGTCTGCGACGCCTGATGGTGGTTCGCCTCAGAAGCCGGCGAGCTGCAGCGTGGTGCCCTTCGATGCCTCCATCGCCGGCCTCGGCCTCGCGATGCTGGCGCTCATCCGCCGCCGCCGCAGCTAAGGGCCGATGTGACGAAGTGTCGTTTCTCAGCACCGTGAATCGACGCGCCCCTCGCCAGCACTTGCTGACGGGGGGCGTCGCCGTTCAGTAGGGTTCGCAAGAACGGTCGACCGAGAGAAGTTTTGAGCCGTTTTTTCCCGTCGGGGAATGAAGCATCAGGGTCCGACCGAGGAGCACCACATGAGACGCGAAACACTCATTCTCGCTGTCGCAGGGTTGGTCGGCTGCTCCGACGCCTTCATTGAGAAGAAGTCGAAGGACACCATCAACGTCGACGATCGGCTGTCGATCTCGGGCCGCGTCTGCACCGAACGCCCCGATCGCAGTGGCTTCCCCGTGAAGGTCGTCTTCGTCGTCGACCAGTCCGGTTCGATGTGTGTCTCCGACCCTCCCGGCTCGCAGGAATCGAACGGCTTCTGCGAAATGGCCGCGGCCAGCCTCAACGTCACCGGCAGCACCTTGCCCGCGCGAGTGCGAGCGCTGCAGCGGCTGCTCCAGGGCTTCGCGGGGCAACGAAACATCAGCGTCGCGGTCGTGCCCTTCGAGACGAACATCAAGGGCGTGTACCCGCCGTCAGGGTTCGCGAGGCCTGACGATGCGGCGCTCCTGGCCCGCGTGGGAGCGCTCCAGTCAGAGCTCGGAAAAGGCACCGACTACCAGGGCGCGCTCGCTGCCGCCTACTCGCGCATCGCCGCCGACATCAACAACACGCAGCGCACGGCGCCCAACATGCTGCCGCGCACGCGCTACGTCGTCGTCTTCCTCTCTGACGGAGTGCCGTACCCGCGCTGCGCGGCGAACGACAACCTCACGCAGTACGCCGACGATTTGAACCCGGAGCTCACCTGGCAGGACTCGCTGGGGGCTGGTTCGTTCTGCAACGAGATCGACGCGCCCATCGCGCCGGCCGATCGCATTCTCACCTTCGTGGCGGGCACCGATCGCAACCAGAACTACCAGCTCTTCAGCTACGTCGACCAGCTGATGGAGCTTCGCGATCAGTACAACATCGGTGACATCCGCCTCCACACGGTGCTGCTGTTCAACGAAGAGGCCGTGCGCGCGTGTGGCCCCATCTGCCAGGACCTCTACGGCCGCTATGTTCGGTGGCCCGGCGGAGGCGGCGCGCCGGTGCCGCTCGCCGACGGCCCCGCTGCGGCGAAGCGCATCTCTGCGTGGACGCTCCAGCAGCTCGCGCAGCGCGGAAACGGCGTGTACCAGGAGTTCAACAACTTCGCCGGCATCGCGCAGCTGAACCTGGGCGCCCTCGACTACTCCTCGTTGTTCTCACGCAACGTGATGAAGACGCTGTTCGTGCAACCGCTCTCGAGCGAGCCCGGGCCCCTCGATCGCATCGTCGACAGCGACGGTGACGGGCTGCCTGATGAGACCGACAACGAATTCGCTCTGGTGGAGGGACTGCGCGTCAACTCCTCACGCTTCGACCCCGACTCTGACGGCGACGGCTTCACCGACCGGTTCGAGGTCGATCGAAAGGCTGACGGCTTCCGCCCGGACTCGAAGGACGGTCGCGGGTGCGACCCCATGTCGCCGTTGACGCTCGGCTGCCGCCCATCGGATCGCGATGGCGACGGTTTGTCAGACTTCGCCGAGAAGTACCTGAGCGGCTGGCTCGCCGACAACACGCTCGTCGACGGCGACGCAGACGGCATTCCGAACGGCGTCGAGGTTCGGTACGGGCTCGACCCGCTGGTTCCTCAGAAGGACCTCGACACCGACGGAGACACGGTTCCCGACATCGAAGAGATCCGGTTCGGCTCACACCCGACGCGCCGCGACCGCGAGTTCCGCGAAAAGAACGGCATTCAGTATTCGCTGCGCCAGGAAGTGATGCCCGACGACTCGGTCTGCTACGACTTCACCGCGAGCAACCTGCAGCTGCTCACGCCGCCGATTCGCGCAGGCTTCTCGCGGCAGGGCTTCAACCTCTTCAAGCTCTGGTTCGGGGAAGCACCCGAGGCTGGCGTGGCGAGCGACTACGGCACCTGGAAGGCCGGGTGCGTGTGGGCCCAGTACGATCCTCCCTCCGTGCGGGTGCCGGCAGGCCCCGAGACGCAGCCGCTCACGAACGCAGACTTCTACGCGCCGGCGAACATGATCGAACCCGCGCACTACGATGCGCGCTGCGTCGGCATCAACCCCTCGCGCGGCCAGTCGGGGCCGGTGCCATGACGAGCGCTGCGAAGTGGGCGAGCCTCGCTGGGGTGCTGGTGGGGTTGTTGTTGGCTGCGTGCTCCGACACGTACCTCTACGACGAGCGGCGTGAGCGCGAGATCCCCGTCGATCGTTCGGTGAGCCTGCAGGGCGAGTTCTGCACCCCGGGCAGCGACCAGGTGGTGCGGCCCATCAAGATCCTCCTCGCGATGGACTCGTCGCAGTCGATGACCGTCACCGACCCGAATGGCACCCGCGCGCGCGCGGTCGTCGACCTGCTCGACAGCCTTCCCCAGGAGCGCGAGGTCTCGATTCTGGTGATGTTGTTCGCCGGCAGCACGACCGCCTTCCTCTCGAAGAGCGGCCTGCAGCAGTTCGAGTCGGTGATGGACTTCGACCAGGGCGACCGCGATCTCTTGAGGCAGCGCATTCTGAACTACGCCGCGCCCGGCAACATGGCGAACCGCGACTCGACCGACTTCGTCAAGCCGCTCTCTGACATCTACGCCATCATCAACCGCGACATCGCCAACACCCGCTTGATGCGGCGGGGCGAAGAGACGCGCGCGCGGTACTCGGTCATCTTCCTCTCCGACGGTCAGCCGACGAACAACCAGGACGACGAGCTGCTGTGCGACATGGGCGGCAGCAACGTGGTGCGCCGCATTCGCCAGCTCAAAGACCTCGCCGATGACGTGAAGGTGAACACGGTGCATGTGTTCCTCCCGACGCAGCCGGTCAACTCGTCGGTGTGCGATCTCGACGGAGGCTCCATTCCACCGCCGCCAGCTGGCGCGTCGTGTGAGATTCCCAACCTGCCGCCCGGCTCCTGTCCGCTCATCATCATCAATCAGAACGCCGAACGGCTCGCGCGCATGGCCGACCTGGGCGGCGGCAACTTCCGCGACTTCCGCAACAGCGAGCCCATCAACTTCCTCAACTTCTCGTTCGGGCAGGTGCGACGCACCTTCGTGTTCGATCGGGTGCTGGTGTCGAACTTCTCGGCACCCGCGGGCAGCCCGCTGGAGCTCGCCGACACGGACAGTGACGGGCTGCTCGACGAAGACGAGCTGCGAGCGCGCACGGAGCCCTGGGTCGTCGACAGTGACTTCGACGGGTTCTCCGACGGCATCGAGCTCTACTTCAACGCCCGCGGCGGCATGTTCAACCCCATCGGCCGACTGCCCGACGGCGGCGGCTCCGATCAGGGGTGCCCGCCCGAGCTTCGCGGCGTCGACAGCGATTGCGACGGCCTGCTCGACTGCGACGAGCAGCTGGTCGGCACCAACGCGCGGCGCATCGACAGCGACGACGACGGCGTGCCCGATTCGGTCGAGTTCAAGCTCTCGACCCAGCCCGCCTCGAAGGACCTCGACCAGGACCCCGACAACGACGGCCTGTCGAACGCCACCGAGCTCCAGCTCCACACCGATCCGGGCGCCGTCGACGCGCAGAAGCTGTCGGTGAACGGCTATCGCTACGAGGTGCTCAAGCGGGGCGGCATCGACGAGCAGGGCCGCCAGTGCTGGGACCTTCGTGTCGACAACATCCTCCTGGCGAACACGCTCCCCGACATTCGTGACGCCGGCGTGGATGACGCAGGGGTCTCGCCGTACCGGCGCGGCGCTGGCTACAACGACATCTTCGTGAGCATCGCGATGCGACCGGGCGATGACCCGTCGGGCCGCGTGCTCCACCGCGTCTTCCGCCACAAGACGACCCGCTTCCCGGTCGGCGGCATTCGTTCACCGCCCGACGGCATCATTCGCGTCAGCGACAGTGATTTCGTGGCAGGCTGCCCACCGCCCCCGGGGACCGTCCCGGTGCCGTGACGTTGACCGTCGGAGGGGGCCGTCCTCCGACCTCCAGGTTCTCGAGCTCGACATGATGCAGACACTGACCCGGGTGGCCGTGCTGATGGGAGGACTGGCGATCGTGGCCAGCTCGGCGTGTTCGCCGCCACCGGTGCTCTGCGTCGAGGGCGACGAAGAGACCTGCGACGCCGGCTCGCTCCCCGTCGACAACTGCAACACCGCCGAGTCGGCGAAGAGCGACCCGGCCTGCAAGCTCACCCTCTGTCAGGATCTCGAGTCGTTCATCTCGACCGTCGACGACGGCGGCATCGACGTCGACTTCTACTCGGTGACGATGCCGGACGGCCTCACGGCCCGCAGCCTGCTTACGGTGAAGGCCGGCTACGGCGGCGTTCCCCAGACGGCGGTGAACTTCAGCGTCAACGTGCTGCGCGAGCAGGGAGACGGTGGCCTGGGCGCGATCGCCTCGGGCAGCGATCGGCGCATGGGCGCTGCGGTGCCGAAGAACGTCGAGATCACCCAGCCCTTCGCCGACTCCAGCGCGCAGCTCATCGTTCGCGTCAGCGACGTCGGTGGCGTGGCCCTGCCGCGGGTCGACAACAAGAATCCGTACAAGCTCAACGTCTGCGTCATCGACAACCCCGACGTGAACGAGCCCAACGACATGACGCCGACGCCCATCACGTTGACGGCGGCGAACGGCGTTCAGCAGGGCACCTCGTCGGGCTACCTCGCGACCAACGACGACGTCGACCGCTTCTCGTTCGCCGTCTCGGGCGCCCGCCAGATCATCTACACGCGCGTCTCGAGCACGATGATGAACCTGATGCCGCCGCTGCCGTTCCGAATGGCCTACACCCTGAAGGACCCCATGGGCCGGCCGATCTCGGAAGGCGTGATGGACAACGAGTTCCTGCAGATCAACCTCTCGACCGCGCGCCTGACCGCAGGAGACGGCACGTACACACTCGAGGTGTTCGGCTTCAAGACGGCGCAGCAGATGACGCCGGCGCTGGGCGATCTGCGGCTGAAGTACGACGTCGAGGTCCGCCTCATGCCTGACCTCGACATGAGCGAGGGCATGCTCGGCAACGACACCTCGGCGACCGCGCGGCCCGTGAATCTCGCGCTCAACGCGACGACGGCGCTCAGCGGCCGCATCGCCTACGTGCCCGACACCGAGTGGTTCAGGCTCAACCTGCCGGCCCGCGGTGGGCCCACGGTGCTGCGCTACGAGCTGATGCCGGCGGGTACCGGCGGGCGCTTCCCTGCGCTCTCGATGATTCCCACGCGGCAGATTCGCGTGATTCAAGAGGTGACGACCGGCGCCACCATTCAGGACCGTCAGACGGCCTGCGTGAGCAACCGGCAGCTTTGCCCACGGAGCTTCGACGACCCGAACGCAGGAACGGGCCTGCTGGTCAGCGGCGTGTGTCGCTCTCCGGGCATCGACCCCCCGCACTGCGTGCTCTCGGAGCGCAATGAGGAGTTCCAGATCGCTCCGCTGCGCAATCAGAAGAACTTCGTCGGCGGCATTCCCGTGCCCGCGAACGTGAGCGCGATTCTCTTCGCGTTCGGCGACACCGGCCGGGGCCGCCTCAAGTACGCCGACGATCGTGACTGGTCGATTCGGGTGACGCTCGAAGACGACCCCGACGAGGCGATGCGCCCGCCTGGCGATCAGCCGACCAACGTCACTCTTGGCATGGCCTCGAGCACGGTGAGCGGCGTCATCTCGCATGGCTACGGCAAGACCATCGAGTTCGACGACTTGAACACGGGGCCGGGCATTCGCGGCCCCAACGACTACGACGCGACCGAGACCGACCGCGACGCGTACCGCTTCAACTACGGCGGGGCCATGGGCGACCAGACGTGGGAGCTCTCGTGGACGGTGGGCGACGTCGATGGAGGCAGTGGCCCGGCCGGAACACTCGCGTTCGAGCTTCTGCTCTGCACTGGTGCGCAGCAACCCGACGGCGGCTGCACTGGGCGACAGAGCGTGCTCGCGCCGACCTTTGGCGCCTTCACGCCCTGGTACCTTCCGGTCGAGAATCAGAATCGTCGGCTTCACTTCGAACCATCGCGTACGGGCAACCAGACGACCGTGACGGTCCGACCCGAGGCGTGCTTCTGCTTCTCGCAGGACAAGGTCGCTTCGGGCTCGTTCCAGGTGCGGGTGGTCGCCGTCGACCGCACCTCGAACGACCCCATTCCCTACACGGTGCGCCAGTCGATCGCCCCTTACCCCGCGAGCATTCCGAACCCCGACGGTGGGGCGGCAGTCACCTGCCCGGGTCGCGGAGCAGATGGCGGCGGCGGCTGCGGCTTCCAGACGCGATGACCTTGCGGAGCCGCGACGCGCAGGCGTCCGACTCCTGCCGTGGCGTGCGGGTTGCGAGCAGTCGTTCGGCCGCGCCGCATCCGTTCGACCAGAGTTTCGCGCGAGACGCCGCTCTGAGAGAGCAGGAGCGAGTCAGCGCCGTTGAACGGTCGCCCCGCTCAGTTGCTCGAGGCTTCTTTGAGGCGCAGCGGCACGACGTCGACCTTCACGAGGTACTTCGCGCGCGCGTCGGCTTCGAACTCGATGAGGTGGTCGCCGATGTCGGACAGGTCGGCCTCGCGAAACGCCCACCCGCGGTTCTCGGCCTCGCCGATCAGCGCGCGGCCACTCAAGGTGCGCCGAATGCGGCTGCGGCACTCGGTCTCGTAGAAGCTGATGCGCATCTCTTCACCGGTGCCCGCGACCTCGGTGAGGAAGAACGACAACGTCACGGTCGACGGCTCGAAGAGCTGCACGGCGAGCTTGTTCTGGCCCGGGAATCGGCCCTCGACGTAGCTGCGGTCTCCGACGATGCAGCCCACCGTCGTCCGGCAGACAGGCCACTCGCCGCCGCACTGGTCTTCGACTCTCGTGCCGACGAACTGGTCGCGAACGCTGCCGCAGCCAGCCAGCCCCAGCGCGAGAAACGCGACGCTCCCGACCCTTTGCAGTAGAACCGCCACCACTCTCTTTTCACGAGGACGATTCATGAAGCGCTCGATTCTCTTTGCAGGCGTCGTCGGAGCCGTCGTCACTGGTAGTTTCGTAGCCTGCGGGCCCACGAATAGGAAGGTGTGCGATGGTGACACCTTCGCCAACGAAGCGGAGCTCTGCGTGGACCGCTCGGCCCTCGGCTTCAACACCGAGTTCGGCAGCGGCACCTTCATTGGCGCGCGGCCCGTCGACTCCATCAGCATCACGAACCGCGGCCTCAAGCCCCTCGCCATCAGCAAGGTGACCTTCGAGGGCGAGTCCGAGTTCAAGGTGACGTCGAGCTGGGGCGAAGCGGCGGTCGGGAGCGACATTCCGGCGACGAGCATCGCCGGCGGCCAGCGCGCGTTCCTCCAGGTCGAGTTCGGGCCGCGCCAGAACCGGGGCTACAGCGGCTCCGTCACGGTCGACAGCAACGCTTCGAATCTTCCCAAGCTCGTCGTCCAGCTGTCTGGCTGCGGCGTGCCGACCGATGGCGGCAGCTCGAACTGCTACTCCTGCGACGTGCTCAGCCAGGGCTGCACGGCGTCGGTCGATGGTGGCCCGCGCACCTGCTACCAGAGCCCGTCTGGCGCGACCTTCTGCTCGTTCGAGACCGGCACCAAGGCGACCGGCGACAGCTGCGACGCCCCTGCCGCGTGCGTGAAGGGCTCGGTGTGTCTGTCGGTCTGTGAGCGTCGGGTCGATGGTGGAGCGTGCGCCACGGCGGCCGAGTCGCGGTGCTACGAGGCGTGCAGCCGCGATGGCGGCGCGCCGGCCTGTGGCGGCGGCAAGGCGTGCCTCGACCTGTCGTCGCAGGGCGTGCGCGGGTACGGCGCCTGCGCGCAGCAGTAAGCGCCTTCCCACTCGCGTGTTGGTTCGGCGGGTCGTTCCTTCGGGGGCGGCCCGTCGCCGTTTGTGGGACCTGGCGTGCTCGGCTACTTCGCCTTCAGCTGCGGAGCCTCGTTGGGCTTCCACAGGTACACGCTCGGCGCGCCACGCTCGTCTTGTGCCCACGGGTCAGGCGACGGCCCGTCCCAGCCGTAGGGGTCGACGACGGCGGAGCGGCCGTCTTTCGTGCCCGTCAGCCGACGCACCTCGAAGTACAGCGCGCTCGTCGTCGCGCAGCCCGAGCGGCCGGCGACGCCGACGCGCTGCCCTGCGACGACCCGGTCGCCGACCTTCACCGTCAGCTTCGACAGGTGGGAGTAGTGGGTGCGGAAGCCGATGGTGCCCAGTGTCGAGTGCTCCACGTCGACCTCGAGCTGATCGTCGACCATGCGGTGGGTCAGCACGCAGTTGAAGGCGGGCGCCGGGCCTGCGCGCACCACCTCACCGTCGGCGGCGGCGAACACCGGCGTGCCCTCGGGCATCGCGAAGGCATAGCCGGGGAAGCCCTCGGCGAGCCCCAGCGCTTCGATGCCGCAATAGGTGAGCTCTTTGTCGCCTTCGACGAAGGGCTTCAGATCGGACACGAGGGGCAGGTCGTGATCGAACAGGTTGAGCACGGGGTAGTGCCCGTCGAAGGGCCGCTGCAGCACCGGCAGCACGGGGTTCTTCGGCCCTGGCTGGCCGGAGCAGCGCTGCGCGCCGAGCTTGCCTTCGCGCGGCGGTGCCCTCGGGGCCTCTTCTTTCGGGCACCCCGCGAGCGCCAACGACACCAGGAGCGTGCGGCTCAGACGTTTCATCGAGGCAGCCTCAGGTCGCGCCCTTCTTCATGCGCTCGACCAGGCCCTGCGCCACGCGGAACGAGTTGGCGACGATGGTGAGCGTGAAGGGCACCGCGCCAGAGGTCGGCATGAAGCTGCCATCGACGACGTAGAGGTTCTTCACCGAATGGGCCCGGCAGTCCTTGTTCAGCACACTCGTCAGCTCGTCCTTGCCGAAGCGACAGGTGCCGCCCTGGAGAATGGTCGTCTCGCCCGCGGTGCCGACGCGATCGAGCTTTTCGGGCTTCATCGCGGCGAGCACCTCTTCTCCGCGCTCGACGAGGAAGCGCGTCATCACGAAGTCCATCGGGTGGCGCTTGATGGTGATGGCGGCGACGGGGTTTCCGTACTTGTCCTTCACCTTGCCGTCGACGGTGACGTTGGTGTCGTCGGTCGGCAGGAACTCGCCGTAGATCTCGAACTCGAGGATTTTGCTGTCGCGGTACTCGCGCAGCTTGTCCTTGAGCGCCTTGCCGAAGACGCCCGGCTCGCCTTTTCGCGCGAGGCCGACCGCCGCGAAGATCGGGTTGGGGTGCGCCCACATGAAGCCCAGCGTGCCGCCCTTGCGGAAGCCGAACCGGTTGTCGGGCATCACGTAGAAGTCCTGCAGCGAACGGTTGACGAAGGGCGCCGTCGTCTCGAGCCACGGGTGCGTGGCCTTCTGCTTCGAGACGCGGAAGGTGGCCTTCGACTGGCCGAAGCTCGAGAAGAGCAGGTTCTTCCCGACGAGGCCGTTGTTGTTCGCGAGGCCCCCCGGGTAGCGCGCCGACTGCGAGTTGAGCAACAGCCGCGCAGACTCGACGGCGGTCGCCGAGACGACGACGACCTTCGCGGCCTGCTCCTGCCGCACGCCGTCGGGGTCGAGGTACACCACACTCTTCGCGACGCCAGACTTCTGGTCGACGGTGATCTCGACGGCCATGCAGCGCGGGCGAACCTCGACGTTGCCGGTGGCGATGGCCTGCGGAATGAGTGACGCCAGCGTCGAGCTCTTCGCGTCGTTCTCGCAGCCGTAGCTGCCACAGAGCGTGCAGTAGGTGCAGCCGCTACGGCCCTTGTACGCGGTGCTGGTGATGCCGCGCGCGGTGGGAATGGAGTGGAAGCCGAGCGACTTGCAGGCCTTGTCGATCTCCAGCGACACCGGGTGCTCCGAGAGCGGCGGCATCGGGTAGTTCTTCTTGCGCGGCTCGAGGAACGGGTGCGGCACCGCGTTTCCCGAGACGCCGAGCTCTTCTTCGGCGCGATCGTAGAACGGCGCGAGCTCGTCGTAGGTGATGGGCCAGTCGGCGATGTTCGCGCCCTTGATGGCGCCGAGCTCGCTCTTGAGCCGGAAGTCGATGGGCTTGAGCCGGTAGAAGTACCCGCTCATGTGCACGGTGCCGCCGCCGACGCAGTTCGCCGTCCACGCTTCGTTGGTGCGCGAGTACGGCTTGTCGGGGCCCGCGCGCCAGAGGTGCGGCTCGTCCCACGGGAGCGGCATGAAGAAGTTGCGCCGCGAGTTGAGGATCTCGTCGTGAACGAACTCTTCCTTTTTGTACCAGGGGCCCTTCTCGAGCACGACGACCTTGAACCCTGCGCGGCCGAGCTCGAGCGCCATGGGTGCGCCACCTGCACCGCTCCCGACGATCACCACATCGACTGGGTCGTTCGCCATCTCAGCACCCCTTCCCGCCGCCGCACCGCAACGCCTCGAGCTGCTTCTTGCCGTCGTAGCCCTTGCCCGGGTCAGCCTTCGTGTGATCGACCAGCGTGAAGCCGATCGCCGTCCAGCCGACACCGTCGCGGTTGCCGCCGTAGCTCGGGTCTCCGAGGAAACCTTCGAGCGTGAGCACGATGAGCATCTCGTACCAGCGCGCCTCGCCCGACGTCTCAGGGCTGTTCTTGAAGATGGTGAGCACCTCGTCTTGCTGCTCGGGGGTCGCGCCTGCGAAGCCGACCTTGAACATGCGCTGGGTGCGGCGATCGAGCGCGGCGACGCCGGGCACGAAGTTGTTCTTCATGCTCTCGAGCTGCTTCGTCTGGAGGATACGATCGATGTACTCCGGCACGTTCGCGTCGAGGGCGCCCGCGTCTTCGTCCTTGGGGAGCACGCGCTCGGCGGCCGCGGCGACGATGGCGAAGTCTTCGTTGGTGAAGGTGAGGTGCGAGGTGGTGAGCGCCTGGGGGCGAGAGGGGGCCGCAGCGAGGGGCGCTCCAGCGTCGGGCTTCGGCGACTCCTTGCAGGCGTTGCCGAGCAGCACCACACCGCCGCCCATGAAGGTGAGGCGCTGCACGAAGACGCGTCGCGCGAGCTCGTCGGGCGCGTCGTCGAGGGGAGCCAGCGTCGCTTCGTCCGGGTCGGGCGTCATGGGGCGCGGAGCATTCCCCCGAGAGTGGGCTCGCGCAACCATCCTTCTCACTGGGGTGGACTGTTCCCCACACCGTGTCCTGAATCCGGTCATGCCGGGGCACGCGCGGGTTGGGTACACTCGTGCGCGCTGGCCGGGCTTTTCACCGTTGGAAGAAGGAATGGTCGCCTCATGAACGCTCGCGTACTCGTCACGTCGTTGGCCGCCGCCATGTTGGCGGTGGGCTGTTCGCCTCCCGGGAGCGGGCCGAACCCCGCGGGTACTGGCAAGGCTGAGGCGAAGGCCATCGGCGCGGCGGGCGGCACCATCGAACTCGAGAAGGTGAAGCTCATCGTCGCGCCCAACACCGTGCCGTCCGACGTGATGTTCAGCGTCACCTCGTCGCCGAACGCGGCCGCGGCGAACTACACGGCGCACACGCCCATCTACGTCTTCAAGCCCGAGAACACCGACTTCCAGACGCCGGTCACCGTCGAGTTCGACATCACCGGCCGCACCGTGACGAACCCGGTCGTGTACTGGACGCGCAAGGGCTCTGCGGTGTTCGAGCGACAGCCGTCGACGGTGAACGGCTCGAAGGTCTCGGCCCAGGTGAACCACTTCTCGATGGGCTTCGTTGGAGAGGCGAGCAGCCGCCTGCCCGACGGAGGAACGGT
>JAUXRI010000291.1 GCA_030681895.1 Myxococcales bacterium | reverse complement strand
ACCTGGGCAACCCCTCCTCGTATTCGGTCATCGACTGAACAACACACTCCCCGGCTCGCTGAAGAACGCGGACTCGGCAAATGCAGGTTGCTCCCCATCCGCAGATGCACTTTCGCGCATCTCGCTCACCGTCAGGCACGTCGAGACAGTCAGGCTGTCGAACCCGATTCGAAAGCTCGAGCCCCAACTTCCAGTGTCGTTCAATCACCGGTTCTGGCGCTGGTGCCGGTGCCGCGACTTGGACCTGGATTGGCTCTGGGCTCCGATGAGGTGCGCAGCCCGCGAGCGCGCTCAGAAGTACGAGCGAGAGTCTCAACGATCCAATCCGCCTGTCCGCGTCATGCTGAGTCAGCATCGCGCTCGAACGTAGCCCTCCGCACTGCCGCAGTGACCCCCGACGCGCGCCCGGTGGAATAGGGTGCACGCCCTGATGCGCCTCCTCCTCCTCTGTCCCCTCGTCGTCGCCTGCGTGGGCGGACCCCAGATGGACGCGGGCGTCGACCCGTACGCCGCGCCCGGGCGCTTCGCCGTCGGCAGCAGGCACCTCACCGTCACCGTCGGTGACGCAGGGCGCGTGCTCCCGGTCGAGCTCTGGTACCCCGCGAGCGGCACGACCGAGTCCTTCCCGGTCGAGACCTTCGAAGACGGCGCGCGGCGAACGCAATTGGCAGAGTGGATCGCCCAGGCGCCCGAGGCCTGCACGCCCCGCCTCGCGCACTCGACGAAAGACGCGCCGCTCGCCGATGGCGCTTCATTTCCACTGCTCGTGTTCTCGCATTGCACCGAGTGTTTTCGATTCAGCCTGCACAGCGTCGCGGAGCGTTTGGCCAGTCACGGCTTCGTGGTGGCCGCTCCCGATCACGTCGAGAACACCCGCTTCGACGCCACCGCTCCGCTCACCAACGCCTTCCTCGAAGTGCGCGCCGCCGATTGTTCGGGCGTCATCGACGCGCTGCTCGCGCCTTCCGCTCCACTCCCCATCGACCCGAGCCGCATCGCCGCCTTCGGCCACAGCTTCGGCGCCGTCACCACCGCGAAGCTCGTCGAGAAAGACGCGCGCGTTCGCGCCGGGCTCCTCATCGCCGCTCCCGCCGACAGCCCGTTCCTCAATGGCGGCGCGCTCCCTCGCGTCACCCGGCCCCTCAGCTTCCTGCTCGCCATGGAAGACAACTCCATCTCGTTCCTCGGCAACGAGTTCATCCGAGACAACTTCACCAAAGCGCAGCGCCCGACCTGGCTCGTCGAAGTCGAGAACGCCGGCCATTGGACGTTCTCCGACATCGCGGGCCTCGGCGGCGCGTACCGCCCCGGCTGCGGAGACGGCCTGCGCGACCCCGACGGCGGCGCCTTCACCTACCTCGACAACGCCCTCGGCCGGAGCATCGCGCAGCGCACCGTGACGGCCTGGGCCTCGTTCGTGCTCCGCGACGACGCCGCCGCTGCCGACGCGCTCACGAAGGCGACCCCCGAAGGCCTCGTGCACGTGCGCCGCCGGAGCGCTCCATGATCGATCTCGACGAGCTCCACCGCCGCGTCCCCATCGCCGACGGCCACGCCGACTCGTTGATGTGGAACCGCGATCTCACCGTCGCTTCCGAAGAAGGCCACGTCGACTTCCCGCGCCTGCGCGAGGCCGGCGTGAAGATTCAGGCTTTCACCATCGTGACGCGCGGCCTGCCCGTCATCGACGGCTTCCCGCTCCTCATGCTCAAGGAGCGCTGGCCCGCCGACGCGCGCGCTTCGGAGTGGACGCGGTGCTCCTTTCAGCTCGATCAGCTCGATGGCTTTTGCGCGAAGTCGAACGGCCTCGCGTCGGTTGCCGGCACGCGTGAAGGGCTGGAGTCGAACCTGAGCGGCGGCCGGCTCTCAGCCATCATCGGCATCGAAGGCGCGCACGCCATCGAAGGGCAGGTCGATCGCGTCGCCGAGCTCTTCCGCCGCGGCGTGCGCTTCATGTCGCTGACCCACCTCTCGAACAACGAGCTCGGCGGCACCTCGACGCCGATGATGGGCAACCGTCCGCTCACCCCGCTGGGCCGTGAGGTGCTCGACGCGATGGCTGCAAGCCGCATGGTCATCGACGTCGCCCACGCGTCGCCCGCGATGCTGCCGGAGCTGCTCGAGCACCGCTCCATTCGGCCGTTCTGCAGTCACGCCGGCGTGCAGGGCGCGACGAAGCTCTGGCGCAACCTCGACGACCCGACCTTGAAAGCCATCGCCGACAAAGGCGGCGTCGTCGGCGTCATCTTCGCGAGGCAGTACGTCGGCGGCCGGCAGTTCTCCGACGTCGCCCGCCACATCGAGCACGCCGTGACGGTGATGGGCGAAGACGGCGTCGCGCTCGGCAGCGACTTCGACGGCATGATTCCCCTGCCGCAAGGCATGCGCGACGTGCGCGATCTCAAGAAGCTCACCCAGACCCTCCTCGATCGCGGCATGACGGTGCGCGTCGTCGAGAAGGTGCTCGGGCACAACTTCAGGCGCTTCTGGTCAGAGGTTCTTGCTTGACGGGGTGCGCGCGGGAGCCGACAGTGCGCGCGCTTTTCAGGGCCGCCCTCTTCACTGTTTCTCCTCGACAATGCGCCACCTCCTGCTCGTCTCGACGCTGCTCACCAGTCTCTTCGCCGTCGGCTGCGGCACTCCTACGGCGGGCTCGTCCTGCAACGTCACCGGCTTCCTCTGTGCGAGCGGCACCGCGGCGCTGGAGTGCAAGGTCGGCAAGTGGGTCGAGCTGCCCTGCAAGGGCACCAACGGCTGCAAGCGTGAAGGCGAAGTCGTGAAGTGCGACATGACCGGCAACGTCGCCGGCGATGCGTGCGCTTCGTCGGCTGAGCGCAAGGGCCTGTGCACCGCTGACGGCAAGGCGACGCTCGAGTGCATCGACGGCTCGCTGAAGCAGACGAACATGTGCCGCACCTGCATGGTGAGCGGTGAGACCGTCGTCTGCCAGCCGTGAGCTGAGCCTCGTCGGGCTCGTTCTTCTCCTTTCTTCCTGCGGCACCCCGACGCCTCGCTGCGATGCGGTGTCGTGCGCCGTCGGGTGCTGTGACTCCGCAGGGCGATGTCAGTCGGGGCTCGTGGAGTCTGCGTGCGGTGAACGCGGCGGAGCGTGCCAGGCCTGCCCGATCTCGGCGGTGTGTCAGGCCGGTCGATGCGGGTTCACGAGCGGAGCGGGTGGTGGCTCGGGCGTCGGTGGCGGCGCAGCTGGTGGTTCCGCAGCGGGCGGTGGCTCCGCAGCTGGTGGCTCTGCAGCTGGCGGTGGCTCCGCAGCTGGTGGCTCTGCAGCTGGTGGTGGCTCCGCAGCTGGTGGTGGCTCCGCAGCTGGTGGTGGCTCTGCAGCTGGTGGTGGCTCTGCAGCTGGTGGTGGCTCCGCAGCTGGTGGTGGCTCCGCAGCTGGTGGTGGCTCTGCAGCTGGT
>JAUXRI010000265.1 GCA_030681895.1 Myxococcales bacterium | reverse complement strand
GCCTGTGCCCCGGGCTGCGCGATGAATCAGGCGGTGTGTCAGGGCCAGTGCGTGACGCTCGCGAACGACGTCGAGAACTGCGGCATGTGCGGCATGGCGTGCGCGCCGGGCTCCGTCTGCGTGATGGGCCAGTGTCGGTCGTCGTGCGAGCCGCCGCTGCTGGCGTGCCCGGGCATGACGTGCGTCGACCCGCGCTGGGATCCGGACCACTGCAACGGCTGCGGCATGGCGTGCCCCCCGACCCCGAACGCGGCGCGGCTGTGCATCATGGGCATGTGCACGCGCTCGATCTGTACGGCGGGCTTCGGCGACTGCAACGTCAACCCTCAAGATGGGTGCGAGACGTCTTTCCTCACCGACGAGATGCACTGCGGTGGCTGCGGGCGCTTCTGCGCGATGAACCAGACCTGTGTGAGTGGGCAGTGCCAGTGACGTCTCCAGGAGCACACCGATGAGCGACCAGCTTCGAGCGATGAAGGACAAGGCCAGCGAGTTGACGGCGAAGGGCAAGCTGAGCGCCGCCATCGAGGCCTGGCAGAAGGTCGTCGCCGCCGCGCCTGATGATGTCGGCGCGCTGCAGAAGGTCGCCGAGGTGATGGTGAAGGCAGGGAAGGGCGCAGACGCGGTGCGCATCTATGAAGACGTCGCCGATCGGTATGCGAAGCACGGGTTGTTCTTCAAGGCGTCGGCGGTGTGTCGCGTCATCCTCGGCATCGAGCCCGGACATCAACGCACGCAAGAGACCATCGCCTCGCTCTTCGCCCGCGCGCATGCGCCGAAGACGCCGCTCCTTCCCGTGAAGGCGCAGGTGCCGCCGCCCGCGCCGAAGGACGCCGTGGAGATCGACCTGGAGATCGAAGTCGAGGTCGAGCCGCCCGCAACCCGCAGTGGCCTGCCGTCGATTCCGCTCTTCTCCACGCTCACGCAGGAAGAGCTCAAAGAGATGCTCAGCACCGCGATGGAGGTTCGCGCGTTTCAGGCCGGTGATGCGCTCATCACGGAGGGTGCGCCGGGCGACTCGATGTTCGCGCTCGTCGAAGGCGAAGCCGGCATCTTCCGCGGGCACGGCACGTCGCTGCAGCGTCGTGTGGCGAGCGCGAAGGCGGGCGACATTCTGGGCGAGGTGGCGATGGTGTCGGGCGCTCCTCGTGTCGCGAGCGTGGTGGCTGAGACCGAGGCGGTGGCGCTCGAGATTTCACGCGACGCGATGGCGAAGGTCGTCACGGCCCACCCGCGCGTGAAGCAGATGTTGAGTCAGTTCTACCGGGAGCGGTTGCTCGCCAACGCGCTCCGGGCGTCTCCGATTCTTCGCGGCATTCCCGATGGCGACAAGGCGGCCCTCGCTGCGGCCTTCAAGCCGAGCACCTTCGCCGATGGCGTGGCCATCATCAGCGAAGGCCAGCCGTCCGATGCGGTGCACATGCTGCTGCGAGGCGTCTGCGCAGTGTCCCATCGCAGCGGCGAGCGGTATCCCGACCTCCGCGAAGGCGACTTGTTCGGTGAGGTCTCGATGCTGACTGACGGCATCGCGACCGCGACCGTCACCGCACAGGGGCCCGTGTTGACGGTGAAGCTGACCGGCGCGGACTTCAAGGCGCGTGTGCTGCAGGACTCGGCGGCGCTGTTGGCTGTGAAGAAGGTCGCGCAAGCCCGACTGGCGCGGACCGCGAAGCTCGACGCGCCGCCGGTCGAAGAGGCCGACGTCGTCGAAGACAGTCGCGTCTGAGTTGCAGGGCAGACGAAGCGCGTGCACGCACGCTCTCCACACTCGTCTGGGGTGCAGGGCGTCTCAGTTGAGGCGAGATCGTTGGCGCGGAACGCTTCTGACGGAGACCCAACGAGGTCGCGATGCGAAGTTCGCGGCGACAGCACCCGATCCGCCGGCGTGAACGTGAAGTCGATGTGCAGCGCCGCGGAGTGACGTGCACGTCCTGGCGATCGCGACGCACGAACCTCTCGTCGACGTCTACTTCGCGGCCGACAATACCCGCACCCGCTCCGCCAGGGTGACCGTGAAGAGCTGGTAGATGCGCAGCGCCGCGGCCGGAGCGCCGTAGACGTACTGGCGGAACGCGTCGCGCGAGATGAACAACACCTTCACCTTCGAGCGAGCCGTCACGCGCGCCGAGGTCGGCCCGTCCTGCACGAGGGAGATTTCTCCGAGGTACCCACCGACGCCGAGCGTGTTGAGCAGCCGTGACTGTGCGTCCGCGCCAGCGAACACCTCGACCTGTCCCTCGACGATGATGAAGAGCCCGCGGCCCGGCTGCCCAATCTCGATGAGGTGCTGGCCGGCCTCGTACGCCTGCAGCGTGCACACCCGGTACAGCGCCTTCATGTCGTTGAGCGCGAGGTCGGCGAACATCGGCAGCGCTTTCAGGAAGCCGTACGCATCGGCCCCCGGAGCAGGCGCCACCGGTGTTCCCATCACGACGGGCGTGCCCGCGACCTTCGGCAGCTCGTTCAGCCGCGCGCGTACTTTCACGGCACCGGCTGCGTTGCCAACCGCGTCGAGTGAAGCGGCGAGCAGCGTGAGGAACCGCGCGTCGTCCTTCGCGAGCGGTGCGCGGCGCGTCGTCTCGGTCAGCAACTGCGCCGCCTGCTCGGTGTGCCCGTGCTGGAGCATCAACTCACCCAACCTCGTCGCGAGCTCGAGGTTGCCGGGCTCGACGTTCAGGCCAGCGCGCAACGACTCCACCTCGGCGTGCATGTTCTGGAGCCGGCGATACTCGCGAGCGGCTTCGACGTAACGGTTGCCTCGCGCGAGGGTCTCGGCCGCGCGCTCCGGAGCCCCGGCCTTGCGGTACAGCTCGAGCGCCTGGTCCGTCTTCCCGGCGCGCTCGTACGCAGCCGCGGCCTTCAGGACTTCTCCGCTGCGCTCCCACGCCGCGGCTGCAGGCAGGAACTCGCCCGCGTGCTCGAACGCCGTCGCGGCCTCGGTCTCGAGCTTCGCGTGTTGAAAGACGCGCGCCGCCGCCCCGAAGTCGCGAGCCTTCGTGAACATCTGCGCGAGCGCGCGCTTCGTCTCGAACGACGCAGTCGACGCTTCCTGCAGCAGCCCATCGCGTGCGACGGCGCCCGTCTCTTCGTAGTGCTTCGCGGCGTTGTCGAGCTCGCCTTTCGCGACCATCTGCCGGAGCTCCACGACGGGCCCGCCAGTCGGAACGAAGCGGCCGCCCTGCTCATCGTCGACGAAGTCGAAGTCGGAGTGCATGGCGCGGAAGGCTACTCCGAGCCGTTCGTCAGCCCTCGTCGATCCTCGTCCAGTGCACGCGGTTTCGCCCGGCGCGTTTGGCGGCGTACAGCGCCTCGTCGGCCCGGTGCATGAACGTCGCGGCCGTCTCGCCCGGCCGGAAGAGCGTGCCGCCCATGGTGGTGGTGATGCGAATGCCCTGCTCGTTCCCCGGGTGCGGCATCACGCCGATGGCCGCTCGCAGCGCCTCGGCGCGGTTCTGGGCCGCCACCTCGGTGAGGTCGGCCAGCAGGATGATGAACTCGTCTCCACCCACCCGGCACGAGAGGTCGGTCTTTCGCACCTGGCCGCGCAGAATCTTCCCGACCTCTTTCAACACGAAGTCGCCTGCAGCATGGCCGAGCGTGTCGTTGACGGGCTTGAAGTGGTCGAGGTCCATCGCGATGAGCGCGAGGCCACTCGAGATGGCGGCCGCGCGCTCCATGAAGACGGGCAGCTCGGCGTCGAAGCAGCGCCGATTGAAGAGGCCGGTGAGCGCGTCGGTGCGCGCGGTCTCTTCTTCCTGGCTCAGGCGCTGGCGGGTGAACTCGAGCTTCTTGATGGTCTCGGTCAGCTCTTCATTCCGGCGGCGCAGGTTGCCGACGAGGTTGCGCTCGGCGTCGACGAGGAAGGCGCAGGTGCGCCGCAGCAGCGTGAAGATGGCGTTCGGGTGCGTGGCCAGCAGCGACTCGATGCTCGACTGGTCGAGCTTCTGCAGCCACGTGTCGGTGACGGCGACGATGGTGGCGCTGCGCTTGTGCCCCGGGTTGATGAACGAGAGCTCACCGAAGTACGCGCCGGGCCCGTAGCTGCGCACCGTGGTGCCGGTGTGGAGCCGCGCCTCGGCCTTCCCGTTGATGAGGAAGTACATCGAGTCGCCCGCTTCGCCTTCGGAGAGGATGGGCTCGCCCGCCACGCACATGCGCAGCGCGCCGGCCGCGAAGATGGCCTGCACCTCGGCTTCGCTGAAGGCGTGGAGCGGTGAGTCTTCGGGGAAGGTGGCGCGCATGGCGTCGCCGAGTCTGCGCGACCTCGCCCCGGTGGGGAAATTGCCAGCCGTCCCCAGAGCCGCTACGCGACCCAACGCCCGCCGTACTTGGACAGCAGGCGCTCCACGGCAGGCTTCATCATCTTGTCGCGCATCTGCCAGCGCAGCATCGCGCCAGGCACGAACCACCTGGGGGTGAAGTGCTGACGCCACGTGATGCGCGTGCCGCCGTGCGCAGGGGCGAAGTCGAACGAGCCGAAGTGGTCCTCGAGCGGCATCTTCATCTCTGAGCGCGCCATGTCGGCCCGATACGAGTACCGGCGGCCCGGCTCGTACGAGACGATGACCTCACGCAGGGACTTGCCCCCGAAGTCGCAGCTGCGCTCGGAGCAGGCGCCGTGCGTGCTCGCGCCTCTCACCGACTTCGAGTGGTCCCACGAGACGGCGTGGATCTGCGTGAACCACTCGTCGAGCCGGTGCGCCATGAGGTCGAAGGCCTCGGCAGCGGGCAGGTTCAGCTCGAACGAGAGTTCGATTTGAAGCGGGCTGGTGGGGTGGTCCAGCTGAGTCAGTGGAGCGGCGAGTGCAGTCATTGGGGCCTCTGGTGTGCGCGCCGGGAGTGGCGAACGCCAGAACCCTAACCGCGGCGGTCGTCACGAAAAGGCGGCCACATCGTGACAGGGTGTCATTGATTGCGAGACAATCGGCCGTGCCCATCGAGTCGCTCGAAGACGTGCGGGTGTTTCGGCAGATCGTCTCGTCGGGTGGCATCAGCGCGGCCGCGCGCGTGCTCCGCGACAACAAGAACCGCGTCAGTCAGCGCCTGGTCGCCCTCGAGCGCGCGCTCGGTGTCAGGCTGGCGAACCGCACCACGCGCACGGTGACGCTCACGGAGGAAGGCGAGCGCTTCTTCGAGCACTCTGCGGCGCTGCTCGAGGCTGCCGAACGAACCGAAGCAGCGCTCACCCCGGCGACGTCGCTCGAGGGGCGCGTTCGGGTGGCCGTGCGTTCGGCGCTGGGCGGCCGGGGCCTCGGCGCCGAGTTCGCGAGGCTCCTCCAGTCGGCGCCGCACCTCTCGCTCCAGATTGCGACCGTCGACGAGAATGACGACCCGCTCAAAGAGGGCTTCGACCTCGCAGTCCAGGTGGGCCCGCTCAAAGACAGCTCGTTGGTCGCGACCCGCCTGCTCGTCTCCGGCTTCGTGCTCGCTGCGACCCCGGCCTACCTCGACGCGCATGGCCGGCCCGCGCGCCCGGCTGACCTCGAGCGCCACCAGTGCATCCTGCGGCTCTCGAAGCCCAGGGAGACCACGTGGGCGCTGGTGAACCGGCGTGGTCGAAAGGTGCACGTCGGAATCGACGGCGCGCTGGAGTGCAACGATGCCCAGCTCCAGGCCGAGGCGCTGTATGCGGGCTTCGGCATCGCGCTTCGGCCGAACGACGAGGTGAAGCGCGCCGAGCTCGCCGGAACCCTGGAGCGCGTGTTGCCGGCGTGGCGAATCGAGCCCATCTCGGTGTGGGTCGTCAGCCCGAAGGGGCGGCTGAAGGTGCCTCGGGTCGCCGCTGTCGCGGAGCTCCTCAAGCGCGCCATCGGTCGCCTCGACGACGAGTGAGACTGCTGGAGTCTACTTCCGTCGATAAGCGTGGAGCGCGCGGGCGAGGTCTTCGACCGTCACGGCCCGGGTCAGCGCGTCGAAGGGCACCAGCACGCCCGTCACGTCTTCGACTTCGAGCGCGAGCACCGCGAGGCCCAGCAGCCCCAGGCGCAGGTCGCTCATCAGGCGCTGTGCGGGAACGACCTCGTCGATGGGGCGCTCGAGGCGCGTCGCGACGAGGTGGCGAACGACCTGCAGCTCGGGGGTGAGGTCGGGAGAGGGTGAGACGGCAGCTTCGTGCATCGACGGCTCCAGCGAGGGTCGGCCTGCTGGCAAGAACCACCCGAGGCCCGGCCCGCATTCCGCGCCTGCGCCTTTTTTGACCACCTCTGCACGCGCCCGGTCTCGGCCGCTGGTCGGTGCTCCTTCGTCGCTTTGTCGCGAGACGAGGCGTAGCGTCGCCGCATGGCGCTCTCGGTCGAGGCCGTGCTCAAGCACTCGAGTGACCTGCAGCAGGCCCGCTCCCTCGGCGACCTGATGCGAGTGACTGGTGCCGCGGTGAAGGCCCTCACGAGGTATCGGGTCGCGTGGGTTGCCTGGTTCGATGACGATGGGAAACACGTGCGGATTCCGGCGATGACCGGCGCGCACGCGTCCTGGGAGTCCACGCCCGTGATTCCCCGCAGCGCGGACGCGATGCTGGAAGAGATCGCGACAGGCGGCCACCCCGTGGTGGTCACCGACGCGCGCATCGACCCCCGAACCAACAAGGAGCAGGTGGCCCGCTTCGGGAACCGCACGCTCGTCAACATCCCCATCATTCTCGGCGGCAGGGTGCACGGTGCGCTCGGCACCGGCAGCTTCGGCGACGAGGGCGTGGTGGAGCCGACGACGGAAGAACTCGAGGCGCTCGTCGTCTTCGGCAGCCAGCTCGCCCCGGCGTTCGACCGGGTGAAGGCGCTCGAGGCGCAGGAGCGCGCCGAGAAGCAGAATCGAGATCTGCAAGGCCACCTCGAGAGCCTGCAGCGCGTCGAGTTGATGGGCGTGCTGGCCGCGGGCGTGGCGCACGACCTCAACAACCTGCTGGCCGTCGTCTTGATGAGCCTCGACTCCATCGACCGCTCGAAGCTCGGCGATGACGCTGACGCACTGGCCGACGCGACGAAGGCCATCGACCGCATGCGTGACGTCGCCCAGCAGTTGCTTCAGCTCGGCCGGCGCGAGTCGGGGCCACGCGCCACCGTCGACCTCGTTCAGAAGGTCGCCACCACCATCGAGCTGGTGAAGCCGTCGCTGCCGCCTGCCGTCACGGTGGTGCAGCAGCACGAAGGTACGCCGTCCGTCGATGGCGACGCGGTGCAGCTCGAGCAGGCGCTGGCGAACCTCGTCATCAACGCGCGTGACGCCGTCGGTGTGCAGGGCCGCATCACGTTGCAGGTCGACGAGGCGGTGCTCGACCCCGTGTCGGCCTCGAAGGTGCGGGGCGGCAGAGCTGGCCGCTTCGCCCGCGTGCGCGTGTCTGACGACGGGCCGGGCATTCCACTCGCCCTGCAGGAGCGCGTCTTCGATCCGCTCTACACGACCAAGCCGACCGGCACCGGCCTTGGCCTCGCCGTGGTGTCGCGCATCGTGGAGCAGCACCACGGGTTTCTCTCGGTCGACAGCTCGCCAGACGCGGGCACGTGCTTCTCGATGTATCTGCCGGCCACGTGACGCTCGTCACGGGTCGACGCGCACCACGCTGACCTTCGGCACGCCACCTTCGACGCGCACCGAGAGGATGTGGCGGTCGATGCCGTCGAGCCGCTCTTCGATGGCGCCGGCTCCGCCCGAGATGACGGTCGGCACGCCGGCCAGCTCGTAGACATCGAGGGTGTGCAGGTGGCCGAACAGCAGCAGGTCGACGTTCGCGGCCGCCGTGCTGCCGACGAAGCGGCGCGCCTCGACGCGAGAGTTCCACTGGCCGGAGCGCACGCCGAAGCTCTCGGTCGCAGGGATGTGGCTGAAGACGACGTGTGGCTGGTCTTTCCCAACGGCGAGCGCGTCGTCGTACAGGCGCCACGCGGTCTCCGAGAGGCCTGCGTTGCTCGAGTCGACGCTCGTGAAGCGCGTGCCCCGCAGCTCGCAGCTGTAGTTCGCGCGGCCGTACCGTTGCTGAAAGACCGTCGAGCGGTAGACGTCGTGGTTGCCCGGCGTCACCACCATCGGCAGGTCGATGCGTGTGAAGGCCTCGTCGATGGCGTCGAACTCCGCGTCGGTCGAGACGTTGGTGAGGTCTCCCATCACGACGATGAACTCGGCGTCGGGTTGCGCGTTCAGCGTGGCGATGACGTCATCGAAGCGGTCGATGCCGCGCTGAATGTCGCCGAACGCGAGGAAGGTGAAGTCGCGCGCGTCGATGGGCTCGGTGCGCAGCTCGACCTGGTCGACGCCCGGAGGAAAGCTGACCGTCCACGAGAGGCCGAGGTGCACGTCGTCGACTCGCGCGCCCGTCACCGGCGACGTCGAAGGCCCGAGCACGCCAGCCGACGAGACGAGCTTCAGCCCCGCAGGCACGTTGCGAACGAAGAGCCGCGTCTCGCGAGGCCCATCTGCCGTCGTCTCGATGGCCACCGAGAACTCGGGGCATGACGCGCGGAACACCGGCAGCCCGTCTCGCTGCCCGGCCGCGTGCAGGAGCCCATTCGTTGCGCGGAACGTCAGCGCGCCACTTCGGGCAGTGCCGAGCACGAGGTCGAGCTGCGCCCGGGGCTCCGGGTCCGTCACCGAGCTGCAGGCGGTGACGACCATCGACAGCATCGCGAGGACGCGCGTCATCGGGCCCTCCACTCGAGCGACGTGAAGAACGCGACCGGTGTACCGGTCACCACGCGCACGTCCCACACGAGGTCTCCGGGGAGCGCCACCTCCATGCCCGCGTGGAAGGAGCCCAGGAACCCAATCGAGCTCCCACCGACGAGGCCGTCGCGCGCGTGCTCGTAGCCGACGTGGCCTCGTAGCCAGTCGGTCAGCCCGGTGCGCACCTCGAAGCCGCCGCTCAACGGCAGCTCGAAGCCCGTCACGCCGCGCTCGCGGTAGCGCACCCACGTCGGGTCGAGCCCGAGCCGCAGGATGGAGGTGACGCGGCCGAAGCGCGGCGCGAAGACGCCCATCGGCAAGACGCTGACGAGCTGCGTGCGCCAGCGGGTGCCGTCGAAGCCCACTCGTGAGGCGAGCTCGTGTCGAAGCGAGCTCTCGAGCCACAGCCCTGCGCGAGGCACCTGGCTCGAGTACCCGACGAGCTTCACACCGCCGCCAGCCTGTCCCCACCCATCGAGCGTGCTGGCGATGTTGGTCAGCTCCGCCGCCACCAGGAAGCGCTCGTTTCGCCAGGCGCCGAACGCCGTCACGCCCACGCTCCCGGGCTGGCCTGCGCGCGGCGCGACGAGCGTCGACACGCCACCTCGCCACGTCGCGTTCCATGCGTCCCACGCGGTCTCGGCCGGCACGGCGAGCTGTCCGTCCGAGAAGGTGCCGACCGCGTCTGCGATGCCGAGCGAGAGGAAGCCGCCGAGCCCGATGATGCCGAGCGGTGGGCCGACGGCGGTGGAGACGTCGCTCGCGCCGGTGCCGGCCATGAAGAACGCGCCACCGAACGCCGCGCCGAGCAACACGCTGCTCCACGCCAGCATCGTCCCGCCCGCCCGGCTTTCGCCACGAAGGAACTGACCACTCCCGGGCGCGAGCAGGCTGAAGGGCACCGAGAGTGGCGAGAGTGCCGGTGAGACCGGCGTGAGTGTCACTCCGTCCGCAGACTGGGCCCGTGCGGTCAATGAGCCGGCGAGGAGGAGGAGCAGAACCAGCCGCGTCAGCATCACCGGGGCTCCTCTGCAGTCGTCGCGTCGAGGTCGCAAGCGAAAGGCGCGCACCTCCGACGAACGGTCGACGCTGCGCGCCGAGCGGCGGTCCGGCAAGATGCACGAATGCACACATTGACCGCAGGCCTGCTGGTGGTCAGCCTCTCGGCCGTGCCCCTTCAGGAGCTCGAGCTCGCCCCGCACACGACTGCGAAGCTGGCGGACGGAACGACGCTCACCTTCGTGGACTACACGGTGGAGGAGATCGCCGCCTCGCCGACCGACCCGAAGGCGTACCCCGGCGGTAGCGGCGTGACGTTCGTGTTCAAGCTCGAGAAGGGCAAGGTGGCCCAGACGCTCGAGCTGAGCGAGCTCTCTGCCGGCTACACCTCGAAGCGCAGCGCAGCGGGCCTGGGGTGGACGGTGACGCTCGTCTCGTTCACCGGCGCGTTGACGCCCTCGGCGCGGGCGAAGGTGCGCGTCGAACGGAAGTAGCCTGGTGCTCACGCTCGGAGGGGACATGAGGATGCGAAGAACCTGGTTGGCGGTGACGGTCGGCCTGCTCGTCACTGGCTGCGGAGACGTCGTCGAAGACGCGAAGGACCACCTCTCGACGACGTGGAGCTGTCCTCCCGAGCGCGTCGAGGTGACGAAGCGCGCCGACGTCGACGGCGCGGCGCTGTACCGCCAGTCGGTTCGTGGTGCGACGCCGCCTGCTGACGTCGCCGCCGACCCGACGCGGCTGGCCGTCTTCAAGCAGAACGAGGAGGCCACCATCGAGCGGGCCGCCGCGAGCTTCGGCAACGCCACCATCATCGACGGCCGTGGCTGCGGGAAAGAAGTGCGCCTGGCCTGCTTCCGGAGGAACAAGAAGAGCCCGGGGCAGCCCTGGTTCTACTGCTCCGACGCGCCTGAACCGCGGAAAGACGTCACTCAGTAGCCGACGGCGCTCGAGCTCTTCGGGGTGAACGAGAACGCGCCGAGGTCGGCCTGCATGCCTCGCAGACACGGGCGGCCCGTCACGTCTTTGCTGCCGGGCGTGTACGCCGTCGAGTCGGCCTTCCCCACCGCCTGCGACGAGTCCGACAGCAGGTACGGCTCGACGCCCGTCATCGCGAAGCCAGCGGCGCCGTAGAAGCAGTCGGTGCCCAGCCCCTTGCTCCACTCGGGCAGCAGCGACTTCGTGATGGTGAGCGCGCCCGGCAGCTTCGGTGAGTTGAAGATGCAGCTCGGGCCCTTTGCGCGCTCCGAGATGATGCAGTTGCTGACGCTGACGGTGGGAGCGCGCGTCGTCGTGCCGCTGACGTGAACCGCCGCTCCATTCGCCGCGTCGCCGACGGCCTTGTTGTCGGCGATGGTGCACGCGAACACAGTGACCTTCGCGCCTTCTTTCGCGCGCAGCCCGCCGCCTTCGATGGCCGCGTTCTGGATGAGCGTGGAGTGCTCGAGGCGCAGCTCGCCCGCTTCGTCGACGAGAATGCCGCCGCCCTGCCGTCCGGTGTTGGCTTCGAAGCGGCAGCGGGTGACGAGCGCCTTGCCGCCGCCGATGAAGAGGCCTCCGCCGCCGTAGGTGGGCGCCTTGTTGAAGCGCACCACGCAGTCGCTCAGCTCGAGGGTGCCTTGCTGCAGCTCGATGCCTCCGCCGCCTTCGATGGCTTCGCCGCCGACGATGGTGCAGCCAGAGATGCGAACGAGCCCTTCGCAGCGAATACGAACGCACGGCCCTGCGTGTTTGGCGTCGAGCACCACCTGCCCGCGCGCCAGCAGCGTCACCGGCTTCGTGATGTCGAGGATGCCGGTGTAGCGGCCACCGGGAATCGAGATGGTGTCGTTCGGCTTTGCGTCGCGAAGCGCCAGCGCGAGGTCCATGGACGGCTCAATAGCCGATGTTCACGCCCACGTAGAGTTTGCCGAAGTCTTCGAGCTTCATCTTGAAGATGCCGTCGTCCTTGCCATCGGAGCCGTGCTCGCTGCGGCCCCACGGGTTGCGCAGCTGAATGTACTTCTGGCCGGCCTCTTCCGAGACGCCGAGCACCGTGTACATGTGGTTCGCGTAGACGCCGGTGCCGTTGTAGTCGACGCCCGAGGTGGTGCCGTGCGTCGGCGCCGCCATGGGCTTGTGGTTCGCGGTGCCGGTCTTCACCTGCTCGTAGACGGCGTTCAGGTTCGAGGCCGTCGTCGTCCACGAGGCGCTCTTGCCCGTCACTGCCGAGATGACCGAGCCGGCAGTGCCGCCGTTGCCGATGGCCTCGTAGCCGCCCTTCCACTGCGCGAAGGCCTTCTCCATCAGGCCGACCCACATTTCATTTCCGGTGCGGGACTTGGCGTAGCGCTGGTTGCCGGTCGCGCCAGTCGCGAGGTCGCCGTCGACCGTCACCTTCACCTCACGGCCGTTCTCGTAGAGGCGAACCGTGAACGTGTTGTCGCCGTTGTCCTTGATGGCGTTCTTGATGAGGTCGGGGTTCGCGTGCGCCAGCGCCGAGAGGCTCGCCGCGAGGTAGCAGTCGCCGATGCTGCCCTGCACGACGTCATCGAAGCTGATGCTGTCGACGACGAGCTTGCCGTCCGTGACCGGTTTCCAGGTCGTGTCGGTGGTGTGCTTGGTGAGGACCGTCGGGTCGGCCAGGTCCTTCGGGGTCGGCGGCGGAGGCGGCGGCTGCGGCGTCGGCGGGTTGATGATGTTGCTGCCGAGGAAGCGCTGCAGGTCCTTCTTGCCGCCGTTGCTGAACTTGTCGCCGTGCGTCTGCAGCAGCGCCTGGAGCTCGGCCTTCACTTCGGCCGTCGGGTTGCGCTTCGCCTCGCTGATGAGGCTGTTCACCTCGCTGTTGCTGATCTTCGTGTCGCGGAGAACGCGGGCGATGGACGGCGAGATGGCAGTGGGCATGTGTGTCAGGCCTTAGAGAGATGAGTGCAGAAGACCAACACTTCTACACCGGTCGTTGTGCAGGCTGGATCAGCGAAGCGTACCGACATTGTCGTACATGGGAGCGCGTGAGTTGCGGGTTGAAAACATGTGCAACATCAAGCGGTTCTGTCTCGTAGATCGTCCAGACGGGCAGCTCGTTGAAGGAACATGGTCACCACGCTCCTGGCGCTCACGCTCTCCTGCATGCCCTACCCGCACCCGACGCCGCCGCCGGTCAAAGTCACGTCGAGCTGCGAAGGCCCGGACCTGGTGTCGCGCGACCACGACCGGCGTGAGGTGTCGCGTCGCTCCAACGGCTGCATGGTGACGTCGTGTGAAGGCGCCGACGTGGTGACGCGCGACCGCAGCGGCGTCGAGTACCGCCGTGCGCGCTTCTCGGCTTCGTGTGTGACGACGCGGTGTGAAGGCACCGACCTGGTGCGCCGTGACAGCTCGGGCGTGACGTACAGCCGGCAGTCGTATGCGTCGGCGTGCCTCTCGAGCCGCTGTGAAGGCATCGACTTCGTGCAGCGCGACTCGCGTGGCTTCGAGCTGAACCGGCAGAGCGCGTCGGCGCGCTGTGGAGCGCCCACCGTTCGCCTCACGCAGAGCACGCAGAACGACGCGTGGCGCTACGGCCTGACCGCGCGCTGAGTGGACGTGTCGCCGGGCGAGGAACGCGGCCTGTCGAGCTGCTCGACCTGCGCGCCGCTACCGTGTCGTCACCGGTGTCGTCACGTGCCGCGAGGGCCCATGACTGATCTGCCGGCTGCACACCGAGGTGCAAGGGGTTGCAGTCCGCCTGGCCGTCGACGGTGAGGAACTCCCGGTGCGCTCGGTCTCTTCGGCGCGCGTCCCGGTTTTGCATTCCACGCCGTCCATGCTCCCAACACGCTCGTTTCGTGCTCGCCTCGCCGTGCTCACCGCGCTCCTCGGCACGACTGCGGCTTCGGCTCAGACCCTCCAGGACCAGGCTCCACCGCTGCATCGTGTCGTGCATCGCAACACGTTCGCCCTTCGGTACAACCCGCTCGGGCTCTTGTACGAGGGCCGCTTCACGTACCGGTTGCGCTTGTACGAGAGCGACTCGGTCGCGCTCCGCGACAACTTCATCGGCATCGGGCTGACGCCCATCGTCAGCCCTCAATTTCTCAGGGCGGGCGCCTACGTCGAGGTGCAGCCGATGACGGTGCTTGGCTTCTGGGCGTCGTACACGTTCGTGCAGTACTTCGGCACCTTCAACGTGTTCCAGTCGTTCCAGTCCGCGCGAAGCAATTACTCGGACAACGAGCTCGCCCGTCTGGGCGGCGGGCTCAACGGCATGCCCGGCGCGCAAACCCAGTACCTGGGCAACGGCACCGAGCTCACCATCGGCGCGGATTTTCAGATCAAGGTGCTCGACGCCCTCGTCATTCGCAGCCGCGCGCGGCTCATTCGGCCCGACATGAACCTGCGCGAGGGCGACACGGTCTTCTACGACCAGTTCTATGACGTGCTGGCGCCCGACGAGGGCTGGTACTTCACCAACGACGTCGACCTGCTCTACCAGACGCCCAACAAGCGCTTCGTCGCGGGAGCGCGCTACACGCAGGCGTTCGTCTTCTACGACGAGCGTCACTTCGCGGCCGGAGAGACCCCGGCGAACCTGAACACCCTGCATCGCGTCGGGCCCTTCGTTGGCTACACGTTCAAGAGCGTCGACGGCGCGAGCTTCAACAACCCCACCGTCTTCGTCCTCATTCAGTGGTGGCTGCAGAACCCCAACCGCACGGGCGGCGCCGACGGCGTCTCACGGGCGCTGCCCCTCATCGGCGCCGGCTTCCAGATGACGGGAGACTTCCTGCCCGTGTCGAAGCCCGGGCCCCGCGCCGACGTTCCGACGCTCGACGAGGCGCTCAGCTCGCTCTAGCGCACAGGCGGTCGTCGACCCGAACCGTCAGGCCCGAGCCTGGTCCGCTCGAGCTGGCTCCTCGTTCGCCAGATCACCGCGTTGTGCTCGGCTGAAGACGGTCTCGAGCACCGCGAGCGCCATCACGAACGCTGCTTGCGCGATGACGTAGCCGCGCCCCAGTGGCGTGAGCCCGAGGTCTGCTCCGAAGGCGACCCAGAGGCTCGCCGCGACCCAGGCGAGGTTGCCTCCGACGAGCACGCCGAGCCTGAACATCGAGTCGTTCGGCTTGAAGATCAGCGTGGCGATGAGCGCGAGGTAGAACAGCATCGCCAGCATCGCGCCGCGGATGAGGCCGAGCGGCAGGCCGTACAGGTCGGACAGAAACGAGGCCGCCACCAGCTGCGACGCCAGCGTTCCAAGGCCAGTCACGCCATCGACCCACAACACGACTCGCAGCGACACGGAGTTTGTCATCGCCACTGACTCTCATCGGCCAGGCACGACGTCGATGACCTCCGAGGTCATGGTCTGCCGCTTCGCCGTGCGGCTCGTTCCATGACGTCCCAGGTCATGGCGAACCCGACGCCGCGGCGGCATTGAGGAGCAACCAAGGAGTCGTTCATGCGCCTCGCCGCCGTCATCGTCGTTCTGGTCGCCTTCACCGCCTGGTCCCTCGTCATCGTCGCTCCCGAAGGACTGCCCGGGCTGTTGGCGCTGCTCCGAGACCTGCCGTGGGGCCGACAGGTCTTCGTCGACCTCTGCATTGCGCTCTCGGTGGCGTGGCTCTGGCTCGTGCCTGAGGCGCGCGCGCGAGGCATCAGCCCCTGGCCGTACCTCGTCGCGACGCCCTTCGTCGGGAGCATCTCGCTGCTGGCGTTCCTCCTTCACCGCGAGTTGGTGGTTCGCCGAACCGCTGCGGCTCGCTGACGCCGTTGCGTCATGACGTGCCTGTCGCAGACATCGGAGTAGAACTCCGGCCCATGTCCGACCTCGTCCCGGTGAAGCCGCACATTCGCGAGCACGCGCACCTCAACAGCATGGAGGAGTACCAGCGCCTCTACCGCCTCTCGCTCGACTCACCCGAGTGGTTCTGGGGCGAGCAGTCGAAGGCGCTCGACTGGTTTCACCCGTGGCACCGCGTCTTCGACGCCGACTACGACGAGGTCGACTTCGCGTGGTTCTCGGGCGGCCGGCTCAACGCGTGCTTCAACTGCGTCGACCGTCACGTCGAGGCCCACGGCGACCGCACCGCCATCATCTGGGCCGGTGACGAGCCGGGCGTGTACCGGCACATCACCTACCGCGACCTGAAGCACCAGGTGTGCCGGCTGGCGAACGTGTTGCTCGCACGAGGCGTCAAGAAGGGTGACCGCGTCGCCATCTACATGCCGATGATTCCCGAGGCGGCGTTCGCGATGCTGGCGTGCGCGAGAATCGGCGCGGTGCACTCGGTCGTCTTCGGTGGCTTCAGCGCCGAGTCGTTGCGCGACCGCGTCGTCGACGCCGGCTGCAAGGTGGTCATCACCGCGAACGAGGGCGTGCGCGGCGGCAAGCGCATTCCCCTCAAGGCCATCGTCGACCGCGCGCTCGACGGCGTGTCGATGGTCGAGACGGTGCTCGTCGCGCGCCGCACGGACGCCGAGGTGCCGATGCGCGCAGGCCGCGACCTGTGGCTCGACGAGGAGTGCCGGAAGCAGCGCTCCACCTGCACCGTCGCGTGGATGGGCGCCGAAGACCCGCTCTTCATCCTCTACACCTCGGGGAGCACCGGCAAACCCAAGGGCCTGATGCACACCACCGCCGGGTACCTCGTGTACGCCGCGCACACGTTCAAGCACGTGTTCGACTACCACCCGGGCGACGTCTACTGCTGTGCCGCCGATGTGGGGTGGATCACCGGGCACTCGTACATCGTGTACGGCCCGCTCGCGAACGGCGCGACGACGGTGATGTTCGAGTCGGTGCCGACGTACCCCGACGCAGGCCGCTACTGGCGCATGGTCGACGACCTCGGCATCACCATCTTCTACACGGCGCCCACTGCGCTTCGGGCCATCGCGCAGGCAGGTGATGGGCCGGTGAAGAAGACGAGCCGGAAGAGCCTGCGCATCCTCGGCTCGGTCGGAGAGCCCATCAACCCGGAGATCTGGCGCTGGTACCACGACGTCGTCGGCGAGGGCCGCTGCGCGGTGGTGGACACGTGGTGGCAGACCGAGACGGGCGGCGTTCTGATCTCGCCGCTTCCGGGCGTGACGCCCACCAAGCCGGGCTCGGCGACGCTGCCGTACTTCGGGGTGAAGCCGATGCTGGTCGACCCGGGGACTGGCGTGGAGCTCGTCGGCAACGGCGTCGAGGGCGCGTTGTGTCTGACGGCGCCGTGGCCGGGGCAGGCGCGCACGGTGTGGGGCGACCACCAGCGCTTCAAAGAGACGTACTTCACCCAGTACAAAGGCAAGTACTTCACCGGCGACGGCTGCCGCCGCGACGAAGACGGCTACTACTGGATTACCGGGCGCATCGACGACGTCATCAACGTGTCTGGCCATCGCCTCGGCACGGCGGAGGTCGAGAGCGCGCTGGTGGCGCACGAGGCGGTCGCCGAAGCAGCCGTCGTCGGCTACCCGCACGACATCAAGGGCCAGGGCATCTACGCGTACGTGTTGCTCGGCTCCGAGTTCGCCACGCAGAACGGCGAGCAGCTGAAGGGCGCGCTCAAAGAGAAGGTGAAGCAGATGATTGGCGGCTTCGCGGCGCCTGATGTCATTCACCTCGTCTCGGGCCTGCCGAAGACCCGCAGCGGCAAAATCATGCGACGCATTCTGCGGAAGATTGCCGCAGGCGAGTACACCGGCCTCGGCGACCTCTCGACGCTCGCCGACCCCGACGTCGTCTCGAAGCTCATCGACGAGCACCGCGCGGCGCAGGGGTGATGCGCTCGTCACAGACGCCTTGAACCGTCTTCATTCGAGTCTGGCCTCGTGCGCCCCGGGCGACAGCCTGGTGGGCGGGGGTGTTTCGGTCGCGATCAGGTAGGGTCGCCCCCGATGCGCGCGCTCGCTTTCGTCGCTCTGCTTGTCGCTCCGGGGTTTGCCTGGGCGTGCTCAGGCGTTCCCTGCGGGTTCGATTCGTCGCTCGCCAATGTTTCAGTGCCCGCGAATACGCCCGCGCTGGCCGTCGACGCGACGTACGCCGTTGCCCCCGAGCTCGACATTGCCGACGGCGGTTTCGAGCTGCTCACAGCCAATGGCCAACCGATTGCCGGCTCGGTCGAGCGCAGTGACGATCGTTCCGTGGTTCTCGTGCGGCCTCTGCAGCCGCTCACCGCCGGTCAGTCGCTCGTTTTTCGTTACCCGAGAGACTGCCAGGGCCGCTCGAAGACAGACGTGCCCTTCACGACTTCAAGCACCCAACCGATGCCAACGACGCTCGGCTCGTTCAGCGTGAAGGCCAAGGGCCACGGCACCGTCTCGATTCCCGGAGGCTCGAGCTGCCTGGTCGGAGTTGGCGGTGCCTACGCGCAGTTTGCGTTCGTTCCCGCTGCGGAGCTCGTGCCCTTTCTCGCGGTGACGCGCTGGTCGTTGCTCATCGACGGCAAAGTCTGGGCTCGCGAACCACCGGGCGCCGTCGGTGCCAACGGGTTGGTCGCGACGATTCCGTACTATCGCGCGCGCAATCGAGTGCTCGAGATCAACGTGCCCTGCGCTCCTCAGACGTTGGGAGTCGGTGTCGAGCTCGGTCAGCACACCGCCGAGCTCCAGGGCACGATCGCCGGAGTCGCCCAGCCCTTGACCGCTTCGACGGCCTTCACCCTCGCCTGCAGCGGCCCGTCTGACACGCCGACGCCAATCGATGAAGGGGGCATGTCGCAGCTGCCAACCCCTGGCGGCTGCTCGAGCGTGCCCGGCATGACCGCCGCACTCGTTGTGCTCGTCTTCAGGCGCGCACGGCGAGCTTCCGTCGGCTGACCAGCGGACGCGCTTCGATGCTGGCCGACCCGTCGACGAGCACCGCGCGGCGCAGGCGTGATGCGCTCGTCACAGACCGTTCACGGTGAAGATGCTAGGGAACGACCCATGCGTCGTGTCGTCCTGCTGCTCGCGCTCGTCGTCGCCTCCATCTCGTTCGCGGCTCCGAAGAAGAAGCCGAAGGCGCCGCCGCCTCCTCCACCGCCTCCACCGACCAGCCCGATGCCGAAGGTGGAAGAGAACCTGAGCGAGAAGGTGCTCCAGGTGTGGGCCAACGCGACGAAGGTGCAGGCGTGGCGGGTGATGTCGACCGGCGGCGTGCGGCCCGACCCGACGAAGGCCATCGGCAGCGAGTGGACGCGCGAGGCCGCCGGCAAGGAGCTGAGCGCCGTCGAGCTCGCGACCCTGCGCGGCCTGCTCTACGACGAGAAGATGTACCGCTTCGACCAGGACGTCTCGAAGTGCAACTTCGTGCCCGACGTCTCGTTCCAGGCGCTCTCGGGCGTCGACACCGTCGAGGGCGTCATCAGCTTCAAGTGCAGCCAGGTGGTCTTCATGCTGGGCAAGCCGGGCGGGCGCTGGTTGCCCTCGGGCTCGTTCGACGTGAAGCCGGCGCGCGCGAAGCTGCTCGAGCTGGCGAAGGCGATGCTGAACACCGACGCGCCGACGCAGAACCTGAAGTAGCCCTGCGCTCTACGGCGTACACGGGGTCAGCGTGAGGCGAAGCGCGTCGCCCAGGCGGGAGAAGACGTAGACGTCGCCCTGCACCGTGTGGAGCGAACCGCCGAGCAGGTCTGCGTCGGCGAACGTAGGTGGCAACGGCAGCTCGGCCCAGCGCCCGACAGTGAGGTCAGGCACACGCTCCAGGCGGTAGAGACTGCGTGTGGTGAGCGCGAGCTGATGCTGACAGGCTTGCGCGTACCCCACCACCACACCACCGGGGACTGGTGGCGCGATGGGCACGCTGCTCGGGAGCGAGAACACCGTCCCATCAGTCATGCCGACGCGCGCCCGGGTGCCTTCGTGCCACGTCGCCTGTGGCGTCAGCGTCGCCGGGAGCGGCACCGGCCTCACGCTCCAGCGTGACGGTGACTCGGCCGAGACACGAATGAGGCCGGCGTTGGTGACGCCGTAGCCTTCGAGCCAGACGCCCGCGTCGACGGCGCTCGTCGGGAACGAGAGGTCGGTCAAGGCAGCCCCCGCCGTCGCGCGGCTCGAGAGCAGGGCAAACGGCACCTGGCGGCTCAACGACTGGTCGACCTCGGCTGAGAACAGCAGCCCTCCGCCGCTGACGATGGCGACCTGCGCTCCCGTCGACGCGACGGCGCGACGAACCAGGTGCGGCTGCGGTGGCACGTTCGCCAACAGGCCAAAGGTGTATGCCTCGGTGAGCGTGGAGCCCGCGGCGAGGGTGGTGAGGTTGGGGCCAGACAGCACCCAGCCCGGCTCATTCGCTGCGACCGCGGTGATGGCCGCGCCGGGGAAGGCGAGCAACCCGAAGCGCTGTTCGAGCACGCCCGTCAGCTCGTCGGCGATGACGAGGACCTCTCGCGGGTTGGCGCCCAGCGAAGCGACGCCTGTCGGAGCCCGGTCGAACGAGAGCGGCGTCGCGGTGACGACGCTCGGGCCGGTCCACAGCTGGCCCGCCGGCCCGGTGAAGAGGAACCGGCCGAGCGACACCTGCTCGGCCTGCTTCACGAGGGGAGCGGAGAAGAGACTGCTCGGCCCCACCAACGGCCGGCGTTCGCACGCCGTCGACGTCAGCGCCCGGCGCGCGATGCGGAAGAAGCTGGGCAGGCCGCCGTCTGCGCTCACGCAGCGCGCCTCGAGCTCGGGCGTCGCGGTGCCCATCGGCACCGGCGAGAGACCCGCCAACGTTCCGACGGGGCACGGCTCACAGGGCCCGAGCTCGACGGCGAAGGGAATCGCGTCTTGTGGCGTGCACGGCTCTTCGAGAATCGAGGTGCAGTACGAATCGAAGTTGCTGGTGCCGCGCGTCAGCATCGGCGTCAGACTCCAGACGGCCACCTGCAGGGCGCCGCCGTCCCGTGGCTGGGCCTGCACCATGACGTGGGTGGGGCTGGCCGACTCGAGCCGCGTCACCTTGAGCCCCGTTGGAGCGCAGGTGTCGTTGCCGAACGCCGGCGTGTGCACCTGCTCGAAGTTCCAGCTGTTGTCCGTCATGAATTGCCGCGCCCAGACGCCCGCCGAGTCGAGCGCGAGCACGCACTCGAGGCCGCCGTCGCGGGTCTGCACGTCGACCAGGTCGATGATGCGGTTGTTGGGGCGGCTCCTGATGGCGCTCGGGTAGCTGTAGTCGAGGGCGGCGCCCGGCCCGTCGAAGATCATGAAGCCGTTCGCGGGCGACTCCGAGAAGCCGAGCATCGCGGGCATCATTCCCCGGTCGGCCACGCCATGCCGCAGCTGGGTGACGGGCGTGTCGATGTTGAACGCCTGAGCGTCGTTTCGGACCACGCGGCTCGTGAAGCCGCCGTCGGCCTCGAGCAGCCAGGCCATCACGCCTCCGTCGCGCAGCCCGAGGTACACGCGGTTGGCGTTGACCTCGACGAAGCGGAAGCCGTTGAAGTCGAGCGACCGCGGGCTCTGCACGAGCAGCGGGCCGTCACCCGCAGGGCCCAGCGCCCACGATCTGAACGCGCCCGAGCCTGCGTTGAGCGAGAGCGCCTCGAGCCGATTGTTGCGCGCGACGGCGAGCACGGCCTCGGTCGTGAGCGGCGAGACCGGCGACACGGCTGCGCGGTCGAAGGGCGTGGTCTCGATGGGGTTCAACGTCGTCACCTCGCCTGCGTCGACGGGGCCAGCGGCGAGCAGGGCGTCGTTCTGCGGGTTGACGCACAGCCCGCGGGTGTCGCAGCGCCAGGCCGCCACGCAGTCGGCGTCACCCTCACAGGCAAACGCTTGCGGGTTCGCGGGGTCGTGACATTGCCGCTGCAGACGATTGGCGGCGAGCCCGCACTGCCAGCCTGCGAGGCAATCGGTCGGCACCTGGCAGGCGAAAGCGCGCGGCGCCGATGGGTCGTGACACTCGCGCGCGGTGCGGGCGTCGTTGAGGCCGCAGCTCCACGAGGCCAGACAATCGGTGGCGACTTCACAAGCGAAGGCGCGTGGCGCGGCAGGGTCGTGACACTCCCGGCCCGTGCGCACGTCGTTGAACCCGCACTGCCAGCCGCCGAGACAGTCGGCGTTCGAGAGGCAGACGAAGGCCTCGGGTCGCGAAGGGTCGTGGCACTCGCGGCCACCCGTCGCGGCGATGCCGCATTGCCAGCCTCCGACGCAGTCAGCCACCGCCTCGCACGGCCAGCGCTTCGGGTTCATCGGGTCGTGACAGCGGCGCAGGCGAGACGTGTCGAGCCCGCACGTCCACCCACCGGAGCAATCGTCGGACGTGACGCATCGGAAGTCTTCTGGCGCGTTCGGGTCGTGGCACTCGCGCGAGACGCCATCGACGCCCACGCCACACTGCCAGTCGTTCTCACAGTCGCTCGCGTCGTCGCACTTCCATCGCACCGAGGTGTCGCCGACATCGTGGCAGAAGCCCTCGAGGCCGCAGCGGCTCGCGCCTGGGCACTGCGCGCTGCCCACTTCACGGTTCCTCGTGACGTCACAGGCGTAGCGGCCCTTCGTGACCTCGAGGGGTGGGCAGCCGGCCAGCACGAGCACGACGAGGGCGACGCGCTTCACGGGAACGCTCCCACGATGGCGGCGCCATCGAACGTCGGCATGAGCGTCGCGCGCACGCCGGTCTGCGGCCCGTCACCAGGCATGAGGAAGGCGCCAAAGCCGATGAGTGCGGCGCCAGCGAGGAGCGCGGACAACGCGATGGTGCGCTGCAGGGCCGACTGCGCGAGGCGTTGTCGGTAGCTCTCGGCAGGCGCGAGAATGACGGTGGCGTTCTGGTCGTCGGTGCTCAGCTCGCCTCGGGCCGCTGCATCGGCGTTCAGCGCGAGCAGCCCCAGCACCCCGCCGCCGATGAACGAGAGCCCGCCCACCGAGATGAGCGTGATGGGCAGTGCTCGAGACGGCGGCGGAGGCAGCGGCGTGCCGCTCGCTTCGGCGACCGCGTACGGAATCAACGAGCGCAGGCCTTCGAAGTCGCGGGCGATCTTGGTGCTCCGGCCAATCGTCCTCGACTTCGCGGTGTCGATGACCTGCAGGTTCAGCTGGAAGATGCCGCTGAGCTTCGTGAGCGAGCCGCTCATCAGGTAGGGCGCGCCGAGCGCCGAAGCGATCTCCGAGTTGCACGACGTCGCCTCTTCGCCGCAGCCGAGCAGTTGTTTCTGCCGCTCGACACCCAGCAGCGTGGCGATCTCGGACGCGGAGATGGGCTCGAAGTACCCGCGCGCCGCGAGCTCTGCCGTCACCAGTTCTCCGATGACGTCGGCGAACTTCGCGTCGAGCTCTCCTGCGCTCGTGAGGCTGGTGACGGCGATGCGCGCCTTCCCCGGAGTCGCAGCGAGGGCGACGCTCAACAGGACGCTCGAGACCATGTCGAGGTTCTAGCGCGCCCCGCCGCGATGCCTTCAACGAAGGCGACGAGCGCGCGCGCCGCGGAGTCGCGCAGTCTCTGCGGCGCCGTCATTTGTCAGCCTCGAGCCGGTCTTTCTGCGAACTGGGGCAGCCCTGACCGTCGGGGTGCGCGGCGCGTGATTGGGTTTCGCCACCGGCCGAGCGGGAGTAGGTCATCACGCATGACACGTCCTCTCCTGTTCCTCGTCCTCACGCTCTCGGCTGGCTGCTCCATCGTGAAGCGGTACTCGGTCGTCGACGACTGGGCGACGGTCGACCGCGCGAAGGTGAAGCGCCTCGCGGTGCTGGTGCAGCCGCTGCCCGATGGAAACGAGAAGGCCGGTGAGCTCTTCGCCCGGATCGCGCGCCGCTACGTGAACATGAAGCGCGACTTCCTGGTCAAGCAGGAGAAGTTCGCCGCGACCGCGCCCGAGTTCGCCACGCTGTGTGGTGGAGACGACGCCATCGAGGGTGTGCTCCTGCTCACGCCGACGCTGACGAAGAAGGGCGCTGGTTTCGAGATTGAGGTGAAGGCCGCGCTCAAACGTTGTGGTGACGGGCGCGCGTCATGGACGGCCGAGGCCGGTGGCAGCTTCCCCTCGAAGGACGAGCAGCTGGTCGAGCTGACGAAGACGTACGTGGGCGAGCTGGGCGCCGAGGTCGAGCCGTACGTCGCGCCGGCGATGAACGTGCTGCGCCCCGTGCTCGACACCCTTCCGCAGCCGCAGCTGTCGGAGCAGGACCAGGACGAGAAAATCGGCCTCGTGGACTGAACCCGCAGGCCCGAGCGGTTCCACAGGAGCACCGTGCGCCTCATCGACTTTCGCAGTGACACCGTGACCCGTCCGTCGCCGGCGATGCGCCGCGCGATGGCCGACGCCGAGGTGGGTGATGACGTCTGGGGCGACGACCCGACGGTGGCGAAGCTCCAGGCCGTCGCTGCGGAGCGTTTCGGCTTCGCGGCGAGCCTCTTCTTTCCTTCGGGCACGCAGTCGAACCTGGCGGCGATGCTCACCTGGTGTCAGCGCGGCGACGAGGTGCTGCTGGGCGTCGAGGCGCACACCTTCATCCACGAAGGCGGCGGCGCTGCGGCGCTCGGGTCGATTCATTCTCACGCGCTGCAGAACGAGCCCGACGGCTCCATCGACGCGGCGCTGGTGACGCGGGCCATCAAGCCGAAGGACTTTCACTTCGCGCGCACGCGGCTGCTGGCGCTCGAGAACACTCTCGACGGCAAGGTGGTGCCGCAGGCGAAGCTCGAGGCGGCGTGCGTCGTCGCGAAGCAGCATGGGCTGAACACGCACCTCGACGGCGCGCGCTTCATGAACGCGGTGGTGAAGACGGGCCGCAGCGAAGCCGAGCTCGCAAAGCCATTCGACTCGCTCAGCCTCTGTCTCTCGAAGGGCCTGGGCGCTCCAGTCGGCTCGCTCCTCTTCGGGAGCCGCGACTTCATCGAGGGCGCGCGCCGCTGGCGCAAGGTGCTCGGCGGCGGCATGCGGCAGGTCGGCATCCTCGCGGCCGCGGGGCTCTACGCGCTCGAGCAGAACGTCGCGCGGCTGGCGGACGACCACGCGAACGCCGCGCGCCTCGGTGCGCTCCTCGAGGGCGTCGACGGGCTCTCCGTGCAGCCCGTGCAGACGAACATGGTGTGGCTCGAGGTGTCGCCGCGCGTCGCGCCCGGCTTCGTGCAGCGCCTGGCGTCACGCGGAGTCCTGGCCTCGGGCGACGCGCGCGTGCGCTTCGTCACCCACCTGGATGTGTCGCGCGCAGACGTCGAGCACGCGGCCAGGCTGATTCGTGAGTGCGTCACCGGCAGCTAGACGTCAGCTCACGGCTTCGGCGGACGGGCCTCTCCTTCGGCCAGCGCCGCGCTGGTCAACGTGCCCACCACGCCGGGCTCCGGCATGGTGCCCGTCAGCTTCGCCTTCGCGAGGATGAAGAGCTGCACGACGCCCGGCTGATCCGACTTCATGAAGTTCGCCGACTGCGCCTCGACCTCGATGAGGGCAATGCGCGGGTCGTCGGGGCCGCCGTCATGGTTTCCACCTTCGGCCGGGAGCCACGCCTTCCAGCTCTCGCTGTAGAGCTGCCGAATGCGCCTGCGATTCGTGGTGACGCGCGCGACGCCGCTGACCGACACCCACTCCTGCAGGTTGTTCCTCGTGAAGGCGAGGTTGACGTGCGCGCTGAGGGCGATGGCCTTCACCGTCTCGCTGCCCACCGGCGCCATGAACCACAAGTCGGTGCCCGCATCGCGTGCCTGCAGTTGCATCGGCCTCGACACGAGCGCCCCGTCTTCTCCGCGGGTCGTCATCATGCAGCTCTCGATGCCGTCGATGAGGGAATAGAGCTGGTCGAGCTTCTTGCCCGTCGAGGCCTCGCTGACCGCGCGCGCGGTTGGGTCAGTCGTCATGAGTCCTCCCACATGGTCAGCCATTGCGAAGGGGCCCGTCTGCCAGAGGCACTTCATACCCATCGTGCACAGGCCCCGGAGGCCAGGGGTCAGTCGCTCCAACGCCACCCGGCTCCGGCGTGACGCCGAGGTGCTCGGCGAGGTGGTTCTGGACGGAGGGGCTGGTGCGGGCCCGCATCACCAGCATGAGGGTCGCGCCGAGCAGCCCGCCACCGAGGAGGAGGCCCGCGGTCGACAGGACCCGCCGCGTCGCAGAGCGCCGGTGCTCGAGGTCGATGAGTTCGAGAATTCGTTCACGGTTGAAGGCCATGGGCAGTCTCCTGGGCTGGGCGTCGCGCAGACCTGCTGCACGCTGCGGGCCCGAGCGTTTCGACATGGGAGTTGGCCGTGTTGCGAACGCCTGCTCGCCTCTGCACATCAGAACGAACAGGCCGTCGACCGAAACGAAGCGACTACTCCCCGCCCGTGACTTCGACCTGCGCGACGGTTGGGGTGGCGCCTTCGAGCTTCGAGATCCACAACACCTTGAAGCCGTCGGCGCCCACCATCACGCCGTCGAGCAGCAGCGTGCAGCCCGAGCCACCGTCACGTGCGCGGCGTGCGTGGTCTGCGAGCCCGACGCCCATCGCAGAGTCATCGAGCGTCAACGCGAGGCCCTGCTCACCGCCGACGAGGCCACGGCGCTCGACGCCCGTCGGCAGCACCGTCACATCGACCGGGAGCCGCACCCGCCGCGGTCTCCCCTTCGCGTCGACCTGCTTGCCGAGCCAGGTCTTCAACGCCTCGGCAGGGAGCAATGACGGACCCTCGGCGAAGGTGCGCTTCGGCTCGGGCTTCATTCTTCGGTCTTCCATCTTCGGGGCCTCCTCTGCGAACGCAGCGAGCGAGAGAACACACGTGAGGGTCACGATGCGCGTCATGCACGTCTCCAGAGTCGTCACGTTCGCAGCCTACTCTCGGTCGATTTCGGAAAGGCTCAGGGTGAACGCGGCACCTCGACGACCGCCGATTGACCTGGCGCGAGGTCGACACGCACTCGGCCGAGCACCACGTCTCCCTTCTCTGCGACGAAGAGGGTCCACCGGCCGGCGCGCAGACCGGTGAACTGCACGACCCCCTGCGCGTCCGTCATTCCTGCCTTGATGTCGCCCGTCATCCTCGGAGGGAGCGTCGCGACGTCGCCGGGGAGTGCGGCCACCAGTCTGAGTCCCGTGCCGGTGGTGACGTGGACCTCGAGCCGGGCCTCTGACGTTTCGCCGAAGACCACCTTCTCGGTCTGCCCTTCGCGAACCAGCACCTCCTTCGTCTCGAGGACGAAGCCGGTCCCCGCGATGGCAATCACGTGAGGGCCGGGCACCAGGGGCCCGAGGGTGCAGCGCCCATCGAGGCCAGTCACCTCTTTGAGGCCTTCGGTGTCATCGGCGACGAGGACTGGCTCCCGGGCCCCGTTCTGCCGCACCTCGACCTCGACGTAGCCGCCGCGGGTCAGCTGCACGACGACGTTCGGCGTCGTCTCGGTGTTCAGCGGACAGGGCAGCGCGACGGTGGGCAGGTACGGCGCGACCGCCACTTCCAGGCAGAACCCGGAGGCGTCGAAGACGGCCCGCCCACGCGCATCGGTCTGCGCATCAGGCTCGGTGCCCATTCGTCTCCAGACCTTCTTCCGGTCGGGCGGCGACGAGATGCTCCACAGGTGAGCGCCGGCAATCGGCTGGCCATTCGGGCCGAGCACCAGCACCTCGGTCGTCGTGGTGTCGGCCACCGTCACGGTGCCGACGTCGACGTCGCTGGTCCCCTCCGGGACCTCGACGACGGTGTCGACACAGCGCTCGCACCGAACGGTCAGGCGGGTCTCTGCGTGCGGTACGCGAAGCGAGAAGGCTCCAGCGCCGTGCATCACCTGCTCGTCCTCGACCGCGAAGTGGCTGCGAGGCACGCCGTGGGCGTCGACCACGCGGCCAGACACCCGTCGCGAGTTCGGCTGCAGCGTGATGACGACCTGCTCGACCTTCTCGTCCACCGTCACGTCTGCTCCAAGGACGGCATCGACCGAGGTGGCGCTCAGCTCGACCGGGCCCGCTGGCAGGTTCTCGAGCACGAAGTGGCCGCGCTCGTCGGTCGTGACGACGGGCGCCTCGCCTGCGACCGAGACCTTCGCTCCGGCTGCGGGCGTCTGCGGAGCGCTCAGCACCTGGCCTCGAACGGCACGGCGCGGCGCGAGCTCGAGCGTCACCGTCGTGCCCGAAGCGGCGACGGTAACCGTCTCTCTTCCCGTCGTGACGAGGCCCACCGTCGCCTTGACCATCATCGCGCCCAGCTTCAGTCCAGTCAGCGTGCACGTTCCATCGGCTGCGGTGGTGCACGAGCGGGTGCTCGTCACCTGGGTCGACTCGACGGTGGCGCCCACCACCGCCGTGCCGTGCTCATCGACGACGCGGGCCTGCGCCGAGGCCCCTTCGCCCAGCACCAGCGTCAGCCCACTCGAGGGCGAGACGACGAGGCGCGAGAGCGACGCCTGCCCGTCGTCTGCGTTGGCGTCGATGATGAAGGTCCCCTCCTTGAATGGGTCGATGGCGAACGCGCCGTCGAGGCCCGAGCGCTCTCGAAGCACCACCTTTCCCTTGCGGCTCACGCTGACCGACACGCCCTCGACGCCGTGGCCCGCGCGGTCGATGACCCGGCCTGCGATGGGCGTCGACCGCGCCATCAACATCGTGACCTCGAGCGGGACCCCGGGTGTTGCCTGGTACTCACCATGGCCAATCGCCGCGGCGCCGACGGCGTGCAACACGACGGTGCGACCGCTGCCGATGGGCGCATTGGGGAACGTGAAGCGGCCCTTCGCGTCGGTGGTGGCCTGTTCGCGCCCGCACGACGTGCAGGTCACGACCACGTCGGGGACAGGCGCCAGCGTCTCGCGGTCGACCGCGGTGCCGGTGATGGTGACGGGCTCCTGAAGCGACAGGCGAAGCCACTCGGGCGGCGCCGCGCGTTTGAAGCTGAACCAGGGACTCCGAAGGTCTCCACGCTGCGCGAACACGATGACGAACTCGCCCAGCACCGCGTCGACCTCGAGGTCGAAGACCCCGTTGCTGTCGGTGGTGGCGACGAGGTGCTCGAGCACGACGTCACCCTCGACGCCGGCGTCGCCTCGAACGACTTCGCCACGAAGCCTCAGGTGAACGAGGGTTCCTGCATCTGCGTCGAGCGTGGCGGGGCGGGTGGGGTCGCGCGGTCGAAAGCGGGTGGGCGCGAGAGGCTGCGGTGGCTCAGGCGTCTTTCGGAACGCGCCGAAGGTCTGCTCGTGCGCAGTCGTCGGCTCGCGTGCGTGACCAGCCGTGCCTCGTTCGCGGCCCAGCACGAACCACGCGAGCGCGGTGACGACGACGAGCACGCCTCCGACGATGAAGCGTGCGCGCACCTAGCCCTGCGCTTTGCGTTCGAAGTACTGCAGGTCGACGAACACCGCGGCCGCGAGCATCAGCATGCGGTGGTCCATCGTCAGGCCCGGGTCCGAGAAGCCGATGCGGAAGTTGTCCTTGTCGGTGAACATCTCGTTGAAGACGCCGCTCCACTTCTTCTCGATGACGCCGACCTGCTGCTCGCCGCGGAAGAAGGGAAACGTCCACAGCTTGAACAGCCCCGACTTCATCTCGAACATGACGTTGCCGTTGGCATCGAGCACGTCGAAACGTTTGGTGAGAATGCTGAAGCGCTGCTGAATCGCGCCGACCATCCGCCCTCCGGTGAAGACCTCGAGGCGTTGGAAGAAGAAGCGGAACGGGTGGTGCGCGCGAAACGCCTCTTGCCGGGCGCCGTCGAAGAAGGCGATGTCGAAGCTGCGCCAGTGCCCGAGGAAGTACATCGCGAGCATGCCGAGAATGCCGGAGCGCTGCTCCGCTGCGTAGAAGACCTCGCGCCGGTCAGGCGTGCTGATGGCGTACTTGTTGCGCGTCTCGAAACCGAAGAACTCGGCGAGCTCGCGCTTCTGGCGAATGTACAGCTCAGGCGAATTCAGCGGAGCGAGCTCGGAGGTCATGCCGCGCAGCATGCCTCGGTCCGTCGTCACGTTCACGAGTCGCGTATGGTGCGCGCCCATGGGCCTGCTCGACCCGACGCCGCCTCCGTACGATCCGTTGCAGTGGGTGGAGCTGCCGCTGGAAGAGCGAGGCCGGCAGGTGTGCGAGGCGTGGGCGCTGCAGGGTTATGGCGCTCCGCTGCCGGTCTACGTCGCGTACGCGCTCAAGGTGCTCGGGTACGTCGCGGCCTGGGGCTTCTTCTGCAGCTTCACGCCGGGCCTCGGTGGCGTCTCGGACGTCGCGCAGTGGTGGCTGCACCCCATCGCGTTTCAGAAGGCGATCGTCTTCAGCCTGTTCTTCGAGGTGCTGGGCCTGGGCTGCGGCTCAGGTCCATTGACGGGCCGCTACCTGCCACCGCTCGGAGGCTTCCTCTCGTTTCTGCGGCCAGGCACCACGAAGCTGCCGTTCCTTCCCCGCGTGCCGCTCATCGGCAGTGACCGGCGCACGGTGCTCGACGTGATTCTCTACGCTGCGCTTCTCGTGTTCCTCGTGCGCGCGCTGATCGCGCCGACGCCGGGCTTCGAGCACTTCCTGCCCATCGTGGTGCTGGTGCCGGTGCTGGGCGTGCTCGACACCACGACCTTCCTCGCAGCGCGCGCCGAGCACTACTGGGTGACGGTGGTGTGCTTCGCGTTCGCGACGGACTGGATTGCGGGCGCGATGGCGGTGCAGCTGGCGCTGTGGTTCTTCGCGGGCGTCTCGAAGCTGAATCACCACTTCCCGACGGTGGTGGGCGTGATGACGAGCAACGGGCCGTTCACTCGCGCCGCGTGGGTGCGAAAGCTCATGTACCGCCGGTACCCTGACGACCTGCGGCCCTCGACGCTCGCGACCGTGATGGGCCACGCCGGCACGGCGATGGAGCTCGGCGTTCCACTCGTCTTCCTCCTGACTCCGCTCGGCACACCGCCCGTCGTCGCCATCGTGTTGATGCTGATGCTGCACACGTACATCACCAGCAACGTGCCGATGGGCGTGCCGCTCGAATGGAACGTGGCGGTCGTCTACGGCGGCTTCGCGTTGTTCTGGGCGCACCCCGACGTGTCGCTTTTGTCGCTCGGGCCGTCATGGCTGGCGGCGTTCGTGGTGACGATGACGCTCGTGCTCCCCATCGTGGGCAACCTGCGGCCCGACCTCGTCTCGTTCCTGCTGTCCATGCGCTACTACGCAGGCAACTGGCCCTACTCGGTCTGGTTCATTCGAAAAGACGCGGTGAAGAAGCTGCAGAAGCTGACCACGTCGAGCCCGTGGATTTACGACCAGCTCGCGCATTTCTACGAGCGGGGCACGGCCATCGGCATGGTGGGCAAGGTGATGGGCTTTCGCCTGATGCACCTGCACGGAAGGCTCTTGCCGCATCTGGTGCCGAAGACCGTCGAGCGGCTGCAGGACTACGAGTGGCTCGATGGTGAGCTCATCGCGGGGCTGACCCTGGGCTGGAACTTCGGCGACGGGCACCTGCACCAGGAGCAGCTGCTCGAGTCGCTCCAGCGGCAGTGCGGCTTCGAGGAGGGCGAGGTGCGCTGCGTCTTCGTCGAGTCACAGCCCATTCACGTGCAGACGCTGGCATGGCGAATCGTCGACGCGAAGACCGGCCGCCTGGCGCAGGGCACGACGCGCATCGAGGCGCTGCGGGCGCATCAGGCGTGGAGCACCGGCAAGGCCTGACCTCACCGCTCGCGCCAGCGCTGAAGGCCCTCGACGTGATCGAAGTGCGCGTCGAAGGTGAGCAGCGTCGCGGCGGCCTCGAGGGCATGTGTGGCGATCCACACGTCGTTGATGGGCAGTGGCTTTCCCCGGCGTTTGAGCGAGTCCTTCACGCCCGCGAAGATCTCTGCGGTCGTATCGGTGGCAAAGAGCAGCTTCACCGAAGGCGCCGCCATGAACGTCTTGAGGCCATCGCGGTTCTTGCGCTCTCGCTGGCCACCTTTGAACCCGGCGAGCAGCTCGGCGAGGACGAACACCGAGAGGTAGACGGTCTCGGCTTCGCCAAGCACCTCGAGCACGTTCTCGTCGCCGAGCGCGAGTCGCGAGTAGGCGTTGGTGTCGATGAGCACGCGCCTCAGCGCCATTCGGCCGCCTCGATCCGCTCGAAGTCCGAGACGCTCTTGTCGAACTCGGCCTTCTCAGCCTTCGTCCAGCTGCCGAGGAGCTTCTCGAAGTGGCTCCGGTTCTTCGACGGTGTGGGCTTCACACCCAGCGCCTGCTCGATCAGCGCCTTCACGAGCTGGTTCACGCTGAGGCCCTGTTCGCGAGCCCGGGCCTTCAGCAGGTGCGCGACTGACTTGTCGAGATTGTGAATCGTGAAGGAGTTCATGGCGTGGTTCAAGAGTACCAGAACTGAACCACACCGAGAAGCCTCACTGCTTCGTGAGCCGAGACGTGCACCACATGCCGATGGGACAGCCGGCGTACTCGCAGTTCTCCTGCCCCGGGTACTTCGCGGCGCAGGCTTCATCGACGAGGAAGATGATGTTCGGGTCGGTCGCGTGCCGGCTCCAATGCATCACGTAGGTCTCGGGTGAGAGCTGCTCCGTCGTCGAGCCCGGGGTGCAGACGCGCTCGTACCGCGTCACGCTGGTCGCCGAGAGCGTCATGGTCTTCGCGCCGACGACGATGGTGCCCGTGCGGGTGACGCCGCTCGAGGTGCTGCACGCGTAGTAGCTCGTGGTGCCGATGGTCTCCCACACGCCGCTCCCGTCCGCGCCGAGCGTCAGCTTCGTCGTGTCACCGTTGCGCGCGCCGCTCCAGAGCCCGACGAGGTCGGCCGGCACGCTGCCGGGCGGTGCGGCCCCGGGGAGCGGCGTGCCCACGCTCTCGGGCCGGCTCGCGCCTGCGCACGCCAGCAGCGAGTCGGAGCAGAAGTCGACGATGCAGTCGGCGTCGTTGCACGACTCGTCCTCGACACACTGCGCGAAGGCGAGGAGCAGTGCGTTTCCCGAGGTGCTGCCGAGCGCGTAGCAGGCGTTCTGGCAGGGCATGTCGCCCATCGGGCAGCTGAACATGCAGTCGAGCGTCTGCTGGCAGGAGGTTGGTGGTGGGGGCGCGACCGCACCACCGTCGCCCATCTGCGCATTGCCGCCGCCGAGTCCCCCGCCGCCAAATCCACCGCCGCCTGACAGCCCCCCGCCGAAGGAAGTGCCGCCTGGCGCGGGTTGGCTGGTGCTGCAGGCCGGCAGGGTCGCGAGTGCGGCCGCGGTGAGCAGAAGGAGGCGCATGACGAGACCAGACTGCCGTGGACCTGGCGTGTCGAGGGCGGAGCGCGAAAAGAGTTGGCCCCCCCCGACGTTCGTCACCGAGCCTGGAGCGTGAAGGCCGGCACGAAGGGAGCGCCGCCCTCATGCCATCGCTGCGCCTCGACGAGCGCCGCCTCGACCTTCACGCGAAAGTCCTCGAGCGACAGCCCGGCCTCGTCGTGTGTCGCGGGCATCAGCTCGAGCGCCGAGGTGAGCAGCTTCACCGTTCCCCGCGGTTCTCCCCTCGTCGCCTTCACGCACGCGGCCGCCACCATGATCAACGACTGCAGCAGCACCCGGTCAGGCCCGTCGTCGCGCCGCCAGGCGGTCTCCCACGCCTCATGGGCCTCCAAGAACTCGCGTGCGTTGAAGCGCGCGCAGCCGTCGCGCAGGGCCTGGCCGGTTTCGGGAGACACGGCCGCCACCGTACGACAGCTCAGGCTGATGGAGGCTCGTCGCTCCAGTGCCCACGAGAAGTGACAGGCCGCCGCCATACATCGGTCAGTCAACTCAACGGGTTCGACGCGCGCTCGCCACTGGATCACCCCGTGCACATGACGCCTTCATGCGCGCACCTCTGGCCGTGGTGGTGGTGTCTCTGTCGCTCCTGGCGTGTGGCGTCGACATGGCCGCGCCGCCCGACAGCAGCACCCCCGCGCCCTCGTTCGTCGTTCGCGTCTCGAGCGGCACCGTCGCCTTGCCGGTCGGCCAGACGGTTCGCCTCAACGTCACCGTGACCGACTCGAGCGGCGCGCCGGTCGCTGGCGTCGACGCGTACGACTGGAGCATCAGCGACTCGACCGTCGCGTCGCTGAAAGACGGCGTCATCACGTCGCTCAAGGCTGGCACCACCACCGTGACGGTCATCGCCTACGTGACTCGAGCGGGCACGCGCGCGACCGGCCAGGCCGTCATCACCGTGAACGACCCCACCAGCGCAACGGGCTCGTGCGGAGACGGCACTTGCTCGCTCGCCGAAGCCTGCCAGTGCATGAACGACTGCGGCGCCTGCAGCAACGGGCCGTCGTCGATGTTCTCGAGCCTGACGCCGACCGAGTCGAGCGCGGGCGCAGTGGGCGCCGCCGTCGTGGTGGGCAGCAAGTTCCGCGTCGCGAAGGCCGGGCGTGTGCGCACCTTGAAGTTCTTCAAAGGCGCGGGAGACACCGGCACGCATCGCGGCGCGCTCTGGTCGTCGACCGGCACCCAGCTCGCGCAGGCCACCTTCCGCAACGAGACGCTGTCGGGCTGGCAGCAGGTGACGCTCTCGGCGCCCGTGACGTTGATGCCGGGCACGACGTACGTGGTGTCGCTGCACTCGAGCACCGGGCAGGTCGTCTCGAGCGGCGGCTTCTTCGGCAGCGCGATGACGCAAGGCCCGCTGCGCGCGCTTGCTGACGGAGAGGACGGCCCCAACGGGTTGTTCCACCGCTCGACGAGCAATCGTTTCCCCACCGAGTCGGCGGGGCCGGTGAACTACTTCGTCGACGTGGTGTTCGAGCCGAACCCCTGAGGGCTCACTCGGTCGCGTGCGCCCAGAGCGCCAGGCTGCTCACGAGAATGGCGAGCAGCAGCACGACGCTGACGCCGTCTCCGAACAATCGGAAGTAGGCGTTGAGCGCCAGCGCGAAGAGCGAATACGCGAGCACCCGCTTCCAGATTCCCGTGTCGAAGGCGCGAAGCACGACCTTCACCTGCTCGATGGGGCCGACCGAGAGGCTCGCCGGCCGCGCCACTGCTGCCGGAGCGGGAGCGCGCTGCACGGGCGTGGGCGCCTGAACGGCCGTGGCCCGCTGGTCCCTCAGGGGGGCAGGTTCGACGACGGCCACCGCATCAGCCTCGAGGCGAGCCGCCAGGAAGCGCCGCATGTACGCCTTCTGCTCGGGTGTGGTGAGGGAGTTCCCGCACGACGTGCACTCGGTCACGAAGCGCGAGTTGTCGACCTCACACACGGCGCAGCGGCGGAACGACACCTGCTCGAGGTCGCTGTCGTCGACCGTCGACTGTCCCTGCGATGCGGCGACCAGCGCCGCCGAGAGCTCCGCCATGTCGGCGAAGCGCTCCGCTGGATCTTTGCGCAAACAGCGCAGCACCACGCGCTCGAGCGCCGCCGGTATCTGGGCCCCGGGTGCACGCTGCGTGAGCGGCTCGGGCCGGGCGTTGACCTGGTGGTACAGCAGCGAGGCGCTGTCGGTCGCCTGCGGAAACAGCGGCGTTCCCGTGAGCGCGCGGAACAGGGTGACGCCGAGCGCGTACATGTCGGCGCGGCCGTCGTAGGGCTGACCGAGAATCTGCTCCGGCGCCAGGTACTCGGTGGTGCCGACGATGAGGCCGG
>JAUXRI010000264.1 GCA_030681895.1 Myxococcales bacterium | reverse complement strand
CACGTCGAGCTCGGTCTCGAGGCCCTTCGCCTCTTCGACCGTGATCACGCCTTCCTTGCCGACCTTGTCCATCGCCTCGGCGATGATGTTGCCGATGGTCGTGTCGCCGTTGGCCGAGATGGTGCCGACCTGAGCGATGTCCTTCTTGCCCTGGGTGGGCTTCGAGAGCTTCTTGAGCTCGCCGACGATCGCGATGACGGCCTTGTCGATGCCGCGCTTGATCTCCATCGGGTTGTGGCCGGCCGCGACGAGCTTGGCGCCTTCGCGGAAGATGGCCTGCGCGAGCACGGTCGCGGTGGTGGTGCCGTCGCCGGCGATGTCAGAGGTCTTCGAAGCAACCTCCTTCACCATCTGCGCGCCCATGTTCTCGAACTTGTTCTCGAGCTCGATCTCCTTGGCGACGGTGACGCCGTCCTTGGTGATCGTCGGAGAACCGAACGACTTCTCGATGACGACGTTGCGGCCCTTGGGCCCCAGCGTGACCTTCACCGCGTCGGCGAGGGTGTTGACGCCGCGGAGGATCGCGTCGCGGGCCTTGGTGTCGAAGATGATGTCTTTAGCTGCCATGGTGATGTTCCTTTGAAGGGGTGGGAAGGGGAGAGAATTACTTCTCGATCACGCCGAGGACGTCTTCCTCGCGCAGGATCAGGTGCTCATCGCCTTCGATCTTGATCTCGGTGCCCGCGTACTTGCTGAAGAGAATGGTGTCGCCGGCCTTGATGTCCATCGGGCGAACCTTGCCGTCCTCGAGGATCTTGCCGTTGCCGACCGCGACCACCTTCGCCTCGAGGGGCTTCTCCTTGGCGCTGTCCGGGATGATGATGCCGCCCTTGGTCTTCGCCTCTTCCGTGAGGCGCTTGACGATGAGGCGGTCGTGCAGGGGACGAATCTTCATGGGGTCTCTCCTTGGGGGTTGTCGGTGCTGCCGTTGAGAATTGGCACTCACGAGAGGCGAGTGCCAAGGCTTCAGGTGCCCCCGATATAACCACCATCCTCGTGCGGTCAAGGCGCAACCTGGCGCTCGGACCCGTCGAGTGCCAACCCTGACCGGGGCTCCGATTGGCGGTCGTCAGGTGGGAGTGCCAGCGCAACCACCTGAAATCCCAGTGCTCTTTTTGAAGTCACGGCCGTGTGCCGATACGATCGACAGGGAGAGGCGGCCATTTCGCCTCTTCGATGGGTAGCAGTCGACCCATCGCGTGATGAAGGAGTCGACGATGTCGCAACTGGTGCTGTCGGGGTCGCTCAAAGAGTTCTTCAAGCTGCTGGTGGAAGAGGTCGTCCAGCGGCAGCGGGTGAGTCTGGCGGAGGTGACCGAGTTCTACGTGGTGAACCTGTTGAGCGAGTTCGCCGCCGCCGAGAAGCTCTTCACCCAGGACCTCGAGGGCAAGAAGGACTCGGAGCCCCTGGCGATCATGTACACGCGCGCGCTGCAGCAGGAGCGCGATCAGCGAATTCGCACCCTGCGTCAGCTCGGCGATCAGTCGCTCTACACGGCCGGCTTCTTCCAGCAGTCGCTGCAGGACCGCGTGGTGGGCGCCGACTACTACATGCAGATGGGGCGCAAGGCGTACGCGGCCATCGCCGATCTCGCGCCGTCGAGCAGCTTCAGTCACGTCTACATGGAGCTCGATCAGAAGTTCACGTCGCTGGTCGAGGTGCTCCAGGAGATCGCTGCGCGGGGACAGGTCGCTTCAGGGCCCCAGGGCCAGATGCGCGTGTTCGAGACGTGGGCGAAGACGGGCGACGCGCGGCTCGAGGCGGTGCTGATGGACGCGGGGCTGTTGCCGAAGAAGAAGATCCTCGCGAACTGAACTGGAACCATGCTCGACGCGCTGCAGGCTCAGCTCGAGACGCTCTACGGCATTCGCTGCGAGTACCGGGCGCGCGACTTCCTCGTCGACGCCGAGGCCGCGAAGGAACTCGGCGGTACGGGCCGTTCGCGTGAAGAGCTGCTGGTGGCGCACGACGGCGAGACGCTCGATCTCGCGCTCTACCTCGAGCCCGCGATGCTGGAGCGTGTGTCTCGCCTCGAGACCCAGCCCGACGCGTTGCTCGATCAAGAGCTCGGCGGCTTCTGCGAAGTGACCGAGGGCGTCTCTCATTTTCTCTACGTCGCGCAGACGGCCAACCTCGAGCGGCGGGTGTCGATGCTCGAGCTCGAGGCGCAGGCCGAGGTCGACAAGTTCGCGGTGTGCACGTTGCTCCGCTGGGGACAGCACGCGGCGGCGTGGGCCTCGCGGCTGATGGGCACCTTGTTCGAGCGCGTGCGGTACGCCGAGCGGCTGACCGGGCCCGAGCGGTGGCGCTACACCGAGGCCAACCGGCTCGCGCGTCGGTACTGCGCACGGCTGCTCCCTGCGATTCGCGAACGCCGGCTCGACGCGCTGTTGTCTGAACTCCGTCACAGCTACCGCCTCGGCGCCGAAGCCAAGCTCGCCTATTTCGCGCGCTGACCCAACGCAGCAGACAGCGGTCGCCGCGCTCTGGTGTAGAACCGCGACGTGACTTCGACGCGGGAGTTCTCAGCCGGCGGCATCGTCATTCGGGACGTCGCAGGGCTCCTCGAGGTCGCCGTGATTCGGCCGGCCGGCAAGTCAGTCACCGCGCTCCCCAAGGGCCACATCGACCCGGGCGAGAACGCCGAGCAGGCCGCTACGCGTGAAGTGCAGGAAGAGACCGGGCTCGTCGCGACGCTCCAGCAGAAGCTCGGCGACGTGAAGTACGTGTACCGATGGCGGGGGAACACCATCTTCAAGGAGGTCGCGTTCTTCTTGTTCCGCTACCAGTCCGGAGAGATCGACGTGTTGACCGAGCAGATGCGCAAAGAGGTCGATCGTGCGTTCTGGCTCCCGCTCGATGAGGCGCTGGCGAGGCTCACGTACCCGGGTGAGCGCGAGATGGCGGGCCGGGCCAGGGGCCTGTTGATTCCGAAGGTGCCGTGAAATGAGCGGCGTCGACCTTCGTCCGGCCACCGCATGATGCTCACCTTCGTCTGTCTCCTGGTGTCGCAGGTGCCATCGGCGCCACCTGTGGTGACGGCAGGTGACCCCGCCACCGCGACGCTGGCGCCCTCCACCGAGGCCATGAAGCCGCCCGCCGACGAGCCCCCAGAGGTGAAGGCGTTCGCGCAGTTCGTCGATCGTCACCTGCTCACGCTCGACCCCGACATGTCCCAGGGCTCGCTGCGCCTGCGCCAGCGGGAGCACACCTTCAGCCTGAAGGACGACGACTTCCCCGACGCGTTCAAGCTGGTCCCTGAGGCGTATGGGCTCGCGCAGAAGGCGCAGGAGAACTTCCGGACCTCGTCGACGCTCCAGATCGTCGGGCTGGCGGCGCTCGGCGGCGGCACGGCGCTGTTGCTCGTCGCTCCGCTGCTCGCGTCGGGCGCGTTCCTTCCTTTGTTGATCGCCGGGCTGGTGCTCGACCTGGTGGCGATGACCCTCGTCTTGGTGGCGTTGCCGTTCGCGATCTCTGCCAGCACCCAGTTCACGAGCGCCGTGGCGACGTACAACCGGGGCCTGCTCGACCTGCGGCCGATGCCCGAGGGGCCTGGGCGGTTGAACGCAGGCGGGCTGACGATTCCGCTGCCCTGAAACGCCAGACGCCCCCACCGGGTATCCGGAGGAGGCGTCGGCTCAGCCATTCTGAAAGCGACTTAGCTGCGCGCGCCGGGGGCGTCGTAGCGGCCCATGAGCGCCTGGCGGACATCGCGGTCGAACCGAACGCGGCCGGTGGCGACTTCACGGAGCGAGAGCACGCACGACTTGTTCTTCGACGTCTCGACCATCGGGCGGGCGCCGGCCATCAGCTGACGAGCGCGCTTGGCCGCGAGGAGAACGAGGGCGAAGCGGTTGTCGACGTAGGGGAGGGCATCTTCGACGGTGACGCGAGCCATGGAGCTGCTCCTGACAAGGGTGAAACGGAGTGGGGTGCTTAGGCGGCGCTGCCCACCACGTCAAGGCGCCTGACAGGTGCCGGCGTCAGGGGCTCCCAGGCCGTTCGCGCAGCGTGCGGTGATCTCGTCGCAGTTCGTCCCCGGGTTCGCGGCGCACGCAGCGGTCAGGTCTTCACAGCGGGTCGCGAAGGCCGCGCTGAAGGCGTCGTGAATGCAGGAACGCGCAGCGTCACGGCAGGTCTGCTCGTCGCTGCCACCAGCCACACACGCCTCAGCCGTCGCTCGGCACGCCTGCACCGCTGCGTCGTCGAGACCGATGGAGCCGCGAGGTCCACCGTGGCCGCGCTGCCCACCGGGTCCCCCAGGGCCGCGATGACCGCCGGGCCCACCAGGACCGCGCCCACCACCGTCGCCTTCCGGCGGCGGGCCGAGGTGACCGCCGAGCGGGCCGCCCTCGGGACTACCGCGAGGAGGCCCACCTTCAGGTCGACCGCCATCGGCGTGACAGCCGCCGCCGTGACGAGCGCGCTCCGGCAGACCTTCAGGCAGACACGCGTCGAGCACGGCGCGGCAGTCGGCTTCGACCGCTCCCTCGGCGGTCTTGCAGGTGCGGAACGTGGCGAAGCAGGCCCCGACGGCGACGCCTGAGGCCTGCGCGTCGCATTCGGCAGTGACGAGCGCGGCAGTCTCGGACGCGACGTCGACGAGCGTGTCGGTTCCGCAGGCGGCGAGGATCGGCAGGGCAGCGAGGAGTCCAACGAGCTGGAACGGCGACGTGCGAGGCATGGCGGTTCACCTTTCAATTCGGGTTGCGAGAGGCGCGGCCCTCTCGCTCCAAAGGTGATCAGCACCGGCGAAAAGCGATCACTCGCGTGCGCGAAGTGGCGCGAACGAGACGCCCAGCTGCAGCGAGGGCCGAACGGCCCACGGGCGCGGGTCGTTCATGTCGGGTGACGGCGCACCCATCATCATGCGCGCCGGGCGCAGATCGCCGTCGACCAAAACCGAGGCGAACAGGTGCACGGTGTCTCCAACCGGGAAGCGATAGGTGATCAACCCGCCGAGAATGGGCGCCACGGAGACGCGGGTGCCCGTCTGGCGAAAGAGCTCGCCTTCTCGCTGGAGCGGCGTGAACCCAAAACGATCGAGACCACCACCAGCACCGGCTTCGAGCCGGCCGTACTTCCACCGAATCATCTCGAGCTGAACGAAGAGCCGCAGCGACAACAGGCTCCCTCGGAGCGTGACGGTGTCGCCCTCGAGATCGAACCCGGGCTGAAACGTGACGGCGGCGAGCACTCCGGGCAGCTGCGTGCCGTGGGGAATCGACAGGAGCGCGTGAACGGACCCGCCGAAGTCGACCGTCGAGCTGCCGCCGAGCAACTTCGCGCCGAGTCCCACGCCGAGATCGAGGCCGACCGGGCTGAGCTTTGGCCGGGCGGGAGGTTCCGTCTGGACCACGATCGGCTCAGGCACCTCGACCCTGATCGGCTGCCGAGGAGGGTCGGTGTGAAGCAGCACGTCGATCGACGAGGCGATCAACGTCGCAGCGGTCTCGGTCGCGACGTCTCCCGACACCTCGCGCGGCACGGTGCGTCGAATGGTGACGACGCGGCTGGGGCTGTCGACGACGATCTGTCCGGTCGCGAAGTCGACGTCGACCACCGCGAGCGCTGGCACGCCGCCATCACCTGCAGACGGGTCGAGGTTGACGTCGAGCCGGCCGAGCATCTCCCGAAGGGACGCCTCGAGCGCTGCTGACGGCGCGGGCTTCACCTCTCGCAGCACCGCCACCGGACGGCCCTGGGCGAACGCGCTCGCGCTCGTCAGGAGCACCATCACGGCGAGCGAGCAGCGGGCGTTCACGGAGCGGTCAGGACCTCCAGTCGCTCCTTCGCACGCCTGGCGTGAATCGACGTCGGGAATTCGGTGAGCAGCAGCTCCCAGGCGGTGCGGGCGGCGGCGACGTCATTCAACGCGTCGAGGGCGAGCGCGCGGTTGGCCAACGCATCTTCACGCAGCGACCCGTCACGAGAAGCGAGGGCGGCGTCGAGCTCGACGAGCGCGTCGGATGGCCGGTTGAGATCGAGCAGCAGCCGGCCCATCACGGCGTGCGAGACGTTGGCCTCAGGAGACGAGGGGAACCGATTCGTCAGCTCGCGGTAGGTCTGCTCGGCGTCGGTGCGTCGGCCCTCGGTGCGCGCGGCGGTCGCGAGGCGGAAGAGCTCCGCCGCGGTGATGACGGGCGCAGGTGGAGGCGGGGGCGGGCTCAGCTTGCGCTCCTCGACGACGACGCGAGGCTGCACCACCGGCACTTCGACGAGCGGCGGCGCGGGCGGCGTGACGATCTCCTCGATCATCGGAACGGTCGGCGCCGGCCGCTGAACGCGCGGCGACGGAGCGGGCACTGGTTGAGAGATGACCTCCGGCGCCGCAATTCCGAGCAGCACCGCGATGGGCCGGGCGAGGCCCGCGGCTGCGAAGCTCACCGCGCCGACCATCAACACCGCAGCGAACGCCATCGCCGGAGAGACGCGACGACGACGAGCCGGCGCGACCGATGCCGAGGGCATGCCAGCGAGCGCGCGGGTGACGAGCTCATCCACCGCCATCGAGGGCAGCGGCATCGCGGCGAAGTCAGCGCGAGCCTGAAGCTCGAACCGGCACGCAGGACACGCCGAGAGGTGCAGGTCGAGGCGCGCGCGCTCGTCGGTCGACAACACGCCAGCAGCGGCGCCGTCGAGCAGCTCTTCCGGGTGGAGATCGGGGGCGGTCATGACGGCTCCAGCAGTTCGAGGAGCGTGGGGTTCGATTCGATGCGGCTCATGAGGGCCTCCCTGGCGAGGCGAATACGACTGCGAACGGTGTTCAGCGGCACGCCGGTGGCGGCGGAGACCTCTCCCAACGACATGCCGAGCACCACGCGCAGCGCGAGCGTCTCGGCCTGGTTCTCGGGCAGGGTCGACAACAGCTCGCGGATCGCGCCGCGCCGTCGTTCGGCCAGCACGTGATCGACGGCGGACTGTGCGTCGCTGAAGAGCCCATCGACCTCGACGCCATCGTCGGTGCGTGTCTCGCGTTTCGTCTGCCGCCGCCGGGCCGCGAGCGCATAGCGGGCGACGATGCTGTTCGCGAAGTGCGCAGGCGAACACTCACCGCGGAAGGTGGGCATCGCCTGCACGAGCGCGATCATCGACTGCTGTGCGACGTCATCGACGTCCGGGTGGGTTCGGCTGAGCAGCGCCTGGGCCGCGCGGATCATTCCGGGCGCGAGGAGCTTGAGCAGCTTCGCCATCGCCTCGGTGTCGCCGCGAGACGCAGCTTCGGCGAGCGAGACGGCGGTCGACTGGGTGGGGGCAGGGTGCGCCATGGAGATCGGACTGTCTGTGTTCGGCGCGGAGCATGATCGATCACCGCCCCTGTCTCTTTCGTAAAGGTCGGAAATAACGACCCCCCTCATTCCAATGACGTGGAGGGAAAAGGTGCACATCGAATGGGATTCGAGGGTCTACGCGCCGACAGGGGTGGTCCATGTTTCGACGACTTGCAGCGCTGGTGACGGTCTTCTCGCTTCCCGTGTTCGCGGCGGCGCCTTCGGTGACGACGAACTCGGCCAACGGCATCACGGCCAGCTCGGCGCAGCTCAACGGCACGGCGAACGCTGGAGGCGAGGCGACGACGGGCTGGTTCCGGCACAGCACCACGAGCCCCGGCACCTGTGACGACGTCTTCGGCACGCGGGTTCCCGGCACGCTCGGGACGGCGGTCGGCTCGGGCACGACGAACGTTCCGTACTCGGTGACGACGACGGGCCTGCTTCCCGGCACCACCTATTACTTCTGCGCGATCGTGCAGAACGCCTCGGGCACGGGGTTCGGCAACATCCTGTCGTTCACCACGCCTGCGCTTTCTCCCACGGTGTTCTCGCAAGCAGCGACCCTGGTGACGAGCAGCTCGGCGCAGCTCAACGGCTCGGCGACACCCAACGGCGCCACGACGACGGGGTACTTCCGGTACTCCTCGTCGAGCCCGGGCGGCAGCTGCAGCACCTTCTTTGGCACGCGCATTCCCGTCAGCAGCGGCTCGGCGCTCGGCGCGGGCAACTCGTCGCAGAACTACAACCAGACGATCACCGGCCTGCTGCCCGGCACCACGTATTACTTCTGCGCGTTCGCCGACAACTCGCAGGGCACGGGCATTGGTGTGCCGCTCTCGTTGACGACGCTGGTGGCCGCGCCCACGACGATCACGAGCTCAGCCTCCAGCATCACCAGCACCAGCGCGACGCTGTCGGGAACGATCAACCCGAACGGCGCGCCCACCACGGGCTCGTTCCGCATCTCGACCAGCAACCCGGGCACCTGCAACGACGCGTTCGGCACGCGCGTGCCGCTCACGGGTGGCTCGAACATGGGCTCGGCGACCTTCGCGAGCGCGTACTCGCAAGGCGCGACGGGGCTGACCCCTGGCACGACGTACTTCTTCTGCGCGATCGGCCAGAACTCCGAAGGCACCACGTTCGGCGCGGTGCAGAGCTTCGCGACGCCTGCAGTTCCGGTGGTGACGACCGAAGCCGAGACGTTCCTCACCTCGACGACGACGACGCTGAACGGCACCGCGAACCCGAACGGCAGCTCCACGTCGGGCTACTTCCGGTACAGCGCGACGAACCCGGGTGTCTGCAACGACACGTTCGGCTCGCGCGCGCCGAGCTCCACCAGCCTGGGCCTCGGAGCAGGCCTCCTCGCGGTGGCGTACTCGCAGACGGTCAGTGGGCTGCTGCCCGGCACGACGTATTACTTCTGCGCGATCGCGGCGAACGGCGTCGGCACGAGCTTTGGCGGCATTCGCAGCTTCACGACTCCGCCCGCGATTCCTGCGGTGTCGACGAACTCCGCGACGCTGGTGACGGGCACGACGTTGACGCTCAACGGAACCGCCGTGCCTCGCGGCGCCGTGGCGACCGGCTACTTCCGCTACGCGACCACCAACCCCGGCACCTGCAACGACACGTTCGGAACGCGCGCTCCGGCGAGCGGGGGCACCAACCTCGGCTCAGGCAACACGTCACAGACCTTCCTCGAGCCGATCACCGGCCTCACGCGCGGCACGACGTATTACTTCTGCGCGATCGCGTCGAACTCGGCAGGCACGGGCTTCGGCTCGCCCGTCAGCGTCACGACGCCCAACATCCCCACCGTCACCACGTCGGCCGTCTCGGGCCTCGGCGGAACGTTCGCGACCTTCAACGGCGTCAGCAACCCCAACCTCGCCACGGCGCTCGCGTACTTCCGCTACTCGGCGACCGACCCGGGCACGTGCAACGACACGTTCGGAACGCGGGCTCCGGTGTCGAGCGGAACGACGATCACCTTCAACCAGTCGTTCGCGCAGTCGGTGAGCGGGCTGAGCGCGTCGACGACGTACTTCTACTGCGCGATCGCGACGAACTCGGAAGGCACCGGCTTCGGCGCCGTCGTCACCTTCACCACACCCAACGCGCCGACGATGGTGACCAACCCGCCCACGTCGTTGCTCGCGACGAGCGTGACGCTGAACGGCACCGGCACGCCCAACAACTCGAGCACCTCAGGCTGGTTCCGCTACGCCTCGAGCGACCCCGGCACGTGCAGCGACAGCTTCGGCTTCCGCGCGCCGTTCTCGGGCAGCACGTTCCTCGGCACGGGGCTCGTCGCGCAGCCGTACACCCAGAGCATCAGCCTCACGCCGGGCACCCAGTATTGGTACTGCGCGATCGGCAGCAACAACGTCGGCACCAGCTTTGGCTCGGTGGAGACGTTCATCGCTCCAGCGACGGCGCCCATCGTCTCGACGAGCTCGGCCACGCTCATCACCGGCACGACGGCGACGTTGAACGGCTCGGCGGTGCCCCGTGGAGCGGCCAGCACCGGCTACTTCCGCTACTCGACGACCAGCCCCGGCACCTGCAACGACAGCTTCGGTACGCGCGCTCCCGCGACGGGCGGCACGGCGCTCGGGAGCGGGAACTCGTCGATCGTCTACGGCGAGGCGCTGACGGGCCTGCTGCCGGGAACGACGTATTACTTCTGCGCCATCGCCCAGAACGTGGTCGGCACCGGCTTCGGGAACGTCGTGAGCTTCGCGACGCCGAACGTGCCGACGGTCACCACCAGCGCCGCGAGCAGCATCACTGGCACCTCGGCGTTCCTGAACGGCTCGGCGAACCCGCAGGGCGCGTCGGCCACCGGCTACTTCCGGTACGGCGTGACGGACCCCGGCACGTGCAACGACAGCTACGGCACGCGCGCGCCGGTGTCGTCAGGCACCAACCTGGGCGCAGGCTTCTCGAACACGCCCTTCAGCGTCAGCCTCACCAGCCTCACGCCGGGCACCACGTATTACGTCTGTGCCCTCGCCTCGAACTCGGTCGGCGTCGGGGTTGGGTTGCCGGTGACGTTCGCGACGCCTGCTGCGCCGACGGTGACGACCCTGCCCGCGACCAGCGTCTCTGCGACCGCGGGCACCCTGAACGCGACGGGAATTCCCAACGGCAGCGCGGCGACGGGGTGGTTCCGCTACGCGACGACCGACCCTGGCACTTGTGACAACGTCTTCGGCACGCGGGCGCCGCTGTCGGGAGGCAACGCGCTGGGCTCGGGCTCGTCGACCACTCCGTTCTCGGTGACGCCGATGGCGCTGCTCCCGGGCACCACGTACTACTTCTGCGCGATCGCCTCGAACGCGGTGGGCACCTCGTACGGCGCGGTGTTGTCCTTCACGACGCCGGCGTTGCAGCCGCTCGTCACCTCGGCCTCGACGTCCTTCATCTCTGATACCTCGGCGACGCTGAACGGCAGCTCGACGCCGCGCGGAGACGCCACCACCGCGTGGTTCCGCTACGCCACCGCGAACCCGGGCGCGTGCAACGACGCGTTTGGAACGCGCACGCCCGTCAGTGGAGGGACCAGCGTCGGCTCAGGCAACACCGCGCAGACCTTCACTCAGTTGCTCACCGGGCTCGCCCCGAGCACGACGTACTACTGGTGCGCGATCGCCGAGAACTCCATCGGCACCACGTTCGGGAGCATCGTCACCTTCACGACGGTCGCGTTGCCCACAACGGTGACCCAGGCTGCGTCTCCCGTCACTTCGACGACGGCCACGCTCAACTCCACCATCACGCCGAATGGCACCTCGACGACGGCGTGGTTCCGCTACAGCCTCACCGATCCGACGGCCTGCAACGACACCTTCGGTACCCGCACGCCGGTCTCGGGCGGCACCTTCGTCGGCGCTGGCAGCACGCCCTCGTCGAACGCCGCGTCCATCGCGAGCCTCTTGCCTGGCAACACGTATTACTTCTGCGCGATCGCCCAGAACACCATCGGCACGCAGCTCGGAGCGCTGCTCACCTTCACCACGCCCCCGCAGGTGCCCGGCGTCACCACTGGAACGCCGACGATTCTCTCGGCGACGACCGGAACCTTGAATGGCAGCGCGAACCCGAACGGCGCTGCGGCGACGGCGTGGTTCCGCTTTGCGACGTCCAACCCCGGTGTCTGCAACGACTCCTTCGGAACGCGCGTGCCTGCGACGGGCGGGACGGCGATTCCGTTCGGCAACTCCCCGGTCGTGTATTCGCAGCCGGTGACGGGCCTCTCGACGGGTACGACGTATTACGTCTGCGCGATCGCCCAGAACTCGGTGGGCATCAATTACGGGAGCGTGTTGACGATCACCACGCCCGGCCTGCCGACCGCGACGACGGTCTCTGCCACGGCGGTCACGAGCTCAGGCGCGCTGCTCAACGGCACCGGCAACCCCAACCGCGCCGACACCACGGGGTACTTCCGGTACTCGACGACGAACCCCATGACGTGTGACGACGTGTTCGGCACGCGGGCTCCGGCGACGGGCGGCTCGGCGCTCGGCAACGGCACCAGCGCGGTCTCGTACTCGCAGAGCCTCACCGGGCTCGCCGCCGGCACCACGTTCTACTTCTGCGCGATCTCCGACAACGTGGTGGGCAGGAGCTACGGCGCCGTGCAGCAGTTCACCACGCTCAACGCGCCGACGATGGTGACGGGAGCGGCGACGTTGGTGACTGCCAGCGGAGCCACGCTCAACGCGACTGGCAACCCGAACAACGCGAACACCACAGGCTGGTTCCGCTACAGCACGGTGAACCCCGTCACCTGCGACAACACCTTTGGCACCCGGCAGCCGCTGTCTGGCGGCTATCCGCTCGGCTCCGGGAACACGGCCACCGCGTACTCAGGAGCCATCACCGGGCTGCTCGCGGGCACCACGTATTACGTCTGCGCGGTCGGCTCGAACGCCGCGGGCGTGTCGTTCGGTGCGGTCGAGACCTTCGTCACGCCTGGCCCGCCTGCCGTCGTCACGTCGCCCATCGCGACGTTTGGCAGCACCACCGCGACGCTCGAGGGCACCGCGAACCCGAACGTCGGCGCGACCACCGGGTGGTTCCGCTACAGCACGACGTTCCTCTCGACGTGCAACGACGCCTTTGGCACTCGCGTCCCTGCGACGGGCGGCACCGCGCTCGGCAGTGGCACGATGCCGGCGCCGTACTCCGAGCTCGTCTCGGGCCTGCTCCCGGCGACGACGTATTACTTCTGCGCGATCGCCTCGAACTCGGCGGGCACGCGGTTCGGCGTCGTTCGCTCCTTCACCACCACCGCGGCGCCTGCCGTCATCACCTCGGCGGCGACGCTCGTCACCGGCACCAGCGCGACGTTGAACGGCTCGGCGAACCCCCGTGGCACGGCCGGCACTGGTTGGTTCCGCTACTCGGCGACGAGCCCCGGCACCTGCAACGACACCTTCGGCACGCGCGTGTCGATCGCGGGCACCTCGCTGGGCAGCGGCAGCACGAGCGTTGCGTACTCGGAGCCGCTCACCGGACTCCTGCAAGGCACGACGTACTTCTTCTGTGCGCTCGCCTCGAACGCCATCGGCACCACACCTGGTCCGCTCCTGTCCTTCACGACGCCCGGCGCGCCGACGGTGACGACGAGCGCCGCGACGTCGGTGCTCGGCTCGACCGCTACCTTCAATGGAGCCGCGAACCCGAACCGCGCCACGACGACCGCCTGGTTCCGCTACGCCACCACGAGCCCCGGCGCCTGTGACGACACCTTTGGCACGCGCTTCCCCGCGAGCAGCGGCAGCAACCTCGGCGCAGGCTCGATCAGCACGACGTACAGCCAGTTCGTCACGGGCCTCTCGTCGTCGACGACGTACTTCTACTGCGCGATCGCGCAGAACTCCGAGGGCACGGCGTTCGGCACGGTGCAGACGTTCACCACGCTGGCGGCGCCGACCGTCACCACGCAGGCCGCAACGAACGTGACTGGCAGCTCGGCGACCTTGAACGGGCAGGGCACGCCCATCGGCTCCGCAGCGACGGGGTGGTTCCGCTACAGCACGTTGAATCCGGTCACCTGCAACGACACGTTCGGCACGCGCACCCCCTTCAGCGGCGGCACGTCACTGGGCTCCGGCACCAGCGCGGTCTCCTTCATCGCGAACCTGACCGGCCTCTCCTCGGGCACCACGTATTACTTCTGCGCCATCGCCTCGAACGCGGTGGGCACGGGCGTCGGTGCCGTGCAGACCTTCAGCACGCCGGGCGCTCCGACGGTGACGACGGTCGCACCGAGTGGAGTCTCGAGCAGCGTCGCCACGCTCAACGGCTCGGCGGACCCGAGAGGCTCTGACACGACGGGCTTCTTCCGCTTCAGCACCACGAGCCCTGGCGTCTGCAACAACACCTTCGGTATTCGTGCGCCCGGCGCTGGCGGTACCACGGTGCTTGCGAGCGCGGGTGTCACGCCGTTCTCTGCCTCGTTGTCAGGCCTCGCGCCGTCGACGACGTACTACTACTGCGCGATCGGCACGAACTCGGTCGGCACCACGTTTGGCGCGCTGACGTCGTTCACGACTCCGACGGGACCGACGGTCACCACGAGCGCGGCGACGGGCGTGACGGGCACTGGCGCGACGTTGAACGCCTCGGTGAACCCGCTCGGCAGCGCGACGACGGCCTGGTTCCGCTTCAGCGCGGTGAACCCGGGCAGCTGCAACGATACGTTCGGAACGCGAGCGCCGATCGTCGCGATCAACGTCGGCAGCGGGAACTCGGCGAGCGCGGCGAGCACGACGCTCAGCGGACTCACCGGCGCCACCACGTACTACTTCTGTGTCATCGCGCAGAACGGCAACGGCACTGGCTTCGGCTCGGTGTTGACCTTCTTCACGCCGGGCGCACCGACGGTCACCTCGACCGCGGCCTCGAACGTGACGTCGGGGGCAGCGCTCGTTGGCGGCACGGTGAACCCGGGCGCTGACGCGACGACGGCGTGGGTGCGGTACTCGACGACGAGCCCCGGCACCTGCAACGACACCTTCGGCACGCGCTTCCCTGCGACGGGCGGCGCGAGCCTCGGCAGCGGCAGCACGCCGCAGAGCTTCACGCAGAACCTCATTGGCCTGTCTGGCGCGACGACGTACTTCTTCTGCGCCGTCGCCCAGAACTCGATTGGGACGTCGTTTGGGTCGGTGCTGACCTTCACGACGCTGGCGGCTCCGGCTGTCACGACGTCGGCAGCCACCGCGGTCACCTCGGCGAGCGCGACGCTCAACGGCTCCGGCACGCCCTTCGGCGCAGCGACGACGGGGTACTTCCGCTACTCGACGACCAGCCCCACCAGCTGCAACGACACGTTCGGAACGCGGGCGCCTGCGACGGGCGGTGCGGCGCTCGGCACCGGTGGCACGGCCGTGGCGTTCACGCAGGCCCTCACTGGCCTCACGCCTGGCGCGACGTATTTCTTCTGCGCCATCGCGTCGAACTCGGTCGGCCTCAGCTTCGGCACGGTGCTCTCATTCACCACGGGCGCGGCGCCTCCTTCGGCCACGACGCAAGCGGCGACGATGGTGACGGGCATCAGCGCGACGCTCAACGGCACGGGCACGGCGAACGGCTCGGCCTCCACCGGTTTCTTCCGCTACGGCACCACGAACCCCGGCACCTGCACCGACACGTTCGGCACGCGGGCTCCGGCGACGGGGGGCACCCCGGTCGGCTCCGGCTCGACGGCGACGCCGTTCACCGAAGCGCTCATGGGCCTCATGCCGGGCACCGCGTACTTCTTCTGCGCGGGAGCGACGAGCTCCGCCGGCACCACCTTCGGCTCGGTGCAGACCTTCACCACGCCTCGCACGCCGACGGTGACGACGACGACCGGCCAGCCCACGACGGCGACGCAGGCCACCGTGAACGGCACGGTCACGCCGAACGGAGACGCAGCGACGGCGTATTTCCGCTTCGGCACGACCAACCCCGGCATGTGCACCGACACCTTCGGCACGCGCTTCCCGACGACGGGTGGCATCGCGGTTCCCGCAGCGGCGACGAGCCAGGCCGTGTCGCAGCTGCTGACTGGGCTCGCCGGTGGCACCCGGTACTTCTTCTGCGCGGCGGCGACGAACGACGTCGGCACCAGCTTCGGCGCGGTGCAGAGCTTCACGACGCCGGGAGTCCCCGTCGTGGTGACGTCGTCGGCCTCGCAGCTCACCGGCGCGACGCCTCGCCTCAACGGCACGGTGAACCCGACCGGCGCGCCCACCATCGCCTGGTTCCGGCTCGCGACGGTGGACCCGGGCACGTGCAACGACACCTTCGGGCGACGCGCGCCGGCGGCGGGTGGCTCCACCGTTCCCGCAGGCACGATGGACACGCCGTTCTCCGAGGTCGTCACCGGCCTCGACCCTGGCGTGACGTACTTCTTCTGCGCCATCGCTGAGAACCCGCTGGGCAAGAGCTTTGGCCAGGTGCTGCAGTTCAACTCGTTCGCGCCGCCTCCGGTGGTGACGACGGGCATGGCGACCGACGTGGTGGGCACCAGCGCGACCGTCAGCGGCACGGTGAACCCGAACGGCACCGCGGCGACGGGCTGGTTCCGTTACGCCGACGTGATGCCCACCTCGTGTGACGACATGTTCGGCACGCGGGTGCCGGCGATGGGCGGCATGACGCTCGGCGCGGGCACCACGGCGGCTCCGTACACGCTCGCCATCTCGGGGCTGCGGCCGAACACGAAGTACTTCTTCTGCGCGGTCGCCTCGAACATGGGCGGCGCGGCGTTCGGAGCGGTGCAGGCGTTCCAGACGACGTCGGCGCCTCCCATCGCGAAGACGGTGAGCATCGAGCCGCAGGCCGATGGCACGGTCGTCTTCAAGGGCACCGTCAACCCGAACGGCTCGGCGTCGACCGCGGCCTTCCGGTACGGCGCGAGCAACCCCGGCAGCTGCACCTTCGGCTTCGGCACGCGCGTCCCTGCGGTGGCCATCGACGTGCCGGCGGGCTTCACCGACGTGCCGCTCTCGCAGGTGGCGAGCGACATTCGCCCGGGCACGTACTTCGGCTGTCTCTTCTCCCAGAACTTCGCGGGTGATGGGCCGGGCGAGGTCGTCACCTTCACGGTCGAGGGCGCGAAGATGGGCTGCAGCTGCGCCACCGGCCTCGAGGGCATGGGCACGAGCGGAGTGCTCGCGATCGCGATGCTGCTGTGGTCGCGCCGTCGACGCGGCCAGCGGTGAAGCGCCTCGCTTGACCTGTTCAACTCGATAAGGGACGCGCTCCCGTGTGGCGTGCTCCGCCATGGCCAAGGATCCGACATGACCAACCCGACGAAGCTGCTCCTCGTTCTTTCAGGCCTTGCGCTCACCAGCCTCAGCGCATGTGGACAGGCTCAGCCCGTGTGTGGCCCGAGTACGTGTGACGGCTGCTGTTCCGAGAACGTGTGCGTTTCGCCGAGCACCTCCGCGCAGTGTGGCCAGAGCGGAGCGGCGTGCGTCGCGTGCGTCTTCGGCGAGGCGTGCGTCCTGGGTGGATGCCGACTGGTCGGCGTCAATGCGACAGGTGGCGGATCGGCTGTGGGCGGTGGCAGTGCCGGCGGGTCGATGCCCGATGGTGGTGAGAGCACCGGTGGAGGAAGCGCGGGCGGTGGCGCAGCGATGGGCGGTGGCGCAGCGACGGGCGGCGGCGCAGCGATGGGCGGCGGGGCGGCGATGGGCGGCGGCACGGCGATAGGTGGCGGCACGGCGACCGACGGCGGCGCCGGAATCTGTGCTGGCACGCTCCGGCAGTGCGGCACCTCGTGTTTCGAGCTTGAGTCCGATCCCAACAACTGCGGGCAGTGCGGCCGGGGCTGCATTGGGGCTCAGGTCTGCATCGCAGGTGCGTGCTCACTCCTTCCGATGGACTGCTCGGTGCCGGCCGCGACGTGCGGAACGGGCTTCTTCTGCGACCCCGTGACGCGGAGCTGCAGGCCGGGCTGTCGGTTCAACTCGGAGTGCCCGACTGGTGCGACCTGCAACACCTCCACCTCCACGTGCGCCTGCCCCGCCACCCAGCATGCGTGCGGTCAGCAGTGCGTGCCGAACACCGACGTCCTGTCGTGCGGAGCGCAATGCGCGGCCTGTCCGTCCACGGCGAACGGAGCGCCCACCTGCTCCGCGGCCACCTGCGGGATTGCGTGCGCGATGGGCTACGCGCGCTCTGGCGATACCTGCGTCGACGTGAACGAGTGCCTCTCGAGCAACGGAGGCTGCAGCGCGAACGCGACTTGCACCAACACCATCGGCAGCCGGACCTGTGCGTGCATTGTCGGCTACACGGGTGATGGTCTGACGTGCACCGACGTCGACGAGTGCCTCACGAACAACGGCGGCTGCGACGCCAACGCGAGCTGCGGCAATACGGGAGGAAGCCGGACCTGCTCGTGCAACCCGGGCTACGCCGGAAACGGCCTCAGCTGCACCGACGTGAACGAGTGCCTCTCGAACAACGGCGGCTGCAGCACGAACGCGACGTGCACGAACTCCATCGGCAGCCGCACCTGCGCGTGCGTCATGGGCTTCACCGGGAACGGCTTCACCTGCGCCGACGTCAACGAGTGCCTCACCAGCAACGGTGGCTGCGACGCCAACGCGGCGTGCACCAACACCATCGGGAGCCGCACCTGCGCGTGCAACGGCGGCTTCACTGGCTCCGGCCTCACCTGCACCGACGTCGACGAGTGTCTGGTGAACAATGGTGGGTGCAGCCCCAACGCCTCGTGTGGCAACACGCCAGGCAGCCGCACCTGCACCTGCACCACGGGCTACGCCGGCACGGGCGTGGTCTGCAACGACGTGAACGAGTGTCTCGCCAATAACGGTGGTTGCAGCGCCAACGCCAGCTGCGCGAACACTCCGGGGAGCCGCGTGTGTACGTGCTCCAGTGGCTACACCGGCGATGGCGTGACGTGCGCCGATATCAACGAGTGCCTCGTCAACAACGGCGGCTGCGTCGTCAACTCGACCTGCACCAACACCCCCGGCAGCCGCACGTGCGCCTGCAACGCCGGGTACGTGCCCATGGGGACTACGTGTGTGTGGAACGACACCACGCTCTCCGGACTGTCGGTGACGCCCGGGTCGATCGCCTTTTCTCCCAGCACGCTCGCGTACGTGGTGAACGCGGCGGCCGGGCCCTCGACCGTCTCCGTCTCTGCCACCGTGCCGCTCCCTGCGGGCGTGAGCGTGACGATCAACGGCACCGCGTACACACCAGCCTCCTCGCGGAGCATCACCCTCGCCGGGCCCGCCACGCCGGTCGTCATCACCATTACCGCCCAGTCCGGCGCGACGCGGACCTACAGCGTGGTGGTGACGCGCGCGCTGGGCCAGCAGGCCTACGTCAAAGCGTCGAACCCCGGCGCGGGAGATCTGTTTGGCGCCTCGATCGCCCTCAGCGCCGACGGCAACACGCTCGCGGTGGGCGCGCACTCCGAGGGCAGCAACGCGACGGGCGTCGGAGGCAATCAGGCCGACAACTCCGCGCTCGAAAGCGGCGCGGTCTACGTCTTCGTGCGCACCGGCGCGAGCTGGACGCAGCAGGCCTATCTCAAGGCATCGAACACGGGCGCTGGCGACCGGTTCGGCACCGTCGTCGCCCTCAGCGCCAACGGAGACACGCTGGCCGTGGGCGCGCTGTTCGAGGCCAGCGACGGGGTGGGGGTCAACGGCCCCAGCCAGGCCAACGATCTCGCGCCCGGCAGCGGCGCGGCCTACGTCTTCGTTCGAAACGGCGCGACGTGGGCGCAGCAGGCCTGGCTCAAGGCCTCGAACACCGGCGCCGGCGACTTTTTCGGCGGCTCGTTGGATCTGAGCGCCGACGGCAACACGTTGGCGGTTGGTGCCAGCAACGAAGACAGCTCGGGTGCTCAGACCAACAACTCCCAGGCTGACGCGGGCGCGGCCTACGTCTTCCTTCGTTCGGGAAGCACCTGGGCGCAGCAAGCGTACGTGAAGCGCTTGTTGCCCTTCTCGGGCCACTACTTCGGCAACGCGGTCTCGATCAGTGCCGACGGCAACACGCTGGCCGTGGGGGCCTACGGGTACTCCTTTGGTCGTGGCTCCGTCTCGGTGTTCACGCGCACCGGCGCTTCGTGGACCGAGCTCACCTCGGTGCTGTCGTGGGACTTCAACGACAACGACTCTTTCGGCACGTCGGTCGCCTTGAGTGCAGACGGGAACACCCTGGCGGTCGGAGCGCCCGGTGAAGACAGCACCGCGACCGGCATCAACGGGAACACCTTGAGCAACGGCGCTTCCGGCAGCGGCGCCGTCTACGTCTTCGTGCGGTCTGGCGCGACCTTCGCGATGCAGGCGTTCGTGAAGGCCTCCAACACCGGGGTGGATGACGGGTTCGGCTCCGAGGTGAGCCTGAGCGCCGACGGGCGCCTGCTCGCCGTCGGGGCCTTCTCGGAAGACAGCAACGCGGTGGGCGTCAACGGCTCCCAGAACAACGAAGCAGCTTCTGGGAGTGGCGCCGTCTACCTGTTCCACCGCACCGGCACGACGTGGGCTCAGAACACCTACCTGAAGGCCTCGAACACTGGCGCTTCCGACGGCTTCGGCGTTGGCACCGTGGTGAGCGACGACGGCAACACGCTCGTCGTCGGCGCCCAGTGGGAGAACTCGGGCTCGCCAGGACCCAACGCGAACCAGGCTGACGAGACCGCGAACGACAGCGGGGCGGTCTACCTCTTCGTTCCGTAGCCACGCTTGATTCCGAGGGTGTGTGACGCGCGCCTTGCCGCTCGACCGGCATTCTCGAGCGACGCCACGACGTTGGGAATCCGAGGGGTGGACGGAATCAGAGGCTGGTACGCACGGCGCCCATGCTCCGTTGGCTCCTGGTGTTCGTGTTTCTGTCCCTCGGCTGTCCGCGCCCCGCCGAGCCTCTTCGGCTGAAGGGTGAGGGCTTCACGGTCGAGCTCGTCCCAGCCCCGTTCTCGATGAAGATCGTCGGCGTCGACGGCAAGACGCGGCTCGAGACCCGCCACGGCCCTCGCGTCACCCTCGACACGTACGTCATCGAGCCGCAGCTGGTGCCGGGGTGGGACGGCTATCGCCCGAGAGAGCGGCCGTGGCGGGTGTTCGACACTGGAGTGCTCGAGAGCAGCGACGAGAAGAACGCGACGCTCTCGTTCAAAGACGAGCTCGGCTCGCTGCGGTTGACGCTGCACATCGAGGGCGCGCGCCTGGAGTGGAAGCAGATCTCCGACGACGGGAAGAACAGCAACACCTCGGGCCTTGGCTTCGTGATGCCTGACGGAGCCCACTACTTCGGCATGGGCCAGCGCACCGCGACGTTCGATCACGCCGGGCAGTCGCTCTACTCGTGGCCGGAAGAGGGCGGGCTCGGGGCCGGTGAAGACGCGGGCCCATCGGCGGCGAACCCGTACCCGAACGGGCCGTCGATGACGCACTTCCCGGTGCCGTTCTTCCACACCACGCACGGCGTCTCGGTGTGGCTGGCCAGCGACTTCCGCAACACCGTGCACTTCGGCAACCTGCCCGACGAGCCGAAGACGGTGCGCCTGGTCGCGAATGAGACGTCGCTCGCGGTGACGTTCTACGTGCGTGATTCGCCGCTCCAGGCGATCGACGACTTCACCTTCGACACGGGCCGTCCGCTGGTGCCTCCCGACTGGTCGTATGGCCCGCGTCGGCGCATCAACCGCGACACGAAGATCGAAGGCGTCGCCGAGTGGAAGCTGATGCGAGATCGCCGGTTGCCGATCACGACGGTCGACGACGCGATGCACGTGCTCCCGTCGGGTTCGCACCGAGGCATCGAGCCGGAACTCAAGGCCTGGACGAACGAGCTGCACGCGAATGGCTTCAAGGTCATGGCGTACAACAACCCGTACGTCTCGGCCTCTGCACGCGGGAGCGCCGACGACTACGGCTTCGGTGCCGACGCGGGCTTCTTCGAGATGCTCCCTGACGGTGGGCCGGCGACGACGTTCTTTCTGTCAGGCGGCGCGCAGACCGTCTCGACGGTCGACCTCACCAATCCCGAGGCGGTGCGCTGGTTCCAGTCGTTGCTCGGGCGCACCATCGAGCTTGGCTACGACGGGTGGATGCACGACTTCGGCGAGTACGTCGCGCGCTCGTCGCGGTTCTTCGATGGGCGCACGGGTGAGTCGATGCACAACCGCTTCTCGGTGCTGTCCACGAAAGCGGCGTTCGACGTGCTGAACGGAACCGATCGCATGTGCTTCGTGCGTGCTGGGTACACGGGCAGCCAGGCCTACGCGTACGAGGTGTGGGGCGGTGACCCCGAGGCGAGCTTCGACGAGACGGTGGGACTGCCGGCGATGCTGCGTGGAGGCCTGAGTCTCTCGATGGTGGGCGTGCCGTACTGGGGCTCCGACATCGGCGGGTACAAGTGCCTCACCGAGGCGCCGCACGACAAAGAGATGCTCGTGCGCTGGTACCAGATGAGCGCGCTGAGCCCGATGATGCATGAAGAAGATGCGTGCTCGAATCCCGTCGGTGGGGAGCGCGTCAAGGCGAAGCTGTGGGACGACGTCGAGACGCAGGACATCTATCGAGAGGTCGCGGGGCTCCACACGCGACTGGCGCCGTATTTCCGCGCGCTGGCGCGGCAGTCGAACTTGAACGGAGCGCCGATCACCCGCGCGCCCTTCCTGCTGTTCCCGTCGTTGCCCGAGGCGTGGACGGTGGATGACGCGTTCTTCGTCGGGCCGTCGTTGTACGCCGCTCCGGTGGTGCGCCGTGGCGTGCGGGAGCGTCGCGTGTGGTTGCCGCCCGGCCGTTTCGTGGAGTGGACGGAGGGGACGGTGCACGAGGGCCCGGGCCATGTGGTGGTGCCCGCGCCGCTCGGCCGGTTGCCGATGTTCGTCGTCGAGAACCAGCTGGTGCCGCTGCTCGACGCTGAGGTTCAGACGCTCGCCCGGGCGACCGAGCCCGGAGTCGTCACCGAGGCGTCGCGCGCCGATGTGCTCGACGTGGTGGCCGCGCTGGGGCCCGGTGGCTTCGCAGCGATGACGCTGGCCGATGGCACGTCGCTCGAGGTGCGACGTGGTGTGAAGACGGGCGCGTCGTGCGCGGCGTGCAGTGTCGAGACGTTCGGTGCCGTGAAGCGTGTGCGGCTCTCCGGCGTGACCACGTTCGACGACGTGACGGTGTCGTCGACTGGCCCGAAGCAGATCCGCTGGCAGGTGCTCGAGCTGCCCTGACGCGTCACGTCTCTTTCGAGAAGTGCTCCTCAGAGCAGGTCGGGCAGATGCCGTGGGTGACGCGCGCGCCTTGCTCCTGCATGTACTTCACGACGGGCACCCAGCCGCCGCGCTCGTCGCGGATCTTCTGGCACCACGCGCACATCGGCAGCAGCTCGCGCAAGAGCCGGTTCTCGTGCTCCGCCCGTCGGAGCTCACGTTCGAGCAGCCACACCATCGCGCTGACGCCCGCGAGCAGCGTTCCGAAGTCGAAGAGCGCGGCCCAGTCACTCACCACGTCGGCGTCCTTGAACGTCCACCCGAAGTGATGCGCGGCGACGATGGCGACGGCGTCGAAGAACGCGAGGATCGAGGCGAGCACGACGTTCGGCTTTTCCCAGAACGTCGCTTCGCTCTGGCCTTCGGGCCGGGTGGCGATCGCCGCGCCGAGCGGCAGCAGCACCAGCCACGGGAGTTGCTCAGGGTGCAGCCGCTCGGTGGTGACCGAGATGAAGAAGAAGAAGAGCGCGACCGAGCTGAGCGCTGCCCAGACGACGGCATGCACGGCCACGCCTCGCCGGAGAAGGCCGAGGCACCCCACGATCAACACGCCGAACCCCGCCGTCATCCACGTCTGGAGCAGCTGACCAGCGACCGTGCTGGCGATCGACGCGACGACTGCTTCGGCGATCGCGATCAGCGCGCAGCCCAGGAGGAACCGTCGCTGAAGCGCCTGGTGCGGCGACTGATCGTGGCGGCCTCCGAACCAGAGCACCATCCGGTCGAAGTGTCGGGCGAAGGGCCGATCAGGGTGCAGGGCCGAGGTTCCGGTCATGACCCTCTGACCTTGACCCACGGCGACTGGTCACCAGCATCGGACGAGTGGACTGCCTACCGGCACCGTGTGGGCTTCGGTGCGCTCGCCATGCGCATCACGAAGACGCCCGTGTACACGTCGGCATGATCGGTGAGGTAGGTCTTGAGATCGATCTCGACGACAGCGCCCGCGTAGTGGTCGCCGACGACCCACTTGCCGTCGCCTGCGTACAAGCCGACGTGCCAGACCCAGACGTCCTGCTCGCCCAACTTGCCGATCGCGCCCTCCGCCGGGTTCTGATCTGGCGCCACCAGCATCACGTAGTCGCCCAGCTGGAGTTTCGTGATGTCGAAGTCGGATGACGCGATCGGCGCCAGGCCCTCGACCGGCGTCCCCAGTTCTTTCCGCGAGACCTGCTCGACGTTCAGCGTCGAGAACGACTTCCAGCTGCACCTCGTCAACGCCTGCGCCGCGAGGAACACGAGGCCCTGACAGTCGATACCTTCGCGTCGACCACCACTCACGAGCCGGTTCCGTCCGCCGAACTCGTACGGCGTTCCCAGATAACTGCGCGCGCGCTCGAGCAGCAGCTTCGCTGACCTCGGAGGCAACGCCTGTGAGGGCAGGGTGAACACCATCAACACCAGCGCGAGCCGCTTCACGAGCTGCAGTGTCGCGCCTGCGTCAGTACTCGCGCAACGAGGCCCGCGAGCCACGTGGCTGCGGAAAGTCGCTCACGTCTCCAGAACGTCGGGAATAGGGTGCGCGCCAATGCGACTCCTCTTCCTCGCGCTGATCGCCGTCGGCTGCACCGCACCGGCTCCGTCCATCAAGACCGACACCGCGCCTGTCGCACCGACGCTCCGCCCGTTGCCGAAGCTCGTGTCGCCCGGCGTGCGCCTCCCCGACGGCGCCAGACCGCTCGGCTACCAGCTCGATCTCGACATCGTCCCCGGCCAGGACACGTTCTCAGGGCGGATCACCGCGAAGGTCGAGATCTCGAAGCCGCTCGAGGTGCTGTGGCTCAACGCGACCGACTTGAAGCTCGCGCCCACGACGCTCCTCACCGAGCACGGGCAGCGCACCGCAGACGCCGTCATCGTCGATCAGCACTTCGCCGCCCTCGTGCCCCGCTGTGAGAACACCCAGACCACCTGTCTGCTCTCGCCAGGAACCCAGGACGTCACGCTCTCGTTCTCTGGCGCGCTCTCGAAGAAAGACACCGACGGCCTCTTCCAGGTGAAGGAGGGCGACGCCTGGTACGCGTACACGAGCTTCGAGCCCATCGACGCGCGCCGTGCCTTCCCCAACTTCGACGAGCCGCAGTTCAAGGTGCCCTGGGAGCTGTCGATCACCGTCTCGGCCGATCACGTCGCGCTCGCGAACACGCCGCAGATCTCCGAAGAGAAGCTCGGCGACACCCGCAAGCGTGTGCGCTTCGCGAAGTCGTTGCCGCTCCCGAGCTACCTGGTGGCTTTCGCAGTCGGCACCTTCGAGTTCGTCGACGCCGGCCTGCACGGTCAGAAGAAGACGCCGGTGCGCATCGTGGTGCCGAAGGGCAAGACGGCCGAAGCGAAGTGGGCCGCCGAGTCCACCGGGCCGATCCTCGAGCAGCTCGAGGCCTGGTTCGGCTCGCCGTACCCGTACGAGAAGCTCGATCAGATCTCGGTCCCCGCGAACATGGGCGCGATGGAGAACCCGGGCCTCGTCACCTACGGCCATCAGATCATCCTCTCCAAACCCGAGCTCGACACGCCCGGCCGTCAGCGCGGCTTCGCAGGCACCTGTACGCACGAGCTCGCGCACCAGTGGTTCGGCGATCTCGTCACCATGGCGTGGTGGGACGATCTCTGGCTCAACGAAGCGTTCGCGACGTGGATGACGCCGCGCATCCTCGAGAAGTGGCAGCCGAGCTGGGCGATGGATGTCGCGCAGGTCAACCGTCGGCACGGCGCGATCGGCAGCGACTCGCTGGTGAACTCGCGACGCATCCGGCAGCCGATCGCCTCGAACGACGACATCGCCAACGCGTTCGACGGCATCACCTACGGCAAGGGCGCGTCCGTCATCGGCATGTTCGAGGCGTACGTCGGACGTGAGGGGTTCCAGAAGGGCGTGCGTGCGTACCTCACGAAGCACGCGTTCAAGAACGCGAAGGCCGACGACTTCCTCGCGGCGATCTCCGAAGCGTCAGGCAAAGACGTCGCGCCGCCGTTCCGCACGTTCCTGGACCAGCCGGGAGCCCCCATCCTCTCCTTCACGCTCGAGTGCCCGAAGGGGGGAGCGCCGAGCCTCTCGGTCACGCAACGACGTGCCCTGCCGGTCGGCTCGACGGGCGACGCGGCGAAGACGTGGCAGGTGCCGTTCTGCGTGCGTGTCTCCGTGAAGGGGAAAGAAACGCGGCTGTGCTCGATGCTCGACGCGGCGAAGGCGTCGATGCCGTTGGGCGAGGTGAAGACGTGCCCTGACTGGGTGCTCCCGAACGATGGGTACGACGGCTACTACCGCGCCAGCCTCGCGGGCCCCGTCTCCCTCATCGACGTCTACAAGAAGGCGGGCGCGAAGCTGTCGGTGCCAGAGCGTGTCGGCATGCTCGGTGACGTCTCGGCGCTGGTGCGCTCTGGTGACGCCGAGCTGGGCACGATGCTCGAGCTCGCTGAGTACGGCGCGAAGGAGAAGGACCGCCACGTCTTCGGCTACGCGCTCGGCTTTGCGTCGGCGCCAGGTGGCGATCTGCTGCCCGAGGCGCTGCGCCCGAAACACGAGGCCTTCGTCCGCGCGCTGTTCTCGAAGCGGCTCGACGAGCTCGGCTTCGCGCCGAAGCCCGGCGAAGACGAAGACACCCGGCTGCTGCGCCCTCAGCTGATCGGCACGCTGGGTTGGAACGGGAAGGACCCGAAGGTGATCGCGCAGGCCCGGAAGCTGGTGGAGGCGTGGCTGGTCGATCGCAAGGCCGTGCATCCCGACGTGCTCGACGTCGTGCTCGGCCTCTCTGCAGAGGGAGGCGACGCCGCCCTGCACGCGAAGCTCCTCACCGCGGCGAAGGCCGAGAAGGATCGCGCCGATCGTGGCCGCCTGCTGGGCGCGCTCGCAGAGTTCAGCGATCGATCGATCGTCGAGCAGCAGCTCCCGCTCGTGCTCGGCGACACCTTCGAGACCCGCGAGGCGATGCGCTTCGTGTGGGGCGCCGCGAACGACTTCCGCACCCGCGATCAGGCGCTGAAGTTCGTCGAGACCAACTGGGACGCGCTCATCGGCCGGCTCCCGAAAGACGGCGGGGCGGGGCTGGTGTGGCTGGCGTCGGGCATCTGTGAAGAGAAACAGCGTGACGCCGCGAAGGCGTTCTTCGACGGGCGGTCCACGAAGTACCTCGGCGGGCCGCGCAACTTCGCCATCGCGATGGAGGGCATCGACCTGTGCCTGGCGTGGAGAGCCCGTCACCGCACCTCGGCCATCGCGTTCTTCGAGAAGCGCAAGTGACGCCATGTGATCGGGCGCTGGAGCGGTTCCTCGAGCTGACGAACACCTCGCTCGAGGCGCACGTCAGCGATCGCGCCGTCACGCTCCATTGCCTGAGCGCGCACGCGCCCGAGTTCTTCGAAGCGCACCATCTTGGGCCGAAGCTCGACGCGGCGCTCGAGGGGCTGGCGGCGCTCCCGTCGACGTTCCCGGCGGACCTGCCGTGGGAAGTCGTCATGGCGCGGCTCGACGCGCACTACTTCCGCGCGCTGTATGGCCTCGAGAACCCGCCGCTCCCTTCAGCCGACGTGCGCGCCGCAGTGGCGAAGGTGACGGAACAGTCGGTGTTGGCGGGCTGGCTCCTGGCTGAGCTTGCCGGTGCCCTCGGCGTCGAGTTCGAGATCCCCGATCCATCCGCGCTGACCGGCATGGAGCGCACGTACTGGCGCACCCACCAGATCCTCCTGTGGACGAGCTACCTGCGCGACCCGCTCGAGACCGAAGGCGCCGACGTTGCGCTCAATGAGCTCGCGCGGTCGCTCCCGCTTCGTCTGGCGTGCGGAGAGATCGATCCCGCAGCCGAGATCATCTTCTGTCTGCAGGCCGGGGGCAGGGTGGTGGAGCCGGAGTTCCTCGAGCGGCTCGTCGCCCATCAGCAGGCAGACGGGCGCTTCACGGAGAGCGACTCAGACGACGCGCGTGAGCAGGCACACTGCACCGCCGTGTGTCTCATCGCCCTCGCTGGACGCCGTTCAGGGGAAGCAGGTGCCGCCGAGCGGCTGGCCCAGCAGTGACAGGGGAAGACACGTCGAGAACGTGCCGCAGCGCCGGCAGTTTCCGTTGTTCGAGGTCGGGTTTCCGCAGGCCCCGGGCTCATCACCTGCGACACACGCGCCACCAGCTCCGCAGCAGCCCGTCAAACAACTGCACGTTGCCGTACCACCCGCACTCGAGCCGCCTGCGCTGCCGCCAGCCGCCGAGCCGCCGCCAGTCGCCGAGCCACCGCCAGCTCCGCTGACGCACGAGCCCGACGTACAGACGAGCCCGCCGCCACACGCGACGCACATCGTTCCGCCCGAACCGCACTTCGTCGCCGACGGCGTCTGCACGCACATCGTGCCGTCACAGCAGCCGCCGCAGTTGGAGGGGCCGCACGTCGCCGCGGTGACGCACGCACCACCGAAACACGTCTGATTGCTCGCGCACTGGGCGCACACGCCAGCGTCCGAGCCGCACGCGAGGTTCGAGTTCCCGGGCGTACAGGCGCCAGCATCCGAGAGGCAGCCGGGGCAGATGAAGGTGATGCACTGGCCCATCGTGTTGCAGGCCTTGTTCTGCGCCTGACAGTTCTGGCACGCGGCGCCACCCTGGCCGCACGCGGTGAAGGTGTTGCCACCACGGCACGCGCCGTTGTCACAGCAGCCGTTGCAGTTGGCACACAACGCCGCGCCGCCAGCACTCCCGCCGCCCGCTCCGCCAGCGCTCCCACCAGCCGCGCCGCCGCCCGTCATGCCCGCGATGCACGCGCCCGCCGCGCACGCCTGGCCCGGCATACACGCGGAGCACGTTCGCCCGTCGGCGCCACACGCGAACGCCGCCGTCCCGCCCTGGCACTCGTCGTTCTGATCACAGCAGCCCGCGCAGTTCGAGCGAAGACACTTCTTCGTGGTGGTACCGCACGAAGGAACCACCGCGCCGACGACGCCAATCAACAACCCGATGAGGAACGCACGAACGTTCATGCGCGCGTGGCTAGCACAGCTTCCGGGGCCGGGTGCAGTGGGGCTGTATCAAGGAAGGCGCATCAAGCCTGCGTCAGGGAATGCAGGTTGGCCTTCGCCTTCTCGACGTCGGTCTCGTGCTTGAGCACCAGGTTGAGCGTCTGGGCGATCAGGTCGGGCGACAACGAGTCGGCGTTGAGGAGCACCAGCGCCTGGGCCCAGTCGAGCGTCTCGGAGATCGACGGGGCCTTCTTCAGCTCCAGCGCGCGCAGCTTCCCGACGGCGTTCACCACGGCAGTCGCCAGCTGCTCCGACACGTGCGGCAGGCGGCGGCGAACGATGGCCAGCTCGCGCTCCTTCGTGGGGTAGTCGATGGCCAGGTGCAGGCACCGGCGCTTGAGGGCATCGGACAGCTCTCGCGCGTTGTTCGACGTCAGCACCACGCGGGGAATGTGCCTGGCCTTGATGGTCCCCAGCTCGGGCACGGTGACGGCGTTGTCGGCCAGCACCTCGAGCAGGAACGCCTCGAACTCCGGGTCGGCCTTGTCGATCTCGTCCACCAGCAGCACACACGGTTGGTCGGCGGTCAGCGACTTGAGGATGGGGCGGGGGAGCAGGAAGCGCTCCGAGAAGAAGATGCTGTCGCTCGCGGCGACCTTGTCGGCGGCCTCCTTCAGCGACATCGCGCCGGCCATCAGCTCGCCGATCTTGTCCTTGAGGAGCTGGGTGTAGAGCAGCTGCTTGGCGTACTCCCACTCGTAGAGGGCCTTGGCCTCGTCGAGGCCCTCGTAGCACTGCAGCCGCACCAGCTCGCGACCCAGCGACTGCGAGAGCGCCCGGGCAAACTCGGTCTTGCCGACCCCGGCAGGCCCTTCGATCAGCACCGGCTTCTCGAGCCGATCCATGAGGAACGCCACGGTCGAGATGGACTTCGACGGCAGGTACCCCACGGCTTCGAGGCGGGCGCCGGCGTCATCGACGGATTGAAAGGAGGACGGCATCGGCGGGCTTTTACCTCACCCTGACATGGGTGCCGTGGCGATCCTGCCCCAGGCTCTCAGAAAACCTCAGGGGCCCACGCCTCCACCGGGAACGAAATCAGCGAATTGCGCCCAGAAAGAGCAGGGCACGGAGACTGCAGTTGCACCTGATCCTCTCCGACGGGGTGTGACGGTCATGGTTGCTGCGGCGAAGGTGTTGAGCGTGGTGGTGATGGCGCTGGTGCCCGGTGGGCTCCTCATCGCCCTGGCGTTCGTGCTCGCCCGGCTGGTGACGCAGCAGATGCAGCTCGAAGAGGGCCCCCAGGGCCGACGACTCGCGAGGGCCGTGGCGCACGTGCGGTGGCGTGACGTGGTGCGCGAGGCCCGGCGCTCCTTCTGACCGGCGCCTGTGCAGTGCGACTGTTCGTGACAGTGGCGAGCACCCACCGCCTTGAGTAATCGGGTACCCGGCTGGGCAGTCTCCTCTCGACGGACAGGCACGACATGACGACGACTTCACGGTGGTTCACGGCAGCGCTGCTGGCGGTCGCTTCGGCCTGCGGCCCCGCGGGACCGACGTCGGCGCAGGTCTGCGACAAGAACGGCCAGGTCGATCAGACGGCAAAGGTCGGCGACTGCACGCGCATCCCGCCCGGCAACCTCTTCGGAGAGGCCTCCACCTGCCGCGCCTCGGCTGACAAGTGCTCGGTGCAGGACCGCACGCTGCTCCTGGACGTCCTCACCTGCGCCGAGAAGCTGCCGGTCTGCAGTGAGCCATCCAAAGAGGCCTGGGTGGGCGCCCGCACGGGCTGCGTGATGCGGCTCTCGGGCATCTCGTCGGCGTGTCGCGACGCCTTCGCCGGGGTGCTGCCCGACCCCAGCGGCATCTTCGACGCGGGAGTGCCCGACGCGGGTCCTCAGCCCATCAACGACGGGGGCAACGCGCTCTCGCTGGTGGTGGTGGCTGACGAGGGCTCCTTCGCCTTCGCGTGGACGACGCTGCAGGGCTCGGGCGCCGTCGCCAAATGGGCGCTGATCGGCATCTCGGACGCAGGCGTTCGCGACGAGCCGTTCTTCGTCACCATGCCGGCGAGCCGTGACTTCATCTTGAGCGACGCTGGCGCGAACGAGTACCGCCGCTGGTTCATGATCGGCGAAGACGGCACCAGCCGCGCGGCGTTCGGCGCGCCCGACGCCGGCAGTGGCGGAGGCATGGACGGTGGCGCGATGTGCCTGGGCCCGCTCGACTGCGGGACCGACCGCGTCTGCGACCTCGGCCAGTGCCGGGTGCAGATGTGCCAGCCTGGAGGCCTCATCACCTGCCCGAACGCCTACCAGTGTTTCCCCAACGGAACCTGCAACCGCACCGCGTTCGACGCCGGCACGGTCTTCGACGCCGGCAGCGGCATGATGATGGCGTCAGGCGTTCCGCTGCCGTTCATTTCGAACGACTTCATCGCGCTGACGAAGCCGATCGCTCCGGCGCCGCAGGTGTACCTGGGCGGCTTCCCCGGCCGTCGTCCCGACATCGCGGCGATCGACTCCGCGCGCACCTTCGTGGCGCTCGAGCAGGAAGGGCAGCTGATCGGCCACGCCAGCTTCCACCGCGGCCGTGACTTCATCGACGACAGCGCCACCTCGTCGTCCCTCGACACCGTCGGCAGCCGGGTGCGCGTCGCGTACAACCACGAGAGCAAGACGCTGTACTCCTGTTACATCGTGGGCCGTGGCGTGCGGGTGCGCCGCAGCCTCGACGAGGGCCGCACGTGGGGTGAGCTCGCGGTGACCATCGAGCCGCCTGCGCTCGACGACGGTGGCCTCGGCTCCGTGATCAGCGAGTGCGACATCGCGGCGTGGCGGCAGGGCGGCGCCATCATGGTGACGGTCGAAGACAACCGCATGGTGACGCGCAACGTGACGTCGGGCCTCGACGTCGAAGACGCCGGTCAGCTCGCCTTCACCTCGTCGGCGCCCGACGCCGGCAACGTGTACAGCCCGATTCGGCCGTCCATCGCGACGCTCCCGGGCGACAGTCAGGTGCACATCGTCTTCACCGCCACGCGCACGCTGTCTGGAGGCCTGAGCGACGCCGAGACCTACGGCATCTACCGTGACGGCATGGTGGGCACCTTCACGCCGCCGATCGCGCTGACGTACACGGGCGTGCCGCCGTTCGGGAACCCGCTGCCGCAGGACTACCCGACGGTGACGATCGACCCGAAGACGAAGCGCGCGATCGCCGCGTACACGACGCTGCTCCCGGGCGCCGAGGGCCTCTCGTCGATTCAGCTGTCGTTGTGGAACCCCACCTCGCGCATCTGGGCCACCGGCTCGGACCTGTCGGTCTTCACGCTCGACGTCGACAACCAGACGAAGATCCTCTTCCCGGGCTCGGAGTTCCAGGGGAAGCAGCTCGACGCGTTCTCGCCGGTGTTCGCCTCGCTGCCGAACGGGAAGGTGTGGCTGTCGATGATGGTCGGCGCACGGCAAGGCGCTGGAGCCGGCAACGACTTCAAGTTCTGGGCGGTGCCCTTCGACTTCGATGAGCCGACGCCTGCCGGCACCGTGCGTGGCTGGTTCAAGCGCCCGGCCCGCAAGCTGAGCGACACCCGCGCGTGGGATCCCCGTGGTGGCGGCATTCGCCCGACGGTGACGGCGTTCTCGGCCGACTCGCAGATCAGCTTCTCGGGAGCGTTCACCGAAGGCTTCGGGAACGGTGGCGAGCTCGAGGGTGGCCGCAGCATCTACGTGACGATCCCGTAGTCAGCGTGAAGGCAGGGGCACGTCAGGGCGCCATGCCCTTCGCGTACCCTTTCGTCGGCAACCGCGGGCTCCTCGAAGAAGCTCGCGCTCGCGGGCCCACCGGAGTCCCGTGGCTCAGCGCGAACCAGGTGCTCCTCCCAGTCGTGCCGGGGCTTCTCGATGAGGGCGCGACCTTCGTGGTGTCTCTCTCCAATGTGGTGTTGGTGGCGCCCCGGCGCTCCGAGCACGTCGCGTGCGCAGGAGGCCTCGAGGTGCTGGCCGCGGGCGAGCTCTTCTTCGCGACGTGGGAGGTCGACTGCGTCTCGTGCGCGCGACGAACCAGTCGACCGGCTACTGCCCTGACGTCGCTTCGTGGAGTGCGCTCGCTGCGGCCCTGGTGAAGGCCGAGGTGGCCGGGCCCGGCGGGTTCAGTCCGGAGTTCCTGTTCCGTCGCTGTGACGCCTGCGGGGAGCAGTCGGTGGTGAAGGAGCGCTGGTTCGTCTGCCCGTTCTGCGACGCCGAGCTGCCGCGTGCCTGGAACGTCAGCGCGAGGCGGCCGGTCGAGGTCGCCTGACTCCCTCGCGCGGTCGATCGGGCCGCCCACGGTGAGCGCGTGGCCTGGGTGCGCGCTCCCGGCTGGCAGCGCACCAGGAGGCGCAGGATCGCTCCGTGCTGGCGCGCCCCACGTCCCTGCGGAACGCCGGAGGCTCGGGACATCTGGCTGCCCGGTCCGCCCTCGTCGATCGGTGGCTTGCCCACCCCGTGCGGGGCTTTCCAGTGTGGCCGCGCACCGGTCGTCGAGGTCGCGCAGCGCGTTCGTCGGGCCGCCCACCTTCGTGTGTCGATGGCGCCTTGCTCGTGTGTCGAGCGGCCGCTCGCCGTTTGTCGAGAAACGGACGACCGTGTGTCGAGGTCCGCAGCGCGGGTGTCGAGCATCCGACGAGCGCTTGTCGAGCTTTCACCGACCGCGTGTCGAGGCAGCCGCGACCGCTTGTCGATGGGGCCCGCGCGCCTGTCGAGGGTGACGTGCCTACTTGCGCCTGGACGCAGCGCGCACGCTGGGCGGGAGCGGGAGGGCGCCGACCATCGAGCCCCCACCGCGCGCCGCCGTGACGCGGTCGCAGAGGAAGGCGAGCTCCCGGAGCACGCGGCCTTCGAGGTGGCTGGTGAAGGTGGAGTCGTTCGTCCCCACGCCGCGCCAGGTGGTGGGCACCAGCTCGGCGAGCTCGTTCGCCAGCGCGTCGAGCGAGTCCAGGAACTCAGGCGTCAGGGCACAGTCGTCGGCGAGCAGGGCCGTGTCTTCGTCCTCCCTCAGTCGGCGCCCCTCGTCGGCCAGCCTGGTCAGCTCGGCGACCCACTGCCACGGCGTGGGCTTGTCGATCCGCTTCTTCGAGAGGGCGGCGAGGGCGGCACGGTTGCCCTGCAGCACGGCCTTCAGTCGGTTGGTCGCCTGTGTGCGGAGCGCGTTCGCCCGCTCCGCCAGCTCCCTCGTGTTGCCGCGCGCGACCTTCAGGTCATCGAGGCCATCGTCGGCCACCCCGCGCTGCAGCTCGACGACGAGCTCACACAACCAGCTCAGCCGCACGAGCGGGTAGCCCGGCACGTCGGTCTTCGTCAGCAGCGAGCGCGCGATGCCGATCGTGCGCTCCGCGTCGCGCAGCACGTCCTTCGACCAGGTGCGATCGCCCCACGCCCGGCACTGCAGCACGGTGAACTGGGCGCGGTAGAGGGCACGCCGTCGCTCCTCGAGGGGCGGCAGCGTCGGCAACAGCTTCTCGGCCAGCCGCTTCCCAGGTGCCTTCGGCGCCGCTGGCGTTCGACGGGTCGCCACCGTGTGTCACCCGCCGGGGATGATGCCCGTGACGATCGTCGTGAGATCGAGCCCGCCCGTGTACCCGTAGCTGACGTACTCGTCGAAGCCATAGACCGTCACGCCCGCGCCCGGGAGCGTCATCTGTCCCGGCTGCGGGATCACCAGGATCGCGTGCGTGCCCACCGGCACGGACACGTTGGCGACGCGGAAGGGGGTGGCGCCGACGGCCGTGAAGCTCGTCATCGGAACCGCCGTGCCGTTGACGCGCACCTCGAGCACGCGGCTCGAGTCGATGACGAGGCCCAGGTAGTTGTCGCGCGTGCCCGGCGCCGTCAGCACCGTGTACTGGCTGCGCCACTGCTCGATGGGCGGGAGCAGGATGAGCGAGGGGTCGCCCTGCGTCGGGAAGGCCCCGGTGCTCCCCGTGGTGGCGTTCTGGCTCGCGAAGAGCTGCGCCACCTGAATCGGCTGGTCCGCGGTGATGGTGAAGTTCGTCTTCGAGCGGAACTCGACGAACGCGCCACCGGCGAGCTGGCAGTCGTTGGTCGCCAGCGCGCCCACGGTGCAGCGGTTGGGGCTCAGCACGTCACCAGCGGCGGGAGCGGGCGTCAGCGTGAGGCGCGTGCCGTTGGGGCAGGCGCTGGCGGGGCAGCCGGCGACGATCTTGTAGTAGTCGGGCCCGGCGGCGGTGGCAGAGGCGAACTGGCCGTTCGACAACCGCAACGGCGCGGTGCGCAGCGCGACGAAGTTGCGGCCCCACGTGACGAACGGGAAGAGCTGCTCCTCGACGTGATCGCAGGCCGTGTCCCGGTAGCTCCGCGTGGTGCAGGCCGAGCCGCCGAAGACCGAGATGGGCTTGTCCGACGTGATGACCGAGCCGGTGAGATCGCTGTCGACCCGGCACTGCTGTGAGCAGCACTGCGTCGGGTTGCCGATCGTCTCGCAGTTGGCCGCGTTGGAGCAGCAGCACGGAGGCGTGAAGAGCCCTCCGCACGACGCCGGCGGCACGACACAGGCGACGCAGTTGGTCGCCGAGTAGCAGACCCGGCTCGGGATGTAGGGGTTGAGCGCGCACTCGAGGTTGACCGTCGACGGCGTCGCCGCCGGGTTGTCGCTGGCGAGCTGCAGCACGTCGTAGGTGTTGAGCGTGTACGTCTGCACGTCGCCCGGGTTGAGCGCGGTGACTCCCACGCCGGGCCGCGTCCGCGCCTTCGTGCGCACGGTGACCTGCGTGTTGTCCTGGGTGCCGACGATGGTGACCATGCCGTTGAAGGCGATGCGTGACGCGCCGTTCGGGTCGTTGCTGCCGCGGCGGTTCATGATGTGCTCCGGCGTCAGCGCGACGTAGCTGGTGCCCAGAATGTGGGCCGGCAGGAGCAGCGACGCGTCGTTGCTGTACGAGAAGTGCCGGCACACGCTGCCCATACACAGCGGTCCCTGGGTCTCGGGCACCGCGTTGCTGCACGAGGTGGCCGTGGTGCACGCGCCGGTGTCGCGGAAGGCCGCCAGCGGGTTGAACTGGTACACGGTGATCGGCCGGGTGCTGGTGACGCGGTAGCCGTAGCGCTTGAGGCCGCTCTGCGAGTCCGAGTCGAAGCTGTTCGCCATGGTGGGGTGATCGCCGACCGACTGCCAGGGCACGCGGATCACCGCGAGGCCGCGCGTCATCGGGTCGAGCCGGCCGGGCACCGTCACCGACTTCACCACCTGGATTGAGTTGCTGATGAAGCGCGAGACCGTCACCGTGGTGTTCAACGAGGAGCGGTTGGTGACGACGAAGGCGAACTCCGAGTCGTTGTTCACCGCGCCCTGGCCGCTCGTGACGTTGCCCTTGAAGACCGAGGCGACGACCGGGTTGTCCATCACGGCCGTCCAGTACTCGCAGCCGAAGTAGCTCTTCTGCCGGGCCGCGTCGCCGCACTCGTCGACGCACGCGCCGTTCTGGCACTCCGCGGTGGGGCCCAGGCCCGGCACCGTCGTGCAGGTGATGTTGTCGTACGAGCCGGTCGCGTTGCAGCTCTGGAGGATCCCCGAGCCCATGCACTGGCTCGATCCGGGAATACACGCGGGCGTCACGCAGGCCGACTGCGCCGCCGTGCCCATGCAGCGCTGGGTGATGCAGGTGCCGTCGAAGTTGTCGCCGACGTTCACCCACGTCGTCGAGAGGTTGAGCTGGGTGCGGCGTTGGCACTCCTGCACGGCCTTGCCGTCGGGCGAGCAGCGGCGCTCACCGGCGGTGCACTCACGGCACTCGCCCATGGTGCACGTCGCCATGCCCGCGCACAGCACCGTGCGGTAGCCCGAGCCATCGCTCTGGCAGACCTCGAGGTTCGTCGGCGCCGTGCCGCACTTCGTGGAGTTCGGCCGGCAGTCGAGGCAGCGCTCGTTGGAGCAGAAGCCGTCGGGCATCGGGCACGTCATCTCGGTGGTGAAGCGCCCATCGGCGCCACAGAGCTCGACGGAGGCGCCGTTGACGCTGCACCGGCGCGCGCCCTCGGTGCAGGGGACGAAGACCGACGCGTCGGGCTCGGGCGGCTTCGGCTCGCAGGTGCCCGAGAGCAGGTTGCAGCGCTGGTCCGCAGCGCAGTCTCCATCACGCCGGCAGACGAAGCGGCACTGGCCGTTGACGAGCCGCTCGGTGGCCTCACACACAGGCCCGGCGTCGACCTCCGGAGGTTTGACGCGCGTCTTGTCGCACCCGGCCGCGGCCAGGAGAAGGAGCAGGGGAGAGAGAGCTCGGCGCATGGAGGTGAGCCTCTAGCCCACCTGCCCCGCGGAGGGCTACTCGCCCAGCTTGTCGATGATGCTGGTGAAGTCGGCGTCCTCGTCCTTCGCGGCAGGGGGCAGCTGGCCCACCACGGTGCGATCGTCGGACTGGCCGGGTCGTTTGGGCGCGGCGGCGGTGATGGCCGGGCGCGCGGGCAGCGTGGCGGGCCTGGCCGCGGGCGGAGCCGTCGTCGGGCGCGCGACTGCCGCTGCCGGTCGGGTGGCCGCCTCGGGGATCATGTTCACCTTGGTCGCCTCTTCGAACTCTTCGCCCAGCTGAGACAATGAAGCGGCCGGCGAGCGCGCGGCGTTGGGCACCGTCGTGATGGGAATGCCCGCCGGCGGCGCCGCAGGACGCGCGGCCGAAGCGCTCGACGTCGCAGCACCACCCGCTGGCTTGTTCTTGTAGCGGGCCAGCTCGAGCTCGACGACCTTCAGCTGCTTCGACTTCTCCTGCACGGCCTCCTGCAGGCGCTTCACTTCCTGCGCCTTCACCTGCTCGCGGCGCTCGATCTCTGCCTTGTGCTTGGTGTTCGAGTCCTCGAGCGACTTCTGGTGCGCGCCCTCGATCGCCTTCTTCTCGGCGATGGCCGCCTGGAGCTTGGCCGCCGCGTCGTTCGCCTTCTGCTCGGCGCCGGTGATCTTCGCCTGCAGCTCCTTCTCGGCGCGGGTGCGAACGGCGTTGGCGCCCTCCATGGCCTGCTCGAGCTCGCCGACGCGGCGCTGACGGGTCGCCAGCTGGCTCTGCGCCTCCTTCAGGCGCGTCTCCATCTCGCCGACCTTCGTCTGCGACTCCTGCTGCACCTGCGCGATGCGGGCCTCGGCGCGCTGGAGCTTCTGGGCGAAGTCGTCGTGGGCCTTCTTGGAGGTCGCCTTCTCCTGGTTGAGCGCGTTGCCGGCCTCCTGGAGGCGGGCGTTGGCCTGCTGGAGCTGCTGGCCGATCTGCGCCTTCACCGAGTCGCGCTCGGCAACAGCGTGGGCCTGCGCCTCGGTCATCTTCTCGAGCGCAGCGCTCTTCTCGACGAGCTCCTTCTTCGCAGAGTCGAGCTCGCTGGCCAGCCCGGCCTTCGCGTTCGACAGCTCGTCGGTCTTCTTCTTCGACTCGTCGAAGAGCGACTTGAGCTTGAGCTCGAGCTGCTTCGACAGCTCGGTCTTCGCGGTGACCTCGCGGGTGAGCACGTCGACCTGCCTCACCTTCTCCTGCTGCTGCGTCGAGAGCTTGCGCAGCGTGTCGGCGAGCTCCTTCGACTTCGCGGCGACGTCGTTCTGCAGCAACTCTTCGCGGCGCTGCGACTCTTCGGTGAGCGTGGTGATGCGCTCGTCGAGGTTGGCGCGGGTGTCTTCGGCGTGCGCGAGCTTGGCGCTGAGCTGGGTGAGATCCGAGACGCGGGCGCCGAGCTCCTGCTTGGTGAGGCCGAGCTGCTCGGTGAGATCCTGCGCCTGCTCACGCGTCTGGCCGAGCTCAGCCTCGAGCGTGGTGACGCGCTCTTCGTAGTGCTTCTGGGTGTCGGCGAGCGCGCGCTTCTCGATGTCGAGCGACTTCGCGGTGTCGTCGAGGTTGGAGCGCGTGGCGGCGAGATCGACCTGGGTGAGCTCGAGCTTGCCGGCGAGGCCGTCGCGCTCCTCGGTGAGCTGCGCGATCGCGGCAGAGGTTTCTTTCTCGAGCTGCTGGTGCGCCGAGGCCTCGGCTTCGTAGTTGCCCTGGGCTTCCGAGAGCGACGTCTTCAGCTGGCCGATCTCGCCAGAGAGCTGCTCCTCGAGCTGCGCCTTGGCCGACTCGGTCTGACGGAAGAGGCCGGTGACACGCTGGATCTCGTTGCGGGCCGAGACGATCTCGCCCTGGCGCTCGTCGCGCTCCTTGCGGGTCTGGTCGAGCTCGAGCTGGGTGCGCTCCAGCGTACCGGCGGTCTCTTCCTGCTCGCTGGTCTTCGCCTCGAGAGCGGCCTGCGTCTGGTTGAGGGTGTCCTGCGTCGCGAGCAGCGCCTTCTGCGTCTCGTCGAGGGTGGTCGAGAGGCTCGAGATCTCCTCGTCGCGCTGGGTCGCCCGGGTCTCGAGGCCTTCGACCTCACGGCCGCGCGCCTCGAGCGTCTGCTTCAGGGCGCCGATCTCTCCGTCGCGGTCGGCGATGGTCTGCTGCGCGTTCGAGAAGCGGCCCTCGAGATCGGTGATGCGCGCGTCGCGGTCGGCGACGTCGGCGTTGAGGCCGTCGATAGTGCGCTGGCGAAGCTCCGAGGTCTGCGAGAGCTCGGCGATGGTGGCGGTGTTCGCCTCGATGATGCCCTGCGCCTCTTGCAGCTGGCCGCCGACGTCTCCGAGCTCACCCTGCAGCTCGGCCTCACGATCGGCGAGCGCCTGCTTGGCGGCTTCGACTTCGCCTTCGAGCTCGCCGATCTTCTCGAGCCGCTCCTGAATCTGCGACTGGAGCTCGGCCTCCTGACGATCCTTCCGCTCGACGGTGTCGGTGAGCTCCTGCTCGAGCTGGGTGACCCGGGTGTCGCGCTCGGCGATCTTCTCGGCGAGGTTCTGCTCCGACTCGGTCTTCTCGGCGGCCAGCGCTTCGAGGTTGCTCTTGAGGCCCGCGACCTCGCCTTCGAGCTCGCCGATCTTCTCGGACGATCGTGCCCGCGCGTCCGACAGCTCGCCTTCGAGCCGTGCGACCTCGGCCTCGCCGCGAGCGCCGCGCTCGGTCGACAACCGCAGCTGGCTCTCGAGCGTCTGCACGGTGGCGTCGCGCTCGACCTGGTTCGTGTCGATGGTCTCTTGGAGCGCCTTGCCGATGCCCTCGAGCTCGGCGTACTTCGCGTCGCGCTCCGAGACGGTCGTCTCGTACGTCTGCTGCAGGCCTTCGAGGTCGCCTTTGAGCCCGCTGACCTGCTCGTCGCGCGCGGCGACGGTCTGCTGCAGCTCCTTCTCCTTCACCTCGAACTCGAGGGTGGCGAGCTGGTAGTCCTTCTCGAGGGCCTCGTATTCCTTGCGCTGCTGCTCGAGCTCGCCGCTCTTGCGAACGATCTCGTCTTCCTTGTTGTTCAGCTCTTTGCGAAGGCCGTTGATGTCTTTCTCTTTGGCAGAGACGACCTCGATGACTTCTTTCTCTCCGATGAACTTCTGCAGGAGCAGATCTTCGACCTGCCGGCCGTGCTCGCGCTCCTTCTCGACCATCGTGTTCTGCGAGTCGTTGAGGCGACGGGTGAAGTCGTCGACCTGCATCTTCAGGCCCTGAATCTCGACGTCCTTCTCCGAGATGCGGTCCTCGACCGAGAGCAGCTCGCGCTCACGAACGGTCCAGATCTCCGACAGGCGGGCGATCTGCGCCTCGCGCGTCTTGAGCTCGTCGCGCAGGATCTGAATCTTCGCTTCCGGCGTGCCCAGCATGTCGCGGCGGGGCGGGCTGCGACGCAGCTCACGCGACTCGGCGAGCAGCTCGGCTTTGCGATCGGCGATCGACTGGAAGGCGCGATCGAGGAAGGCGCGATCTTCGTCCGTCAGCTGGCTGCGGCGCTCGCGGCGGGGCAGGCGAGGCGGGCCTCCGGCCGTGGTCTTCAGCGGCGGCGGTGCACCCTGCGCCGGGATCTCCGTCGTGGGGCCAGAGCCAGTGAGCGCGTTGTCGAGCGCTGCGTCTTCTTCTTCCGAGGTCGACGAGGGGCCACCCGCCTGGCCCGGGGGCGCGATGGTGGTCGTGAGGCGGGTCAGCTCGCTCATCTCGAAAGGAATCGCGAGGTAGCCGTGTGCAGCGTTGGCCGACGCGGCGTGCTGCTGCAGGGCCTCGATGCGCGACTCGCTCGACAGCAGAATGACCGGCAGGTTCTGCCCGAACTTGCCCTTGCGAATGTTGCCGCACAGCACGAACCCGCTCTGGTCCGGCAGCTCGGCGCGCAGCACCACGAGATCAGGCCGGCGCTTCTCGAGCTCGCGAGTGGCCTCAGAGGCGCTGGTCGCCAGGCTGGTCTGATAGCCGGCGTCTTTCAGCACCGAAGCCATGGTGAGGGCGAAGTCGTTCTGACTTTCGACGATGAGGACGCGGCGCTCCATGAGGCTCTTTTCTCTTCAGGGGAAGACGAAGGCGGCGGGGCAGTCTGCTACGGCCCACGAGGCCGGTAAACCGGCTTGTGCGGGGTGTCTCAGGTGTCTCGCCCGGGCATCGTGGTGGGGGGGACGTGGCGGGTGAAGAGCTGCGACTCGGGCGGGCAATACCCGTGCACCAGCTGGGCGAACCAGGGGTCGAGGCTCGACGGCGGGGGCGCGGCCGAGGTCTCGAGCGCGTGCAGCTCGCCCTCGTCGATCTCATCGTGCTCATCACCGTCGTGCATCGACAGGAAGGACTCGTCGTTGACGAGCTCGACTTCGTCTTCGTGGACTTCGACGACCTCGTCGTGGGTCTCCGCGGCTTCTTTGGTGAGCAGCGGGGGACCACCCGGGCTGGGGTTCGGCACCAGGCGCACCATCGGCGGCAAGGCGTCGGGCGCGGCCGGCCGAACGGTGCTGGGCGTGCTGGCGACGCCCGGTGCAGGCAGCGCGCTCGCCCCGGGCGAGGAAACCGCTGGCGGCACGCGGACGCCGCTCGTCGTCGAGCCAGGCGGTGGGACGGGGCCGGAAACGGCCGGCGGAGCGCGGACGCCGCTGGTCGTCGACCCTGGCGCTTCGGCCGGGGCTGTGAGCGGCGCAGGGCGCACGCCGCTCGGCGAAGCGCCCTGACCGCCGAAGAGAGGCGGAGGACTGGGCTGGAGGCTGCTCGGAGAGCTCGGCAGCGGCGGGGCTGACGGGCGCACCCCGCTCGGAGCGGACACTCCAGCCGAGGTCAGCGGCACCGTCGTCACCCGCGCAGGCACGGTGGAGACGGGAACCCCTCCGAAGGGCACCGGCACGAACGTGGCGCCAGGAGGTGCGCCTGCACGATTCGCCGCCAGCGAGAACGACGTCGGCACGGCGATGGGAATCGGCGCAGGCGCGCGGGGAACGGGCGGCGGGTTCGGCGCGGTGATGTCGGGCGATGGAATCGTCACGCTGCTCGACGAGCGCACCGGCGCGCTCGGCCGGAGCATCGCGACGAAGTCGAGGGGCTCGTCGTCGCTGGCGTTGAGCGTCGTTCCCGGCGTGGAAATCGGCGCAGGGCCAGGCGTCGACGGTGGCACCGCAGCCAGAGCGGGCGCGGGCGACGGCGGGGCTTCCGGCGGCTGGGCTGGTGCGGGCGCCGGCTCCGTGGGCACGGGTACGGCCACTGCGACCGGGGCCAGGGCCTCCTCCTCGGCGACGGGCGGCGGCTCTTTGGGAGGCGGCGGTTCGACCGCGTCGACGTCGGGGAGCCGATCGTTGATCGGCAACCCCATCACCACCGGAGCCTCGCGGCTGGGCATGACAGCCGGATCGGTGGTCTCGACCGGCACTGGCGGCGCGTCGTCCCTCAGCAACACGCCCATGACGGGCGGCCGGCCGCGCGCGACGGCTTGATCGGTGCCGGTGTCTGCCTCGGGGGGCAACGCCAGCGCGGCGGGGTCGGTCTTCACCTTGTTGGTGCCGACGTCGACCTTCTGCGAATCGCTCTCAGGCGCCCGCTTCACGGCCTGGGTCAGCTCGTCGGGTGCAGGCGCGCCGAGCTGGGTCGCGTCGCTGGGGTCGACGTCGTCGACGTGCGCATCGGCCGGCACCGCGGCCCCCGGCGCGACGCGGCGATAGAGCGCGATGAGCTGCTCACACACCGCCTGCGAGTCGATCGCCGAGGTCGCTGTCCTCGCCGCTGCGCCCATCGTGCACCGCAGGGCAGGGTCTGAGGCGAGCGCGTCGATGGCCTCTGCCAGCGAGTCCACGTTGCCCGGCGTGTAGAAGCGCGCCGCTGCGGCAGGCACGAGCTCGCGCGTCAGCGGCAGGTCCGCGGCGATGATCGGCCGGCCAGCAGCGAGGAACTCTCCGATGCGCGCCAGCGGCGTCATCGCCCGGTTCCGTGGCTCGTCGGTGAGCGTCAACACGCCCACGTCGGCGGCGGCGAGCACCTTGTGGAGATCGTCGTGAACGACCGGCTCCTGGAACTCGACCCGCTCGGTCAGCTTCAGCTCGGCCGCGCGCTCCTTGAGGGCCGGGGTGAGCTCGGGAGACGACGGGCCCACGAGCGCCAGCTTCACGGCCGCCTTCGTCTTCGCGAGCGCCTCGAGCAGCAGGGGCAGATCCTGGTGTTTGCCGTGGCTGCCGAGGTGAATCAGCCGGGTCGGAGTGCCGTCGGGCTTGCCCATCACGTCAGGCAAGAAGGGCGCGAGATCGACGGGCGCGCGCACCACGTTCACGTTGGCCTCAGGCACCCCGAGGCCCAGGCAGTGCGTCCGTGCCTCCTCGCTGCCCACCACCACCGCGTCGGCGTTCATCAGGCAGAACAGCTCCTGCCGGCGAGATCGCGCGAGGAGCCGCTTGTTGGCGCCTTCTCCCGGGAGGAGCGAAGGCAGATCGCTCGAGGGGAAGCGGTACGCGCCGTAGACGAGCTTGTACCCGAAGTCGCCGCGCCGCTCGCAGAGTGGGTAGCCGCTGACGGGATCGAAGAAGTGCACCAACAGGTACTCTTCGCTCTCGAGCTGGCGGCGCACCGCGCGATCGAACGACTCCATGCGGGAGCGCAGATCGCCGCTGCCGACGGGCACCCGGAGCAGCCGTGCGCCGTGGTAGCGCTCGATGTGGGAGTGGTCGGGCGTCTTCACCGAGAGCACGACGACCTGGTAGCGATCGACGAGGCCCTTCAGGTACTCGGTGATTCGGCGTGAGGTTGCATGTGGTGCCGGCACCACGTCGAAACAGCAGAACAGCAGTCGCGGCAACTCGGTCAAGCCGAGGGTGATGATGCCACGTTGACCGGCACGGGGCTGAGTGAGAAACGCACGCCGATGCCGGGCCGCACCTACACGATGAGAGAGCTCTTGACGCAGGCACGAGAGCGGTTCGGCGCCGACGCTGCTCGCTACAAGACGCGACAGGAGCTGCTCGACGCGCTCGGCCTGGGCGCGACGCCCGTCGAGCTCCCCTCGGCCACCCCTTCAGGACCGGCGCCGCAGCCCACGCTGGTGGTGAAGGACTTCTTTCTTCCGCGCGAAAAGCCCTGAGGCCTCGGGGCATCGCCCGCTAGACTTCGGCTCGTGGCGGGTCGGCTCAACAAGCGGAAGGCCTCGGCGCTCCTCGATCAGGCGCGGCTCCTGTTGAGCACGAAGGCGTACGATCGGGCGCTCGAGGTGCTCGAGCCTGTCGTCCACGCGCAGGTCCTGCCCGGCCCCGACGCCCACTCGCTGTACGCGGAGGCGCTCGAGCTGTCGGGTCGCCGGCCGGAAGCGAGGCTGTTCGTCGAGAAGGCGCTCGCGCGGTTTCCAGAACAGCCGAACCTGATGGTGCGGCTGGGCGCGCTGCTGCTTCACGCGAACGAGTCGGCCCGGGCTGTCGAGCTCATGTCGCGCGTGCGCAACCAGATGCGACGCGACCCCACCTTCCTGACGCACTTCGCCGCTGGCCTGCTCAAGCTGGGCCGCATCGAAGAAGCCGAGACGGCGCTCGCCGCGGCGTTGCTGACGGGCGGAGGGGACGACACCCGGCTGGTGCTCGCGCTCGCCAAGGCGCAGCGAGGTGACGCGCACGGCGCCGAAGCCATCGCGGTGCAGATCGGCACGAACTCGCGTGACGCGTCGATCCGCTCTGCCGCGCGCGCCATCGAAGCAGACTGCCGGCTGATGCAGGGTGACCCGCGCGGCTCGCTCGAGCGGTTCCGCGCGCTCGACGCCGATGGACAGCTCGAGCCCGAGCATCTTCCGCACGCCGCGCTGGCCGCGCAGCTCAACGGTGAAGAGGCGCTCGCGACGGCGTTCATTCAGCGTTGTGGCGAAGGCGCGAGCGCAGAAGATCGCCTGCTCTTTGCGCAGGTGTACCTGAGCCGGAACCGTCCCACCGAGGCGATGGCCGAGCTCGATCGCTCCGAGGGCTCGGTCGGCGAGCGCCTGCCCGGCTACGACTTCGAGCGCCTCGTTGCCCGTGCCCGCGCGATGCGCCAGATGGGCCGCCTGGATGAGGCGCGTGCGCTGATCGATCGCGCGAAGGCGCTGCCCGAGGCCGAGCTGAAGCTCCTCGGCGCGCGCGTGTGGCTCGAACTGGGGCACCTCTCTGCAGAGCGCGGAGACTTCGAGGTGGCCGACGCGTCGTTCGCGAAAGCGCTCGAGCTCGATCCCAACGAGTCGGAAGCGCGGCTGGCGTCACAGTCGTCGTCGCGGCGCGTCGCGTGGAAACACGAACTCAAGGCGTCGTCGGAGGCCCGCGTCGAGGCGGCCCGCTCCGAGGCTGAGGCGATGAAGCGGCGGTTCCTCGCGCGCGAAAGCGAGCTCGACGCCATGCGCCGCGAACTCCAGCGTCTCAAGCACCTCTCCGCCGACGCGGAAGGCCGGGCGAAGCAGCTCGAGCGCGACGCGAAGAAGGTGAAGGACGAGCAAGCGCTGCGGCTGCGCGAAGAGCTCGAGGCCCGCGAACGCGACAGCGACGAGAAGGCGCGGCAGGTCGTCGACGAAGGCCTGGGCAGCGTCGCCGCGAAGTGTCCCGAGACGCTCTTGCGCATGGTGCTCGTCGCGGAGCGCACGTACCAGAAGGGCCTGTACTCCGAGCTCCCGTCGGCCGCGGTGGCGGTGTTGTTCTCGGGGGCTCTGGAGCGCGCGCTCTTCATGTTGCTCGTGCAGCGCTTCGACGAGTGGCTGGAGCGGGAAGGGCGCCGCGAGCCGTTCTTGAAGGGCGCCGTGCGTGAGCAGCGTGGCCGTCGGCCGGAGTACTTCGATCGGTTCGTCGAGGCGTTCGATCGTTCGTTCGAGGCGAAGGCGCCGTCGCTCGGCGAGGTGGTGCGTGCGATTACCCGCCGCCACGAGGGCCCGCTGGCTGACTTCGCGAAGTTCCTCAGCCGCGACGCGGGGTTCTCTGAAATATTTCTCGACGCGCTCGCCCGCTTCGTCCAGACGGCGAAGGAGCGGCTCCGCGATCCCGTCGCGCATGGCCTGGCGATCGATCTGAGCTGGGATGAGCTGAAGAGCTTCCGCGAGGCCTTCCTGCTGCACTTCGAGGGCGGGCCGAGCCTGCTCGCCCAACTGCTCGGCGCGAAATGAGCGCGAGACGATCGCTGGTGCTGCTGCCTGGCTTCAATGGCGCGGCGCGACAGCCGATCCTCGTCGCCGTCGCGAAGGCCGCGGGAGATCGTTTCAGTGCCGAGTTCCCCGGGCTGCCTCGAGGCCGACCGTCACCTGGCTTCGAGCGGGAGCTGGCGCACCTGGCGGCTCACCTCGCACCGCGGGCTGTCCCGTCGATCGTGGGGCGCTCGTTCGGAGGCCGGGTCGCGCTTCGTCATGCGTTGACGCATCGAGTGAGGGCACTGGTGTTGCTCGGCTTTCCGGTTCGTCCACCCGGCCGCCCACGCCCCGACGACGAAGCCGCGCTGCTCGCCGTGCGGGTGCCGACGCTGATCGTTCAGGGCGACGCTGACGAAAAGGGGCCGCTCGAGGTGTTGCAGCCGCTGGTTGCGAAGAACCGGGCGCTCCAGCTCGAGGTGCTGGCGGGTGCAGGGCACTCGTTCGGACGACGGCATGAGGCGCGGGCCGTCGAGCTCGCCGTCGAGTTCCTCCGCCGAGCCTGAGCCTCTTTCCGTCGGTGCGGTCCCACGGCATAAGGCGCGCATGTTCTCCGTCCTCGCCGCGACCGTGCTCTCCGCGCTGCCTGCGCTCAAACCGCTCCAGCCCCCGCTCGCCGTCTTCACCGTCGAGGTGCTGCAGCCCGCGAGCGTTGCGCAGGATGGCGACAAACTGCTCCGGTATGCCGGCGCGGAGTGCCCGACCCAGGCCGTCTCGGGCCTGCGCGCGATGGGCGCGGCGCTGACGATGCTCGAGAAGCTGCAGCGTTGGCTCGACGAGAACCCGGGCGCCGAAGCGAAGCTCTTCAAGAAGGGCACGCTGGGTATGGTGATGAAGCACGTCAGCCAGGGAGCGTTCACGCCGCTCGTGCCGTGCAAGACCGTCGCGCCCGTCGAGGAATGGAAGTGGCCCGCGAGCGACTTCGGCAAGCTGTGCCCGAGCAAGCTGCCCGAGTCTCCGGTGGAGCAGTTCATGACGGTGAAGAAGGCGCCGTCGTCGGCGATGATCGTGAGGCCTGCCGCGGCTGCGTGCCAACCGCGCCTGTCGATCGCGATGTTCGATCCGAAGGGCAAGACGCGGGCGGTGCTGCACGCCGACTTCGGTGGCGTGATGTCGGCCGTCGTCGTGGGTGATCGCTGTCAGCTCGAGCTCACCTACGATCCCACCATCGAGGCGTTCAAGGCCGAGTGGAAGTCCTGCAAAGGCTGACGACTTCGGGTACAGCAGACCCGTCATGAGTTCAGCACCGATTCTCGAGGTCGATCCCAGCCATCCTCAGCCGCGCATCGTCGAGCGCGCCGCGAAGGTGCTGGAGGACGGCGGCCTCATCGCCTACCCGACGGACACGTATTACGGCATCGGCTGCGACCTCAACTCGCGCAAGGCCATCGACCGGCTGTACGGCGTGAAGGGGCGTGATCGGAAGAAGCCGCTCGCGTTCCTGTGCCCTGATCTCTCGGACGTGTCGAAGTACGCGGTCGTCAGCAAGTTCGCGTACCGCACGATGAAGCAGCTGACGCCTGGCCCGTTCACGTTCGTGCTCACAGCCACCAGGCTGGTGCCCGACATGATGCAGACGAAGCAGCGGCAGGTCGGCATTCGCGTGCCGCAGGCGCCGTTGATGCTCGCGATCGCGTCGGCGCTCGGCCGGCCGATCGTCACCACGTCTGCGACCGATCTCGACGGTGACGTGTTGATCGACGCGAAGGACATCAAGGAGAAGCTCGGCAATCGGCTCGATCTCATCCTCGATGGTGGCGTGCAGCCCAACGAGCCCTCGACGGTCGTCTCGCTGTTCGAGGACCAGATCGAGGTCTTGCGTCAGGGCAAAGGCATCATCGTCGGGTGAGCAGACGAGCGGCCCACGCTTCGGGTAGCGTCTTCGCCATGTGGCGTGCGTTCCTCGTGATGGCGATCGTGACGGTGATGTCCGGATGTCCCGGCACGGTGAGTCCTCAGCCCGTTCAGGGCCGGACGACCGTCGAGAAGAACACGACGTATTTCTGGAAGGTCGCCTCGTCGACGCTCGAGTGGGGCACCTGTAGCGACGCCGAGGACTTCCGCGCGAGCGTGTCGGCGCTCCCCTTCGGCATGAACAGCTTCCTCATCTACAAGACCGACCCCGAGGGAAAGACGGCGAAGGCGCAGACCTGCACCTCGCTCGATCCCTCGACGTGCTCCGACTCGAACAGCGGCATCGTGTTCGTCGTTGGTGGCACCGAGCTGACCTTCGTGCGCGACCTGCTGAAGGAGCCCCTTCGCGTTCGTGACACCACGGGCATGGAGCGGGACAGTACCTGCAGCCTGACCCAGCTCGAGACGTGGACGATGCGGGACAACGGCCCGAAGTTCGAGCTCGACGTGACCAACTCGTTGGGCCTCGTCGCCGACACGGCAGATGGCGGCGCCGAGTGTGATCTGATCGAGAACAGCCTCATCTCGCGGTCCCCGAACATGGCGGGCGTGCGCGGCTGCATCATCAACTTCAAGTTGGCTGGCGACCTGCGCTGACGTCAGGCGGTGGTCAACACGAGCTTCACCACTTCAGGCGGCGCACCGATTCGCATTGGCGGCCCGACGAAACCGCAGCCGCGCGACGTGTAGAGCTGGCTGTTGCCGTGCTTCGAGAGGCCGGTGTTCCGCTCCTGCCACATGAGCGCGCCGACCAGGGTTCCGGGGAAGAGCTGCCCGCCGTGCGTGTGCCCTGAGAGCTGCAGGCCGAGGTTCTTCGCCGACACCGCTTCGAGGTTCGACGGCTGGTGCGCGAGCAGCACGGAGGCGCGGGAGGGATCTCTCCCGGCCGTCGCTGCGTCGAGGTCGTAGTCGCCGACGCCCATTCGGCCCCAGTCGTCGACGCCGACGAGATCGAACGAGGCGCCTGCGTCTCCGATGGTGACGAAGCGGTTGCGCAGCACCGTGAAGCCGAAGTCGGGGAGCACCGCCGCCCATCGCTCCCAGCCTGAGTAGTAGTCGTGGTTGCCCGAGCAGAAATACGTGCCGAACTTCGAGTTCAGGTTTCGCAGGCGCGCCACGTACCGGCCGAGGGAGTTCGGTGAGCCGTCGACGAGATCGCCCGTGATGGCGACGAGGTCGGGCTTCGCGCGGTTCGCTTCCGAGACCAGCACGTCGAGGAACTTCTCTTGAATGACCGCGCCGACGTGAATGTCCGACAGCTGCACGATCGTGAAGCCCTCGAGCGCCTTTGGCAGCCCGGGAATCCGCACCGGGACTTCGGTGATCTCCGGTGGCGTCAGCGCCTTGTAGACGCCGAAGGTGGTGAGTCCTCCGCCGACGCCGAGGGCGGTGGCAGCTCCCACGCGCGCGAGGAACTGGCGCCGCTGGGGGTCATCGACGGCCGGCGTGACGGGCGGCACGACCGAGACGCTCTCGAGCGTCGGCACGCCACTGGCGACCGCGTGTGCCGGTGCACTTTTCGCCGCACGCCGGTTCACCCACCACTTCACGGCTTCGAAGCCGACCAGTACCAGCAACACGTTCAGCAGCAGGCCCCAGAAGATCAGCACCACGAGCGTGGCGGTCTGCGGAGGCGTGCCGTCAGCGCCCCACCAGCGCAGCAGCGGCACCGCGGCGTAGGTCGAGACGAGCAAGACGCTCAGCCCGCGCTTCACCCACGCGTTGGTGGTGACGTCGATGATCAACCGCTTGAAGAGAAAGAAGTTGAGGCCCCCGAAGACGAGGAGCGCCACCAGCCCGAACGCGATGCGAAGACCCAACATGTGCGCACCCTAACCGGGGACCTGCCGTTTCGCTTCCCGGGCGCCTTCGCTTCACGAGACTTCACACGGGCTTCGTTCTTCCCCGTGCAGCCAGCGTCGCGGCGATGGCGAGACCGGTGAGGGCCCCGAACAGCAGCGAGCCGATGAGATCGATCGCCTCGGCCGGCGCGTGCGGCGTGACGGTGCTCACCAGGGCGGCGCCGACGTCAAAGGTCTTCGTCTCTCGCCACGCCTTCAACGCGGTGAGCAGGCTGGCTCCCACGACCCCGACGAGCGTCGCGATCGCCGCCGCGGCCGCGCCTCGTTGCCAGAGCGCCTTCGATTCCCATGGCAGGCCGCGCTCGATGGGCTTCACCTCGTCTGCGGAGAGTTCGATGAGGCTCGCCTTCCCGAACGGCGCGAACCGGTGGAGCATCACGAGGCCGGGAATGGCCGCGGGGATCGAAAGCAGGAAGAAGACGCTCCAGCCCAGGGCATCGGCGAGCGCTCCGGCTGGCGGCCCGGTCAAGGTACGGCCAAGGCCGAAGAGGCTCGAGAGCAGCGCGTACTGCGTCGCCGAGAAGCGCTTCGCGGTGAGCTTGATCATCAAGAACGAGAACGCCGCCGTGCCGAGGCCACCGGTGAAGTTCTCGAGGCTGACGGCGACGTAGAGCAACGTGCGGTCGACGGGAGACGCCGCGACGACCGCGTAGCCGACGTTCGTGAGGCCCTGGATGATTCCGAAGATCCACAACGCGCGGGGCACGCTGAGGCGCTCCGTCAGCAGGCCGCCGATGATCGTGCCGAGCGCGATCGAGATCAGCGTGGCGGTGCCGCTGCCGACGCCCACGTCCCACGCGTCGTAGCCGTGCTGCTGCAGGAAGGGGCGAATGAGCGCCGTCGCCAGGTTGTCGGCGAGCTTGTACAGAAAGACGAAGGCCAGAATCTCGAGCGCGCGCGGGCGCGAGAGGAAGCCGACGAACGGTTCCCAGACGGCGGCCCGGAGCGAGGTTGGTGGTGCCGGTTGGCTGACGGGCTCGGGCGCGAAGACGGTGACGGGAATCAGCGCGAGGAAGAGCCCCGCGAGCGCCCAGATGGTGACGTCCCAGCCCCAGATGGGGCCGAGCGAGATCGCCGCGTTCCCCGAGATCCACATCGCGACGCGGTACATCGCGGTGCGGGTGCCGGCTGCCGCGCCTTGTTCTCCCTCGCGCAACACCTCGACGGTGTACGCGTCGACGGCGATGTCCTGCGTCGCCGAGGCGAAGGAGATCGCGAGCAGCAGCGCCGAGATGGTGCCCACCGTCGGTGAGGTGGCGACCGAGGCGAGCGCTCCGAAGAGTGCGGCGAGGGCGAGCTGGGTGAGGAGAATCCACCCGCGTTTGCGGCCGAGGAAGGGAGGCCACACCCGGTCCATCAGCGGCGCCCAGACGAACTTGAACGAGTAGGGCGCTTGCGCGAGCGTGATCAGCCCGACCGTCTTGATGTCGACGCCGGCCGCCGCCATCCACGTGGGGACCGAGAGCCACACCAGGCCCAGCGGCAGGCCCGACGAGAGCGACAGCAGCGCGACCGCGCCCACCCGCCAGCTCTTGAAGGCCACCAACACAGAAGAGGGCTGCTTCGGTTCCGACACGAGTGAGGAGTGTCGCATGACCTCGGAGGGCTCCGAAGCGGCGAACACCGCGCCGTCGAGGCGGTCTGCATGGGCTCGTGCACGGAGCTGCGCTTCACGATCGATCGGGCGCCTTGAACTCGATGCGATGAAACCGGGTTGCCGAGAGGCGCGGTGACCGCGCCCGTCTCCATCAGCGGCGCGACGAACCCGAAGGTGGCTCGGCCGGCTCCTCGTGTGGTTTCAGGGAGGATTGGCCGGCCGTCGGGGCCCGGGTCGGAGGCGCTTGCCCCGTCACGCACGCACGCTGGCCCCGTCACGCACGCTGCCACCTCGCCCCCTGCGCTTCTGGAGCCGCGCCATCAACGAGAACATCACGCCGAACGCGCGCCAGCTTCGGCTGGAGAGCATGCGCATTCCGAACGACGTCTCGGCGAGATGGCGGTGCTTCCAGGCCGCTCCGATCGGAGCGGAGGGGCACGTCGTCATCGCTGCTGCGAGATCGCCTTCGACACCAGTTCCTGCGTGTGGACGATCAGTGCCGTGCCCCCGAGGCCGCCGTGTCCAGGCACGACGATGACCGGCCGGGCGGGTGTCTCGAGAGGACTGGCCCAGGCCCGCAGCGTCTTCAGGCTGACGTCCCAGCTGGCGAGGTTCGCGTCGGCGACGTTGCCGAGATCGCCAGCGGCTGCCGACTTGATGAAGCACCCTCCGAAGAGCACGCGATGCTCCGGCAGCCAGACGACGACGTTGTCTGGCGCGTGACCGGCGCCGGGTGAGAACACCGTCACCGGAGTGCCGCCCAGCCCGAGTTTCGTCTCAGGCTCCGCGAGCGCCTGTGCAGTGAACGAGACGCCCTGCGCGGCAGCCAACTTCGACGTGAGCGGGAGCGCATGCACCTTCGTCGCCGGAGCCAACTCCGCGACGCCGCCCGTTCGATCGTCATGTGAGTGGGTGACGATGACGTCGGTCACCGGCTTGCCGAGCCGCGAGCTGATCCACTCGAGCAGGGTGCGCGTCGCAGCCGGCGTCCAGGGCGTGTCGATCAACACCACGCCGTCAGCCGTCGCCAGCATCAGGCCGTTCGACGGCACCGCACCGACGCCGGCGAGCTCTTTGTACGTCGTGTGAATCCAGAGCGTGTCCGACAGCCGCGCGAGCTCGAACGTGGGGGTGAGCACGATGCGCTCGACCCGCACGTCTTCTGTCTTCAGCTCACGCGGCGTGGCGCACGACCAGACGAGACCGAGCAGCAGCCAGGCCCCGCGCGGCCTCACTTGATGAACTTCGTCACGGCCACCGGCTTCGAGGTGTCGACCTCGACGGTGTTGTGAGGGAGCCCGAGCTCGACGTGGCCTTCTCCGATGCGCGTGTGCTTCTCCATGTGTTGGTGATCGGGCGCGTCGGACGAGCCGCGCTTGAACCACGGGTCCGACGGGTGCGTGACGGCCGGGCCGACCAGCAGCCTGGGGATGTCGTAGACGAAGCCCTGGCGCGTGTACTCGCTCGGGGTGTGCGTGTACGTGTCCATGCGAATCGCGTCTTTGGGGCACGCGTCGACGCAGAGGCCGCAGACGATGCAGCGCAGCTCGTCGATCACGAACGTCTTGGGGAACTTCTCGATCACCCGCGACTCGGCCGCGTCGTCAGCCGGGTCGTACTCCTCGGCCTCGATGTAGATGCACTGCGCCGGGCAGATCGTCGCGCACATGTAGCAGGCGACGCAGCGAGGCTTGCCGTCTTCGCGGGGCACGAGCCGGTGCAGGCCGCGGTAGCCGGGCGGGTAGGGCGTCTTCTCTTCCGGGTATTGAATCGTGCTGATCGACGCGAGCCCCGTGCGATCGACGACCTCGGTGTTGGTGTCGCGCTCACCGAAGAGGTTCCGCAAGAAGTGCTTCGTGGTGATCGCCAGACCCTTGATCAGCTCGGGCAGGTACGCGCGTTCACGAATGTCCTGCTCGATCAACTCACGCTTCTCTTGAACTGCGCCGTGAGCGTGTCCGTGGGTGATGTTCGCCATGTGTCCTCGTCAGTGCCCGCTGGGGCCAGCCGACAGCGCTGGAACGACTGCAGCGTGATCGTCGTGACCGTGGCCGCCGCCGTGGTGCTCTGCGTCTTCCTGTTCGCGACGAACCTGCCGCGGAGGCGTCAGCGTCAGCATCGCGATGGCGATGATCTGAAGGAAGCCGGCGATCGCCAGGGCGCGCAGCGTCGGGTCCCAGAGGATCAACGCTCCCGAGATGAAGAGGTTGCCCAGGCCGATCGGCAGCAGGATCTTCCAGCCGAGCGTCTGAATCTGATCGTAGCGGAAGCGGGGGAACGTCCACCGAATCGCGAGCTGCAGGTAGCAGAGCAACACGACCTTCACCCAGAAGACGGTGCCGAAGAACGCGCCGAGCAGAATCGGGTAGTCCTTCATGAACTTCAGGTTCGTGATCCACTCGTTGCCGAAGGGCAGCGACCAGCCACCGAAGAAGATCGCCGCGAGCACACCGGCGAGCACGACGACCTCGACGAACTCCGAGATCATGAACATGCCGAACTGCATGCCGGAGTACTCGAGGAAGTAGCCGACGATCTCGGACTCACCTTCGGGCGAGTCGAACGGGGCGCGTTTGGTCTCGGCGAAGGCCGCGGCGAAGAAGAGGATGAAGCCGACCGGCTGCAGGAAGATGCCCCACGCCGGCAGGCCGAGATCGAAGCCACCCGCGTTGAACGACCAGAGATAGCGGGCCTGCATCGCCGCCATGCCGTCGTCTCCAGCGAGGCGCACCGTCGAGAAGGCCGCCATCATGCCCACCAGCGACAGGCCGAGCGCGACCTCGTTGCTGACCATCTGCGACGACGCGCGAACGCCGCCGAGCAGCGCGAACTTGTTGTTCGACGACCAGCCGGCGAGCGACGTGCCGTAAACCGCGAGCGAGGCGATCGCGAACAGCATCAACAGGCCTGAGTCGGGGTTCGTCGGCGACATCATGACCGTCGAGGTGTACCCGCCGGCCCACGCAGGCAGCGCGATGCTGAGCGTCGGCCCAGAGGGCACGATGAGGAACAACGCGAACGCCGGAGCGAACGCCAACATCGGCGCGAGCGCGAAGAGGAACTTGTTCGCCGACGCGGGGCGGAACGCCTCTTTCGTCAGCATCTTCACGACGTCGGTCGCGATGTGCGGCAGGCCGGCGAGCGAGCTGTTCGACAGGCCGGGGATCGGCAAACGAGCGCGGTTGGGGCCGGTGCGATCCTGCATGAAGGCCGACCACTTGCGCTCGGCGAGCGTGAGCAGCGTCGCGATGACCATCACCATCACGAGCATCATCAGGACGACCTGCACGAGGTGCCCGCCGCCCGAGATCTGGAACTTCGCGAGCAGCAGCCCTTCGACGAACGCGCCGCCGGCGTAGGCCAGGGCCATCAGGCCGAAGAACGCGGCGAGAATGATGAAGACTCCGGTGAAGACGACTCCGAGGCGCATAGGTCAGGTCCCCGAGGGAGAAGGAAGGGTGAGGCCACGGATGCTGGGTGCGCCCTGTTCGCGCCAGCCGGGCGGACGGCCGTCGGCACCCGACGCCATCGTGGAGATGCCAGGGCGCGTCTGGTTCATCGGCGCGTTCTTGTCCCAGGCGTAGTCCTTCAGCTCGGGCACCGACGCGGCGAGGAGCTTGAACACCTCGCGCGACGAGCCGGCCTTCAGCTCGAGCCCCAGCTCCTTCGCCAGCTCGACCGCGCACTTCCACAGGGGGTGCGAGTCGCCCTTGGGCGGGTAGGCGCGGCGCACGCGCTGCGTGATGCCGGCTTCCTGGGTGAAGGTGCCTTCGTCTTCGACATGCGCCGAGGCGCCGATCACGAGGTTCGCGGCCGCGGTGAGGGTGTTCTCGTTGGTGGCGACGACGGCGAAGTGCTCGACGCCCGACAGGCGCTTGACGAACTCGGCCTGATCCTCGGGAACGTCAGCACCGAGCGCGAGCAGGTTCTTGATCGAGCCCTTGTCGAGCGCGGCGGTGAGCTCCGAGAACGGCTTGAGCTCGACGCCGAAGCCCTTCGCGATCCACTCCAGGCCCTTGCGGTTCGGGTTCTTGTCGGCGGTGACGAGCAGCTTGTCAGCCTGACCCTGCGGCCGGCCGGTGACGTAGACGCTCTTCACCGAGAGGCCGTCGCGCACGAAGGCGAGCGCGGCCATGAGGTCTTCATTCGAGAAGGTCGGAGAGACGGCGACGGCCACCTGCGCGCCCTTGAGCTTCGCGCCGAGCAGCTTCACCACGTCGACGAAGTGCGCCTCTTTGGCCTCCGCGCCCTTGCCCACCAGCGGCTGCTGCACGCGCTTCTGGTTGAGCTGCTTGTACGAGAGGCGGCCCTGGTCGCACATCCACGACTTGTTGACGGCCTCGTTCTCACGCGGACGGAAGCGGTAGGTGTCCTGGCCCATGAAGTCGACGTTGATGTTGCAGCCGCGGGAGCAGCCGGTGCACACGCTCGGCGCCGCCGAGAGGAACCACGCGCGGGCGCGGAAGCGGAAGTCGCGGTTGAGCAGCGCTCCGACCGGGCAGAGATCGACGATGTTGCCCGAGTAGTTCGAGTCGAGCTTGCCGTAGTGGGGCGCGACGTCGACGACCTAGTGCGAGCAGCGGCCGAACACGCCGAGCTGGGGCTCCTGCGCGACCTCTTCCATGAAGCGCACGCAGCGGGTGCAGAGCACGCAGCGCTCCTGATCGAGCACCACGAGATCGCCGAGCACCTTGCGCTTGTTGCGCAGAATCTTCGGCCCTTCGAGCCGCGAGGGCTTGAAGTCGTACCGCATGTAGTAGTCCTGCAGCTTGCACTCGCCGGCCTGGTCGCAGATCGAGCAGTCGACCGGGTGGTTGAGGAGCAGGAACTCCATCACGGCCTTCTGCTGGGCCTTCACCTTGTCGGTGCCGGTCTTGACGATCAGGCCTTCACCGATGCCGTGCTGACAGGCGGGCACCAGCTTCGGGGCATTCGACGCCTCGACGAGGCACATGCGGCAGTTGGCCGCGATGGTGAGCCGCGGGTGGTAGCAATAGTAGGGAATCTCGCTGCCGACGGTTTTCGCGGCCTCGATGAGGTTGGTGCCGGGCTTCACGACGACCTCGCGGCCGTCGATCGTCATCGTCACCATGCCGGGGTTCTTCGGAGGCGGTGGGCCAGGGGGCGGCGCCGGCTTGGGTGCTTCGACCTTCTTGTCCTCGCTCACTGCTCGACCTCCCCGCCAATCATGTTGATGGTGTCGAAGGTCGGGATCAGGTCCGCCAGCATTCGGCCTTCGCACATGCGCGGCAGCGCGCTCAGAATCTGGAAGCCCGGCGCGCGCACGTGGCACTTGTAGGGCCGGCCCGAGCCGTCGCTCTTCAGGTACCAGCCCAGCTCGCCGTTGGGCGACTCGGTGCAGTGGTAGATCTCTCCGACCGGCACGGGCACGCCCTCCATCACCAGCTTGAAGTGCGCGATGACGCCCTCGATGGAGCTGTACACGTCTTCCTTCGGCGGCAGGGCAATGCGCCAGTCGTTGATCATCACCGGGCCCGCAGGCATCTGCTTGAAGCACTGGCGGATCATCTTCAGCGACTGATGAATCTCGAGAATGCGCAGGTAGTAGCGATCGAAGTTGTCGCCGTTGTTTCCAAGCGGCACCGAGAAGTCGAGCTGCTCGTAGACCCAGTACGGCTTCGCCTTGCGGACGTCGTAGTTCACGCCGTTGGCGCGCACGCACGGGCCGGTGAAGCCGAAGTCGAGCGCGTCTTCCGTGGTGATGACGCCGGTGCCGCGCAGACGATCGGTGAAGATGCGGTTGCGGGTCAGCAGCTTGTCCGTCTCGTCGAGCAGCTCTTCGATCTTGAGAAGGCTCTTGAGGACCTTCTCTTCCCAGCCCGCGGGCAGGTCGCGGTTGAGACCGCCGATGCGGCCGTAGCTGGTGGTGAGGCGCGCGCCGGTCAGCTCGGTGACCCGGTCGGTGATCAACTCACGCGCTTCAATGGCGTACAGGAAGGCCGTGAAGCCGCCGAGCTCGAGGCCAGCCGCGCCCACGGTGGTGAGGTGGCTCGCGATGCGGTGCAGCTCGGCGCCGATCACACGAACGTACTTCGCGCGCTCGGGGATCTCGACGCCCATCAGGGCTTCGACCGCCGTGAGGTAGCCGAAGTTGTTGGCGAGCGAGGCGACGTAGTCGAGGCGATCGGTGTACGGCAGCACCTGCGTCCACGTGACGTTCTCGCAGCTCTTCTGGAAGCCGCGGTGCAGGAACCCGATCTCGGGGTCCATCTTCACGATCGTCTCGCCGTCGAGCTCGATGCGCAGCCGCACCGTGCCGTGCGTGGCGGGGTGCGAAGGCCCGAGGTTCACCACCATGTTGCGCGTCTGCAGGTGCGCTTCGAGCTCGTCGTCGCTCGGGGTCGGATCGTACTGGTCGTCAGCGGAGGCCATGAGTGTTCTCGAGAGAGTGTGCGAGAGGAAACGCGATCAGTCTGCGACGCCGTTGGTGCCGGGGCCGCGGAAGATGTCCTTCAAGGGGCGCTCGGGCATCAGGCCCTGGCGGCCGCGCAGCGGGTAGTCCTTGCGGAGCGCGTGGCCCTTGAACTCCTCGTACATGAGGATTCGGCGCAGATCGCCGTGACCCTTGAACGGCACGCCGTAGAAGTCCCACACGAAGCGCTCGCCCCAGTTCGCGCCCTGGAAGATGGAGCGAATGGAGTGCACCTCGGCGCCTTCAGCGACGCGAACCTTCAAGCGCGCGAGCTCGTTTCGCTCGACATTGCGCAGAAAGTAAATGACCTCGAAGCGCGGCTCCTGCTCCTCGGGCGGCAGGTGCAGACGATCGACCGCGTCCATTGAGATGAACATTCGAAAGCCGAGCCGCTCCTTGAGGAGCTTCGCGACGTGCGGAATGTGCTCGGGCTTGATGACACCCCAGGCATCACCGGCGCGATCGACATAGCGCTCGACGAGGGCCTCAGGCAGTTGCTGGTGGATTTGGTCCAGCGCGAAGGTGCTCACGTGGTGGAAACTCCGGCGGGGAGGGACTCCGTGGAACGCGCCGTTGTATAGGGACGCGCTCCCCGCCGGTCAACGTGAATTCCTTCGGGGGAATCGGCGCTTAGCGTGGAAAGTACGGCGCCGGAAGAGTGCCGCTGCAGCAGCCGATTACCAGCCCTGCGTTCCGGGCAGCGCCAGACCACCGGCCGCCTTCGCGATCTGCAGACCAGCGTAGGTTCCGGTCAGCTCGACGCCCATACCGACGCCGACCGCGGCGTAGGCCTTCGCCTTGAACTTGCCGTTGCCCATCTCGAACTCGGCTCCCGCCATCGCACCTGCGGCGGCCGTCAGCTTCAGCTCGCCACCGAGCACCTTCTTGTCGTTGACCTTGACCTCGAGCGAGCCCGACAGCGAGCCGCGGGCGCCAGCAAAGCCTTCAGCGCCAGCCTGCAACGAGACGCCGTCCTTGCCGATGTGCAGGCGGAGCTTGACCTCACCGTTGATGCCGACTTGCGCATCGGCGCCAAGCTTGACCTTCACGGCCACTTCTTCGCCGTTCACCTTCACCTTGAACTCGCGCTCGATCGAGGCGCCGGCCTTGAGCAGGTTGGCGTCGACCTTGAGGTTCACGTCGACGTCGAGGCCCATGCCGCTCTTGCGGGCCGACATGCCGCCGGTCATCTCGAAGGACGGGCCGTTCACGTAGGTCTCGGCCTTGAAGCCGTGCGCGAGGTCGGACTTGGTCGGAGCGGTCAGATCGCCTGCGCCGTAGAGGCGAACCTTGTCGTCCGGGCCCTTGGTGCCGAACTCCTTGGTGTAGAACGCCTCGCCCCGCACTTCCTTGTACATGCCGGGCTTCTCGGTCTTCGTCGTACCCGAGCCCTGGTTCAGCGTCTTCTCAGGGCCCGTCTCGCCCTTCTTGTTCGTGTACGCCTTCGACTGGACCGTCGTGGTCTCCTTGTCGTTGACGCTGGTGCGCGTGATGTCGGTGCGCTTGTTGTTCTTGCCGTTGGTCGCGAACTCCCAGCTCTTCTCGGTCTGCTTCGACACGGAACCCACCGACGAGTTCTGCTTGCCGATCGGGGTCGCAGCGCCCATCGACTTGGTCGGCGCCTTGAACTTCGAGGCGGTGGTGGCGAGCGTCGTGGGGCGGTAACCGGAGGCGCGAGTGGTCATGGTCGGGTTCCTAAAGTGTGGAGACTGTTGATTGTCTCAAGAACTGAGTCAGATGTTGTGCACTCTCGATGAGCCTGCTTCAAGTCGCTGAAATCACTGAACGCCGATGACGTCGCCAGCTTCGGTGAGGTCGAGGTTGTAGGCAGCGGGCACTTTCGGAAGGCCAGGCATGGTGAGGATTTCGCCGGTCAGCGCCAGCAGGAAACCGGCGCCTGCGGACGCCCGAACCTGGCGAACGGTGACGGTGAAGCCTTCAGGTGCTCCCTGCTTCGTCGGGTCGTCGGACAGCGAGAGGTGCGTCTTCGCCATGCAGACCGGAAGTCCGGCGAGTCCCCACGCTTCGAGCCTGGCCAGGTCCTTCTTCGCGTCGGCGGAGAGCTCGACGTCCTTCGCGCCGTAGACCGTCTTCGCGATCGCGCGCACCTTCTCTTCGAAGGGCGCCTCGGCGGGATACGTGAACTGGGGCTTTGGCGCAGGCGCTTCGAGCGCCTCGAGGACCAGGGCCGCGATCGCCTCGGCGCCGCTGCCGCCCTGCAGATACCCGTTGTTTCTGGCGACCTTCACACCCTCGTTCTTCGCCAGCTTCTCGACGAGCGCGAGCTCCTCCTCGGTGTCCTGCGCGAAGACGTTGAGCGAGATGATCGGCGTGAGGCCGAAGCTCTTGATCGCCTTGATGTGCCTGGCGACGTTGCTGAAGCCCTTCTCGATCGACGCGAGGCCGGGCTGATCGCCGCCGTGGAAGCGGAGCGCGCGCGCGGTCGCCACCAGCACCACGGCATGCGGCCAGAGGCCCGACATGCGGCACTTCAGGTCGAGGAACTTCTCGCCGCCCAGATCGAACGCGAAGCCAGCTTCGGTGACCACGACGTCTGCGAGCGAGAGCGCCGCGCGCGTTGCCATCACCGAGTTGCAGCCATGCGCGATGTTGGCGAATGGACCGCCGTGCACGAGGGCCGGCACGCCTTCGGTGGTCTGCGCGAGGTTCGGGAGCAGCGCGTCTCCGAGCAGCGCCGCCATCGAGCCGACCGCGTTGAGATCGCCGGCGGTGATCGGCTTGCCGTCCATGCCGATGCCGACGATCAGCCGGGCGAGGCGCTTCTTCAGATCAGCGACACCATCGGCCAGACACAGGGTCGCCATGATCTCCGAGGCGGCGGTGATGTCGAAGCCGTCTTCGCGGGGCACGCCATTCGCGGTGCCTCCGAGGCCGATCACCGTGTTGCGCAGGAACCGATCGTTCATGTCGATGCAGCGCTTCCACGTCACCTGCTTGAAGCGCTTCTGATCGAAGTTGATCGCGTTGTCGACGAGCGCCGCGAGCAGGTTGTTGGCCGCGGTGATCGCGTGCAGATCGCCCGTGCAGTGCAGGTTGATGCGCGCGCTGGGCTCCAGCGTCGCCTTGCCGCCACCCGTGCCGCCGCCCTTCGCTCCGAACACAGGGCCCAGTGACGGCTCGCGCAGCGCCGCCATCACCTTCGCGCCCTTTCGCACCAGGCCCTGCACCAGGCCGATGGTGGTGGTCGTCTTGCCCTCGCCGTACTTGGTCGGCGTCATCGCCGAGACGAGCACGAGCTTGCCCCTGGGTGGCTTCGCGCGCAGGCGCGCCATGGTGGCCCACGACAGCTTGGCGAGGTGGGGACCCTGGAAGAGCAGGTCGTCAGGCGACAGATCGAGGCGGCGGGCAACGTCGGCGATCGGGAGCATGGGCGCTTCAGAGAGCTTTCCCGCGCGGGCGTCAAGCGCGGGTCACACGCGCGTTCCCACGTTTCAAGAAGAGCAAACCGAATCGGCCCGCGCTCCGATGACTCAGCATGATGCGGGCAGGGTGGATCTCATTCGTGGTGGCGCTGTCGGGATGCATGGGCGTCGCTGAGGGCTCGTTCGACGACGTTGGAACTCCGCGTGCTGGTGGTTCGGCAGGAGGCTCCGCCGCAGGGGTCTCTGCGGTCGCTGGCGGGATGAGCGCAGGTGGCGGGACGGTGAATGTCGGCGGAGGGATGGCTGGTGGTGGCTCTACGGCCGTCGGCGGAGGATCAGCCAGCGCGGGCGGATCGGCCGTCATCGACTCGGGCGTCGTCGACGCCGGCGTGAGCGATCCGTGCGCGACGGTGCGCTGCGGCGCGAACGCGAGCTGCCAGCCCAACCCAGTGCGGTGCGAGTGCAACCCTGGCTTCGTGGCCGATGGAGGGCCGTGTCAGGCGGGCGATCCGGGCGTGCCGGCGCTCCGCAGCCAGGCGCAGGTCTGCGCGGCGTACGCCGAGGGGTATCGCAGCCGCGTCACCGGGATGGACTTCATCGCAGGCGCGGCCATGTGTGACGTGGGCACGCTCACGCGCCCGGCGATCGACGACGCGTTGGCGCGGCTCAACTTTCACCGCTGGCTCTCGGGGCTCGGGCCGGTGAACGACAGCGCAGGTCAAAACACTGCGGCGCAGGCGTGCAGCGTGATCTCTGCGTGGAACCCTGCTGGGCCCGCGGCACATTCTCCTCCCGCGACCGCGACCTGCTACTCGGCGACCGGCGCAGGGGGAGCGGGCTCGAGCAACATCGCCTGGGGCAGCGCGAACGCCGCCGACGCGATCGATCAATGGATGATCGATTCGGGCAACGACACCACGTTCGGCCACCGGCGCTGGTTCGTCTACCCGTCACTCGACGACGTCGGCATCGGCTTCTACCGGGGCGGCAACAACTACGGCTCCGCGTCGTGTTCGGCGGTCTTCGGCGCGGGCAACCCAGGCCCGAACCCAGCGTGGTTTTCCTACCCTCCTGCGGGCTTCTCACCGATCTCCATCGCGCGATGGACGTGGTCGGTGCACGGCGCGATTCCACAGACCGGAGCCACCGCCACCGTCACGCGGCTCGGTGACGGCATGGTGCTGCCGGTTCGCGTCGACATCATGCAGGGCGGCTACGGTCGGCTCTCTGCAGTCACGCTCGTGCGCATGGGCTGGGAGCCCGCGGCGGGGCAGACCTATCGCGTCGTTCTCGACGCTCCATCGGGCCCTCGGCGCGAGTGGGAAGTGAAGCCCGTCATGTGTCCGTGACGGCGTGAGGGCAGGGCGATAGAGGGCGGCGCGATGGCCGAGTCCCTCACTCCCCTGATTCAGACGTTGCACGACAGCGTCATGGTGCTGGCTCCCGCGGGCTGGACGGCCGTGGAGCTGCGCTTCGTGCGCACGCCGAACGGCCTGAAGCTGTCCGAGCTGCAGACGCGTGGAGACGGCGCGAAGGCTCCGAAGCCGAAGCCCGAGCTGAACATCGACCCGCGCGCCGAAGCACACCGGCTGGCGGAAGGTGTCGCCGAGCTGGCCGAGCTGCTCAAGGGCCGCTGGGAGCCGGGCCTCATCACGGTCAGCCGTACGCCCGACTTCGCCGACTGGAAGCTCATTCGCGCCGATGGCTCGCAGGCCTGGTTCACGCGCCTGGCGAAGGAGCACCTCGACTCGCTGCTGATGACCGACGCGATGTTCGCTCTGCTCGAGGGCTCGCAGCGGGCGTTTCACGATCTGCAGCTCGGGCTCGAGACGAAGCTGCGCCGCACGGTGGGCTTCGTCTTCGATCCACCGACGGGCGTGTTGACGTTGCGGCAGGCTGAAGGCCCTGCGTTGAGTGCGCCGGTGCAGGTGGTGGCGCAGTACTACCCTGACGCGTTCACGTGGGCGTGGGGCTGGGCGTACGAGCCGCGCGAGGCCCTGGTCGACAGGGTAAAACGTGTCTGTGCTCCCGAAGTGACCCAGCCCGGGCTCTCGGCGATGTGGCGGCCGGAGTTCCACTGCGACGAGGGTTTCGCGTGGGCGATCGCGGGATCGATCGTGGTGAGCCTCGGGGCGCGGGGCATCTTTCGCGCCGAGCTTCCCGATGACGCCGGCGTGATCTTCTTCGCGTTGATGGCCGAGCCGACGCTCGCCGCCTGACACTGAACTCCTGCCGATTCCGAGCGCGCGTCTGCGCGACGAACCGAGAACAACTTTCACCACCTCCCAGGTGGTTGAAGTTGTTCTCGGCCGGCGCACCCGTGGTTGGTCGCCAAAACCCGAGGGCTCACGTGGTTCTTGCGGCAGTGCTGGTCGCGTATGCGGGCGTCTGCTTTCTGCGCGGCCACTGAGGGAGTCGTCCACATGCGCTGTCTCGTCTTCGCCCTGATCTTCACCACCGCGTGCAACCGCGAGCCTGAGCCCGTTCAGCCTCCGAGCGTTGGCGCCACGGCAGGCGGCGCAGCAGGCGGCGACGTGGCCACTGGTGGTGGCTCGAGCGGTGGAACAGGCGGCGGCACCGCCGATCTCGCCGAGCGCGCGCCCAAGCGATGGCCTGCGCTCGCGAACCCGGCCACGCATGACGTCGATGTCGATCTCGCTGCCGTGCTCGAAGCGCAGTCGCTCGCCGGCGCCTGCGACGCAGTGAAGAACGGAGCCACCGATCGACCCACCCGCCTGCGCTGCGGCAAATGGATGTTCTTCTACGAGACGTTCGGGACGACGGGCGTGCCGGTGCCGCTGCTCGACTTCCTTCAGAAGCACTACGGCGACTCGTATTACGGCCGTGGCTTTTCCCGGCTCGGCTTCATCCCCGATCCCGCGAGCATGAAGGGCATGCCGCTGGGTCTCGCTCCGACGACAGGCAAAGCAGGCACGGTGTCGACGCTCGCGTTCACCTGCGCCTCATGTCACTTCGGGAAGATGCCCGACGGCCGGTACGCGGTCGGCTACGGCAACCTGTCGCTCGACTACGGCAAGCTCCTCGCTTCGTTGGGAGCGCCGTTGACGCTCTCGTCGAACGCGAGCGATCCCAAAGTGCATCTGCAGCTGCGGCAGGAACTCGCCGCTCCGGTGGCCGCCGCGAAGATGCAGTCGAGCTACCAGATCGATCTCGGCATCGCGGGGCTGCAGCTGCTCGGCGCGGGCATGGGAGGCCAGCTCACCGTCGACGAGCAGGGCCGCTTCCTCGCGCTGCGCACCGGCACGATGGACTTCATGACCAAGCCGCTCGTCGAGGACCACGTGTGGACGGTCAGCCGCATCATGTCGCTGTGGAACCTGCCCGACGCCGAGCGCCGTACGAGCGCAGGCATGCCGCACGAGATGCTGTCGTGGAACGGCGGCGTCGACACGCTCGAGAGCTTCCTCGCGGGCTTCGTCACCTACGGTCAGAGCCAGGTGGAGTGGAGCCCCGCGCGGCTGTCTCCGTTGGCCGACTACGTGCGCAGCTTGCGCGCTCCGGCGACCCTGGCGCTGCTCGAGGCAGACGAAGTGAAAGAAGGCGCGAGGCTCTTCGTGGGCATGGGCTGCCTCGAGTGCCACAAGGGCGCGAGCGGCGAAGGCGCGCGCGTGTTCACCTTCGACGAGCTCGGCACCGATGCGACGTACGCGACGATCTACAACCCGGGGCCCGACGGGAAATCACCCGTTGGCGACTTCTTCGTGACGCGCGGAGTGAAGGCGCCGCGCATGGCGGGCCTCTTCAGCCAGACGCGCTTCCTGCACAACGGCGCGGTCGCGACGCTCGAGGAGCTGTTCTGTCTGTCACCGCGAGATCCGTCCCGCGTCGAGGGCCAGCGCAGCGATGGGCACGGCATGACGTGCCAGGGGCTGACGGAGCTCGAGAAGCGCCGGCTGATCACGTACCTGAAGTCCCTCTAGATCTTTCGGGGTTGCGTCGCTGGGTACCGCGGTGTACCCGACGCGCCAAACGCAGCACTGACTGGAGAACCAACATGGCCATCGAACGCACCCTGTCGATCCTCAAGCCTGACGCACTCGAGAAGGGCGCCATCGGCAAGATCATCTCCCGCTTCGAGCAGGCGGGCCTGATTCCGATCGGCGTTCGCCTGCAGCACCTGTCGAAGAGCGAGGCCGAGGGCTTCTACGCGGTCCACAAGGAGCGCCCCTTCTTCAAGGATCTCGTCTCGTTCATGATGTCGGGCCCGGTGGTCCTGATGTGCCTGCAGGGCGAGAACGCGGTGCTGAAGAACCGCGAGCTGATGGGCGCGACGGATCCCAAGAAGGCGGACCCGGGCACGATCCGCGCTGACTTCGCGAAGTCGATCGACGCGAACACGGTGCACGGCTCGGACAGCCTCGAGAACGCGAAGAACGAGATCGCGTACTTCTTCCGCTCGACCGAGCTGTTCGAGTACTCGCACAAGAAGTAACCAGCCGTCGCAGGCTGATGAGCGAGGGACTCAGGCGCGACGCCAGGGTCCCTTTTTCATGTCCAATGGTCACTCGCAGGTGTGCGCGCCCGCCGGTGACGGTCGAATGGCGGACACGACGACGAACGGGACGAAGTAGGGCCAGTTTTCAAAGAGGCTCTTGCCCGCAGCGAGAGGGCAACTCGAGGTGTAGACGAAGCGCTCCCGGTCCTTCGAGAGATACAGGTCGAGCTTGATGTCGATCGCGAGCTTGCTCTCGAAGACGATCAGCGTCGCCTCCTTGTCGTGCTGGGCGAACCGCACGATGAGGTTCGCGGCCTTCTCGGTTGCGGGCGCGAAGGAGACGACCTTCTTGTCGGCGACCTTCACGATGAGAAAGACGGGCTTTCCGTCGAGCGTGATTGCTCCCTTCGGCAGCTCGGTCGCCGTCAGGCGTTCGGGCGGAAGGGCGAAGGCGGCAGTCGCGGCGAGGGCGAAGATCCAGACGATACGCATGCCCGAACTGAAGCAGGAATGCGGCGGCTTCGCATCGGGGACGCACGGGAGTCGCTCAGGCGCGTTGCCAGGGTCCCTTTTTCATTTCTGCGACGCGGGGCTTTCGCAGCATCCACTCTGCGACGAGCGCGTTGATGATCCACCCGGCTGCCATCGACGCCGCGGCGAGGCCTTCGCTCATGTACGGCTGCATGAAGGGCAGGGCGGTGAACCCTGCGGTGAAGACCTGCGTGCCGCCGCCGAGGAACAACGCGTAGGCGCGCAGCATCCACGCTCCGTGCGCTTCGAAGTCACGACGACGCGCGGCGATGACGCCGAAGACGATGAAGAGCACCATCGCGATGGCCACCACGGCGCGAACGGCGTTGAGCGCGGCGCTGTCGAACGCTTTTGGGGTCCAGCGCAACGCCATCACCGTGCCTGCGATCGCGGCGCCAATGCCGAGCACGCTCAACACGCGCCCAGTGATGCGATGCCACGAGCCGCGACGGAGCGAGGGCACGAACTGGAAGGCTCCGACCGTCGCGAACGCCGTCGCGCCGATCATGTGGAGCGCCGCGGTCCACGGATCCGCCGAGAAGCGTTCATGCCCATCGAGCGTGAAGCTGCCGGTCGACAACGACAGCAGGCGACTGATGCCCGCGATCATCGGCACCGCGCTCAACACCAACAGCCCAGCGATTCTCTTTTTCATGCGGCCACCATGACGGCGGGCCGGGTGCCACCACATCGGGCGAAGGACTGCGCGGGGTCAGCCGAAAGTACGAGGCACGCGCCCGGTCGCCCACGCCCACATCGCCACCTCGACGCGGTTCCGCGCGGCCAGCTTGCCCATGAGGCTCGCGACGTGGGTCTTCACCGTGCTCAACGAAATGTGCAACTGCTCGCCGATCTCTTCGTTGGTGAGCCCGCGCGCGAGCGTTCGGAGCACTTCTTCTTCGCGATCCGTCAGCGGCTCGAACGGTTGTCGCGAGGGCGCTGCAGCGGTAGCGAACCGCTCGAGGAGCCGCGCCGTCGTCTTCGGTGAGATGAGCGCGTCTCCGCTCGCCGCGGCGTGGAGCGCCTGCACGAGCAACTCAGGCCCTGCGTCCTTGAGCAGAAACCCGCGCGCGCCGGCCTTGAGCGCCGAGAAGACGTACTCATCGAGATCGAACGTGGTGACGACGACGACCGCGAGCGGATGCTCCACGCCGGGGCCCGCGAGGGTGCGGGTGGCTTCGATGCCGTCCATCACCGGCATGCGGATGTCGAAGAGACACACGTCGGGACGGAGTGACTGCGCCAGTTGCACTGCGCGCGCGCCGTCTTCGGCTTCTCCGACGACGGTGAGGCCGTTCGCCTGGAGGATCATCTTGAGGCCGCTGCGCACGAGGTGCTGATCGTCGGCAATGAGGACTCGCAGCGTCATCGCGCGATTTCATCACGTGGGAGCACCGCGTGAACGCTCCAACCGCGCGCGGGGAGCGGGCCTGCGTGGAAGGTTCCTCCGAGCAGGGTGACGCGTTCGGCCATGCCGACCAGCCCGAAGCCGGCGCGACCGGGAGCGCCGGACTCTCCGTCATCGCGTGCCGTGAGCTGAATGGAGGGGCCTTCGGAAACGATCCGCACCGTCACCGTCGACGCGTTCCGCGCGTGCTTGATGGCGTTGGTGACGGCCTCTTGCGCGAGTCGAAAGAGCGCACGCTCCATCACGGCGGAGAGGCCCTCGAGGTCGCCGACGAACGCGACGTCGACGGTTGGTCGTGACGAGGTGCGCGCGAGGTCGCGAATCTGCGCGAGGCCTGCTGAGGGGGTGAGCGTGGGGTCGTCGCGCAGCGCTCCGACGATGGCGCGGAGCTCGACGAGCGTTCGTTTCGACTCGGCCTCGATGGCGGCGAGCGCGTTCGCCGCGTCGTCAGGGCTGCTGCGGAGCACCGCGCGCGCGGCCTGCGCCTGCAGCGTGATGGCGGTCATGTGGTGCGCGACGCTGTCGTGGAGCTCGCGGGCGAGCTGCTCACGCTCGAGCATTCGCGCCTGGTCGACCGAGCGCGCGTGCGCTTCGTCGCGGAACCGAACGACGGCGCCGATGGTGCCGGGAAGAATCAACACCACCGCGCTGCCGATGGCGTCTTCGAGCTTCAGCAGCTCTCCAGAGAGCAGTGACGTGAGCCAGGTGAGGACGACGAACGCGGCGCCTGCGATCACGTGCCGTCGCGTCGCCCACCGACACAGCGCATACGGAAGAATCAGAATCGCCGCTGCCGACACGGGCGCGACTTCGGGGAGCGCGAAGTGGTGACGAACGAGTGTGGCGATCGTCGCGAGGCTGAACGCGAAGGCCGTGGCCGCGAGTGGGTGGGAGCGGCGGAAGCCGACCGCTCCGGCGATCACGAGCGTGAAGGCCAGGGCTCCGGCGCGGCTCGGCAAGTCGTCGCGGACTGACACCTCGACGAGCGCCAACAGCGCGAACACCAGGGGGACCCACCACGCACTGTCGCGTTTCATCGTGGCCACCGTAGGCGAGTCGGCCTGGCGAGCCATCGACCGAAAGAATGACGGGCCTGTCAACGACCTCATGCTCTCAAGGGACGATCGTGGTCGTGCCGTCGACCCGCACCCTTTTGAGAAACGCGGCGATCTCGCTGCGAGGCAGCACACGGCTACGGCTTTCGATGGTCGGGTCGCCTCGAATCGTTCGGAGTCGAGACACCCTTTCGAGGCTTCGAATGGGGCTGTTCGCCACGTAGAGGGGTTCTGGAAGCCGCTCAGGGCCGGGCATCGCTCGAGCCGTTCGCGTTGCCACCATCGTCGGCGAAGACGTCGATTCGAGGGCACTCGGTGAAGGCTGCAACCTGCGCCGCTTCGAAGTCCTCCTCACGCTCGAACGTGCCGAGCCTCGTCTCGTACTTCGAAGACGATGGATTGTTCGTGACCAACCCGTCGAGCCCCATGATCCATCGGCCTTCGACAAGCGTCGCGGTCAGCCATCCCTCGGCGCCAATCTCACTCGCTGTGAAGGTCTCGATCTCACGGCCCTTCAGAGAAACCGGCGCCCCGACAAACATCGGGTACATGCCGGGCGCAAGCCGGCCACGTAGGTCCTTCTTCACCTCGACCGACAGTGGCGTGATTCTGTGGAGTCCGGGCCAGACTTTGAAGGTGACGACCTGGGGTGGCGAGGCGGCCACAATCCGGCCCTTCGCGATCACGTCTCCGAACTGAGACGCGGTACAGAATGTGAGTGGCTGCTGCCGCCCACCGGACTTTGAGGCCCATTCTGCGGGGCACCCAGCAAGCGCGACGACGAGAATGGAGAGCGCAAGTGATCTCAAGTGTGACGAACGTAGTGTTCACTCGTCGCAGCTGACAAGGCGACGAGGCACGGTCGCTCACCCCGGGTCGGTGAAGCGGAACGTCACCTTCTCATTTCCGAACTGCACGACGTCTCCATCGTTGACGGTGTGCTTCATGATCCGCTCGCCGTTGAAGAACGTGCCGTTCGACGAGTTGAGATCGGTGATCAGTACGGTGTCGGCGTCGACGAGGATCGCGGCGTGCTCACGTGACACGCGGGGCGAGGCGATCACGATCTCACAGCGCGGGTCGCGTCCCACCGAGAGCCGCATGCCTGACAGTTCGAGCGTGGCGTGGCCGTCACGTTGAACCCAGATCGTCCGGCCTGACGGGCGCACGATGTTGGTGCGATCGGCCGGGGGTGGATCGTTGATGTCATCTTCTTCAGGCGGAGCGTCTTCGCGTGCCGCCGGCTCCTCGTCGCCGCCCAGCGCTGGCTTCTCTTCCAAGCCTACCGGAGCCGCCTCGGTCGCAGGCTGTTCAGCGACGTTCTCCTCTGCGGCGTCAGCTTCAGGCTCGTCTGCTTCGTCCTGTTCTGCCGCTTCTTCTTCGTCCCCGTCTTCCTGCTCTTCCTCGTCGTCTCCGGCCTCGACACCGAACGGCGACGCGACCTCGGCATCCGTCGCCCACGAGAACGCGGCAAGAATGGCATCCACCTCCGGCACGCCCAGTTCACTCGCGTTGGCGCCGTCGACCTCACTGGGAGTGGTGTCGAGCCACGCCAGCGTCGACACCAGCCGCGCGTCATCGAGATCGGCCTTGAACCCCTCTTCAATCGCCGTGTCTTCAGCCTTCAGCACGAAGATCTGCCGACGAAGCGCGAGCGCCCGGCCCACCACCGACGGAGAGCGCGGCTTGCTGGTGGCCGAGGGCAGGCTCA
>JAUXRI010000263.1 GCA_030681895.1 Myxococcales bacterium | reverse complement strand
ACATCAGCGCCGGGGAATACACCTCGGCATACTCGGAGCAAACATCATGGCCTTCATCAGCCTCAAGAGCATCGTGAACGTCGTCAAGCCCTTCGCCACGAGCATCATCAAGTCTGTTGCCCCCGGCGTCGTCGACTCGCTCAAGAACATCGCTGGCTCGGGCATCACCAGCCTGTTCGAAGCCGGCTCCAAGGGCCTCCAGGGTCTCCTCGGCAAGCTCCCGATCGTCGGCCCCCTCGCTTCTGGCCTCGTCGAGAAGTACGCCCCCAAGCTCGCTGACATCGCGAAGAACTTCGTCAACGGCGGCCTCGACAAGCTCCTCGGCAAGATCGTTGGCCAGCCCACCGAGCGCCCGGTTCCGGGCACGGGTGGCCAGGTCGTGACCACTCCTCCCCTCGAGACCCGCGCCCCGACGATCGTCGCCAACACGCCGCCTTCGTCGAACGGCAACGCGTCGACCGGCGTCGGCGGCTCGCCCGCAGTTCCCAGCACCCCGGGTGGCGCCACGGGCGTCGGCTCCGGCGCGACGCCGAGCGGCGGTTTCCCGAAGTACCCGACGCCGCCGTCTGACCCGAAGGACCTGGCGGCGCAGAACAAGTTCCAGGAAGACATGTTCAACTTCCAGCAGGCCTCGCAGAACCTGAACATGTACTGGCAGATGATGCAGAACACCCTGAAGTCGATGGGCGACACGCTCCGCAACTCGATCGGCGCTCTCCGCTGATGACAGCGGGCTAGACCTCGCTACAATGAACTGGGGACTTCTTCGGAGGTCCCCAGTTTTTTTGTTTTCACCAACGAACGTGGTCCGAGGGGAACAACGTGAGCAACGACAAGAAGGAACCGCCGAAGCCGATTTCGCCCGACGTGCCGGTGACGGCGACGGGGCAGGTCATCAGCGGAGAGGTGACCAAGGACTACGAGAAGATCCTCTACACGCCCGAGCGGCAGAAGATGCTCCAGAAGGGCGAGCTGACCCTGAAGGACTACCACGCCATCAGCGGCCCCGAGATGCTCCAGATGGCGCTGATCGGCTTCCGCATGTACGAGAACGGCAAGTACAGCGAGGCCGAGACCATCTTCAACGGCCTCATCGCGCTCGATCCCCGCGAGGCCTACTACTACACGGCGCTCGGCGCGGTGTTCCTGGCGCAAGATGAGTTCGAGCGCGCCAAGCACAACTTCGACACCGCCCTCGTCTTCAACCCGAAGGAGCTCGCGGCGTACGTGAACCGTGGCGAGGTCCACCTTCGAATGGGCAACGTCATGGAGGCCGCTACCGACTTCAAGTCGGCCGTCGACCTCGATCCTTCCGGCAAGGACCCGCTCGTCATTCGCGCGCGCGTGCTGGCCGCTGCGGCTCTCGAGCTGATCGAGAACGCGCAGGGCGAAGGTGACGCGAAGAAGGAGCCGGCGAAGAAGGCCGAGCCCGCGAAGAAGCCTGCGCCCGCGAAGAAGAAGTGACGCGCAGTGAAGTCGTCGCGCAAGCACACCCCGGTTCCCGTCGTCTACTTCCCGAAGAAGGCGACGAGGACCGTCAGCCGAACCCAGACGATCCCTGAGCTGTTCCTGGGCGAGGACACCAAGACGGAAGAGCTCGACACCTCCGAGCGCCGAAGCAAACGGCGCTCGAAGAGCGGCTCGTTCGCGCGCACGACGCTCAGTGACGAAGCCCCAGCGCCTGAGGCGGAGCACGCTCGAGCCGACATGGCGGCGCTCGGTCACGAGCTGTTTTCCCGAGGCAAGATCGCCGAAGCCCGCGTCATCTTCGAGGGCCTCGCCGCTGAGGCTGCCGACGCCTTCGTCTTCACGATGCTGGGGACGATTCACCTCGCCCAGAACGAGCTCGACAAGGCGCTGGCTCGTTTCGAAGAGGCGCTCAAGCTCGACCCCGAAGATCTCGCGGCGCTCGTCTATCGCGCCGAGATTCGCCTTCAGAAGAAGCGCGTTCGCCAGGCCATCGACGATCTCCAGAAGGCGATCGGCCTCGGCAGCTCGAGCGAACCTTTCGTCGACCGCGCGCGCCGGCTGCTGCAGATGGCCAGACGGGCAGTCAAGCGCTGAGCAGGCCTTCGCGCGCAGACGGTTTGGGCTAGGCTCTCGGGCCGATGGCTTCTGGCCCCAACAGTTTCCTCAGCAAGTACTCCGACATCGTCCTCGCAGTGATCGTGATCTCGATCATCGGCATGTTGATCGTGCCGCTGCCCACGATCCTGCTCGACATTCTGCTGACGGTGAACATCAGCCTCTCCGTCATCATTCTGCTGATGACGATCTACATCCCCGGTGCGCTCCAGTTCAGCGTGTTCCCCACGCTGCTGCTGCTCACCACGATGTACCGGCTCTCGCTCACGGTCTCGACGACGCGGCTCATTCTGTCGACCGGTGACGCAGGCGAAGTCGTCTACGCGTTTGGTAACTTCGTGGCGCGCGGCAACTTCGTCGTCGGCGGCATCATCTTCGTCATTCTCGTCGTGGTGAACTTCATCGTCATCGCCAAGGGCTCGGAGCGCGTGTCCGAAGTCGCGGCGCGCTTCACGCTCGACGCCATGCCCGGCAAGCAGATGTCGATCGACGCAGACCTTCGAGCGGGCTCCATCGACATGGAGGAGGGCAAGCGCAAGCGTCGCGACCTCGAACGAGAGAGCCAGCTCTTCGGCGCCATGGACGGCGCGATGAAGTTCGTCAAAGGCGACGCCATCGCCGGCATCATCATCACCGTCATCAACGTCGTCGGCGGCCTGGCGATCGGTGTCGCGCAGAAGGGCATGGCCGTCGGAGACGCCGCCAAGAAGTACTCGCTGCTGACGATCGGTGACGGTCTGGTCGGCATGATCCCCGCGATTCTGATCTCGACCGCGGCCGGCATCATCGTGACGCGCGTCGGTGGTGAAGAAGAGGGTGCCCACCTCGGCAAGGACATCGGCGGCCAGTTGGTGGCCTTTCCCCGCGCGATCGCCATCGCCGGCGGCATGCTCATCGGCCTCGGCTTGATTCCGGGTCTGCCCAAGATTCCCTTTTTCATCATGGGCGCGCTGGCGGGAGCTGGCGCCTGGAAGCTGATGCAGAAGGACAAGAAGAAGGCTGAGGGCGGAATCGACGGCGAGGCCGCTGGAGAGAACGGGGAGAACGGCGAGACCCCCGCGGCGGCCGAGCCCCAGCCCAAGGAGCCCATCAACCCGGACTCCGAGCTCTTCATCCCCGTCGTCACGCCCATCGTGCTCGAGGTCTCCGACGCGCTCGTGCCCTTCGTCGACTCGCGACAGGACGGCGGCAAGTTCCTCTACGAGCTGATTCCGTTCATGCGCGACGGTCTGTTCGTCGAGCTCGGCGTTCGATTCCCCGGCGTGCGTGCACGCGGAAACCCGGGTCTGCCTCCGGGCGCGTACCAGATTCAGATCAACGAAGTGCCCGTGGTGACCGGTCAGGCCACCCTCGGCCACATTCTGGTGAACGACACGGTCGACCGCCTGCGCCTGATGAACATCGAGGGCTTCGAGGCGGTGAACCCGGCCACCCGCCAGCCCGCCGCCTGGGTTCCGGAGCAGAACAAAGAGATGCTCGAGGCTGCAGGCCTCACCACGTGGGATGTCTCGGGCTACATCATCCTCCACCTCGCCAGCGTGCTCCGCCGTCAGGCGCGCGAGTTCCTCGGGGTGCAGGAAGTCCAGTCGATGCTCGATCAGCTCGAGAAGGCCTTCCCCGCGATCGTCAAAGAGGTCATTCCCAAGGTCGTCAACGTCCTCAAGCTCACCGACGTGCTGGGCCGCCTGGTCGAGGAAGAGATCTCGATTCGAGACATGCGCGGCATTCTCCAGGCGATCGCCGAGCACGGCCAGACGGAAGCGGACAGCGTGATGCTCACCGAGCACGTTCGTTCGTCGCAGAAGCGCTACGTGTCTCACAAGTACGCGCGAGGCACGAACACGCTCATCGTCTACCTGCTCGACCCGCAGATCGAAGACGCGATTCGCAGCTCCATCAAGCGGACGTCAGCGGGCACCCACCTGGCCCTCGAGCCCGACATCGCGCAGGAAATCGTCCAGGCCGTGAAGAACGAGTGCGGGCACCTGCCTCCGACGGCCCAGCGCCCGGTGATCCTCACCTCGATGGACATCAGGCGCTACGTGCGGAAGCTCCTCGAGTACGAGTTCAACCCGCCGTTCTCGGTGGTGAGCTACCAGGAGCTCTCGCCGGAGCTCAACATTCAGCCCGTGGCGCGAATCAGCACTCGCTGACGGTTCGTCGCTTCAGGCGACGAAGACGAGCACCACCAGCACGATCGCAATCAACACGAACAGGCCGACCGCGCCGAGCGCGATCAACGTCTGCTTGTTCGAGAAGTCGATCAGCTTTCCATTCCCTGCGGGCTCGTCGTCGAGAGGCGGGTCTTCCGCCGTGTTCGACGGGTTCTCCGGGTCACCCTCGGCGGGCTGCTCCGACGGATCGCCCTCGGCTCCTGCTTCGGATGACGCGTTCTCTTCCGGAGCCGGCTCGTCTGCAGGCACTTCGGGCGCGGGCTCCGGTTCGGGTTCGGGCTCGGGTTCCTTCTGTTCCTCGGCGACGCTGACGGTGCCTTCTTCTTCTTGCGACTCCGACGGCATCAGCACGGGCGTCTCGCGCACCTCGGAGGGGTCGAGGAAGAGCAGCTTCACGCCACCGATCTCGACCTCGTCGCGGTCCTTGAGCGTGACCTTCTTCGCCCGCTTCTTGTTCACCTTGATGCCGTTGCGGCTGTCGAGATCCTCGACGTGCGTTCCTGACCAGTCGCGACGCACGCGGGCGTGGCGGCGGGAGACGAGATCGTCGTTGAGCACGATGTCGGCGGTGTCATCGCGCCCGAAGACGTATTCCTGGGCGTCGCCCATCTCGATGCGCTGGCCCTCTCGAGGGCCGTTCATCAAGCGGAAGTAGGGCTGCTCGCCGCCGGTGCCGAGGCCCTTCATCACGTCTTTGACGAGGTTGCGGCTGACGAACATCGTGTTGCCGGCGTTGCTCTCGGTGACGTCGGCGATGCGATCGAAGACCACGTCGAACTGCGCGATGGCGATGGTGTCGCCGTTGCTCAACAGCTGCTTCTCGTTCTTCTTCAGCTTGGCGCCGTTGAGGAGGGTGCCGAAGCTCGAGCCGAGGTCTTCGACGAAGAACAGCGTGTCGTCGCGAATGATGCGGGCGTGGTTTCGAGAGACAGCCGACTGTGCGAGCACGACGTCACAGCCGTCGTCACGGCCGATCGTGATGGTGTCCTCGGTGAGGGTCACCACCTGGGGCTTCTCGGCGCCGCCGGCTTCAGCGCGCCGTTTGACGGTGAGGCGAACGCCCATGGAGATCAGTCACGCACGTACTGCTGACAGGTCGCGACCTGAGTCTGGAACTCGGTCTCGTTGGCAAACTTGAGGAAGTTCTTGCAGGCGGTCGACGCCAGCTTCTCGTCGCTGCGATTCTTGAAGAGCTCGAACAGGCCGAAGTGGCAGAGCACGTACTTCGGGTCGTACTTGAGGCAGCGCTTGTAGGCGCGCTCCTCGTCGCTCACGAGGCCCTGCTCGCGGAACTTCAGGGCGGCGGAGTACTCGCTCTCGGGCGTCTTCTGCCCGGCGGCACGCTCCTTCACGTCGGTGAGCGCCTTGTCCTGGAGTTTGCACTTCTTCTCGGCGTTGATGATGTTGTTGCGGCAGACGATGTTGTTGGCGTCGGCCTCGATGCACGAGCTGAAGGCGTCTTTGGCGTCACACGGCTTGCCGCTCTCGACCAGCGTGTTGCCCAGTGCGGTCCACGCGTCGACGAACTGCGGGTCGAGCTGGGTCGCCTTGGTGAGCTCCTCGGCGGCGGTCTCGAGGGCGCCCTCTTCGATCGCGATGAGCCCGAGCTCCTTGTACGGATCGGCGAGCGCGGGGTTCACCTCGATGATCGTCCGCAGCTCTTTCTTGGCCTTGTCGCTCTGGTTGAGGCCGCGGAAGGCGAGGGAGAGGTTGTAGCGAGCCTCGGTGTAGTCAGGGTTCACCTTGAGGGCGCGCTGGAAGTTGTCGTGGGCTTTTCCGAACTGCTGATCGCCCAGGTAGATGTAGCCGAGGTTGTTGTACGCCTGCGCCTGATCCTGGTTGAGGCGCAGGGCCTTGATGAAGAGCTCCTTGGCCTGGTCCTTCTGGCCGCGCTTGAGCGCGATGAGCCCCTTGTTCACCCAGAGGTCGGCGTACTGCGGCGAGAACTGAATCCCCAGATCGCACTGCACCTCGGCGCGCGTGAGATCGCCCTGCGAGAGGTACTCGGTGCAGATGTTGTTCGCCTCGAGGGCGCGGGGGTGGGGCGGAGGCGTGGTGACGCAGGCGAAGAAGGCCAGCGGGAGCAGGCCCATGAGGAGACGACGCGTCATGGTGCGCGCGAGTGTAGAAAGTCCACCCCGAGGGGGCAACGATGGAAGTCACGTCAACCAGATAGAATTCGGAGGTTTGCAGACCAGCAAACCCGCTACGATGTGCGCACATGCGGACTGCCCTCAAGCTCGCGCTCACCTTCAGCCTCATCACCGCCTCGGCCGCACACGCGACGAGCTTCGCCAACCGGGGTCTCGGCCTGGGCCTTGGCTTCATGCGGATCTTCTCGGACGACTCGACGGTGCCGGACTTCGCGGTCCCCCTGTGGCTCGAGGGCTCGTACTACGCAGAGAGCGGCTTCGACGTGTATGTCCGGATTCCGCTCGCGCTGGCGAACGTAAAGATCGGCGCTCCGACGGCGAGCGGCGCGGGCCTGGTGGTCGCGACGGGCGGGCAGTTCGGCGTGCGCTACCTCTTCCTCGAAGAGACCGTTCGGCCGTTCGTGTCGGTGCACTTGTCGGGCATCTACGTGCTGCGTCCAACGCAGGCCGGGAGCGTCGACATCGGCAGCAACCTGCTGGCCGGGCCGGGAGTCGGAGCGGGCGTCGAGTACTTCGTCGGCGACAGCGTCTCGCTTCAGCTTCGCGGGTTCGTCGACTGGTTCATCTCGCTCAACGGGCCGCAGCGGTTCAGCCTGGGCGGGACGTTGACCGCAGCCACCTACTTCTAGCAGCGCTCAGGACGCCGAAGTGCGGGGCGCCGGTGGGGCCTTGCGACGAACGGCCTGCCGTGCGCGCTCCGTCTTGCGCGCCGCGAGTGAGGCCGTCACCAGCAACACCAGCTTCTCGTCCGACAGGTGTGGGGGCTTGAAGAAGCCCAGATCGTCCTGCAAGCGCTGGGAGAGCGTCGAGAACAGATTCAAGCGCGCCTCCATACCGAGCTCCTCGCGGCGCATCGCGGCGCTGAAGAGCACGGTCTCTTCTTCTGCCGAGACCTTCGCCACGCGATTGCGGAAGTCGGGGTCGCCCAGCAGGGCGGTGTCGCCTTCGGGCCGGGACAGCGACGCGGGGATCTTGAGGCGGCGCTCGCGAACCACGACGGTGCCCGCGAGCAGATCGCCCAGCCGTTGTTGCGAGGGGGTGAAGAGCGCCGAGAGCCCGCCCACGAGATAGAAGAGCGGCAGCCGATCGACGGGGCGCGTCAGGTTCCTCAGGAAGGCCTGCAGCCAGCTCAGCCGAACGCCGCTCTCCTGAATCACCCTGAGGCCGAAGAGCTTCTTCCCGACGGTCTGCCCGCTCCACAGGCCCTCGAGGAAGATCGCGTAGCCCCAGTCGACGAGGAAATAGAGGATGAAGACGAGCGCGATGCCGATCGCGGGCGAGAGGAGGTTGATCGCCAGGCCGCCGAGCGCGAGCAGCAGCCCTCCGCCGATCAGCCCGATCGGCAGCACCAGGCTCGCAGCGTCGGTGCCCTCGCGTTTCTGACCGAACCGCCGTGCCAGGAAGATCACGACGCCGACCACGGCGATGGCGCCCCCGAGATAGAGCGACATGAAGGGCAGGAAGATGATCGCGATCGACAGGGCGATCGTCACCAGGCTGTCGACGAACCACGCGAGGAAGCGCGTGAGCATGCCGGCGAGCACGAAGTCGAACTCGACGTATTCGGGCGTGAGCACCGAGTGATGCCCATCGAGGTGAAGACGATCGTCCGCCATGCGTGCGTCAGTCTTTCGCAGCGCGGCGCCCCACACCAGCGCGCAAACACCTCAGCTCGAGACGGCGAGCGGCTCCCTGAATCGCGGCGTAGTGGGGTCGTGCAGGGGCGGCCGCGAGGTTGAGGCGGTCGCCGTCGGCGAGCCGCGCACCGACGGACCGAGCCTGTCGGTAACGCGAAGGGCTTCGAGCCGATGGAATGAAGGGACGGTGGGGCTAGGCTCACCGCATGGAACTCCCCGAGTTCATCGCCCTGCGCCGGCCCAAGTGGGAGGCCCTCGAGCGGCTGCTCGACCGCGCCGAACGAACTGGCCTCAAGACGCTCGGCCTCGACGACGCGCGCGCGCTGGCCCGGCTCTACCGCACGGCCTCGTCCGATCTGCTGTGGGTGCGGGCCCGGGCTGGTGCGGCTGACGTCAGCGGGTACCTCAACGATCTCGTCGGCCGGGCGTACGCGGTCACCTACCCGGGGCGAAAGGTGCGGCCTCGCGAGGTGCTGCGCTTCATCACCCACGGCTTCCCCGAGCTGGTGATGGCCGAGTGGCGGGTGCTGGTGGCCTCGACGCTCCTCTTCGTGGCAGGCGGAGGCTTCGGGTGGATCGGCATGATGTTCGACCCCGACGCCGCGCCGTACCTGGTGCCCTCGTCGCACCAGAAGCTCGACCCGACCGAGCGCGTGAAGAAGGAGCAGGAGAACAAAGGCTCCGACGTCGGCGAGCAGGCCGCGTTCTCGGCGTTCCTCATGCGGAACAACATCGGCGTCGCCTTCTTCGCCTTCGCGCTCGGGCTGACCGCGGGCGTCGGCACGTCGATTCTGCTCTTCGGCAACGGCGTGCTGCTCGGCTCGCTCGCGTGGGTCTACGCGGCGAAGGGCCAGGCCGCGTGGTTCTGGGCGTGGATTCTTCCGCACGGCATTCCCGAGATCACCGCGATCTGCCTCGCGGGCGCAGCGGGCTTGACGATCGCGCGTGGGCTGGTGGCGCCTCGGGGCCTCGCGAGGCGCGTGGCGTTGCGGAAAGAGGGGGTTGTCGCGGTGAAGCTGGTGCTTGGCACCATCGTGCTGTTCATCCTCGCCGGTCTGATCGAAGGAACGATCTCGCAGATCCACCCGCCGCGCCTGCCGGTGTGGTTCAAGATCGGCTTCGCGTTGATCGTCGGTGGCGGTGTCTACGCCTACCTGCTGTCGGCGTTCATTCGCCGCTTCACGGGCCAGAAGCGCTCAGCGTGAATCAGAAGCACGGTGTCGCGTCGAAGGGCGCCATGTCGAGAGCCCTCATCGCTGGTGTGGTGTTCGCCTGCGCCAGCTGCGCCGCTCATCGCGCGGGGCTCGAACGAGAGGCCGTCACGCTTGCGACAGACGGGAACGAGCGGTTCTTTCGCCACCTGCAGCGCGTCACCGCAGCGCTCCCGAGCGCGCCGTTGTCTCTTCCGCGCCGCCCCGCCACGGACTTCGACGGACCTCGTCACGAGCACTCTGGCCTCGACCTTCGCGAAGATGGGGAGGGGCGGCTTGGCCTGGCGATGGGACCGGGCCGCGGGTGCGGCAGCGTGGTTCCACCAGACGAGTTCCTCTTCTCGACGCAGCCTGACGGGAAGCTCCGGATCACGGTGGTGAGCGCCGCGATCGCCGAGCGCGTCGTCAGGGTGGCGGACCCCTGCGGCATGGCCGGGTGCGGCGCCGCGACCGAGCGCGTCGCTCCGCAGCGCTGGGTCTTGCCAGTCGCGAGGGCGGCTGACGTCGTCGTCGATCGGCAGCCCGTTGCATACGAGCTGCTGACGCTCACCTGTCATCACCCCATCCCCGCGCCTTAACGCCCGCTGGCGGCGGCGATCACGAAATACCCGAGCCACCCGAAGCAGCCGAGGAAGCTGATCACGATGCCTCCGATGGCCATCTCGCGGCCCTTCTGCCCACCGTTCGAGGCGTTGATCTGCGAGAGCGCCACGAAGCCGGTGATGATGCCGGCGAGCGAGCCGATGGCTGGCATGCAGAGACAGCCGACGAGGCCCGACACGAGCGAGATGATGGCGAGGGTGTTGTTCTGCCCGCCGGCGCTCGGCGGCGCGGAGTAGGCGCCCGGCGCGTTGGGATTCCACACCTGGGGTGGCGGCTGCACGACGACCGGCGGCTGCGGCGCGTGCTGCATCGGTTGAGGCGTGGCGCGATCGAAGTTCTGCACGGGTTGGCCGCCGAAGCTCGGTTGTTGCGGCTGCGGTGCCGGTGCCGGGGCCTGTCCGCTCTCGTTGGGCACCTCGAAGCTCGCGGTGCACGCGCGGCAGGTGACGCGGCTGGCCGGGGTGCCTTCGTTCTCGGTACCGCAGTTGGGGCAGAAGACCTTCATGGTGTTCCTCGAAATGGGGCGCCTCTAGAGCGCGCCGCGTGACTTGATCTCCAGGTACTTGTTCACCGCGGCGAGGGACAGCGCGTCAGCTTCGACGTCGATGACGGTGACGCCATCTTGCCCCACCTTGCGCTTGGCGGCCTCGCGTTCGAGCAGCAGCTCGCTGGCGACGGCGTGCTGGTAGGCGATCTCGGCGTCGGGCGGCGTGGTGCGCAGCAGCCGGTGGAGCGCCGCGTCCTTGATCGACAGGCACACCGGCACATGCCGCTTCGCGAGCCGGCGCATCGGGCCCACCATCGTCGCGGCCTGATCTTCGTCGAGGAAGTCGGTGAAGACGCACAGCAGGCTGCGGCGCACGAGGCGTACGTTCAGCTCTTTGAAGAGCGCGAGGTAATCGACGTAGGTGAGGTTCGGGCGCGACGAGTAGAGCGTGTCGACGATCTTCCGGTACTGGGCGCGGCCCGAGCCTGGCGCGAGGAACGACTTCACCCCGTCGGCGAACACCACGAGCCCGACCTTGTCGCCGTTGCGAATGGCGACGAACGCGAGGAAGAGCGCCGCGTTGACGGCGTGGTCGAGCTTCGAGAGCCCGTCGACCTGCGCGGCCATGCTGCGCCCGGCGTCGACGCCGATGAAGACGGTCTGCGATCGCTCCGACTCCATCACGCGGGTGACGGGTTTTCCGCGGCGCGCGGTCGCCTTCCAGTCGACGTCACGCCCCGAGTCGCCCTGGGCGTAGTCGCGCAGGCGGGCGAACTCAGTGCCTCGGCCGTCACGGCGGAGCTGACGAAGGCCGAGGTTGACGAAGTCGAGCGCCGCGTCCGAGAGCAGCAGTCTGCTCGCGCCACGCATGTCGGGGAACACGCTGACCTGCGTCTTCGCGGCGATGACACGCTCGTGCCAGACGAGCCCCAGCGGGCCGCGAACGCGCAGGTTGAGATCGGCGAACTCGAAGCGGCCGCGGCTCTTCGGCGTGCAGACGTAGGGCAGCCGAACGCGGCTCTTACCCGACAGCGTGAAGTGCAGCTGCTCTGGCGTGGCGCCGAACCCGTCGGGGCTGTCGTCTTTGAGCTCGAGCACGAGGCGCTGGCCGCCCGGGTTGATGACGTCGAGCTGCACCTTGTTCTCGACGCCGACCTGAAAGCGGTGTGGCAGCTCCCGCGTGACCTTCACCGTCGCCCGGCGCGCCACGAGCCAATCGAGGCCCGTCAGCGCGAGCATCGACACGTCGACGAGCAACACCAGAGGCCAGATGCCCCCGATGAAGCCCGCGGCGATCGTGGGGATCGCCAGCAGGCACAGCGTCGCCCACAGTCGTGCCGAAGGGACCAACCGTTACCTCGGCACTTCGACGGAGTTGACGACCTCTCGCAGCACTTCGGCGGGCGTCGCGCCGTCGAGCTCGGCGTCGGGTGAGAGCAGCAACCGGTGCTTGAGCACGGGGCCGGCGAGGTAGCGCACGTCATCGGGCGTGACGAACGAGCGGCCTCTCAATGCAGCGAGTGCCTTCGATGCCAGGAGCAGGTGCACGCCTGCGCGGGGCCCGGCGCCAAGGCGAATGCGGTTCGAGACGCGCGTCGCGGCGACGAGCTTGCGAACGTACGAGAGCACCGGCGGCTCGATGGCCACTTGCCGCATCGACTCGCGCGTCGCCAGCAACTGCTCCTGGGTGATCGCGGGCTGCACGCCGGCGCGGGTGAGATCGCCCGAGTCGAAGCCCCGGTGCACCGACTGCAGAATCGCCTCTTCTTCGTGATCGCTCGGGTAGCCGACGTCGATCTTGAAGAGGAAACGATCGAGCTGCGCCTCGGGGAGCGGGTACGTGCCCTCGGACTCCACCGGGTTCTGCGTCGCGAAGACGGTGAAGATGGGTGACAGCGTCGTGTGTCGGCCTTCGAGCGAGACGCTGCGCTCCTGCATCGCCTCGAGCAACGCCGACTGCGTCTTGGCGGGAGCGCGGTTGATCTCGTCCGCCAGCAGCAGGTCGGTGAAGATCGGCCCCTTCACCAGCACGAAGGTCTGCGTCTTCATGTCGAACACGCTGGTGCCGAGAATGTCGGCGGGCATGAGGTCCGGCGTGAATTGAATGCGCCGGAACTCGGCCGAGACGCTCAGCGCCAGTGCGCGGGCCATCAGCGTCTTCGCGACGCCGGGCACGCCCTCGAGGAGCACGTGGCCGCCGGTGATGAGGCCGCAGAGCATCAGCTCGAGCGCTTCGTCCTGGCCGACCACGGCCTTGCGCACCTCGGCGAACGCGGCCTCTCGAACGCGGTGCGCGATGGTGACGGCGGCCGACTGCGGCTGCGCGACGGGGACTGGAGCGATGGGACCACCGGTGGGCGTCATGCGGTGCTGCCTTTCTTCGTTGAGGCGTCGAGCTTGAGACGGGCGAGGGCGGCGAGGCGGGCGACGGTCTCGACGTTGGCGTCACTGGAGGCCGTGTGCGCGGCGCGGGTGACGTCGAGGAGGGCGGTCGCGAGATCTTTACGGCCGCGCAGATCGAGGGCGGCGGAGATCTCCGAAGCTTCTGCGCGGGCAGGCACGCCGGCTTTTCGCGCGAACTCGGCGGCGAGCTCCTTCGCGATCGACGCGGCGGCGTGGGCGTAGTGTTTCCCCTCGCGGTACAGGCGGCTGGTCGCGAAGAGCGCGTCGGTCGCGCCGATGCGTGCGGCGTCGGCAGGTACGCGCGGGCGGCCGAACCGCTTGAGCGACGCTGCCCACAGCATCACGCCGAGCAGGAGCTGGCCGGCCGCGAACTGCAGGCCGTAGCGCGCAGCGAACTCGGCGATCGACCGATCTCCAGTGAAGCCATGGTGGAACTCGTCGAACGCGATCGGCCCGACCTGGGCGATGGCGCGGCCCACGGCACGCCAGAAGAGCGCGTTGTCGGCCCGGGTCAGCGCCGAGTTCATCGCGAGCTCCGGGGCGCCGATGACGATCAGCCGGCCCTGGCCGTACGGCACGAGCCCGACCACCGTCTTCTCTGCGCCCTCGTCGACCAGCAACGCGACCGCGCCGGGAGGGAGATCGAGCCAGAGCCGGACGCGGGCCTCGAGGCGCTCCACGCCGACGGTGAAACGCGAGGGCTGCGCGGGCACGAGGGTGGTGATCTCTTTCCGGTTCTCTGCGCGCTCCAGGTACACGTCGACGGCGGTGAGCAGATCGTTCTCGTCCTGATCCCACGGGGCGTAGATGACGGTGCCGCCGTTGCGGATGTGCTCGAGCAGCTTCTTCGATTCGTCCGACGACACGGGCGGGCTGCGGAAGGCGTTGAGGCCGCGCTCCTTGAACTCTTCGCGCTCTTCGTCGGTGAGATCGTCGGTGTCGTCGAAGAAGCCTGCGTCGGCAGACCCGGGGTTCCTGCTCTTCTTGTCGGTCGCGTCGCGGAACGAGGTGCCGAGGAGCACGAGCGTGGTGCCGCGATCGATCACCTGGAAGTCCTGTTGCCACCGCTCGGCAGGCAGCCCGGCTTCACCCAACAGCAGGAACAGCGCACGCGCGCCGCTGGGCTCGGAGCGGTAGGTCGAGAGGCGATCGGCGAACGCGCCACGCTTCGCGCCCTGCATGACGAACGAGCCAAACGCGCCGAGCAGGAGCAGGCCCGAGATCAGCAGCAGCGGAAACCGGTCACGCATTCGTGGGCGCCTCGGCTCGGGTCAGGAGCGGCTGCACGATGGTGCGGAAGGTGGCGTACGCAGAATCCGTGACGTCGAGGTTGCCGTACCAGGCGAAGTCGAAGCGGCGGGTGAGATCGCGGAACGCGTACTTCGCGTCGCCCGGGCCCTTGAAGCCGAAGAGGTAGTCCCAGTTCGACTTCGTGGGGTCGTAGTCGATGACGCCGCCGCGATGGAGGTGGGAGAGCAGGGCGAGGTAGAGGTGGCGGATCGCCTCGCGGTATTCGCCCTTCGCGGCGAGCTCGTCGGCGAGACCGGCCCACGTCTCAGGCCGCTTCGAGAGCGCGCTCATCGGATCGGTCGACAGCGGTGACTCGGCGATCCCCGACGTCTCGCCTTCAGCGTCCACCTCCTCTGATTTGCGGCGGAACTGGAGCAGCAGGAAGACGAGCAGGCCGACCAGCGCGACGACGATCACGATCATCACCACGTTCGCGCCGGCCATCTCTCCACCGAACGACGGGGCTCGAACCGTTGGTGTGTCGTCGCGGTCGAGCAGCCACTCGAAGAAACGCTTGAGCAGCTTCTGCACCCACTTCCAGAAGCCGCTCTCGGACTCGGGCTCGTCGACCTTCGGATCCTCAGTGTCCTTCTTCTTCTCCACGACCTGGAACTCGGGGCGGGCGAGGATCTTCTGCGCGTCGTCACGGGCTTCTTGCGCCGCGGTGGCGCTCTCGAGCTCGCGCGCGGCCTGGAGCTCCTTGAGCCCCTCGCGCAGATCGTCTTCGGCGGCGTCGCAGTCTTGATCGTCGTATGCGCGGCGCTCGACGCGGCTGATGAAGCGAGAGAGGGCCGAGTGATCGCGTTCGGGGACGCCCTCGATCCGCTTGAGCTCCTCGCTCTTCACGCGCTCTTTCATCTCGCACTCGTCGACGAGCCGTTCGACACGTTGCCTCAGCGCGGTGGGCTCGGTCGACGCCTGACCCAGGACCGTGCCTGACATCAGGAGCATCAACGCGGTGACCGCGACGAGCGGTGCTTTGGGTTTCTTTCGACGGGGCAGCTGCTCGACCTGCGCGGTGAGATCAAGCCCCTCCTGGCGCACGCGGCCGTCGATCAGCAGCAACACTCCGGTGGCGACGCGCACGGGCTCGAACAACGAGAAGGCGACGACGAAGATCGTGGCGACCCAGACCGGGTTGTCGAGCGACGAGAAGCGAGAGATGAAGTTGAGATCGAGCGCGAAGAGCTGCTGGCCGATCAGCATCAGGAACGCAGTGGCGGCGTGCAGGTTGATGACGAGGACCAGCTGCAGCCCATTGCAGAAGCGCAGGAAGGGCGCGGTGTGGCGCGCGGCGCCGAGCAGCTTCGAGGCGTTCCCGTAGAGCCCCAGCGCGCTGCCTTCGCCCCGCATCGCGGCCGCGAAGATCGCCTGGTGCGCGCCGATGAAGAAGAAGCCGATGCCGAGGGTGAGGAGGCTGATCGTCGCGTCGATCACGAGCTGCAGCGTCCCCGCGACGACGAGGCCGGGAGCGCGCTTGAGCGCCGCGATGAAGCTGCCGCGGGCGGTCGGCTCCACCTGCCCGAGGATCTGCTGCTCGAGGAAGTGGGACGCGGCGCCCTGAGAGATGCTCCGGAAGATCCACGCGGCGGTGAGACCGGCGACGGGCAGCAGCAGCGGCTTGCCTCGTTGCATCGCCTCCGCGAGCGTGAAGAACGTGAAGACCAGCGCCGCCGCCGCCGGCATCATCAACACCCACACGCCTGATGAGCCGGCAGATGCGCGCAGCGCGGCGTCATAGAGCGCGAGAGTGGTGCGGGGCCTGAGCTGGAGCGCGTCGACGGCCATCGGTCAGTTCGCCAGCAACTTCGCGAGCCCGTAGAAGCCGCCGAAGACGACGAGCACACACGTCGCGGCGAGGAGGAGGTTGCCGATCGACCAGTCGTTGCGCGCCACCAACTGCCGCGCCTTCGCGAGGCGTTTCCCCAGGCAGGTGGCGCAGCGGTTGATGCCCTCGAACTGCGTCGTGCACTCGACGCAGATCACGTTGCGACACTCGACACAGATGCCGAGGCCGGCGCGATCAGGGTGGTAGTGACAACGACCGGATCCGAGGCTCATCGACGTGGGCGAGCTTAGGGCCCACCCACGTCGGTCGCGACCGGTATTTCGTTCAGAGCTCTTCGAGGAACTCGTCGTTGTAGGTGTACTTCCCGAGGCGCTTGA
>JAUXRI010000262.1 GCA_030681895.1 Myxococcales bacterium | reverse complement strand
AGGATCAGCAGGGCCACGCGCCGTCGGCCAACCTCGACGACGCGAAGGTCTGCGGCAGCTGTCACACCGACATCGCCGCGCAGTGGCGAACGAGCGCGCACTCGCTGGCCTCGTTCAGCAACCCGCTCTACCGCGTGTCGGTCGAGAAGGTCCGCGCCGACGTCGGCTTCGCGGCCAGCCGCATGTGCGCCGGGTGCCATGATCTCGCGCTGCTGACCTCGGGCGGCATGGACAAAGTCATCGATCCAGCCGACCCGCGCGCGCACGCAGGCGTCAGCTGCACGAGTTGCCACAGCGCGACCCACGCGACCGTCGATGGCAACGGGAGCCTCACGCTCCGCTCCGACGACGCGCTGCCCGAGAAGATCGAAGACGCGACGGTCGAGAACCACAAGAAGCGCGTGGGCAACCCGACGCTCCGCACCGTCGAGCTGTGCGCCAGCTGTCATCGTTCATTCCTCAGCCAGGCGACCGGGAACCAGGCCGCGTTCTTCGGCATGGACGACTTCGGCGCGTGGCAGAAGTCTGCGTACAACGGCTCGCACGGCGAGCGCCCCGACGCGGTGAAGGCGCAGGACTGCCGAGGCTGCCACATGCTGAAGGAGCCCGCGGTGCTGGGCGACGTGGCAGCGAAGAAGGGCCAGATCACTTCGCACCGGTTCCTCGGCTCCCACACCGCGCTCGCGGCGATGCGCTCCGACGCCGACACGCTCGAGCGTGTGAAGGCCTTCCTGAAGGATGCGGTGACGGTCGACGTGGCCGCCGCGCGCCTCGGAGACGGGCCGTGGCTCCCTGCGGCGTCGCTCCTGGCGCCGAAGGCCGGGCAGACGTTCGAGGTCGACGTCGTGATGTTCAACGAGCGCGTCGGCCACCGCTTTCCGGGCAGCGTGATGGACAACCAGGGCACCACGCTCGAGGTCGAGCTGCTCGCGAAGGACGGTCGGCGGCTGGCGCTGGCCGATGCGCACGAACTGCGCGCCGAGGTCGTCGCCATCGACGGAGAGCCGATTCATCAGCGCCAGACGCACCAGTTCGTCAGCGCCGTCTGGAATCACACCGTGCCTGCGCGTGATGCGAGAGCCGTGCGCGTTGGCTTCGAGGTCCCGACCGGCCTGTCGCCTCGTGACTTCCCACTCTCGGTGCGTGCGCAGGTGATCCACCGCACCAGGCTCTCCGAACTCCACACGCTGGCGTGCGCAGACTCGCAAAAGCCGAACGGCGCAGCCTTCACAGCCGCGGCCGAGAAGCTGCTGGGGCAACGCCTCGATGCCTGCGCCGACGCCCCGGCCACGACGATCGGCGCTGCGACTGTCGCGCTGACGGGCAAGGGCGCGCCGACCTTCGACTCCGCCTATCGGCGTGGGCTCGCGCTCAGTGTCTCGCTTCAGGAGTACCTGGGCGAAGCCGAGAAGGCGTTCGTGTTCGCGCGCACAGCTGCGAAGACGACGGAGGCGAAGGGCAGGGCGCTGTGGGGCCAGGCCTCGATCGCCGGCAAACGTGGCCAGACCGACGAGGCACTGAAGCTGCTCCAGTCAGCGCAGCAGGCCCTCGGTGAGCAGCCCTCGCTGTGGAAGACCCGCGGAGACATCTACGCGCAGGTGTGGCGCTGGCCGCTCGCCGCAGAGGCTTTTCGACGCGCCTCGCAGCTGGCGCCCGACGACGTCACCGTCTGGCAAGCGCTCGCGATGGCCGAAGCCAGCGCTGGGCGGTACGCAGAGGCGCTGGAGGCTGCGCAGGCGGGCATCCGGTTGTTCCCGCGTGATGCCGACTGTCTGCGCGTCCAGGCGCTCGCGCTCGCGCAGCTCGGAGCGCTCCCTGAGATCCGTGAGAAGTCGCTTGCCGTCGCGCTCGAGTGGCGCGCGCCTGACGATGGCCCTTCCGCCAAGGGCAAATGCAGCAAGCGCATCGTGGGCTGTGCAGAGCGCCGCAACCCGGTGCCTCGCTACCAGGCTGTTCCGACGGGCCCGCTCGCCGTCGCTCCCTGACTTTTCGGGCGGTTGCTGCGAGTGCGAGGCGACCGGGGCAGACCTCCGTAAAAACAATTGCTTGCCTCTTGTGCGGCTGCGAAATCAGGGGGCTTGACCCGCGCGTGGCCCGGCGACATACACGACGGGTCGCACACATTCTTCATGGAGAACCAACATGGCTCGAGACGTGGTGATCGTTGGCGCAGCGCGGACGGCGGTTGGTGCATTTCAGGGAGCGCTCGCCACGCTCAAGGCGCCTGAGCTGGGCGCCGTCGCCATCAAGGCGGCCCTCGAGCGTGCTGGCATCAAGCCGGAGCTCGTTGAGCAGATCTTCATGGGCAACGTCCTCCAGGCGGGTGTCGGTCAGGCGCCTGCGCGGCAGGCCGGGCGTCTCGCCGGGCTCCCCGACGGCACGCCTGCCGTCACCATCAACAAGGTGTGCGGCTCTGGCCTCCAGGCCGTCGTCAACGCGTACCAGACGATCGCGCTGGGCGAGGCCGACGTGGTGGTCGCTGGCGGCATGGAGTCGATGACGAACGCTCCGTACATCTCCAACCAGCTGCGCGGCGGCGCCCGCATGGGCAACGTCGAGTTCAAGGACTCGATGATGTCGGACGGCCTCACCGACGCGTACGACAACGTCGCGATGGGCGTCTGTGCCGAGGCCTGTGCGGACTCGATGAAGATCTCGCGCTCGGCTCAAGACGAGTTCGCGGTCGAGTCGACGAACCGTGCCATTCGTTCGCAGAAGGAGGGCCTGTTCAAGGCCGAGATCGTCGGCGTGCCGGTGCCGCAGAAGAAGGGCGACCCGATCATGTTCCTCGAGGACGAGGGCCCGAAGAACGCGAAGCCCGAGAAGATCCCCACGCTCAAGCCGGTCTTCAAGAAGGACGGCACGGTCACCGCCGCGAACGCCTCGTCGATCAACGACGGCGCGGCGGCGCTGGTGCTGATGAGCGCTGACAAGGCGAAGGCGCTCAACCTGCCGATCCTCGCCCGCATCACGGGTCACGCTGCGGCCGCGCGCAAGCCGGTCGAGTTCACGATCGCCCCCGCTGACGCGATCAACAAGCTCCTGACGAAGAGCGGCAAGACGGTCGCCGACATCGACACGTGGGAGATCAACGAGGCCTTCGCCGTCGTCTCGCTCGCGAACAACCAGCTGCTCAAGCTCGATCCCTCGAAGGTCAACATCCGCGGCGGCGCGGTGACGCTCGGTCACCCGATCGGCGCGTCGGGCGCGCGCGTGCTCGTGACGCTGCTGCACACCATGAAGGATCACAACTTCAAGCGCGGCATCGCCTCGCTCTGCATCGGTGGCGGTGAAGGCATCGCGCTGATGGTCGAGCGCTGACGCGACGTCGTGACTGAAGGCCGAGGCCGTCTCCGAACGATGGAGGCGGCCTCACCGCTTCGTCGGGCCGACGATCAGATCTCGAATCGACCAGCCGACGCCGCCCACACCGAGCGCCAGCAGGAAGCCTGGCACCTCCCACGCCAGCTCGAGGTTCGGGTCCGAGCGCGAGTCGAAGACCGAGTCTGCGAGTGGCGAGAGGAAGAAGCCGACGGCTCCGATGACGACGCTCGCGACCAGCAGGCCAAGGCTTGACCATCGACCAGGGGTTTCCGTGCGCATGCCGACGTCACTTCATCACACCCTCGTCGCGTTGCTCCTGCTCGCCGGGTGCAAGGCGCCGCCGCACGCAGCGGTCACCAGCTGCAAAGAGGTGCTCCTCTCGACGAACGACGCGGAGGACTGCACGATCGGCGTCGAGCGCTTCATCGACGAGTCTTCCCGGGCGACGATCTCCACCGCGTCGCGCAACTTCAAGGTGCACGTGACGCTGCAGCTGACCCTCGCGAAGGGGGAGGTGCAGGTGAACGTGAACGGAAGCCCCGGCGTCGTGGCGACCTCGAAGCTCGCGCCAGGCGCGCCGATCACCCTCGAACTCGACGTCCCGCTCAACCGCAGCTCCCGCAGCTTCTCCATCGAGTTCATTCCCCTGAGCGGCGCTCCCGCTGGGCTCTCAGGCACTGTCTCCCATCACGCGATCTGAAATCCCGCTGCGTTCACTGTTGTGATCGACACGGGCCTGCGAAAGAAGGCACCCATGAACAAGGTCGTCGCTTCGGCCGACGAGGCCGTCAAAGACATTCCCGACAACGTCACCATCATGTCCGGAGGCTTCGGCCTCTGTGGCAACCCCGAGAACCTCATCACGGCGCTGCTGAAGAAGAACGTCAAGGGGCTCACGATCATCGCCAACAACTGCGGCACGACCGATCTCGGGCTCGGCGTGCTGCTGAAGAACAAGCAGGTGAAGAAGATGGTCTCGTCCTACGTGGGCGAGAACAAGGAGTTCGAGCGCCAGTTCCTTTCGGGCGAGCTCCAGGTCGAGCTGAACCCGCAGGGCACGCTGGCCGAGCGCATTCGGGCCGGTGGCGCGGGCATCGGCGGCTTCTTCGTTCGCACCGGCGTCGGCACCGAGGTCGCGAAGGGCAAAGAGGTGCGCGTCATCGACGGGCATGAGTACGTGCTCGAGACGCCGCTCAAGGCCGACTTCGCGATCGTGCGCGCGTGGAAGGCGGACATGTGGGGCAACCTCGTGTTCCGCAAGACGGCCCGCAACTTCTCGCCGCTCATGTGCATGGCCGCCAAGGTGACCATCGTCGAGGCCGAGCACATCGTGCCGGTCGGTGACATCGAGCCCGACCAGGTGCACGTGCCGTCGGTCTACGTGAATCGTGTCGTGCTGTCGCAGGGCCTCAACAGGTGGATCGAGCGACGCACCGTTCGCGCGCGCGCCTGAAACAACGAGAGAAAACCATGCCCCTGACTCGTGAACAGATCGCCAAGCGTGTCGCCCGCGAACTCCGCGACGGCTTTTACGTCAACCTCGGTATCGGCCTGCCGACGTTGATCCCCAACTACATTCCGGAAGGCGTCGAAGTCGTTCTCCAGAGCGAGAACGGCATGCTCGGCACCGGCCCGTACCCGCTCGACGGCGACGAGGACCCTGATCTCATCAACGCCGGCAAAGAGACCGTCACGGCTCTGCCCGGCGCGGCGTACTTCGACTCGGCGGCCAGCTTCGCGATGATCCGCGGCGGCCACATCGATCTCGCGGTGCTCGGCGCGATGGAGGTCTCGGAGTTCGGCGACCTCGCGAACTGGATGATCCCAGGCAAGATGGTGAAGGGCATGGGCGGCGCGATGGATCTCGCCGTCGGCGCCAAGCGGGTGATCGTCGCGATGGAGCACGCCACGAAAGAGGGCGGTCACAAGATCCTGAAGGAGTGCGCGCTCCCGCTCACCAGCAAGCGCTGCATCAACGCCATCTGCACCGACCTCGCGTGGATCGACGTGACCGCCGACGGCCTCGTGCTTCGTGAGCTGGCGCCAGGGGAGACCGTCGAGTCCGTGCAGAAGCTGACCGGCCCGAAGCTCAAGGTCGCTCCGGACTGCAAGACGATGGTGATCTGAGGCGTGGTTGCGCCGCGACAGATCGCGACCTTCGAGGCGTTGTTGATCGAGGTGCGTGAGGTGATGAAGGAAGCGCCCTCGGGCTTCGGCGTCGCCATGGCCCACTGCGCCCAGTCGATCGACTGCTCCCTCGACGGGTACCCGAAGCCCGCGGCGTGGCCGGTACGAGCGCTGATCGGGCCCATGGTGCTCAAGCGGTTCCTCAAGCAGGGCTTCATGCAGCACGACACCCACGCGCCCGTGCCCGGCGTCGCGCCACCGCCTGCTGGCCTGAGCGCGGAAGAGGGCGTCGCGAAGCTTGAGGCGGCCATCGCCCGCTTCACCGCCCATTCGGGGCCCCTGGCGCCGCACTTCGCCTACGGCCCGGTCTCGAAGGCTGCCTACGAGGCCGTACACGCGATGCACGCTGCCAATCACCTTGACGCCCTGCTCGTGTAAGGTCCCGCCACCATGCCCGACAAGGCCTCGAAACCGGTCGCTGACAAATCCACCCGCAAGGCCGAGCGCCTGCAGCACGAGCTGCTCGTCGCCTATCGAACGGTCGACGGCTTCATCACCGACTGGGCCGTCAACATCAGCCGCGGTGGCATCTTCATCAACACGCGCAACCCGCTCCCGGCCAACAGCGTCGTGAGGCTCATCATCTCGTTGCCCGACGCCGCGTTCCCGTTCGATCTCACCGGCCGCGTCATTCGCGTACAGCCGCACGATCCGCAGGGCGAGCAGACCTCGGGCATGGGCATCGAGTTCATGGACGTCGATGACGAGAAGCGGGCCCGCCTCGAGCGCTTCGTCGATCGGCTGCGCGCCGAGCTGCCCGACGACGAGCCTGTGAAGAAGTGACGTTGCGTCGCCTCGAGCTCTCGATCGAGCGGCTGTCGAAGTCTGGTGACGGCGTGGCCGAAGTCGCGGGCCGCGCCGTTTTCGTTCCGGGCACCGTCCCCGGAGATCGCGTGCTCGCCGAGGTCTTCGAGCAGGGCAAGGCCGTTCGAGGCGAGGTCCTCGAGGTGTTGAGCCCCGGTCCAGGGAGGCGATCTCCGATCTGCCCACTCGCCGATCGCTGTGGCGGCTGCGACTGGATGCACCTGACGGAGGACACGCAGCACGAGCACAAGCGTCACATCGTCGTCTCGGCGCTGGAGCATCTGGGCGGACTGGGGCCCGACGCGTACGAGCTGCTGCCGTTCGTCTTCTCTCCGATGCCGTACAACTCGCGCCGGCGCGCGGTGCTGCACCCCGTGAAAGGGCGACTGGGCTTCTTCGGCAAGCGCAGCCACACGCACGTCGAGGTCGACTTGTGTCCCGCGCTCACGCCGCCGCTCGAGTCGTTGCCGGGAGAGCTGGCCGACGCCCTCGGCACCGCGCTCAAAGACGTCGACGAAGTGCACCTGCTCGAGGTCGGCGGTCAGATCTCGTTTGCGCTGATGGCGAAGGGCGCGCTGCGTCCGAAGCACCGCGAGGCGGCGCAGGCGCTCATTCGTGACGAGCTCGTCTCTGGCGTCGTGCTGGTGCCGGGAGCAGGGAAGGGCGCTCCCGAGCTGCATGGCGCGGCGGTGCTCGAAGACGACGGCGTGTTGTACCGGCCCGATGCGTTCGCGCAGGCCAACGCCGACGTGAATCGGCCGCTCGTCGAGCACGCGGTGGCTGCGCTGGAAGCCGGCCCTGATGACTCGGTGCTCGAGCTCTACTCGGGCAACGGCAACTTCACGTTCCCGCTCGCGGCGGCGGCGGCCTCGGTGCTCGCGGTGGAGTCGTCGACGGTCTCGCTCGGGCTCGCACAGCAGGGCGCGCGCAAACTTGGCTTCACCAACATTCGGTTCGTCGAGGGTGACTGCGAGAAGTTCGCGAAGGGCCTGGTGAAGGAGTCGAAGCGCTTCGATCGCATCCTGCTCGATCCACCTCGCACTGGCGCACCCGGCATCGGGGAGTGGGCCTCTCGCCTGCTCGCCGCGCGGGTCGTCTACGTCGCGTGTGATCCCGCGGCGCTCGCGCGTGACGCGGCGGACCTGGTGGCGCACGGCTTCGTGCCTCGTACGGTTCGCCTCTTCGATCTCTTCCCTCAGACGAGGCACATCGAAGTGGTGATGTCGTTCTCTCGCGAAGGGGCGGGCGGGGCTCGACCAAGCTCGTGATCGCGCTCCGCACGGGCGCCATGCCCGAGACCTCGCCGGGGACCTTCGAAGTCTCGACCCTCGTCATCGACAACCGGGGCGACGATCCCATCGAGTTGGACTGGGTCGACTTCGAGGGCCACCTCACCCGGTACTCGAGCCTCGAGCCCGGAACGTCGCTGACCCAGTCGACGTTCGTCGGGCATGTCTGGGCGGTCAGCCAGAACGGAAGGCGCCTCGGCTGGTTCGCAGCGCCGGCCGGTCGTGGAAAGCTCGTGCTCCCGTGATGGACAGCCGCATCGTCGAGTTCGTCGAGGTGCTCCGCCAGAACGGGCTGCGCGTCGGCGTGTCCGAGTCGCGTGACGCCGTCGAGGCGATCTCGCACGCCGGGCTCGACGACCCCGAGCTGTTCCGCGCCGCGCTCGAGGCCTCGCTCTGCAAACGCGTCGGCGATCGCGAGACCTTCAACCGGGCGTTCCAGCTCTTCTTCACCGGCGCCGTGAAGATGCTGCAGGACCTCGATCAGTCCCTGGCCGATCGCATTCGCGAAGAAGGCCTGCTCGAGGGCGATGAGCTGAAGATGATCGTGTGGATGCTGGAGCAGATCGCCGGCCAGATGTCTCCGCTGACGCAGGCGGCGATGAACGGCAACCGCGGCCAGCTCGCCAGTCTCTTTCGCCAGGCCACGCTGCAGCTCGACTTCTCCCGAGTTCAGAACGCGCTCCAGACCGGGTTCTACAGCCGGCGGCTGCTCTCGGGCGCGGGCTTCGACACCATGCGCAGTGAGGTGCAGGGCATCAACGCCGAGCTCGAGGCGCGCGGGGTGTCGCCACGAGGCGTCGAGATCGTCGCGCGCCAGCTCTCGGCCGCGATGCGCAAGGTCGAAGAGGCCGCCCGCGCCGAGGCTGGCCGGCAGATCACCTCGCGGCTCCGCAAAGCGCAGGGCTCCGTGTCGGACAAGCCGCTGCACCTGCTGTCTCGGCAGGAGATCGAGATCGCGCAGCGCGCGGTGCGGGCCCTCGCCGAGAAGCTCAAGTCGCGGCTCATTCGCCGGCAGCGCTCGCGCAAGAAGGGGCAGCTCAACCCGCGGCGCACGCTGCGCAAGAACCTCTCGTCGGGTGGGGTGCCGATGGTGCCGCAGTTCCGCACCCGCCGGCCGGCGCGGCCCGACGTCGTGGTGCTCTGCGACGTCTCGGACTCGGTGCGCGTCACCTCCCGCATGATGGTGCTCTTCACCTTCACGCTGCAGTCGCTCTTCGCGCGCGTGCGCAGCTTCATCTTCGTGTCCGAGCTGGGCGAGGTGACGAAGCAACTGAAGGACGCGAAGCCCGAAGAGGCGATGGACATCGCGACGCAGTCAGGGGTGATCTCGCTCGCGTCGAACTCGAACTACGGCAACGCGTTCGCGGAGTTCACCCGCGGCTACCTGGGCTCGGTGACCCGCCGCACGACCGTGTTGATCATCGGAGACGGCCGCAACAACCACAACGCCGCCAACGCGTGGGCCCTCGAGGATCTCAAGCGCAAGGCGAAGCGCGTGGTGTGGATCTGCACCGAGCCGCGCCAGAACTGGGGCTTCGGAGACTCCGAGATGCTCACCTACGAGAAGGCGGTGTCGCAGGTAGTCACGGTGCAGACATTGTCGGACCTCGAGCGAATCGCGCAGCAGTTGGTGCCGACCTGAGGTGAGTGCTTCGGGGTCGACGCTGGTGCGCCTACGCTGCGCGCCGTGACTGACCACCGTTCCAACTCCCGCAAGGCCGTTGGCCTGTTGGTGAAGCTGAAGTACTCGGGCGTCGACGAGTTTGCCCAGCGGTACGCGACGAACCTGAGCGACGGCGGCATGTTCATTCGTTCGCGCGAGCCCAAGCCCGTCGGCACCGAGCTGAAGTTCCGGGTCGAGATCGCGAACGGTGAGCGCGTGCTGCAGGGCACTGGTGTCGTGCGCTGGGTGCGGAGCCCCGACGATCCCACCGGTGCTCCTGGCATGGGGGTGCAGTTCGCTTCGCTCGACGAGGCCAGCCGGGCCCTGGTCGATCGAATGCTGGCGAGTGGACAGGCGTCGAGGCCGCCGAGCGTCGCGCCGGCGATCGCTCCTGCGCAGGTGTTGCCGAAGGTCGCCCTGACTGGGCCGCTGTCGACTGCGGCTTCGGCGGCGCCTTCAATCGCCTCGGTCGCCTCACCGGCGCCTCGGAAGCCGGCTCCAGCAGTCGCTCCGACGACTGCGGCGAGCGTTGCGCCAGCGGTCGCCTCATCGGTGCCTCAGAAAGCGACTCCTGCGGTTGCTTCGTCGACTGCGGCCACAGTTGCGCCAGCAATCGCCTCCGTCGCCTCAGCGCCGCTGCAGAAGCCGGCTCCCGCGATCGTCCGCCCGTCGCCTGCGCCTGCGATCGCCTCACTGGCACCTCAGCAGGCTGCCGTCGCTGCTCCCGCGCAGAAGGCTGTTGTCCCGGCGGCGCCGCTCGACGCAGCCTCGCTCTTCGAGCTGGCACTCGATGACGCGCCGCCAGCTTCTTCGTCGGAGCCGCCGGGCTTCGAGCTCGACGTCGCCGGAACCGACGACGACTCGGGCTCCTCCGCGCTGCAACCCGATGCCCGGCTCGTCGACACGATCGAAGTCGAGCCGGAGCGTGCTCTCGTTGGCGACAACGAGATCGACGTCGATCTCGACGCGCTGCTGTCCTCGACCCCACCAGCGGCCCCGCCGGAGCAGGAGCCACCGCCGCTGGAGTCGTCGGTGTCCATCGGCTTCGAGATCGATCTCGAGCTGGGCTCGCCTGACGAGGCGCCGGGTCCTGAGGCCGCGCCGCTGCCCGAGCTCCGCCGCGAAGCGACGCGAGCACCTGAGCCGGTCGCACAACGCCAGACCCTGACGACGGTGGTCGCGGCCCCACCTTTGCCCGTGGCTCCCCAGCGAACCGGACCCGTGTACCTCACCTCGACCGAGCCGATCGCCGACAGCGGCCCCGTCATCGGCATCGATCTCGGCACCACGAACAGCGCCTGCGCGATCGTCATCAAGGGGCGCCCGCAGATCCTCCGCTCGAAGGACGGCTACAACACCATTCCTTCCATCGTCGCGCTGTCGAAGACCGGCCGGCTCGAGGTGGGGCATCGCGCGAAGGGGCAGATGGTGCTGAACCCGACGCAGTCGATCTTCGGCGCCAAGCGTCTCGTGGGCCGAGACTTCGAGAGCCCGACGGTGCGACACGTGCGCGAGCGCTCACACTTCGAGATCGTCGCCGACGACGACAACCGCGCGGCCGTTCGGCTCGGTGCGAACACCCTGACGCTCGAGGAGGTCCAGGGGCTGGTGCTCAAGGAGTGCCGCGAGATGGCGGAGCACACGCTCGGCACGAAGGTCTCTCGCGCGGTCGTGACGTGCCCGGCCTACTACTCGGAGCCTCAACGTGAAGCGGTGCGACGCGCCGGCAAGCTCGCGGGGCTCAAGGTGGAGCGCGTGCTCAACGAGCCCACCGCGGCCGCCCTCGCGTTCGGCATGAACCGGGAGCTGTCGAAGACCGTGCTCGTCTACGATCTTGGCGGCGGTACGTTCGACGCGACGCTGCTGAAGATCGACAAGAACGTCTTCGAGGTGCTCGCAACGGGCGGCGACGTCTTCCTCGGCGGCACCGACTTCGACAACCAGCTCGTCGATCTGCTGCTCCAGCGGTTCCAGACGCAGCACGGCCGGCCGTTCGCGGGCGATCAGATCGCGCTCTCGCGAATCGCCGAGGTCGCCGAGAAGGCGAAGGTCGCGTTGTCGGAGCAACAGTCGTTCGACGTGCATCTGCCGATGCTCGAGCTCGACCCGTCGGGCACCCCGAAGGATCTGAAGTGCACCGTCACCCGGGCCGACGTCGAGAAGGCGTCAGGGGCGCTCGTGGAGCGGACCATTCAGGCCGTTCACGACGTGCTCCTCGACGCGAAGCTCAAGCCCGGGCAGGTCGACGACATCATCCTCGTCGGTGGCATGAGCCGCATGCCGCTGGTGCGCGAGAAGCTGAAGGCGGTCTTCAAGAAGCCACCGCAGGCGTCGGTGAACGCCGACGAGGCCGTCGCGCTCGGCGCCGCCCTCTATTCAGGCTCGGTCGACAAGGTCTCGAGCCTGGTGCTGATCGACGTG
>JAUXRI010000237.1 GCA_030681895.1 Myxococcales bacterium | reverse complement strand
CCCGGGTCAGCCGCTCGAGTTCGCCCTGAAGCTCGGCCTCGCGCTCAGCCTGCTCCCGGGCCAGTCGTTCGAGTTCGGATTGATGCTGTGCAGCGCGCTCGGTCTGCCGCTCGAGTTCGGCCTGATGCTGGGCGGCGCGCTCGGCCTGCTCCCGGGTCTGCCGCTCGAGCTCGGCCTGTTGCTGCGCTGCGCGCTCGCCCTGCTCCCTCAGCTGCGTCGAGGCTTCGGCAAAACGGGCTTCGAGCTCGACGACCCGGCCCGCCGAGACCTCGGCCGTCTGCCGGAGCGACTGGGCGCGGTGCTCGGCCTCTTTGCGCTCGACCTCGGTCTGCTCCCGCAGCGCCGCGAGCTCACGATCGAGCGCGTTGCGCTGAGACTTGGCGGCGGCGAGCGCTTCGTCCGCGGCGAGGGTGATCCGCTGAAGGTTCTGGACTTGATCCGACAGGCCCGTCGTCCGGAGCGTCGACTCGTCGAGCCGGTGCTGAAGCGCGGCCTTCTCCGCGCGGGTCGCGTCCAGGGTCGCGGCCGTCTGTTCGAGCGCGTCGGTCGCCTGCCCCAGCGTGCCCTCGAGGAGCTGGATGCGTTTGCGCACCGCCGCGGCGTCGGCCTGCTCGACCTCGACGTCCTTGGAGCGGGCTTCGAGCGACGCGCGGGTGTCGTCGAGGCGCTTCTGGCCCTCGCGGAGCATGCCGCCGAGCCGTGCGATCTCGCCGTCGAGGCCGACGATCTGCTGGCGCAGCGCAGCCGAAGTGGCCTTCTCGGTCGCGAGGGCCGCGTCGCGATCGACGATGACGCCCTGGAGCGTGCGCTGCTGCTGCGCGGCGCTCTGGACGAGCTCTTCATGTTGACGCCGGGCCTGAGCGACCTCGGCTTCGAGCTTCGAGACGGTGGCCGTGAGCTCGGCCTTGCGATCTTCGAGCTGCGCGACCCGTTGCTGCTCGCTCTCCCGCGCCTTGCGGAGATCGTCGACCGCGCCGCGAAGATCATCGCGCTCTTCGATCAGCCGCTCGCGGTCCTGGCTGATCTCGGTGATCTGACGGCGGAGGTCGCCACCGAGCACGTCGGCCTGTTCGCGGCTGGTGCGCTCGGCGGTGATCGCGGTCTCGAGATCGCGCTCGAGGCGGCGGCCACGGGCGATCTCACTCTCCTTCTCGGCGCCGAGCTGTGCGACCTGATCGCTCAGCTGCTGCACGTTCGCGCTCGTCTCGACGAGCCGCTGCTCGTACTGGCCGGCCAGCTCTCGCCAGGTCCGCTCCGAGCTCGCCAGCGTCTCGATGTCTCGCAGCGCGCGCGCGTGGGCCGACGCCGCCGACTGCAGCTCCGTCTCGATCCCGGTGAGCGCGGTCTGCTTCTCGGCCAGCGCCTGCTCGAGCTCGCGGGCCTTCGTCACCTCGCGCTGGAGCTCCTTCTCGAGATCGCGCCGGTGCGTCGACTCCACCTCGAACGAGCGCGAAAGCGACAGCCGATCAGCCTCGCGCTTCTGCGACTCGTCGCGCATCGCCGCGACCTGAGTGCGGGCCTCAGCCAGCGACCGCTCCAGGCCTTCGATCGCGAGCAGCGACTGGGTGCGGGCATCGGCGAGGGCGAGCTCACGCTGGCGGGCAGACTCGAGATCGGCCTCCTTCGACGACATCGTCTCGCGAACGCGATCGGCGGCCGACAACGCGCGCTCTCGTTCGAGGCGCTCGGTGACGACGTCTTCCTGGGCCTTCTTGAGCTCTTCGTACGCGCGGGCCAGGCGGGTGCGGGCGTCTTCGAGCTGGGTCGCGACCTCTTCACGGCGAGCGCGCTCGAGGCGAATCTGCTCCTGCGCGGCGAGCGTGGTGATCGCGGCGTCTTTCTGCGCACGCTGGAGAACGTCGTGGTCGCTCCTGGCGGCGGTCGCCCTGCCCTCTGCGTCGATGGCGCGCTCGCGAAGCACCGTCAGCTCGGCTTCCATCCGGCGAACCCGCTGGGCGAGATCTTCACGATCGCGCAGCGCCTCGGGGCGATCACGATGCGACTCGAGCTGCGCTGTGAGCCGCGCGACGGCGTCCTTGGTCGCTTCGAGCTGACCGCTGGTCTCGCGAAGATCGGCCTGGCGCGTCTCGAGCTCGACCGTCTTCTTCTGCAGCGCGTCCTTCATGCGCTCGGAGCGCTCGCGCCAATCACGCGCCCGCGACGAGAAGTCCTCGAGTCGGCCACCGGTGAACGCGAGCGGCTCGGGAGGCAGCTGCACCCACGTCGGATCGAAGCTGCGCGCGGGCTCCTGGCCGGCGACGACGATAAAGTACGCGGCCTCGCTGATGCCCGCGAGCGAGCCGTCGACCTGCAAGCCTTCGCCGCGCTCGAACGCGAGCTGGTAGCCGAGCACGGGCGACTGCGTCGCGACCTCGACGGACTTGAAGTGCACCGTGAGCGCGTCGAGCAGCTGCCCATACGTGGGCGTCGGCGTCGCCTCTTCGGGATCGATGACGTTCGAGAGCGCGAGCCCGGCCGGGTTGCGCAGGCCGCCCATCAGGTAGCCGCCTTTGGCGACCAGCCGCGCGAGGTCTTTCAGCAGCTCAGGCGCGACGACGTACGGCGCGAGGTCAGCCACCATCACGAGATCGAAGCTGCCTGCCTCGAAGTCGTCGAACACCGGCGGGCGGAAACGAAGGTTCGGGCCCGCGAGCTTCGCCTGCGCCTCTTGAATCGCTTGCAGATCGCTGTCGGCGGCGACGACGACGCGCGCGCCTCGCGTCGACAAGAACCTCGCCGATTGGCCGAGCGTCGAGGCGACGGCGCCGATCTCGAGCACGCGACGCCGGGCATACAGACTCTCCGCGAAGATGTAGCGCGGGAGCAGCTCGCTCTGGCCCAGCCGTTTGAAGGAAGTCGACACGACGTTGACGAAGTCTACTCCCCTGTCGGGAGCACCAAAGGAAACCACCGGGCAATTGCCGGTGTTTCATCCCGTACTAGCCTGTTGCTCGCCATGACCTCCAACCTCGACGCCGCTCAGGGCCCTTCGTTCTTCTCCCGGTTGGGCAGGGCGTTTCGCAACCTGCTGATCTTCGCCGTCGTGGTAGCGGCAGCGACGGGCGGCCTCTACGGCGCCTCGATGCTCAACGCGCGGACGTGGAGCCTCGAGCTCGTCGGCGGTCAGCTGGTCGTCACCCGCGGGAAGATGCTCCCCCTCGGAACCGAGACGTTCCAACCTGGCGACCCGCTCCTGGCCGAGGCGTACGCGCCGCTCGATCTGAACGGCAACACGGCGCTCGCGGTGATCGGTCAGCGGTATCAGGATCGAGATGAGCTCGATCGCGCGCTGTTCTCGGTCGTCGAGCTGCTCGCGAAACCCCGGGTGGCGTCTGATCTCAAAGGCGACCTGGATATCGGCGTCGCGTTGGTGAAACGAGCAGAGGCGCTGCGTGGGTTGTCGGAGCAGCAGCGTGCGACGCTCGGCAACTTGCGCGGAGAGGTGGCCTATTTCCTCGCCAAGCAACGCATCGACGACGCGCGCAAGCAGCTCGATGAGGCGCTCCGTCAGCTCAAGCTCGCGGCCGACGCCGACGCGCGGCACAAGAAGGACGCGACGCAGATGTTGTTGGCGGTCGAGCCGCAGGTGAAGTCGCTGTCGGACACGTTGCGGGCAGCGGTGCAGGGCCTGCCGGTGCCTCCTCCTGTCGTGGTGCCCCCTGCCCCGCCCGCGCCGGTCGTACCGCCTGCCGAGGTGAAGCCTGTCGAGCCGGCCGCCGACGCGGGCGTTGCTGCAGAGACGCCGCCGACGACCGACGGCCACTGACGCCGCGACTCTGTCAGGCAGTCGAAACGGCTCCGCGATAGGTACGGTTGGTGGGTCCGTCCGGCTACCTCGAAGTGCTCAAGCGTCGCCCGGCGTACCGTCGGCTGTGGCTCGGCTCGGTGGTGAGCCTCGCGGGCGACTGGTTCACGCTCATCGCGCTGTACTCCCTGCTCAACGAGTACTCGGGCAAGGGCGAGGCGATCGGCGCGATGCTCTTCATCCGCTTTCTTCCGGCGGCGATCCTCGGGCCGGTGGCTGGCGTCGTCGCTGATCGGCTGCCGCGCCGGCTGGTGTTGATGGCGTGCGATCTGGTGCGGGCTTTCGTCGTGCTCGGGTTCCTCTTCGTCAACGACGCGGGCGACGTCTGGCTCGTCTACGTGCTGACCTTTCTGCAGATGACGGCGGCGGCCTTCTTCGATCCAGCGGAGCAGGCAGCCATCGCCAGCACGGTCGAGCCCGGAGAGATCGTCACCGCCAATACGCTCCAGGGGATCACGTGGTCCGCGATGCTCGGGTTCGGAGCGATCGCCGGTGGCGCGACGACGGCGCTGGTGGGCCGCGACGCCGCGTTCGTGATCAACGCGCTCACCTATGTGGTGTCGGCGCTCTTCATTCGCGGCGCCGCCGTGCCGTTCATTCGAAAGCCCCGGAAGGCGACCTTCCGCGCGGCGATCGGCCTCGACGATCTGCTCGAGGGCCTGGCCCGGGTTCGCAGCGATGCCAGCGTGAGGCGGACGATCTTCGTGAAGACCGCGTGGGCGATTCCGGGCGGCGGCGCGCTGCTGTTGTACGCGACCCTCGGGGAGAAGGTCTTCGCGGTGGGCGGCCGCGGCGAGCTCGGCATCGGCGTGTTGCTCGCCATGCGCGGGCTGGGCGCGTTCTTCGGCCCTCTCGTCGCGCGACGCTTCGGAGGTGACTCGCCAGCGTTCCTCGAGCGGGCGATCGGCCTGTCGTTTCTGGTGACCGCCGTCTTCTGGCTGGCCTTCGCGTTGTCGCCATCGCTCCCCGTGGCGGCGCTGATGCTCGCGTGCGCGCACACCGGCATCTCGGTGCAGTGGGTGTTCTCGAGCTCGCTGATCACCCTGCAGGTGGAAGACGGCATGCGCGGCCGCATCTTCTCGGTCGACTTCATGTCGTCGATGTTGATGCTGGGGATCTCGAGCTGGGTCACCGGCAAGGTGCTCGACGCGACGGACCTGGGCCCGCGCGGGTTGATGGCGTGCCTGAGCGGTGTGCTGCTGCTCACTGGGCTTTTCTGGTGGCTGCTCGGGCGTCCGAGCCGGCCCGTGCTCGTTCAGCCTTCGAAGCCCGTGTAGACACCGTCCCACGTCTCTGGCGGCGGCGCCGCGACGAAGGCCTCGCACCGCGCGACGTACCGATCGATCAGCGGATCATCGGCCTCTGCGGCGAGCTCCTTGAACGCGACCAGCGCCTCGGCGAACCGGCGCTCACGCCAGGCCTTCATCGCAGCCTCGTGACGCTCCAGCCTGGGCCCCAGCTTCTCGCGATCAGCCTCCCGCCCCATCAACTCGAACACCTCGAGCGGCTCGGCGTGACGGCCGACGCGCAGACGATCGACGCTGCGGAAGAGGAAACGCTCGCGCTCGACCTCGACGACGTGGCGGGTCACGAGCACGCGGGAGCCATACCGCTTGGCGATCGCCTCGAGCCTGAACGACGTGGCCACCGGCTCGCCCATGACCGTGTAGTTGACGTGATGGAGCGTGCCCATCTCACCCACCACCGTCGGGCCCGTCTCGAGCCCGGCGCGCAGCACGAGGGAGCGGCCACACGTCTTCTCGAGCTCGGGACGTTTGGCCTCGAACCGCTCCTGCATCACGAGCGCGGCTTCGCACGCAGCGCCGACCTGATCATCGAGATCGACCGGCGCGCCCCAGAACGCCATGAGGCCGTCGCCGAGGTACTTGTCCACGTGGCCGCCCGACTCGATGACGATACTGGTCATCTCGTTCAGGTACGTCTGCAGCACCTTGACGACCTCGGCGGGCTCCTTTTCCTGAGCGACGGCGGTGAAGCCTTCGATGTCGCTGAAGTACACGGTGAGTGGCCTGCGCTCGGGCCGCATGAGGGCGAGATCGCGTTCGACCCGGGCGAAGACGTCAGCCTTCACAGCACCACCGAGCGCGCGGCCGATGAAGTCGCGCAAACCCTTCTCGAGCGTACGCGCGTAGCCCTGCGCGGCGAGGAACGTGAGGCCACACGCGAGCAACGGCGCCGCCATCGCGACCCACCGCTGCTCCGCGACGAAGAGCTGCCGCGCCACCAGGGCATGCAGCGCCGACACCGCGACGATCGTCACCACCCACGCAAGCCAGCCCGGGTTTCTCGTCGCCGTCGACCAGACGACCGCGAGAACGGCGCCCATGAAGGCGAACGCGAGGGTCAGCCAGAAGTCGCTGATCGGCGTGGAGCGAACGATGCCGCTCGAGTGCAGCAGCCCGACGATCGCCTGCGCCATCACTGGCGCGTGACCGAGCTCGCCGATGGGCGTCGAGAACGAGGCGGCGCCCATCGCGCGCTCGTCGGACAGCACCACCACGCGTCCGGCCAGATCGTTGTCGTAGTGCCGCACCCCACGCGACGCAGCGTCGTCTTCGGCGTTCTGCAGCACGCGCCACGCGGGCACCGTGCGCTTGACCGTGCCGCGGCCGGCACGACCGGGCTCCGAGGCGTCCCACCGCAGGGCCATGAAGCCATCGGGATCCATGGGGACGTCGAAGCGCCCACCAATCCACAGCCGGCCATCGCGGTACTCGAGCGAACGCGAGCCAACCAGCGCCATCACGGCGAGCAGCGGCGCCGAGGCCATTACCTTCGGCACCCCGTCGATTTCGCCTGAGATGAGCAGCGGCACCGCACGCACCTTCGCGTCGGCGTCGGGAATCAACGTCGCGGCGCCCGGCGGAGCGCCCCAGAGCAGGAGCGGTGCGACCGGCGAGTCGATGCTGCGCGCGCGAACCAGCTGCGTCACGTCGAGCCCTGGCACCTCGACCTCGGCCAGGCGTTGCGCGAGCCACGACTCGGTGACCTCGTGCTCGTCATCGGAGGGCACGCGCTGACGCACCTGCACGTTTTTCACGTTGAGTATCTGGGCCAGCTCCCGGGCCTTCGTTTCGGAGGTCGCGCCCGCCCACAACACCGGCTTGCCATCGGAGAGGAGGTAGGTGACCGGCGCCTTGTTGGTGAGCGCGTCACGCACCACGCCGAAGGCTTCCCGCGTCGTCTCGAACTCGCCCAGGCGCACCATCACGGGGGTCAACGGACGATCTCCGGGCCTCGCGCGATCGGCCGAGAACGACCACGTCAGCACCACCTTGCCGTCGCGTGGCTCGAGCAGGGCGGCGAGGCGCTCGTCATCGGAGCGTTGGCGTTCGCCCTTGCACGGCGAGCAGGTGCGCGGCGACACGTCACGGAAGGACTGATCGAGCAGCACCAACGCGGCGCCCTCGTCGATCAACTGAGAGACGACGCGGCCGGTGAGCTCGCGGGGCCAGGGCCGCATGCCCCACTCGGCGTGGCTGGTCTCGCGCGCGTTGGCGATGGTCTCGTCGTCGACGCTGACGATCACCACCTCGTCGCTGCGGTTCGACGCGGCCCCGAGCTCGCGTGCGCGCCAGTCGTACGACATCCATTCCAGGCGCTCGAGCAGCAGCCGCAGCTGAACGTGCCAGCGGGCATCGCTCGAGGCGCCCTGCCGCTCGACGCGGAAGAACGACGCGGCGCCGAAGATCAGCCCGAACACCGTGGCCCACATGAAGGCCACCCCGAACTTCCGCACGAAGCGAAGGCCGGCGGACTGAAGAGGGTTCGTAGACACGGGCGCAGCGAGACTATGCTGCCACGCCATGAAGATCGCTCCGAAGATGCTCCGGTTGTTCTCGTTTGCCCTGCTGGTCTCTGCCTTCGCGGTCGCGTGCGATCTGCAGAAGACCGCCAACCAGATCAGCGCGAGGACCGTCGTGGTCGCGACCGTGCTGTCGACGCCGCCCGTGACGATCAAGCCCGAGGCGATCGCGGGCATCGACGCGAGCATTCCGAGCTTCGACGCCGGCGGAATCGTCTTCGACGGTGGCTTGCCCATCGACTTCCGCGACGCGGGCATTCCGATTCCGGCGCAGAACGTCGTCGTGCTCTTCCTCGGACAACGGCAGGGCGACAGCCTCGACGTCGCTCCGACGGGGCTCGCGGGCGCGCAGGTGACGCTGCAGCAAGCCGGAGGCGCGGCCTTTCGGCTCACCGAGACGGGCGGCGGCAACTACCTGCTCTCGGGCGACGACGCGGGCTTCAAGTACCAGAGCAACGCGACGTACTCGTTCAGCGTGCTGTCCTCGGGTGAGACCTACGTCGCCGAGGTCGCGCAGGTGCCGCCGGAGGAGCGCATCGGCGCGTTCGAGTCTCCGCGTGGCTTCATCGATCAGTCTGCAGGCCAGCCGCTCACCTTCGTGCGCCCCGAGCCTGCCCCGGGCCAGCGGTTGAACCTGGGCTTCGTGAACGTGTTCCCCATCGACCCGAGCGGGAAGCAGTCGCCGATGCCGACGTACACGAACGTGCCGACGACGCCGCTGCAGTTCCTCAAGTTGGTCGGCGACGCGGTCGGCGCCCAGACCGAGTACCGCGCGCAGTCGATCACGATCCCGGGGACGGCCTTCCCCGATCGCGACCGGAACTACATCGTCCTCTTTCAGTCAGCGAAGACCGGCGGGCCCAAGTCAGACAACCTGTTCTCGGGTTCGGCGATCATCGCGGGAACTGCGGCCGTGGGGATCGTCAAGACGCGGTGAGAAAGTGGCTCACTCCGCGGCGGGCTCTTCCTTCTTCTCGATCTTGTCGAACCAGCCTTTGTAGCCAATCTTGATCGAGTCGTTGGTGAAGTCCTCGCCGCGCTTCTTGTCGACGACGAACCACTTCCCGTCCTTCTTGCCGAGCAGGTACGCGGCCTTCTCGCCTTCCGCGATGCCCTTGTCCTCGACCTGGAAGTTGTCCTCGGTGGCGTCGACGATGATCGTCGACTCGGTCGGCCCCTGGCGGGCGGCGACGACCTTGAAGTCCTTCAGGTAGTAGTCGACCTTCTCGTGGAACGACGGCGCCATCGGGTGATCCTCTTTGCCCATGCGCTTCTTGCGCTCGGCGATGGAGTCGATCGTCTTCGGGTGCAGCAGCTTTCGCGCGTCGGCCCACTTCTTGGCCTTCACGGCGGTGAGGTACTTGGTGAGCAGCTCCTTGCCGGCCTTCAGCTCAGCCGACTCGGCCTCGGCGGGCGAAGCGTCCTGAGCGAACACCAGCGACGAGAGGGACAACGCGACCAGCACCGCGAGCTTCTTCATGTCTGACCTCGATGGAAACAGGCTGAAACGGCAAAAGAGCCTTCACGAGGCTCCTACCACGCGGCTGACGCACCCACGCGGGAGGAATTCTCGGGGGCCTTCATCGAGGCTCCCAACAGACCCACCTTTGGGTAGTGTGCGCGCACTTTGCCCCCTGCTCCCGTCAACGTCTTGATCGTCGACGACGACCGGTCGACCCAACGCTTTCTCGCTGACGCGCTGACGAAGAAGGGTTTCGTCGTCACCGTCGAGCGCGATGGCGAGTGGGCCGTGAAGACCTTCGAGAAGAAGTCCTTCGACCTCGTCCTCCTCGATATTCTGCTGCCCGCCCTCAATGGCTACGAGGTGGCCAAGAAGATGCGCGCGACCGCCAGGGGCAAGCGTACGCCGCTGGTGATGATCTCTGGCGTCTACAAGAACGCGATTCACCAACGCGAGGCGGTGCAGAAGCACGGCGCCTTCGCGTTCCTCGAGAAGCCGATCGATCTCGAGAAGCTCACCGAGATCATCCGCGACGCGCTGGGCTCGAAGTTCCCCCAGCCCGCGGCTCCGAAGCCGCCCGCGCCGCCGCAGGAAGAAGACGAGAAGACGGGCGAGTTCTACGCCGACGATCTGCAACGTGAAGAAGCCGAGCAGGTCGAGGTGCAGACCAAGGCCGTGCAGTCGGCGCGCGCCGTCGGGCCGATCATCAAGGGCGACTTTGCGCAGACGCCGTTCGCGCGCGTGCTCTCGGAGCTGTACCGCTGGCGAGCGACCGGCGCGCTCCTCGCTGGGCGCGCCAAGGTGAAGAAGATCATCTACCTGCGCGACGGCGTTCCCGAGCTGGTGAAGTCGAACCTGCTCGTCGAGGCGCTGGGGCGCATTCTCGTGCGCGAGCGGATGATCACCGAGGCAGAGTGCGAAGAGTCGCTCAAGCGCATGAAGGCCACGCGCCGCATGCAGGGCACGGTGCTGATCGAGATGGGCTGCATCAGCCCCCACAACCTCTCGTACGCGCTCACCCAGCAGATGCAGGAGAAGCTGTACGACGCGTTCCGGTGGGATGACGGGCTCTACCAGTTCAAGCCCGGCGTCGCGCAGCCGCCCGAGCCAGTATCGCTCGGCATGACGACGGCGCAGCTGATCGTCGAAGGTATTCGCCGCACCTATGACGCCTCACGCATCGCCCGCGTCTTCGGCGACGTCTCGGCCCAGTACGTTCACCCCAGCGACGAGCCGCTCTACGCGCTGCAGGACGCCGGGCTCTCGGACGAAGAGAAGGAGATCGCGCTCGTCGCCGATGGACACAAGACGGTCGCCACGCTGCGCGCCCTCAACGTGCTCTCGCCGGTCGAGACCGACAAGCTGCTCTTCGCGTTGATCTGCTCGCAGATGGTGTCGCTCAAGCCCACGCCTGCGACGGGGAAGCCGCGGGTGTCGATCGCGAAGATCGCCGCGGATCTGCAGGCCGCCGAGCCGCCGCCGATGCCGCCCGCGAAGGTGATGGAGCCGCCGCCGTTGCCGCCGCCGCTCCCTCCCCCGCTACCCGCACGCGCTGCGCCGCCGGCTCCGCCCAAAGGCGACCTGCTGGACCTGCCGTGGGATCACGCCGAGCTCGCGAGGCCCGCCGAGGCGGCGGCTCCTGCCCCACCGCCACCGCCGCCCGACACGACGCCTCCAACGAAGCCCCGCAAGGGCAAGAAGGAGGAGTCGGCAGCACCGGCGCCGTGGTCGGGCTCGCTGTTGCCCGAGCTGTCCGAAGTGACGAGCATGCCGAAGCTGTCGGGTGACGAACGCGACGCTCGTGAACGGCTCGCCGCGAAGGTCTCGGCCATGCGCAAGCTCGACTTCTTCGAGGTCCTCGGCGTCAAGCGCAACGCTGTCCGCGAAGACGTCAAGCGCGCCTACTTCGCCCTCGCCAAGGAGTACCACCCGGACAAGCACTCGATGTCGAAGTCCGCCGAGGTGCGTGAGCTCGCGCAGCAGATCTACGATCTCATCTCGTCGGCGCACGACACGCTCACCGATCCGGCCGAGAAGGAGCGCTACCTCGCGGAGCTCAAGCAGGGCGTCAAACGCGACATGGGCGACGACGTCGGCAAGATCCTCGCGGCCGAGGGCAAGTTCCAGCGCGGCGAGGAGTACATGCGCCAGCGGCAATTCGCCGAGGCGGTGCAGGCCTTCAAAGAGGCCGTCGTGCTGTACCCGGAGGAAGGCGAGTTCTTCGCGTGGCTGGGCTGGGCCCGCTTCCAGATGAACCCGGCGCTGGCCGACGAGTCGCTGGCCGACATCGAGAAGTCGATCAACCTGAACCCGAAGCTCGACAAGAGCTACCTGTTCCTCGGCTACATCCACAAGGCGACCGGGCGGCCCGACAAGGCAGAGAAGCAATTCGAGAAGGCCATTCAGGCCAACCCCGACTGCACCGAAGCGCTGCGTGAGCTGCGGCTGTTGGGCAAGACGAAGCGCTGAGCGATGCGCGTTCGTGAGCGGTTCGAGATCATCCGTCCGCTCGAAGAGCTGGAGTCGGCGCTGGTTCGGGCAGCGCTCGCCGACCCGGGCCTGGTGACGGCGCACGAAGAGGCGATTCTTCGCACGGCGCTGTCGCTGGCGCGGCTCTACAAGGTCAAGGAAGGCAAACGAGATGTCGGCGTCGGCGTCGCGCTCGCGCCGTTTCGCGAAGAGATCTCGCGGCGGCTGACACCGGTGCTGCTGCCGGCCAACGGTACGGTGAGCCGGGCGATGCTGATGCCGCACCTGCGCGATCTGAAGGAGCGCACGCTCAACACGCGCGACTCGCTCCTGGCGCGCTTCAAGACGCGGCTGTCGTTCGACGCGGTCGATCACGAGATCCGGCACAAGTCGTTGGTGCTGGTGCTCGGTGGTGGCGGCGGCACCGCGTACGTCTACCTGGGCGCGATGGCGTTGCTCGACGAGTACGGGCTGTCGCCGAAGCTGCTCTCGGGCACGTCGATGGGCGCGATCCTCGCGTTGTTCCGCTCGCGCATGCGGCGCTTCGAGCAGGACGAGGTGGTGAACATCGTTCGTACGCTCTCGTGGAGGCGGCTCTTCCGGGTCGTCTCGACCGAGAACCGCTTCGGCGTGCCGGCCGCGCTGCGGTTGTTCCTGCGCTCCGGCATCGGGCGGTGGTTTGGCGTCGACACCAGCGGCGGCGAGGCGCTCACCCTGGCGCAGTTGCCGATCAAGACGCTCATCACCGTCAGCGGCATTCGGATGGGCAAGCTGCCCCACCCGCTCGAGTTCTACGAGAAGCTCACCGCCGCTGCGCCGGGTCAGCTGCTCAACCCGCTCGTGCTGCCCAAGTGGATCGCCGCGCTCTGGGAGTTCGCGACGCACCCCGAGATCCTCACCCGCGTGACGCTCGGCTCCGACGAGGGCACCGAGACGTTCGATGCGGTCGACGCCGCCGGCTTCTCGAGCGCGCTGCCGGGCATCATTCACTACGACGTGCTGCGCGACGACCCACGCATGCAGACGATGCTGAGAGACACGCTCGCGAGCCGCCGCATCTTCCGGCTGGTCGACGGTGGCCTCGTCGACAACGTGCCCTCGAAAGCGGCGTGGCGATCGGTGCATCAGGGCGACATCGGCACCCGAAACGCCTTCATCTTCGCGCTCAACGGGTTCGCCACGAAGCTCTCGACCCCGTTGTGGATTCCGCTGCAGCGCATCGCCGAATTGAACGTGGCGCGCTCGAGACCCTGGGCGCACCTGACTCACGACTTCAAGCGCACGTTGCCTGCGTTGTCGGTGGTGCCGCGGGTCGACGAGTTGCTCGACGCGATTCAATGGGGCCGGCAGCAGGTCGCGCCGCACCTGCCGTTCATCACGAGAATGCTGACGCCGCTTCCGCGGTTGGGGTGATCGCATGCCCACGGGAACCATCGTCTTCTCGGTGATCGCTGCCGTGCTCGCCGTGCTCACCGGGCTGTGTCTGTACGTCTGGTGGCGCGTGGTGAGCAGCCCGGGTGACGACAACCCCGTCGGGGGCCTCGCGATGCTGGCGGGCCTGGTTTTCGGAGCGCTCACGATCGTCTGCGCGGTGATCGCGTTCGTGATCAGGCGCAGCGCCGTCTGAGTCGGGTCGATCGGTCGAGCGTCGGCGTCACTCGGCGGCTTCGGGCAGCAACAGGTGGAAGGCGGTGCCGGTCGGGCCCGTCTCGAACTCCAACCAGCCGCCCATCTCGCCCACGATCTCTTTGCAGATCGACAAGCCCAGGCCGGTGCCCTTCCCGACGTCCTTCGTCGTGTAGAACGCGTCCCACATGCGCTGCTGCACGTCGGTCGGAATGCCCGTGCCGTGATCCCGAACCGTGACGCGCACCCGCTCGCCCTCGACGCTGGCCCGTACCTCGAGCTTGCGCTGCTTCCGCTCGACCACGCTCATCGCGTCGAGCCCGTTCTGCATCAGGTTGAGCATCACCTGGCCGAGCGCTGACGGTGAGCCGACCACCTCGGGGAGCAGCGAGATCACCGCGAGGATCTCGCACTCGCTCTTCTTGGCGCCCTTGAAGATGGTGATCGCCTCCTGAATGGCGCGCGAACAATCGAAGCGCACCTTCTCGTCTCGGCGGCGGGCGGTACCCTTGAGCGCCTGCACGATCGTCTCGATGCGAGAGACGCCCTCGATGGACTCGCTGACGATCTCCTCGAGCTCGCCGGCCGATGCAGGCAGCGGCGCGTGGCTCTCGCGGAGATCGGCGATCTCGGACTTCAACGAGTGGAGGTTCGACTTGAGGAAGGCGAGCGGGTTGTTGATCTCATGCGCCACGCCGGCGACGAGCTGCCCGATGGTGGCGAGGCGATCTCGTTGCGTGGCGACCTCGAGGGCCCGCGCGGCCGAGGCCTCGATGACGGCCACGTCGGTCACGGCGCCGATCGCGTCGGCGAGGCCCTGCACCAATCGAATGGCGCCTTCATTCAGCATCGACGGCGGCGCCGAGACACACAGGAGCCCACGTGGCTGCCTCGCGCCCGTGGGCAAGACGAAGACCGAAGCGCCCGGCTCACACTCGAACGGAAGCCGGAGCGTGGAGCGGGTGAGCTCAGGAAGGTGCAGCTGCCGCCGCTGGATCCACGCCAGGTGAAGCAGACAGTCTTTGCGCCCGAGCGGAACGATGAGTTCCCGCTCCTCGGCGCCCAGCCCGCCGGAGCCCTCGCAGCGCAGCTCGTTGCCGGCGATCTCGAAGTTGGCGATGCGGGCGAGCGGCAGCTGATCTCTCACCACGGCGATGGCCCGGGTGATCGCCTCGCGCTTCGACCCCGACGCGGCCATCGCCTGAATCACCGCGCGCAGCACCGTGGCCTCTGCTCGCGCGCGCTCGAGGCGGCGGCGATCGAAGCTGACGATCCACCCTGTCGCGGCTCGATCAGGCGCGACCGTGACGACGATGCGCTCCGAGTGAGAGACCTCGACGCACGTCTCCACACACCCGTTGCGAGTGCGGGCTTCGGCGAGGGCGGTGCGCAGGCCCTCCTCCAGGCTCGGACCAAACGGCTGCGAGAGCAGCTCTTCGGCCAGCTGGTTGTGCTCGAGGATGGTGCCGGCGTCGTCGACCCAGGCCAGCCCGACAGGCAGCGCATCGGCGAACGCGTGAAAGGCCTCGGCTCGCTCTGGCGGGGCTACGGGGCGAATGACAGCGGGCTGAGCCATCTCACCGCTCAAGCTGTGCAACATCGCGACCGCGAAGCGGGTGAGTCAGCCCCCCCGGGTCCGGGTCGGCGCCCACCCCTTTCGCAAGCGGCTGATCCTTCACCCGGCGCTGCGGCGCTCTTCCGGTGCCGAGTCGAACCGGACTCTCGTCACGCGGGTGGCGCGTCAGCGCAGTGACTCGGAATCGTTGGTTTCGTGGCGCTGGCAAGCGGGTTGCTCTTGCCCCTCCCGACTCGGCGTACCCACGCCAACACCCCTGGGAGGGGGACGTTTCATGAACCTCGCATTCGCCACGACCTCCGCCACCACAACGATGCCTGCCAGGACTTCCCTCGTTCACGCGCCGGGTTCTCCGCTCGAAGACATCATCAAGGCGGTGAGCCGAATCGCGCCCACCGACTCGAACGTGATGCTGACGGGAGAGACGGGCACGGGGAAAGAGGTGCTCGCGCGTTTCGTTCACGAGAACAGCCCGCGCGCCTCGCGTCACTTCGTGCCGGTGAACTGCGGCGCGATTCCCGAGACGCTGCTCGAGAGCGAGCTGTTCGGTCACGTGCGTGGCGCCTTCACCGGAGCCATCGCCAACCGCAAGGGCCGCGTGGCGATGGCCGAGGGCGGCACGCTCTTCCTCGACGAGATCGGTGAGATGCCGCTGGCGCTGCAGGTGAAGCTGCTGAGGCTGCTGCAGGAGCGCACCTACGAGCCCGTGGGCAGCGCCGAGAGCGTGTCGGCGAACTTCCGGCTGATCGCCGCGACGAACCGGAACCTGGCGGCCGAGGTCGAGGCCGGCCGCTTCCGTCGCGATCTCTACTACCGCCTGATGGTGTGCCCGGTGGAGCTGCCGCCGCTGCGAATCCGCAAGGCCGACATCCTCGCGCTCTTCACCCACTTCTGGCGGCAGCGCGGCGAGACCCGGCCCATCGAGGCCCAGGCGCTCAAGGCGATCGAGCAGCACCCGTGGCCCGGCAACGTGCGCGAGCTCGAGAACCTCGTCGAGCGCATCTCGGTCTGCACCGAGGGGCCGATCATTCGCGTCACCGACCTGCCGTCGCCGGTTCGTCAGGCCGCGATGCAGACCAACCTGCAGGACGCGCCTTCCTTGTCACTGGTGCCCCCGCCTCCGCCGTCACCGCCGGTCGATGTGTTCGCGTACGGCAGCTTCCCGTCTCCTGCGCCGTCGAGCCCGGGCTTCGAGCCGCTGCCGTCGGAAGCGCCCGCGATGCAGCTGCCGATGCCTGACAAGCTGCTGGCCGACGCCGCCTCGCCGACGCTGCCGATCGATCTGCCGACGCTGCTTCGCACGCTCGAAGACGCCTACATCGCTGCCGCCCTTCAGCAGGCCGGTGGCAACCGCAAGGCTGCAGCGGATCTGCTCGGGCTGCAGCGCACGACCCTGGTCGAGAAGCTGCGACGCCGCGCGCGCGACTCGCAGGCGGCCTGAGATCTCGAACACCGCGTCACTCGTCTCGCTGGGAGGGCATGCACCGATGATCTTCGCGCTGGTCACCATCGCTCTGGGCGCTCCGCCGCCAACGGGCTTCACGTCGTCGATGGAGCGAGTGGCGCTCGAGCGCACCTCGTCTCGCGTCGAAGTGACGGTGGATCCGCTCGTGAAGACGATCGTGCTGACGGGCGCGAGGATCTCGGGTCGGCTCGAGAGCGCGCTGTGCCCGGCGCAGGTGAAGCGGCGCGACGGCCTCTCGCTGCACTGCACGACCCGCCGGCTGTGGGCAGCGATCGGGAGCGACGAGAGCGGCCTGTACCTCGACCTGCGCGCGCTCCGCGGCGTGACCTGGCAGTGGGATGCCGCCGGAGTGCCCCTTCAGCGTTGGCCCTTCGACGGCCTCGGCATTCCGCAGTCGTGCCCGGGGACCATCGACGTCGTGAAGGCTGAATGCGCGCTGGGCGAAGGCCGCTACGACGAAGCCGCAGTGCTCTTCACCTCGGCGCTGCAGACGCCTGACGTCCACTTCGCCCGGCTGCGGCTGGGCGATCTCGCCTTGCGACGTGGCGACCCCGAAGCGGCGCTGAGCTGGTACTCGAAGTCTGCCGCCACGGGTCCGGTGACCCGCCTGGCGCGAATGCGCGAGTGCGATCTGACGGGCAACTGTTTCGACGAACGGCCCGCGACCCTCGACGGCCTCCACCCAACCCTGGCGATGGAAGGGCGCATTCACCAGATCCGGCAGGACCTCGTGGCCAACCGGGACCTCGAGGCGATGCAGCAGGTGTCTGCCGAGGTGGAAGCAGGCAGGCCCCTCTGCACCGTCGCGCACCTCTTCTGTCAGAAGGCCGTGCAGGCCGCCTTGCTCACGCAGAACGACGAGGTCGCTTCGATTGCGCTGTCGGTGTTCGCGACGGCTGGCCTCGCTGATGGCCCCGCTGGCATCGAGGTCGCGCGTGCGGCCGCCGCCGCTGCCGAACGCGCTGGAGCGCCAGCCTTTGCCGCCGCTGTCCTCGCGTCGTTGTCGGGGCGCCTGCCGATGGACGCGCTCGACGTTCACCTGCAGCGGGTCGCGCGGCTGTACCTCGCGGCGCGCGACCCGATTCGTGCACAGTTCGTCGTCGAGTACGCGGAGCAGAAGCTCGCAGCCGCGACGTTGAAGAGCCGGGAGTGGAAGCAGCTGCGCCGCATCGTCGAGCCGAAGGCCAGCAGCCCGAAGCCTCCCGCGCCGCCGTCGATCGCCGTCCGCCTGCCTGCCCTGGCCGATGACGTCGCGATCAGCCGGGAACTCGCCCGCGCAGTCCAGGCGCGTTCGGCCGCCGCACAGCCGCCCTCTTCAGGAGACGCCCCATGAACGATCTCATCTCCGTCAGCCGCGCCATGCAGGAAGCCGTGGCCTCGGCACTCGACGTCGCGCCGAGCCCGACGACAGTGCTCCTGCGCGGAGAGCACGGCACCGGCAAACGCCGCTTCGCCCGCTTCATTCACGAGAACTCGAAGGCGTCGACGAAGGCCTTCGTCGAAATCAACCCGACCACCTTCAGCCTCACCGAGGTCGAGCAGGCGCTCGCGACGGCGGGCACCGTGATGTTCGACGAGATCGGCGCGCTCTCTCACGAGTACCAGGCGCACCTGCTGCGGTTGCTCGAGCTTCCCCATGCGGCCCGCATCGTCGCCAGCACCAGCGAAGCGCCCGAGGAGCTCGTTCGGCTGGGCCGGCTGCGCAGCGATCTCTTCTACCGGCTCGACGTCTACCCGCTTCGGGTGCCATCGCTTCGGGAACGTCACGATGACGTGGCGCGCCTGGCGCAGGTGCTGTTGCTCAAGGCTGCCGCGCGTCTTGGCCGTCCTGCGCCGACGTAGAGCCACGCCGCGACGGCCGCGCTGGCGCCCGGAGACTTCCCCGGCAACGTGCGCGAGCTCGAGAACGTGCTGGAGCGCGCGCTCATCCGCTCGCGCACCTCGACCATCGAGCTGCAGGCGCTCGCGCTGGCGCCGCCGCGCATCGAGTCAGGCCTCTTCCCCGAGGCGCTCCCCATCGATCTCGCCGAACTCGAGCGCCTCGCGATCGCCGAAGCGCTCCGCCGCGTGAACGGCAACCGGACTCACGCCGCGAAGTTGTTGGGCATCGGTCTGCGCACGCTCCGTCAGAAGCTGAACGGGCCCGGCGCCCGCTCCGTCGATTCCACCTCCCCCGCCGAGACCGCCGCCGAGCCGGCCCAGGTGCCCTCATGAAGCTCTTCGACACGACGCTGGATCGTCTTCAGGCCTCGCTCGACGTTCGGCTGGCACGGCAGAACGTGCTCGGCGGCAACCTCTCGAACGTCGACACGCCCGGCTACCAACCGCGCGAGCTCGACTTCAACGCCGCCATGAAGGCGCGCCTCGCAGGCACTGGTGTGGCCAACCCGTCGCTCCCGTCGGCCCCGAGCGTCGAAGGCCATCTCTCGGTCGCGACCGCGAACTCGGCCGCTGATTCTCCCGACCGCTTCGTCACCGTCGCAGAAGGCCAGGGTGGTCTCGACGGCAACGGCGTCGATCTCGATCGCACGATGGTCGAGCTCTCACGCAACGCGCTCCTCTACGGCGCGAGCACCCGCAGCGCAGGAAAGAAGCTCGCGATTCTTCGGTACGTCGCGAGCGACGGTGTCGGCTGACGTTTCACCTGGAGACCACCATGGACTTTCTCTCTGCACTCACCATCTCTGGCTCGGGGCTCTCGGCGCAGCGCACCCGGGTGAACGTCGCGGCCAGCAACCTGGCCAACGCCGAGTCGACGCGCGGGCCGAACGGCGAGCCGTACCACCGCCGAGATCCCGTGCTCACCGCGGTGCCCTTCGAGGCCTCGCTCGCCGAGGCGACTGGCGCGACCCTGGGCTCCTCGGAGCCTGGCTCGAGTTCGACGGCGACGGCGGTGCAGGTCACCGGCATTCACGAAGACACCACGCCGGGCAAGCGCGTCTACCTGCCGGGCCACCCCGACGCCGACCCCAACGGGTTCGTCACCTTCCCCAACGTGAACCCCGTGAACGAAACCGTGAACTTGATCACCGCGCAGCGTGGCTACGACGCCAACGCGACGGCGGTCGAGACACTCAAAGCCATGGCCCAGCGCGCGCTGGACATCGTGAGGTGATGCATGAAGTCCGTGAGCGTCAACACCATCGAGCTTCCCTCTTCACCGGCGACGAGCCGAGCCGAGAAGCCGCAGGGCGCAGGCCAGGAGGGCTTCGGCAAGGAGCTCGCGGCTGCGGTGGGCAAGGTCGACGAGCTGCAGGTCGCCGCCGATGTCGAGGCGCAGAAGCTCGCCGGCGGTGAAGGCAACCTGCACGAGACGATGCTCGCCCTCGAGAAGGCCGACGTCGCGATGCGGGTCGCCATGAAGGTCAGGGCCAAGCTGGTCGAGGCCTACAACGACGTGATGCGCATGACGGTGTGAGGCCATGGAGAGCTTGCTCAAACAGCTGAAGGAACTCCCGTCGCGGTTGATCGCCTTGCCGGCGGGGTTGCGGGTGGCGCTGATCGCTGGCGGCGTGGTCGCCCTGGCCATCGCGGGCTCCGTCGGGGTGCTGGCGCGTGGAGGCAGCGACTTTCAATACGCCTTCACCAACCTCACCCAGGAAGACGCGACGGAAGCGGCGGGCATGCTCAAGACGGCGGGCATTCCTTTCCGCACCGAGGCCAACGGGTCGGCGCTCGCGGTGCCGGCGGACAAGGTCTACGACGCGCGCATTCTGCTGGCGACGGCGGGTCTGCCACGCGGCGGCGGTGTCGGCTTCGAGCTGTTCGACCGCGGCGATCTCGGCGTCAGCGAGTTCACCCAGCGCGTCAACCTGCGCCGGGCCATCGAAGGCGAGCTCGCGCGCACCATCGGCCGGCTCGCGGGCGTTCGCAGCGCGAAGCTGACGGTCTCGTTGTCGGAAAAGGGGCTGTACCGCGACGAAGACAAGAAGCCGTCGGCGACGGTGGTGGTGATGCTGCAGCCAGGGCGGACGCTCGGCGAGCGCGAGCTTGCGGGCATTCGTCACCTCGTCAGCTCGTCGGTGCCGGGTCTGCCGCCCGATACGGTGACGGTGATCGACGGTCGCGGCGCGGTGCTCTCGTCGGACTCGACGTGGGACGCTCCCGAGGCCTCGTACCAGCGCCGGTTGGAGCGCGACTTCGAGCAGCGCATCGTCGGCCTCCTCGAGCCCGTCGTCGGCCAGGGCGCCGTCATCGCGCGAGTCACCGCGAGCATCGACGCGACGCAGGTGAACCAGAACTCCGAGGTGTTCGATCCAGACGCGGTCGCGCTGCGCAGTGAGCGCAAGGTGACGCAGACGTCCTCGACCCAGCAGACGACGCAGGCCGGAGTCGCGGGCGCGCAGGCCAACCTGCCGCTTCAGCCCGCTCCTGCCCAGAACACGCCGACGTCGCAGGGCAATCAGAACAACCAGGACGAGGTGAAGAACTTCGAGATCTCGAAGACCACCACGACGACGGTGGCCCGCATGCCGCGGCTCCAGCGGTTGTCGGTGGCGATCATCGTCGATGGCCTCGACGGCAAGGCGCGAGAGGCCGCCGAGGTGACACGGCTGGGTGAGCTCGCCCGCAAGGCCGTCGGCTTCGACGAGTCGCGAGGTGACGCGTTCGAGATCACCAGTCAGGTGTTCGGCAAGTCGACCGACGCTCCCGAGCTCGTGCCCGTCGCGGCGAAGGTGCCGGTGTGGGCGTGGGGGGGTGCAGGCGTCGGGCTGCTCGTCATCCTCGCGCTGGCCGTTTTGCTGCTCCGTCGTCGCGCGAAGCCGGTGGAAGCGCAGCTCGTGCTCAAGCCCGGCCAGAAGGTCAGCGATCTCGAAGCGCAGGTGGCCCAGCTCGACGGCACGGCGCGCCCCGCCTCCGAGCTGCCCGCCCGCGAAGTCCCGGTGCTGGTCGACCCGCTGGCCGACCTCAAGGACCGGGCGCGCGCCATGGTTCGCGCCGACCGCGAGCGCACGCTGATGCTGCTGCGCGCCTGGTTGAGCGCCGATCTCGAGAAGCCTGCTGCACAGCCCCAGGGAGCCGACCGTGCGTGAGAGTTCGAGCAGTGCGAAGAAGAGCCAGGAGCCGCCCCTTCCCTGGATCGACAAGGCCGGTCCCGGCTCCAAACGGGTCGCCGCGCTGATGCTCGCGCTCGGCCACGAGATGGCGGCGGAGCTCTTCAAGGGCCTCGGTGAGTTCGAGGTGCGGCAGGTCGCGCTCGGCGCCCGTGAGCTCAAACGCTCGGCGCCCACCGTCATCAACGAGTCGCTGCAGACCTTCGTCGAAGCGATGCAGGCCGAAGGCGTCGACGCGCTCGCCGGCGACGAGATGTTGCGGAAGGTGGTCACCGCGGCCCTCGGCGCCGACACCGTCAGGCGCACCTTCGACGCGCAGCAGCCCGCCCAGTTGCCCGAGGAACTCCTCGGCCCGGTCGCCGACGCCGACGCCGAGTCGCTCGCGATGGTGCTCGGCCGCGAGCAGCCTCAGACGATCGCGCTGGTGTTGAGCTCGCTGACTCCGGAGCGCGCCGCGCAGGTGATGGATCGCCTCCCGCTCACGTTGCGGCCCCAGGTGGTGCGACGCATGGCAGTGGTCGAATCGGTCGCTCCCGAAGTCCTTCGCGAGGTGCGCATGGCGCTCACCAGCGAGCTGCAGTCGCTCGTGTCCGAAGGCATGCGCAAGGTCGACGGTCGCAGCGCCGCCCTCGAGATTCTTCGTCGCAGCCCGGCCGCGCAGCAGGCAGAGATCCTCACCAGCATCGAGAAGGACGACCCCCAGCTCTCGAGCGATCTGCGCTCCAAGCTCTTCACGTTCGAAGACCTCATCCCGCTCTCCGATCGCGATCTGCAGACCCTCATGAAGGATCTCGACATGAAGCAGGTCACCGTCGCGCTGAAGGGCGGCAGCCCGGAGGTGAAGGACAAGTTCCTGCGCAACATGTCGTCTCGCGCCGCCGAGCTGTTGGCCGACGACCTCTCCGCGATGGGCCCGGTGAAGTTGTCCGAGGTCGAAGCCGCGCAGAGCGAGATCGCCAAGGTCGCCATCGAGGCCGCCGAGAAGGGTCGCATCACCATCGTTCGCCCGACGGACAAGATGTTGTGAGGACACCGTGACCGACGTGAGGAAGCCCGCGTTCCTGCAGCAGCACGCGACGTTCGCCCCCCGGCCGAGCATGCCGGCTTCGCGGCTGATGCCGTGGTCGGCAGCGCCCCTCGACCCGGGGCTGTCACCACGAATCACGGCGCCGACGCCAACGCCGCCACCGTCAGCGCCACCCGTGATGCCGACGGCGCCGATGGGTCAGGCCTTCGAGCCGCTCCACGCTTCACCGCCGCTGCCGCTGCCGATGCCTCCGGCGCCGCTTCCACCTCCGCCTCCCGTGGTGGTCGATCACGCGCCACAGCTGCAGTCGGCCCTCGAGGCCCTTCGCCAGGAAGGCCGTCGGCTGGGAGAACAGGCCCGCAGCGACGCGTTGGAGATCGGCGTGCTGATCGCGCGTCGAATCCTCGAGCGCGAGCTGACCACCAGCCTCGACCCGCTCTTCGGGCTCATTCGCAGCGCGATTCGCAGGGTCGGTGAGGCGCGCGCGATCGTCGTGAAGGTCAGCGCCGATGATCATCACCGCCTGCAGGATTCCCCCGGCTCTTCGCTCTCGTTGGCGAACGTGACGTTGCAGATCGACGAGACGCTGAGCTCCGGCGACGTCGTCGTCGAGTCCGAGCTCCACGGCGTCGATGGGCGCATCGACACCCGCCTCGAGGAGCTGCGCCGTGAGCTCCGCGAAGCCATGCAGCACGAGTGAGGCCGTCATGAGCGGAGTCGATCTCGATCGTGTGCGCCGGGTGCTCGAGGGCAGCCGTGACGTCGTGGTGCAGGGCCGAATCGTTCGTGCGACGGGGCTGTTGCTCGAGGCCGCGATGCCGCAGGTGGCCCTGGGCACGAGCTGCGAGATCCGCGCACAGCACGGGCGAACGGTGCACGCCGAGGTGGTCGGCTTCAACGGGCCCACCGCCCTGCTCGTTCCGTTCGGCGACATGGAGGGCATCTGCGAGGGCTGCGCCGTGGTGCCGCGCTCGAACGCGGGCGAGGTCCCCGTCGGTGAAGCCTTGCTCGGCCGGGTCGTCGACGCGCGCATGCAGCCGATCGATGGTGGGCCGTCGATGCTCCTGAAGGAGCGCGCACGCCTCGCAGCCAACCCGCCTGCAGCCATGTCGCGCCGACGCATCGCAGACCCGATGCCGACGGGGGTTCGTTCGCTCGACTCGTGTCTCACCCTCGGAGAAGGCCAGCGCCTCGGCATCATGGCGGGCCCGGGCGTCGGCAAGTCGGTGCTCCTCGGCATGGTGGCGCGCCACTCGACGGCTGACGTGATCGTCGTCGGGTTGATCGGTGAGCGCGGTCGCGAGGTGCGTGAGTTCATCGAGCGCGATCTCGGCATCGAAGGCCTCAGGCGCTCCGTCGTGGTGGTGGCGACCGGCGACGAGCCTCCCCTGGTGCGGGTCCGCGCGGCGATGGCGGCGACGGCAGCGGCCGAGTTCTTCCGCGCGCGGGGCCTCAAGGTGATGTTGCTGATGGACTCGCTCTCGCGTGTCGCGATGGCGCAGCGGGAGATCGGCCTCGCCGCCGGAGAGCCGCCGACCTCGAAGGGCTACCCGCCGTCGGTGTTCGCGATGCTCCCCAGGCTCGTCGAACGTGCGGGCAACGATGGAGGCACCGGCAGCATCACGGCGCTCTACACGGTGCTCGCCGAAGGTGACGACTTCTCCGACCCCGTCACCGACTGTGCGAAGGCCGCGCTCGACGGGCACGTGGTGCTCTCACGGAAGCTCGCCAACGCCGGTCACTTCCCTGCCGTCGACATTCTGGCGTCGGTGAGCCGGTGCATGTCGGACGTCACACCGGTGACGCACCGCGAACTCTCGATGCAGGTGCGCGAGGTGCTCTCGGCGTACCGCGAAGCCGCCGATCTGATTGAGGTCGGCGCGTACCAGTCAGGGTCGAACCCAAGGGTCGATCGCGCGCTCGGGTGCATTGGCCAGGTCAATGCATTCCTCCGGCAAGGGCCTGTCGAACACTTCTCGCTCGACCAGACCCTGACGCAGCTGAACGGCGCGTTGAAAGCCAAAGAGGTCGCGGCTGCGAAGCCGGTTCCTCCGAAGGCAGGGAGATAGGCAGTGCTCACTCTGGTGCTGATGGCGATCGCAGCAGCAGCACCGGCTCCCGATGAGCCGACGCCGCCCATCGCGCCGCTGGTGAAGCAGCCGACGGTGCCGGTCGTGGCGGGTGACAAGGCGCCGGCGAAGCCAGTCGAGAAGGCGCAAGAGAAGACGCCAGAGAAGGCGTCGGAGAAGCCCGCCGAGAAGGCGCCTGAGAAGACGGTCGAGAAGTCTCCCGAGAAGCTCGCTGAGAAGCCCGCGGTCGAGAGCGCGCCAGCCGAGAAGCGCGACGCGAAGCCGACGGGCAAGCAGGCAAAGAAGTCGGCGCCGAAGACCAACCCGGAGCCCGCAGCCGACGAGCCCGTGATTCCCGCGATCGCAGCGCCCGCGCTGACGAAGAAGGCGCTGTGCGGAGAGCTGATCAAGACCGGGAAAGAGCTCGCGAACGCGAAGAAGAAGCTCGAGGAAGACCGCGCGAAGTTCGAGAGCGAGAAGGCCACGCTCGAGACGCTCGCGAAGGAGATCGCAACCGCCCGCGCCGAGCTGCGCGCCGAGACCGAGAAGCTCGAGCAGATGCTCGCGAAGCGTCCCCCCGGCACCGCGTCGACTTCGGAGCCCGCGACGGCTGGAACGGCTCCGGCGCCTGTCCCGGCTCCCACGTCGTTCCCTGCGAAGAACGGAGAACTCGACGCGCTCGCGAAGACGATGAAGTCGATGGACCCCGACGCAGCCGCGCTCCTGCTCCAGCGCTCCGACGTGAAGTTGGCGGCCTCGCTGCTCAAGCGCATGAAGCCCGCGGACGCTGGCGCGGTGATGAATCGCCTCAAGCCCGATCTCGCCGCAGAGCTGGTCGCGACGATGGCCACGATGCCGAGCGCTCCAACGAAGGGTGGCCTGAAGTGAAGATGATCATGGGCACACCCGCAGCGGCGCCAGGACCCGACGAAGCGGTCGCGCCTGTTCACGGCACCCGGTTGGACGCGAGCGCGTTCAGTCAGGAACTCACGCGGGCCAGCGCGCCGAGAGGCGACGTCAGGCCACGGCAGGCGGCGCCTTCCGAGCTCCGGCCGCCAGAGAACGCCTCCGCCCGATCTGGAACGCTCACGCTCCTCACTCCGCAGCGCCGGCAGAGCGACCTCGAGGCTTCGCAGTTCGCCAAGGCGCCTCAAAACGACCTCTGCGCATCGAAGACCGGTCTTTCGGAGCTCACCCCAGCAGGGCCTCGGCGGTCACGGGCGGCGCCTGTTCGCGAGCCTGCGGTCGAACCGGCACGACAGGAGCGCGCGGACGGGCCTCGAGCGCAGGGCCTCGTGAGCCAGCTCCAGGCACAGCACGACGCGCCTCCCGAGGCAGCCGCGCCTGTCCACATGCACGACCTCGGCGCGGAGCCGTCGAAGGCGCCTCAGCGGGCCTTTGCACCGAAGCCAGGGTCCATGCCCGAGCCAGCACCTCGTCCTGCTCGCGAGGCCGCAGTGTCGCCGCTGATCGTTTCACCGTTCGCGGCTCAGACTTCGTCCGCGCTCCGTCCTGCACCCGCGGCGCCTGCCGCCGGCCCGTCGAAATCGTCCATGGTCACTCAGGGTATCGGCACCGCGCCGCAGGATCTGAAGGGCGCTCAGCACAAAGCGCCGACGCTGCTCGAGCTCGCCGGCCAGCGCGCCGCGCCCAGCTCGCGACAGGGCGTCGCTCCTGCCCTTCCAAAGAAGCCTGAGGAGCGCGACACAGCGCGAGACGATCGCCCCACCCTCGCGGCACCCATTCTCAACACCATGCAGACGACGGTGAGCCGGCCGACGGAGCCGACTGCCGTTGCGCCGCCGCCTCCAGTGCCGTTCGTCGCGCCAGCGCATCTGGACGATCCATCGCTCCGCGTCGTCGTGCTGCCGAACATCGCGCGCATGAACGTCGAGACGAAAGAGGGCTCGCTCTCACTCCAGGTGCGGGTGCACGACGGTGTCACCGACGTCCGGGCCAGCGGCGCCGGGGCGATGCTCGTCGATGGCCGCCAGGGAGAGCTCCGGCTCGCGCTCGCTCACGAAGGGCTGAAGCTGGGCCACCTGGAGCTCGCGCAGTCAGACGCAGGCTCCTCTCGCCACCAGCGCCGGGAAGCACCCGAAGAGCGCGCCACGCCAACGGCTCGTCGTCCCACGCTTCGTCAGCAGCTCACCACCACACTCCGCGCCGATGGGCGCCTCTCCGTGAAGGCCTGACCATGGCAAACCAGATCTCCTCCGTACTCGCAGGCATCGGCCCCAGCTCCACCACCCCGCAGGGCTCCAACAAGCTCGGCAAAGACGAGTTCCTCAAGCTGCTCACCACGCAGCTGTCCAACCAGGATCCGCTCGACCCCGTCGACAACCAGGCCTTCATCGCCCAGCTCGCGACGTTCGCCTCGGTCGAGCAGCAGTCGACGATGAACTCGACGCTCGAGTCGCTGCTCGTCGCGCAGGCCTCGAGCAATCAGACCAACGTCGCGGTGCTGGTTGGCAAAGAGATCAGCTTCAACACGGATCAGGTGGTCGCGCCCGCGACGGGCTCCTCGGTCGAAATCAAGGGCAGGCTCACCGATGACGCGACGAAGCTCAGCGCCATCATCAAGGATGACAAGGGCAAGGTCGTTCGGAGCATCGTGGTGAACGCCAAACAGGCGGCGGGCGAGGTCAAGGTCCCCTGGGACGGAAAGAACGAGTCGGGCACCCCCGTCCCCCAGGGCAACTACACCGTCACGCTCACTGCCGAAGATGCTGCGGGCACGTCGGTGCCCGTCACCACCAGCGGCCGCGGCCGCGCCACGGGCGTCTCGTTCTCAGAAGGTTTCCCGCAGCTCATCGTCAATGGCGTCCGGGTGCGGCTCTCGGACGTTCTCGAAGTCAACGAGCCGAACACCACCACGCCCTAGGAGGGGACATGTCGCTTCTCACGTCACTCAACACCGGAACGTCGGGGCTCCAGGCCGCCAGCCAGGACCTCAACGTCATCGGCGACAACATCGCCAACGCCAACACCGTCGGTTTCAAAGCCTCACGCGCTGCGTTTCAGGATGCGCTGCTTCAGCAGGTCATCGGTGCTCCCGGTGGCGGACAATTGGGTCTCGGCACGAACCTGCAAACCATTCAGCGGCTCATCACCCAGGGCGCGCTCTCGAATACCGGCCAGGTCACCGACCTCGCGATTCAGGGCAGCGGCTTCTTTCTCACCCGCGGCAACTACAACGGAGCCAACGGCCAGTACTACACGCGTGCCGGCCAGTTCTCGATCGACAAGACGGGCTACCTGGTGAACCCCGATGCGCTGCGCTTGCAGGGCTACCCGGCCGACGCGAGCGGCAACGTGCAGGGAGCGCTCGGTGATCTGCAGGTCGGGAACGCCACGGAGCTCGCCACGCCGACCAGCGAGATCACGATGAAGGCTAAGCTCGACCCGAACGCGGCCATCGTTCCCTTCGATCCGCTCAACCCGACGACGACCTCGAACTTCAGCGCATCGGTCACCGCCTATGACTCGCTCGGGCAGTCGTACGACGTCACGGTCTACTGGAACCGGACTGCCACCGGCGCCTGGGACTGGCACGCGATGGTGCCGGATGGCGCGGTGCTCACCGGCGGAACGGCAGGCCAACCCACCGAGATCGCCAACGGCGCGATGACCTTCGACACTCTCGGCCGCCTCGACACGCATACCCAGACCTCGAGCTTCAACCCGCTGAACGCGGTCAACCCGCAAGCACTCACCTTCAACTTCGGTGACGATCTCACGAGCGGCGGCACGGGCCTCGACGGCGTCGTGCAGAACATCGGCGGCAACGGCAACGAGCTCACCTTCACCAACCAGGACGGCTACTCGGCCGGCTCGCTCGCTTCGATTCAGATCAACAACAAGGGCGAGGTGCTCGGCGCGTTCACCAACGGCAGGACCCGCGTGCTCGGCCAGGTCGCGATCGCCGACTTCGAGGCGGCCGACAAGCTGACCCGCATCGGTGGCAACCTGCTCGCAGAGTCGAGTGACTCGGGCCAGCCGACGATCGGCGCTCCGTCCTCCGGAGGTCGTGGGGCCATCGCTGCTGGCGCGCTCGAGCAGTCGAACGTCGATCTCGCCGATCAGTTCGTTCGCATGATCGGCGCCCAGCGCCAGTTCCAGGCCAACTCGAAGACCATCACCACCGCTGACCAGCTCCTCGGCGAGCTCATGCAGCTCAAGCGGTAAGCGGTCGTCCTGAAGCATCGTGGTGACCAGAACGCCGTGGGCGACTTCCTCCCGCTCACGGCGTTGCTGCGTCTGGTCGTCACGATCATGACGCGACTGAAGAGCGACGCCCAACGTGCCGAACCACCATCACAAGGGGAGCGCCGTGATCATCCTCACCCGTCTCGATGGAAAGAGTGTGGCCGTGAACGAGGACCTGATGGTGTTCGTCGAGCAGACGCCCGACACCGTGCTGACGATGTCGTCAGGGCAGCGGCTGATGGTGAAGGAGCCGCTGATGGACGTGATCGAGCGCATCGCGGCCTTCCGGCGCTCGTGCGTCCCGACGCTGGTCCCTGGAGGCGTGAGCCATGGATAAGACGACGATTCCCGGAGTCCTCTTCGGCATCGGCATGATCCTCCTCGGGCAGAAGCTCGAAGGCGGTCACGCCGGCTCGCTCATTCAGGCGACGGCCTTCATCATCGTGATCGGCGGCACGATGGGCGCGGTGTTCGTCTCGTACCCGCTCGGCGAGGTCATCAGCAGCATCAAGGGCATCAAGCTGGCGCTGCAGGAGAAGCCCAACGACACGGTCTCGCTCATCGGCCAGCTGGTCGAGCTCGCCACCATCGCCCGGCGTGACGGCGTGCTCGCGCTCGAGGGCAAGCTCGCCGAGGTGAAGGACCCGTTCCTCAAGCGCTCGCTGGGCTTCCTCGTCGACGGCGTCGAGGCCACCGTGGCGCGCGACACCCTCGAGACCGAGATCGAGATCGAGGCCGAAGAAGACACCGTGAAGGCGAAGTTCTGGGGCGACTTCGGCGCGCTCTGCCCCACCGTCGGCGTGCTCGGCGCCGTGCTCGGCCTCATTCACGTCATGGAGAACCTCGACAACCCCGCGGCCCTCGGCCCTGGCATCGCCGTCGCCTTCGTCGCCACGGTGTACGGCGTCGGTGTCGCCAACCTCGTCGCGCTGCCGATCTCGAACAAGATCAAGCGCAAGATCGCCCTCGAGAAGGAGCGCAAGACGCTCATCGCCGAGGGCGTGCTCGCGATTCAAGAAGGCCTCAACCCGCGCATCCTCGAAGAGAAGCTCAAGAGCTACGGCGGTCATCACGCCAGGCACATGAAGCCGGGCGACAAGAAGTGAGCGGCGTCACGCGCGAAGGAGACGCCCATGGCGAAGAAGCACAAACATGAAGAACACGAGAACCATGAACGATGGGTCATCAGCTACGCCGACCTCGTCACCCTGCTCTTCGCGCTCTTCGTCGTCCTCTATGCCTCGAGCAAAGTCGACACCAACAAGCTGGCCGAGACGAGTGAGTCGATGCGCTGGGCGCTCAACTTCAAGGGCGAAGGCGGCATCACCCGGCTGTCGATCTTCAAGGGGCCGCCCACCGAAGGCGGCTGCGTCACCAACACCGGCACCAACCCGATCACCAACCCCGTCGATCGACGCGTGCTGGAGCAACAGCGCAAACGCATCGAGAAGATGCTCCGGCCCTTCTTGATGGAGCGCCCGAAGGATCCGTCGATCAGCTTCGAGCTCGAGAACGGGAAGCTCAGGCTGCGGCTGGCCGCGATGCGATTCTTCGACCCGGCGTCATCGTCGCTGCGGCCCGAGGCCATCGCCGTGCTCGACGCCATCGCCGAAGAGCTCGTCTCGGCGAAGCAGAACATTCGCGTCGAAGGTCACACCGACGACGAGCCGATTCGCACCGCCCGCTACCGCAGCAACTGGGATCTGTCGGCCTCGCGCGCGGCGACGGTCGTGTCCTACCTCGAGAAAGCCCACGGGATTCCTGCGAAGCGGCTGATGGCGGCGGGGCTGGGTGCGCAGAGCCCTCTGGTGTCGAACGACACCCAGGAACACCGGGAAATGAACCGCCGAATCGAGCTCGTCCTCGAGGTCCCGGCTGCGGATCCACGGGCTTACGGCCCAGCGAACCCGCCAGCGCCCTGACGCGTCAGGGGCACGACCGTTGCGTTGAGCCCCCGACATGAGTGAGCCCACCAAGGCAGATCCCGAGGTCGCGGCGATGGCCGCCGCGGTTCGGCCCAGCCGTCTCGTGCCAGCGCTGATTGGAATGAACAGCCTGATGCTCGTCGGGGTGATGGCGTTCCTGGTGATGCAGTCGATGAAGGCCCCCGCCGCGCCGGCCGAGCACGCGCCCGCCGCCGAACATGAAGCAGCCGAAGAGCCGAAGGCCGAGCCAGAAGCGGAGCCGGAGAAGGGCAAGGACGGCAAGCCGGTGAAGGGGCTGGGCCCGCTGGTGAAGATCGCCGACTTCGTGATTCACCTGCGCAACCCCGAGATCGATCGCTACGCGCGCCTGTCGTTCGACGTCGAGGTGATCTCCGACGCCGACCGCGAGCAGCTCAACGCGCACATGCCTCGCGTGCGTGACGCCTTCATCAGCTACCTGTCGGACCGCACCCTCGAGGAACTGCAGGGCACCGAGGGCCTGGGTCGCACCAAAGAAGCGCTCGCGGGCCGCATTCGTGAGCTGGTTCCCGAGGCGCGCGTTCGTTCGCTCTACATCTCTGACTTCGTCGTTCAGTGACCGAAAGAGCCCCATGGCCGGCGCGCTGCTGAACACAGACGAGATCAACGCGCTGATGACGGCCATCCAGGATGGCCGCGTGGCGCCCGAGGCCGGAGCCAGGACCCGCGGCACGGCGGCCAACTACGATCTCACCAGCCAGGACCGCGTCATTCACCGGCAGATGCCGACGCTGGACGCGATCAACGAACAGATCGCCACCATGTTCGGCATGGGCATGGCGGGCCGCACGCGCCTGACCGTCCGGGTCACGTCGGGCCCTGCGTCGATGCTGCGCTTCGCCGACTTCAACTCGCTGCTTGCGCCGCCCTCGACGGTGACGGTGATGTCGCTCGGCAAGGGCGGCTCCCAGGCGCTGCTGGTTCTCGAGCCGGGCCTCGCCGACGCGATGATCGCCGCCGCGCTGGGCGACAAGCGTGGCCGCAACGACGAGCCCACCCCGGCGCCAGCCCAGGGCGATGCCCGCCGTGACTTCACGATGGTCGAGCGCAACGTGTTGCGCCGGCTGATCGGCGTCTTCACCGACGCGATGAGCACGGCCTGGGCGCCGGTGTTGCCGTTCAAGCCCGAGGTCTTGCGCTTCGAGGCCGACCCGCGGCTCGCGGTGATCGCGCCCAGCAACGAGACCGCCGTGCTCTGCAGCTTCGAGCTCGAGGGTGCGATGCGCGGCGTGATTCAGCTCGCCCTGCCCTACACGGCCATCGAACCGGCGCGGAAGGCGCTGATGTCGCCGCCGATGCTGCACAGCGTCTCGGACAAGGGCTTCGCCAACGCCCTGCGCCAGGAGATCAACCAGGTCGAGGTCGATGTCGCTGCGCTCCTCGGCACGACGAGCATGACCATCGATCAGTTGATGGGTCTCGAGGTCGGCCACGTGCTGATGCTTGGGACCAGCGAAGGCGCGTCACTGCCGGTCTTCGTGCAGGGCAAAGCCAAGTTCACCGGCCAGCCGAAGGTCGTCGGGGGCGCCCTCGCGCTCGAGCTCGACGCCGGGCCGGTCGCCGAGCTGCGCCGCCCGTTCGACGCCGAGCCCGCAGAGCCCAAGTCCAAAGCCGCCTGAAGGA
>JAUXRI010000226.1 GCA_030681895.1 Myxococcales bacterium | reverse complement strand
AACGTGGCCCATTCGCGCACCTCGTCCACCGGGTCGCGCGAGAGGGTGATCAACGCGGCGATGGCCTCGGGGTGACTCGAGCGCCGCACCGCGTGCAGCACGCCTTCACGCACCTCGACGCGCTCGTGGCCGGCGAACGGCACCAGCATGGTGACCACCGAGCCGTGGTGAAAATCGACGCAAGCGTTGGCGATGCAGGCCACCACGTCAGCGGGTGGATTGGCCGCGAGCATCTGGGCGAAGAGCTCGAGCGTCTCGCTCGCCAGGGGTTGCGCTTCGCGACCCAGACCGCGGAGCACGTCGGGCACGACCTGTTGCAGGCGGACGTCTTCGTCCTTCGCCAGGGGGACCAGCTGGGCCCAGACCTCGTGCGGGTCGCGGTCGCGCAGGGCGGAGACCAGCTCCCAGTACACGTCGGGGTCTCCGTCGTCAGTGACGGCCTCGGCCCGGAGGCGCGCGAGCAGGTCCGACGTGCTGAGCGAGTCCGTCATGCGTTCTCTTCTTCTCCTTCTTCACCATGACGGTCCAGCGTGGAGGTCGAGGGCGCTGAGTGCTTCACCGTGAGGCGCTACCCGAGCCAGGCGTCGAGCTGGGCCTTCAACGTCCTCGCGCTGCCTGAACCGTCGAGGTCGCGCGCTGGCACGTCGAAGGCGCCGCTGTGCGTCTGGATGACGACGGTGTCTTCGGCCGGCCCGCCCTTCGAGAACAGGCGCCTCGCGAGCGCGGTGCCGGTGATGGCGGTCCGTTCGGCCTCGAGCGCGGTCGAGCCAGGGACGACGAAGACGAGCCGGTCGGGCAGCAGGAACAAACCGAACTGCGCTTCTCCCCGCGCGATGCGCGCTGAGAGCCGCCGCCGCCGCCACGAGAGGAGCACCGTCACGAGGAACGGGCTGATGAACACGGCGAGCAACGGAACGAACTCCGCCGGGCTCGCGCGCACTTTCGCGAAGTCGACGGCCAGCATCACGACACCGAACGCCATGGGAATCGCCGTGACACCAAGGAGCACGAAGAGCCGGTCCGGTACGTAGCGGAACACGCGCGTTCCTTCGGGGAGGTTCCCGAGGTCAGCCACGCCCGCGCTCCTCGACGCCTGGCGATGACACCAGCGCTGCCCTCACCTCGAGGAGCCCAGCCACCGCGCTCTCGAGTTCGGCGGTGCTCGCGCCGAGCGGCAACCAGGTCTGGAGGAGCATGCCTCGCCACTCGTCGGTCCATCGAGACCGCAACAGCACGCGAAAGGCAGCATCAGGAACGATGGTGTCGAGCGAGCGAAGCGACAGACGGCCGCCGAGTCGTTGAGTCACCACCGCACGAACCTGCAGTGTGAGCGCCGCCTCGAGCTTCAACGCTGCGTCGGGCGGCCCATGATGGGCGGGCTTGTCGTTCTCGCGCAGCAACACGCCGCCGGCCGGAACGAGCGACAGCGCGGCTTCGAGCAACACATCGACTCGTGGTGGGAGCTGGTCTCGCCGCTCCACTCGCATCAACACCAACCGAAGCCCCGCGCGCTCCAGCACACAGGCCGGGGTCGAGCCGGCCAACACCGTGGCGCCGAGGGATGAACAGGTCGCGAGGAAGGCCTCACGTTTCCGGGCGGCCACTCGAGCCGCCATCACGAAGACCACCCCGGCCACCAGCAGCACTCCGAGGGCAACGACGGCGACGGGCATGAACAGAAGGCTCGCACACGACGCGTCGCGCTCAAGCAGAAGCTCCGCACGTCGAGCGCGGAGCCTCCACCACGACTCAGCTCACGGGCACTTGACCGGGTAGCCCTCGATGAACTCGTCGACGCCGTACGTGGACTTGCCCATGTCTTCCGAGGGCTGGCCGACCGATGAGGTCGCTCAGCGGTACGCCACCTCACGCTCCCAGTAGGCGTCAGCGCTCTGCCACTGGTTCAAAATGACGCCGATGTCATTACGGTTCACCTTCCACGCGCCCTGCGGCTGCACCGCCAGCCACTTCGTGCCGACGATGGGGCGCAGCTCGGGCAGCGTCTTCTTGTCGGCTGCTGCCGTCACGATGGCCTTCGTCTTCTTGCAGTCGACCACCGTCGCCTCGCGGTAGTCGGGGTAGTCGAAGTACGGCGCGCCGTACGACGAGCCGCCCTCGTACTGCTTCACGAAGATGCCGGGGCGCATCACGCACTCGGTGCGAGCTACCGAGCCCATCGCCTTCTCGAGGTCGCTCACCACCGCGGCGTCGAGGCCGTGCTTCTTCGCGTAGGTGCTCGCGAAGCGCAGCGTGCGGTACGTCCAGTCGGTCATCGGCACCTCGACGAGCCGCGAGGCCCACCGCGACGAGTCGTGCACACGGAACCCTTCGCGCTTCCAGCCAGCCCGGCGCGCGAACTCGGTGCGCAGGGCCTTCGCCTTCGTCGCGTCCTTCACCTGCTCGAGCAGCATCTCGAACTTCACGTAGCCCTTGGCCCAATAGACCAGTGCCTCGGAGCCGGCGAAGCGGCCCTCTTTGCACAGCCGCTTCACGTCTTCGTCGGTCTCGGGCAGGCCGTTGTGTTCGACGAAGACGGCCTTGCACACGGCGATGTCGAGGTCGTTCGAGCTCGGGAACTTCTTCCAACGCAGCGCCTCTTCACGGCGCTCCACCTCGCTCACGTCGCCCGGCTGGAAGCCCATCTTCCCGACCGCGACGGTGCCCGCCGGCTTCTTCTCGAGCGCGGTAATCTCGTGCAGCGTGCCGAGGTACTCGGGCGCAAGCAGTTCGGCGAACGCCTCGTCCGAGCTGGTGGCCCAGATGGAGTTCGGCTTGGCGGCGAGGGGCGCGGAGCTCGAGCTGCCGGCAGACGATGACGACGACGATGACGACGATGATGATGACGATGATGCAGATGCTGACGACGAGCCGCCGAGCCCTCCGAGGTTGAGGCCGGGCACACGAATCATGCAGGCCTGAGACGAGAGGGCGAGAACGGCGAGGAGAATGCGGGTCTTCATGGTGTGTCCTTCGTGTGGGTGAGGGTGGTGGGACTCAGGAATCAGAGGGCCGAGAACGCGCCCTGGTAGAGCTCGACGCAGTCCCGTGCGGCCGTCGTGCTGGTGAAGTCGAGGTCTCCCCCGGGGTAGTAGACGCGCCGGCTGCCTCTCGTGGCGCAGGTGCCGAGCCGGCCTTCTCGAGGGCATCGCGCCGGGCTCCAGGCGCCTCGCGTCTCGAGGCACCCCGTCTTCAGCAGCGACTCACCGAGGCCGAACGCGTCGTCGGTGTACTCGGTGCAGACGCCCAGCGACGCGGTGGTGCAGCTGGCCTTGAAGCTCGCAGGAGGCCGCGCCAACACCGCCGTCACGTCAGCCGGCTTCTGGGTGTCGCAGGCGAGCAGCGACAGGGAGGCCAGCAGCGCGAGACGTGACCAGGGCATGAGGTGCTCCTCCAGACGTGAACGGCGTGTTCAGCGTGGAGACGGCGCGAGGCCTTCGCGTTTTGCGTGCACAGCGTTCGCGCGTTCGGGGTCAGACAGGCATGTCAGTGGATCTCGACCTCGCGCAGGGCGCCCTCACCGGAAATATCGAGGCCTTGCGGGCCTTCGACGCCCTCGTTGCCTCGCTCCCCGTCTCTGACGACGCGCGCCAGGCGGTTCGACAGAAGGCCCTCGTCGACGGCCGCCTCAAGGAGTTCGACGGCCGCGGCGCCCTTCGGAGCTGGCTCAAGACGGTCGCGCTGAGGCTCGAGGTCGACCTTCAGCGCGCTTCACGCGAAGACGCCGTCGAGGACCGGGTGCTCGACGCGCTGTTGCCCTCTTCGGAGCACCTCGAGGCCCAGCTCGTCACCGACGAGGCCCGCCGGTTGCTCCGTGAGGCCGTTCGCCACGCGCTCGGTGGGCTCGCGGCGCGCGAGAAGCTGTGGGTGCAGCACTACCACCTCGACGGGATGACGCTCACGGCCATCGGCGTCCTCTATTCCGTCGCGCCGTCGACCGTGATGCGCGCGCTCGATCGTTCACTCGAGCAGCTGCGCTCGCTCGTTCGTGAGCACCTCGTCGAGACGCACCAGCTCGGGCTCGCGTCGTTGAACAGCCTGGTCCGCGCTGGCGTGGCGTAGCGCTCACGCCGTCAAACGGCCCTGGGCCATTCGCGCACCGAGCCCTGCGAAGGCCGCCGCGCCGAACCCAATCGACAACCCCATCACCAGGCCTGACGGAACTCCGACGAGGAAGGCCAGCGTGCTCCCGACCGCGACGCCCGCGGCCACCCGGGCCATCCATGCCGCCACCGGCGCCTGACGGAGCACTGCGCGGTCCACGGTGAGCAGCCCACCGATTCCAAACGTCGCCGTCCCCAGCACCCAAAACACGTCGAAGAGCCGACGCGGCCCCTCGAACTGCGCCGGGCTCTGCGCCAGCTGAGGCAGCACTCCAGCGGCCAGCGCGTCGACGCCGATGAACACCAGCGTCGCGAGCGCGACGAAGGCCCACCCCGCGGCAGCCCGCGTTCGTTCAGACCGGAGCGCCGCGACCATCACCAGCAACGCGCCCGCGATGAGCACGACGTCTCCCGCGAGCCCGACTCCACCCGCGGCCTTCAACAGCGAGGCGCCTTCGACCGTCGCGGCGCCGACCTCGGCGAGTTGCAGGGGTGCGTGCGGGAGCGCCGCCAGCTCAGGTGCCGCGCCGTACAGCCCGCTCGTCACGACGATGCCTGCAGCCCCCGTCGCGACCAGCCCGCCATTCCATCGTGCCTGGCTCATGTCGTGTCCTCTCAGTACCGAATCGAAAACGAGATGGCCTTCGATGCGTCGACCGTGACGAGCGCGTCGTCGAAGGCGGGCCCGAAGGTCGCGCGGGCGTCGTTCGAAGCGCCCCACCCCTCGACGGGCACGCCGAAGAGCCCCGTCTTGAGCCGCTCGTCGCCGTCCTCGTCGTGGAACGCGATGACCGCGTAGGCGCCGGGAGGCAGGCCCTCGAACGACACGCTCGCCTGCCCGCGGTCGATCGTCGCGATGGCCCGACGGTACGCTTTGCCGTCTTGCTGGGGCCACCCGTCTCTGGTGGCGAAGACCGCGACGCGCGCGGTGCCGCGATCGTTGCGCAGCCCGAGCAGCTTCACCTCGAGCGCCGTGGGCAGGGGTGCAGCGCCGAACAGCACGACTGCGAACGAGGACAGCAGCGACAGGCGTCTCATGTGAACAGTGATAACATGGCGACGAACGGAGTCAAGCCGCGCTACGGTCGGCGCCAATGGCTGCGCGCAGAGTGAAGGTGAAGAAGGGGTACCACCACGGAGACCTGGCCCGGTCTCTGGTGACGGCCGCGACGCTCACGCTCGAGCGCGAAGGGCCCGAGGCGGTCACCTTGCGGGGCGTCGCGAAGCGGGCCGGCGTGAGCGTCGCCGCGCCGTACCGCCACTTCGAAGACCGGGAAGCGCTGATGGCGGCCGTGATGACCGACGGCTTTCTCGAGCTGGCGCGCGTGACCGAGCAGGCGCGCACCGAGGCGGCGACGGCTCCAGAGTCGGTGCTGGCGGTCGGGCTCGCGTACCTCGCCTTCGCCGCGAAACACCCGGTGCTCTACCGCACCATGTTCGGTCACGCGGGCGCCAAGTCGGCGCACCCTGAGCTGATGGCTGCCGGCAAAGAGGCCCTGGGCGTGTTGCAGCGCGCGGTCGACGAAGCACGGCGTGAAGGAGCGCTGTTGGCCGAGCCAGCCGCGCTGGTGACGCTCGCAGGGTGGGCGCTGGTTCACGGCCTATCGTCACTGCACGCCGATGGCCTGCTCACCGATGGAGCGGGTCCTCCCATCGACCTCGCGACCGCCGCGCCGGCGCTGATTGGCATGTTGCAACGAGGCGCGACGGTGACCCTCAGCGACGCTGGTCGATCGACGGCGGGCCGGAGAGCGCGCTGAAGAACAGCAACGCGCCCAATACGGTCATGACGAACGGCACGGGAAACGGCGGCCTCGCACTGCCGAAGAAGAACGACGTGATGCTCTCCAGCCCTGCCGGCGCGAGGTGGAGCACCCGCAACAGCAACAGCAGGCCAGGCACCAGCAACGCCACGCCCGCGAGCAGCTTGAGCGCCGGGTTCATCCCAGGCCCAGCAGGCGCGGCACTTTCTCTTCCAGCAGGTCGATCTCTTCGCGCGTCTCACCGAGGTACGAGAGCAGCTGCAGGTCTTCGCGCTCGACGGCGCCACCGTGAACGATCCACGCACGGGTGCGCAGCAGCCGGTACAGCTTGATGAGCTTGCGGTCCGAGACGAACACCTCGTCTTCACGCACCAGCGTACGAATGACGCGGCGGAATTCGCGCATCACCTCTTCGCGGAAGAAGACCTCACGATCGCGCGGCTCCTTCTTCGCCATGAGGAGCGTCAGGTAGCGGTGCGCCTTCATCACGTCTTCGAGCGACGCGTGCCCCTCGACCCACGGCTTGCGGTTGAGGTCCTTGTTCACCATCGAGTCGACGCCGGCGTCGAGTAGCTCGATGAAGTGCGTCTCCTGCACGGAGCGGCACGCGGCCTTGAGGGCGAAGCGGTCTTTGAGCGCGCCGAGCTCGCTGTGCTCGGGGATCTCGTTGGTCGCGGCGAACAACACCTTGAGGCGCACCGGCACCGGCACGCCGTCCTGGTAGAACTTGCGCTCGTTGATGACGGTGAGGAGCGAGTTCAGAATCGCCGAGCTCGCCTTGAAGATTTCGTCGAGGAACACCAGCCGCGCGGTGGGCAACTTCCCCTTCTCGCGGCGCAGGTACTTGCCTGACCGCAGCTCGTTGATGTCGATGGGCCCCAACACCTCGCTTGGCTCGGTGAAGCGCGTCAGCAGGTACTCGAAGTAGTCGATGCCCGAGAGGCCGAGCGCGTCCTTGAACTTGAGCACCAGGTCGCTCTTCGCGGTGCCCGGCGGGCCGACGAGGAGCAACGGCTCCTGCGCGACGGCGGCGACGACCATCAAATCGACGAGCGGCTGCTTGTCGACGAAGTGACGACCCAGCCCGACGCGGAACCGATTCAATCGGTCTCGCAGCGACTGCGCCTCGGCCGACAGCTGCTCCAGGGTCAGGTCCTGAATGGCGTCGAGCGGGTCTTTGATTGGCGGCACGGTCATCGCGGTGGTTCTCCAGAAACGTCAGGTCACGCTGCCCACGTCACGGTGGACGCGGCGGCGCACGAGGTACTCGTCTTCTTCGAGGAAGCGACGGGTCGCCTCGTTCAAGGTCAGGTCGTCGCCCACGTGGCCGAGCACCAGCGCATCGGCGAAGTCGACCAACGACAAGCAGAAGTGGCTGTTGGTGTTGAAGGCGTCGGTCACCCACGGCAGTTGCTGCGCGAGCCGCAAGAGGCCGGGGAGTGCCGTCTCGGTGGGCAGGTGGCCGAGCGCGCGGGCGGTGAAGCGCGTCAGCTTGAGCCGGTCGACCGGAATTAGACCCGACTCGCTGCGCGCCAGCCGACCCTGCGCGTCGTCGATGATGGGCTGCGCCTGCGCTGCCTGGCCGAGGTACGCGAGCCCGCCAGCGAGACCGAGCCGCGCGATGAGGGTGCGGGTGTCTTCGCCCTTGAGCACCGCAGACGCACGCTGAAGGAGTTCGCCTGCTTCCTCGCGAAGACCGACGCGCCGCAACGAGCGGACGCCGGCGACGAGCGTGGCGCCCAGCTCCGACATGCCCTCGGCGCCGAGCTCACCGAAGAGCCGGCCCAGCGATGACACCAGCTGCTTCACGAGCGGCGTGCGCCCGAAGTGGCCAGCGACCTTGAGCGCGTCTTCGTAGAGCAACGCGCGGAGCTTCGCGGGCATCGCGTCGGACAAGGTGACGAAGCGTTGGAGCAGCGGCAACGCCTGCGACTCGGGCACGCTTGGGAGGAAGTCGAGCAGGCCATCGATGAGCCGGGCCCGTTCTTCCACCGCGAGCTGGGAATCGGCGGCCACGCGCGCGCGCTCCTCGATGCCCTTGAGGAGCTCGGCCGGGTCCTTCATGCCTCGCAGCGCAGCCAGCTCTTCGGCGCCGTGGTTCTGGTGCGCGCGGAAGAAGTCGGTGGTGGCGTCGAGGCGCTCCTGCGGCTCGAGCACGTGGGAGAATTGACGAAGCCGGTCGACCTTGTAGCGCTGGAACGGCTCGAGGCTGGGGAGCTGTCCGTTGATCTCCGCCCCCAGCGGCGTCTCGGGCGACACACCTTCGAGGGCCTGGTCGATTCGCGCGGAGTAGGCCCGCAGGAGATAGCGGTGCACCGGCGCGTTCTGGTCTTTCGGGTCGGTGCTGCTCGACACCTTCTCGAGCACCGCGGCCGACTGTTCTCGCAGCGCACGCGCGCGGTCCGCAGAGCCCAGCCGCGCGAAGCCCCAGGCGAACTCGAAGCCGACGTAGGCGCGCGTGAGGTGTGGCGGCGCCTCGACGGGAGACCGTTTACGAGGCGTCTCGTCGAACGCCTTGAGCAGGCCCTCGAGTTGGGTGGCGACCCGCAGCGCGCGCTCCGTGCCTGCACCGCCGGCTCCAGCAGCGCCAGTCACGCGCATCAACCTCGGCACGTCACGGTCGAGAGAGAGGCCACGTTGCAGGCGCGCGAGCGCACGGTCGCGAGCTCGCGCGAGGCCCAGCGCATCACCACCCGAGAGCCGCGAGAGCGCGAACCGCGCCAACCAGAAGCTGCGCACATCGAGGTCGTCGTCGAAGCGGTCGAAGAAAGCCGACCAGTCGGCGAGCCGGCTGACGGTCGCGCCCGCGGTGGCCTGGGCCAGGAGGTGACCGACCGCAGCGCGGGTCTGCTCGACGTTCGGCGTCTTCTCCGAGAGGAGCGTCTCGAGCTTTCCGCCACTCGTGTCAGCCCACCGCTTCGCAAAAGGCCCGGCGCCGTCGACGCCCGCCTCCCACACCGCGTGAGCCCAGGCCATGCCGGCGTCTCTCGGGCGCTGCACCCGTGAATAGAGCTCGGCCAGCCGCGCCCACGCCTGCTGACGTTCGGGCGAGTCGGCCTTCGCTTCCATCTCGAGGAAGCCGTTCTCTTCCCGCGTGACGAGGGCCTCGAGCTCGCTGGGGCTGCGGGCGACCTCGACGGACACCGTTGCAGGCGCGCGGGCGTTCTCGGTGGCGGGCGTGATGTTGGTGACGCGCGTCTCGGTGCGGCCCCTCGGGCGGGCGCGCTGCTTCTGTTCTTCGTCGACCTGCTTCGGCTCGCGCGGGCCCGACGGGGCGGCCTCTTCACTGGCGACGAAGGGCTCGAGATCGAACGTCGCCGAGCGCACCCAGGCCTCGAGCGTGTCGGCGGCGCCATCGATGACGTACTCGACCCAGTCACTCAGCGGACGGAACGCGCCTTCGGCCAGGCTCAAGCGCGAGAAACCGGCGGCGGTGGGCTCGAGCCAGGTGACGAGGTCGGGGTCGGGCGCGAGCCAGGTGCGCAGGCGGTCTCGGCGGAGCGGCGGCTCGACGGTGAGCCCGACGGGGACGAACAGGTTCTGCAGGTCGGCCACGCGTGCGTACTGCGTTCCCGGGAGCGCGCCGGTGTTCGCTTCACGGCCCGGCCGCGCGCGCAGCACCACGAAGTCGCCCGACACCGCGAAGAGAATGTTGTCGAGCTGCACCTCGGGCAGGCCGCGTACGAGCGCCTCGACCTGCTCCTTCGGCGAGCGCGGGTGCTGCGACGGCCGGAGCACGAAGAGCGTCGCCGCTTCGGACTTCGTCGCGCGCGCGAGCGTGAGCGTCACGGGAATCTTCGGCAGCGACGCGTCGGCCTGCCGCTTCGTGACGGGCGCCAGGGAGTCAGCCTCGACGAGGTTGTCGACGTCGGCCCAATTCCCAACCGGCAGCCGCCACCACGCGCCTTCGCTGGTGATGCACAGCAGCTGGTCGTCTTCGACGTTGAACGCACCGTCGAGCGGGTGCTCGTAGCCGACCTCGGTCCACACGCGGTCCTGCCCGGCCGGCGTCGGTACGAAGGCGCGCAAGCCATCGAGGTGGTCGAGCGCGCGAGAGAGCACGAACCATGGCGCCTCGACGACCTTCACCAACGCGACGAGGCCCTGCGAGCCGTCGAGGGCGCGCAGCTCCATGCGGTCGCAGCCCAGGCGGAGCAGCTCACCCGCGAGGTCGAGCAGGCTGCCCTGCCCCGTCACCGAGAACAGCACGAGCGCCGGGTTGCCTTCGGGTTCTCCGACACGGTTCGGCGCGAGCGCCTCGGCCCAGCACGACACCTTACCCACCAGCGACGGCACCGCGCGTTCACGCACGCCTGCGGCCAACAACGCCTTCTTCGCCTTCGCCGCGACTGGCTGCGACGGAGCGATGAGCACCTCGCCCTCGGCAGACCGGCCGACGACGGCCGGCGCGCGCTGCACCTCAGCGGGGATGAGGCCTGACTTCAGCGCCACCTGCAGGGCTTCGTCGCTGGGAAAGACCAACGCATCCATCGAGCGTGGGACTGTAACGGAAGGCCACTGGCGGCGCAGTGCTGATCACTCCCCGCTCGTGGCGGTGCGCGAATGCCGTTGACTGTCGCGAAGAGGGCGTCGAGCGCGCTTTCGCATCGGCCGCGGGCCGACTACGAGCGCGGACATGCGTCGAACGCCACTCGCCCAGCGTGACCGCATCCTCGAGGCCGCCCTCGCGACCTTCGCCACGCTCGGCACCAACGCCTCGAGCATTCAAGCCGTCGCCGACCGGGCCGGCATGAGCAAGCAGGCGTTGCTCCACTACTTCCCGACGAAGGCCAACCTCCACGCCGGCGTCTACGAGCTGCTCGCCCTCCGGTTCCGCCAGCAACTCCCCGGCGTCGCCTCGGAGCTGGTGAGTCGCTCGCACGACCGCTACCGCGGGCTCATCGAGGCGGTGCTCGAGCGCTTCGACGACAACACCGACGCGGCGCGCTTTCTGGCGTTCGACCTGCTGGAGCGGCCCGATGAAGTGCTCGCCTGGCTCCGGTCCGAAGCAGCGCCCTGGCTCGGGCTCATCAAGGGCGTCGTCGAACAATCGAACGACGTCAAAGACGGCTTCGACCCCGAGGCCCACGTGGCGGTGCTGGGCGCGATGATGCTGATGCAGAGCGCGCTCGTGCCCCGGTCGGACAAGCGGTGGCGCCAGCGAATGAAGAAGGCGACCGTGCGCGCGATGCACCTCAGCAGCCACCTGGACCCGCCTTCACGCACGCGCGGGTAGGCTTGCCGATTGGTCGGCGCCTCCTTACCATCTGGCAAGTGACGACCACCGCTCAATCCCTGCCCCTGCCGCCCAGCCCCAGAGGGTGGCCCTTGCTTGGCCACCTGCCCCGTCTTCGCAGCGAGGGCATGTTGAACGTGCTCGACGACTCGTGGCGCAAGCTGGGTGACGTGTTCAGCGTCGACATCGGCATGCACGCGGTCGTCGTCGCCCACCCCGACGGCATCAAACGAATCCTCGCGGGCAACGCGAAGAACTACATCAAGGGCGCCACCTACGACGGGGTGCGACGCATCATCGGCAACGGCGTGCTCGCGCTCGAAGGAGACGCCTGGAAGTCGCGGCGAACGCTGATGAACCCGGCGTTCCACCGGTCGGCCCTGGGTCACCTCACGCAGGCGATGGTCGAGACGGGACGCGGCGCGTTCGATGGACTGCTTCAGCGGCACGGGCGCGAGACGTTCACCATCGACGCTCATCGCGAGATGGTGAAGCTCACCCTCGACGTCGTCACCGCCGCGCTGTTCGGGAAGGAGCTGCTCGGGTCGGTCGACATCTCGTACGAGTCGCTCGGCGCAGCGCTGGAACTGGTGAGCGAGCAGGGCAACGGCTTCGTGCTGCCGCACTGGGTGCCGACGGCGGGGAACCGGAAATTCCACAAGACGATGAAAGAGGTCGAGACCGTCATCTACCGGGTGATCGCGGCCGGCCGTCGCCGCCCGCCGGGAGACGGAACCCTGCTGTCGATGCTCATCAACAGCGTCGACGCCGAGACGAACCGCCCGCTCACCGACCATGAGCTTCGCGACGAGGTCTTCACGCTCTTCGTCGCAGGTCACGAGACGACGGCGCTCACGCTCACGTGGCTGTTCACGCTGCTGCACGGTCGTGACGACGTGCTGAGCGCCATGAAGGAAGAGGTCGACCGCGTGCTCGGCACGAAGGACCCCGCCTTCGACGACTACCCGAAGCTCACCTACCTGCGGCAGGTCGTCGACGAGACGCTGCGGCTGCGCGGGCCGGTGGCGATGACGGCGCGCACGGCGGTCGCCGATGACGAGGTGTTGGGCGTTCGGGTTCGCGCGGGCGACATCGTGATGCCGTACTTCTACGGAGCGCATCGCCACCGCGACTTCTGGCCCGAGCCGGACCGCTTCGATCCCGGGCACTTCGCGGCAGACCGCTCGCAGGGCCGAAATCCCTGGAGCTACCTGCCCTTCTCCGCCGGCCAGCGGCAGTGCATCGGGAATACGTTCTCGTTGGTGGAGACCGTGGTGCTGCTCGCGCAGTTGGTGCAGCGCTTCGACCTCGACGTCGACGCGAGCGTGCGAGACGTGAAGCCGGTCGCGATGGTGACGGTGAGGCCAGACAAGCCGGTGACGGTCCGGTTGACGGCGCGAGCGAGCTGGAAATGAAACACCCGCGAAGCAGCCTTTGTCCGTCGGCGCTCCGCGGGTCTCTCGACGCGCTCTTCATGGGTCGTCGTGGCGTGACTTACGCATCCCGCTTGAGGCGGTCGACGCCCACGTAGAAGTGGGTCTGGGCGGCCTTGCCCATGTCCTTGAAGGCCTCGAGCTCCTTCACCCGCACCAGCGTCGGGTTCTTCTCGAGGAGCGTGGCGAAGGCCTGGTCGAGCTCGAGCTTCTTCTGCTGGTGCTCGAGCGCCGTCTTCGCCTCGACGGCAGCGACCTGGGCGCGCGACTGGGCATCGAGGTTGGCGATCTCAGCGCGCGACTTCGCGGCGATGAGGTTGGCCTCGGCCTGACGCTCCGTCTCGATGACCTTGTTCATCAGCTCGCGCAGCTGGCCGGGGAAGATGATGTCCTTCACGTCGGCGCGGAGCACGGTGACGCCGAACTTCATCGCCGGGCCCGAGATGTCGCTCTGAATCGCCTCGGAGAGCTCGTTGCGGTCCTTCAGAATCTGGTCGAGCGAGCGCGTGGCGAGGAAGCGCCGGGCCGAGAGCTGTACGTCTTCGTAGAGCCGGTCCTCGTAGTTGGTGACGTTGAGCAGGGCAGCCTTCGGGTCCGTCACACGGAAGGAGACGAGCAGCGAGAGGCGCACCGAGACCTTGTCGCCGGTGAGGATCTCCTGGTTCTTGATGGTGCTCGAGCGCTCGCGCAGGTCGACGAGCTCGACGGTCGGAGCGGGACCGAACACGGTGCCTGCGGTGTGCCGGCCAGGCGGGAGCTCGCGGGTGAGCACGCCGTCCTCGAACAGCAGGCCGGTGAAGCCCTGCTTGATGGTGATGGTGATCTTCATGGTGCAACTCCAGACAGCCGGCAGTGGCCGGGTTGAGAAAAAGGTGGGGCGGAGCGCGATGAACACCCGACGTGAAAGGACGGGTTGGTCGACCAGATGACGATGGCTGGGCCAGTCCCCTGGAGGGAGTCGACCGCTTTCTTGGTGTCAGCGTTCGAATCGCCCCGGGGTCAAGACGCGCGAGGCACATCAGCCTGACGCGGGCTCCGTTTGCGCTGTGCGCCAGAGCCGTCATACATTCCGTATGACATGCCAACCAGAATCAACGCGCGCCTCGACGACGAACTCGCAGAGAAGGTCGAGCGCCTTCGCAAGAGGACCGGAAAGACCCTGACCGCCCTCGTCGAGGCAGCGCTCGAGGCCTACGTCGCGGCGGAAGCCCCCAGTGATTCGTGGCGCGCGTTCGAAGACGCGGGGTTCATCGGAGTCGGAAAGGGCCCTCGAGACCTTGCTCGGAACTCGAAACAAGCCCTCACGACGTCACTGAGGAAGAAGTCGTGATCCTCGCCGACACCGGGTTCTTCGTTGCCCTCGCCAACGCCCACGACGACGACCACAGCGCGGCGCGGAAGGCTGCTCGCCAGGTGAAGGAGACACTGGTGACGACCTGGCCCGTTCTGACCGAGACGAGCCACCTGCTAGCGAGCCGGCTCGGTCATCGAGCGCTGATGGCCTTCATCACCAGCGCACGCACCGGGGCCTTCTCGGTCTTTCAGCTCGACCAGACCCACTGGTCTCGCCTCGAGGCGTTGATGACTCAGTACGCCGACCTGCCGATGGACCTCGCCGACGCATCGTTGGTGGTCCTCGCGGAGCACGTGGGCCATGGCCGAATTCTCTCCACCGACCGTCGCGACTTTCGAACCTACCGATGGAAGACACGCAAGCCCTTCAAGAACCTGCTCGATCTCGACTGAACGTCACACTGACTGCAGCCACGCCACCAGCGCTGCGTTCTGCGTCGTCGCCAGCAGCGGGTCCTTCGCGCGCAGGTCAGCCTGCGCGAGCCACTCCGAGACGAGAGACGGCACCTGCAGCTTCGCGTCATGCACGCGCCGCATCACGGTCTGCGCTTCGACGTAGAACTGGTTCAGCGCGAGCCGGTCTCCGATGGGCAGCCGAAACAGATTCGTGAGGTCGCGCTTCAGCGAAGCGATGTCGTACTCGAGGGTCGCCATGACTCAGCCCTTGTTGGTGACCCCTTCACGGGCCGCCTGCGCCTCTGCGGGCGTCTCTTTCGTCACCGCGCCCTGCCCTTCACGCTCGATGACGATGGTGCCGAGGTCTTCAGGCTTCACGGTGCCACCGGCGATGAGCAGCTCGACGAGCCGCTTGTGCTGCTCCTCGTGCTCCATCGGCAACGCGTCGGAGTCGCTGTCGAGCTTCACGAGCACGTTCTTCTTCTTCGTCACCGGGTCGATCTCGAGCTTCAGGATCATCGTGGCCATGGGTCAGCGCTCCGAAGCAACGGGGTCTTTTTTCGTGACGGTGGGAAACAGCGAAGTCAGCGCTGCGGTGTCGAGCACCTTCTTCTCGACGAGCAGATCGCGCAGCGTGCCAACGAGCGGCTTGTTCGCGGTGAGAATGTCTCGCGCGCGTTTGCGCTGCGTCTCGAGAATGGTGCCGATGGCGTGGTCGAGCGCGGCCTTGGTCACTTCGGACACGGGGTCTTCCTGCGAGAGCTCGACGCGGCGCATGCCGACAACGTCACCCGCGAGCCCGTAGTCCTCGACGAGAGCGCGCGCGATGTCGGTGGCGCGGGAGAGATCGTTTCCGTACCCCCACGACACGTCGTCGAAGAACAGCGCCTCGGCCTCGCGTCCACCGAACAGCACGCAGACGTCGTCGAGCAGCTGCCCAATCGTCATCACGCGGCTGTGAGCGCGCTCGGCATGGCGCACGTAGCCGGCCGTGAAGTCGCCCTGAATGCTCATGCGCTCGATGGGCGGTGAGGTCGGGCAGAAGAGCGAGACGACCGCGTGGCCGGCCTCGTGGGTCGCGACCACCTGCTCTTCTTTCGGAGTCAGCTTCATGCGCTCCGACATCGTCGCCAGCGTGCGCTCGATGTCTTCGATGTCGGTCACGCCGGTGAGCTTCTCGCGCAGACGCATTCGAGCGAGCGCGCGGCAGAGCGCCTGAATGTGGTCGCCGGAATAGAGCGTGTTGGTGCCCTCGACGATCTCTCCCGTCTTCTTCACGAGCCAATCGAGCGCGCGGGGCGCCAGGGCGAGCGAGAGCTTGCGATCGTAGATCTGCAGAATCGCGCGGCGGTCTTCCGCGTTCGGCAGCGGAATGTGCAGGTGGAACTCGAAGCGCCCGGGCCGGAGGAGCGCCGGGTCGAGCGACTCGACGAAGTTGGTGGTGCCGACGACGAAGACCAGCTCGTCCTTGCGGAACCCGTCCATCTCGGTGAGCAGCTGGTTCACCATCGAGTGCTCGACGCCCGAGCCCTGGTACGTGCCACGCGCCGTCGCGAACGAGTCGAGCTCGTCGAACACGATGATGCTGGGCGCAGCCTGGCGCGCGCGGGTGAAGACCTGGCGCAGGTTCTCTTCCGACTCGCCGACCCACTTCGACTTGAGCTCAGGCCCGCTGACGATGGTGACGGCCGCGCCGAGTGAGGTGGCCATCGCCTTCGCGAACAGCGTCTTGCCGGTGCCCGGCGGGCCCCAGAAGATCATGCCGCGCGGAATGAGGCCCTCGATGTTCTTCATCGCCGACTCGTCGGCCGCCGCGTCCTTCAGGGCGAGCACGTCGAGGATTTCCTTCTGCAGGCGGTCCTTCACCTTCGCGTAGCCGCCGATGTCCTTGTTCAGGTCGATGTCGGGGAGCGTCAGCTGACCCACCAGCGTCGCCTGTCGCAGCTGCCGCTCTGCGGGCTTCGGATCGGTCGGGTAGTCCTCTCCCGTGAGCGTCGACAACAGCCGGCGCAGGCGCACCGCGTTCACACCCGACACGTGTTTGTAGAGCTGAGGACCCTTGAGGCCGCGATCGTTCGAGAGCTTTCGCGACTCACGCTGGGTGACGAGGTGAGGCAGGCGGTCGCGCGGCACGCCGAGCAGGTGCTCGTGGCGGGGGAACAGATTCTCGATCACCTTGGGCAGCGGGAAGGACGGATCCTTGAAGCCCATGAAGACGAGCTCGGCGTTCTCGTAGAGGAGCGGAATCACCTCGCGCGCCTCGCTCGTCAGCCCGCCCACGCTGGTCGTCAACAGGTCGAGGTGCGGCAACACCAGCACGCGGTCGTTGATGGCGCCGCGCACCGCCTCGCGCAGATAGAAGACGATGGTCGCGACCAGCCCCATACCCGGCTGCACAGGTGGCATGTCGGGAATCGGCCGGCCGTCGAGGTAGAGGAACGCACGCCCCTCCTTCTTCAGGCGATCGCGAACCGCCTTGTAGAGATACGGCGTGAGCTCCTTCTCGCACTCGACGAGGGTCGGGAGGCCGCTGCGAAGGGCATCGGTGATGCGGGCGATCTCCGCCGGGTACGCGGCCTCGACGGCAGCGAACGGCGTGAGCTCGACGGGGAGCTGATCTTCAGGGACGAGCAATGACACGTGGGCTCCGGGCGACGTCGATCAGACGCGCACCTTGATGGTGAGGCCGCCGTTGGCGTCCTCGTGAACTTCTTCGATCTGGCCCAGCTCGCCGGCGCGCGTCTTCAGCGCCGTCGCGGTGACGCGGTTGACGACGGTGTCGAGCTCGCCCTTCAAGTCACGCAGCGTGCCCTCGAGCTGCTGCGTCACCTTCTTGCGCAAGGCCTCTTCTTCACTCTTCGCCTCGCGCTTGAGCGCCTCTTGCGCGACCCGGCGGAGCGCGGCCTCCCGCTCGTCCTTCGCGACCTGATCGACGACGGCGGTGCGCTCGGTCTCGAGCTTGAGATCCTGATGGCCCTGCGCGGTCGCCGAGACCTGGCCCGTCTCGAGATCGACCTCGACCTCGACGCCGTTCTTCTCGACGCGCGTCACCGTGTTGCCCTCACGGGTGAAGCCACGGGCGACCAGCTCCTCACCGAGCAGCTCGCGCATGCGGTCCTTCTGCAGAATCGGGAGCAGCTCGAGGGTCGAGCTGATGCCGTCCTCCACCTGGACGTGCTGCGACAAGGACTCCTTGATCGAGATTCGGTAGGCGCGGCTCATAGGGTGTCAGCGGAGCACACCTCATGCACAGGTGCCACGCGCGCAACTGAATCGTCCTCGCTGTTGAGCCAGTCACGCGAAGTGACGTTGCATTTCGGGCGGGGCCACGGCATCGATGGCCCCCCGTGCTCTTTGCCTTCGTCGCCGCCCTGGTCGTGAGCGCTCCGCCCCCTCCGCAGGGCCACACCATTCGGGTCGCGAAGCCCTCGACCTTTGGCGCCACGATGGTCGAGGCCGAAGCAGTGCAAGCGGCCGTGAAGCAGGAGCTCGAAGCCGAGGGCTACGCCGTGCTGACGTCGGACGATGCGAAAGGGCACACCGCCATCATCTCGGGCTCGGTGACCAAGGTGGGCGGCGGCTACATCGTCAACCTGTCGATCATTCGTGAGAGCGACCACCGCATTCTCGACAACGTCAGACACGAGGCGAAGTCCATGGCCGAGCTCCCGAAGGCCAGCACCGACATCGCCAAACAACTCGCGTCGGCGCTCCGCATGGCGATGGGCGTGCGCGCGAAGGTGAAGCTGAAATGACCATGACCTGGCCCGTGGCCGACCCCGAGACCTCCCGCCGTGCCCTCGAGAAGAACGCGAAGACCCGCGCGCGACCCAAGACGACGACTCAGGAGGACACGGCGCTCTGGCGCGCGTCGACCCGGCTCGCGCTCGCCACCGGCCGGCCCGGCCTGTTCGACCGAATCCTCGAGGGGCTGCCGCTGACCGGCGACGTCGATGGACGCGTCGCGGTGCCCGTCGCAGAGGTCGACGACCCACGCTTCGGCAAGTCCTCCGGAGTTCCAATCGTGCTCGAGATCGACGTCGACCGGGTGCAGAAGGAACCGGCCAACGTTGGCCACAAGGTCGACGACGTCTTCTTCCAACACTACCCGCCGCTGCTCTTCAACGTGTGCTTCTCGTGCGGCGCGCCGAAGGGCGCCTGTCGCGTCGGTGAGTACGGAGACCCGCGCAGCCGATGGTTCAACGTCTTCTTCGGCTACTACCAGCTCGACGTGCGCTGCGCCGACCGCGCCAGCCCCTTCGGCTACGACGAGAACGGCGTGGTGCAGAAGGACGACGTGCTGCGCATCGGGAAGAGCGACTGGAACTACTTCTCGAACTGGATGTACGGGGTTCCCGAGAAGGCTATCTCTCCGAACAACACGCTCGATGGCGCGACGGTCGACGTGAAGCCGAAGGGCATCACCATCGCCGGCCGGACGTGGGACGTGCTGACCATCGACAAGGCGCGCATGGTGAGCGCGTACGTGTCGGGCAAACCCGGTGACGCGACGCTCGAAGCGCGCGGACCGTATTCCTTCCTCTGGCAGGCCGCGTTCGGCTTTCCGACGCCGCTGGGCAAAGAGCTGCCGCAGCTGAACAGCTTCTTCCCGTGCGACATGAAGGCGGTGCTCTACATGTGCGCGCGAAAGGTCGAGCACGCCGACTACTCCGGCGAGGCGACGTGGCAGACGTTCCTCTTCGGCGGCACCGTCAACCAATGGTGGGCGCAGCAGAACCAGCGCCCCGAAGAGAACGAAGAGTTCCTGCAGTGTCAGCTCGAGGCCGTGCGCGAAGTCATCACGAGCTCGTACCCGACGCTGGGCTTCGACCCCTGACTCAGCTGGGGAGCGCTTCGAGCTCTGCGACGAGCCGGTGGGCCGCTCCGAAGCCGGCAGGTCCGAGCCGCTCCCAGTCCCGCACCAGGCCCTGCGCGATGTCGTAGCCGTCGTCGATGAAGCGCGTGTTGCGGTGCTGCTGGTCCCACTGCTCGAGGCGTTGAATGACGCGCCAGAGCGCCGCAGCCTGGATGCGGGCTTCTCCGCGTTCACGAAGGGGCGCCTCGGGGTCGAGTGAGACGAGCTCGGACGACGCGGTGTGCGTGGCGAGCCAGGCGGACGCGGCGTCGATGAAGAAGCGCGCGAGGTGACGGTGCTGCGGGTCGATGACGTCGAGGAAGGCTGACGCGACCGCGGCCTGCGCGCGCCCGACGGCGATCAGCACCTTCGGCTGGGCGAGCTGGGCCTTGAGGTTCTCGGCCGCGAGCCACGTGTCTCCGCAGAGATCGAGCAGCCCACGCACGTAGGGCAGGTGCTCCTTCGTGAGGGCCGCGACCCGGAACGGGCCGACGCGCGCGAGTGATGACGCGTGCATCAACTGCACGAGCGGTAAGCCACGAAGCTCCGGCTGGGCCATCAACGTGTGCTCGGCCGCTGAGCTGCGCGCGCGCTCGAGCAGCAGCGCGGCGAAGACCTCTTCGGCAGGCGTGAGCGGGCCCTGGAGCTGGAGCGTCGCGACCTCGGGCTCGGCCAATGGCAGGCGCAGCGCCCATTGCAGCAGGCGCACCACGTTCGCGGTGAAGCGCAGCGGCGGCAGCGCGTGACTCCACAGGCGGCCGTCGACCTCGTTCGTCCAGCCGCCTTCTTTGAGCAGGGCAAAACCGACGCCACGCGCGAGCGTGTCTTCGAGCAGCGCGGCCGAGGTCGGGCCCAGCTTCGCGGGAGGCGCGACGCTCATCAGCAGCAGCCGCGTCAACTCCGAGCCTGGCCCGCTGCCGACGACACACCGCGCGAGGGTGAGCAGGTTGGCTTCAGCGTGGGTGACTTTCGCGAGCGACATGGGGCTCAGGAGCTTCGCAGAAAACGCCGCAGCACGTCGGCCGGCGCAGGCCAGCCGTTGATGGTGAGCAGCCCATTCTCGAGCCGCAGCTCGACGGTGTTCGACGTCCAGAAGCGGGCCTCATCGGGCCGGTAGGCGCCGGTGAAGAAGTGGAGCGTCTGGTTGGTGGAGCCAATCCACCGTCGCGTCTTCTCGGGCTTCGTCGCGTCGTAGCGGCCGTCGAGCAACAGGTCGGTGGTGTCGAGCAACGCCTGCACGCCCGGATCGGTCTTCGTCTTCTCGCGAAGCTCGTCGAGCGTGTAGCCGCTGTAGACCATCACCGTCTTCCCGCCGGCCTTCACGATGCGAGCGAGCGCAGCGACGTCGGTGGCCTGCTCGAAGGGTTCTCCACCGAGCATCGAGAGCCCCTCGATGCCTGGCGTCGCGAGGATTTCGGCGGCCAACACCGCGGGCTCGACTTCGACGCCACCTTTCCCGTGAACGAACATCTCGGGGTTGCAGCAGCCGGGGCAGCGAATGGTGCAGCCCTGCACCCAGACGGCGAAGCGCACGCCCGGCCCCTCGGCTTCGGTGTCACGAATCTTCTGAGCGATGCGCAGGGCCACGACGATTGCACCTTAGCGGCGAGCCGCCCCCGGCGCTCTGGCTGGCTGGCCATCGCCCGATGCGCCAGGTCTCCACACGGTTGCCCTCGCGGCGCCTTCGACCGATAGGTTGCACCCTCATGCGGTTCCTCCTCAGCCTGCTGCTCCTGTCCTGTGCGCCGCGCCCCACCGGCATCGACTTCGTGACGACCGACGCGACGGCCCCGCTGCTGCGCTCGAGCCTCGAGTTCCTGTCCGACCCTCGCGTGACGACGCAGACCTCGACGACCCCGAAGACCGCTGAGGGCCGCGCGAGCGTCACCGTCGCGGTTGTGGAGCGCTCCGACTGCACCGACTGCTACCGCATCGACAAAGACGGCAACCGCTTCGTCATCTCAGGCGGCGTCCCGCTGGGCGTGCAGTACGGCGTCGCGCACCTGCTCGAACTGCACGGCTACCGCTTTCATCACCCCTGGAAGACGTCCGTGCCGCCGGCGTACCTCGACGTCGACGCCACCGCGCTGGGGCGAGAGCACGCGCCCGAGGTCGACAGACGACGCGGCCTGCACCTGCACACGCTCCACCCCATCGAGGCGCTCTACGACTTCTGGGTTCCCTCGCCGAAGAACCTCGAGGGCGCGCGGCGCACCATCGACTTCGTGGTGAAGAACCGCGGCAACTTCATCTCGATGTACGCGCTCGACGACATCACCGCTGGTGACGCGACGACCGAGGCCTGGCGCGCGCACACGAAGCAGATTCTGTCGTACGCGAAGGCGCGCGGCGTCGAGGTGGGCATCGCGATTCAGCTCTTCGGCAAGTCGAACCTGCAGCTCTCGTTCGACCTCATCGACGACGACCTCGCGCCCGACCCGATGCCTGAGCTCGAGCGGCGGCTGCACGTGTTGCTCGACGAGACGCCCTACGACTCGGTGCAGGTCGCCTTCGGAGAGTTCTTCAAGGCCGACCCGGCGCAGCTCGTTCAGCGGGTGAACCAGACGTACGACGCGCTCCAGCGGGTTCGGCCGGGCATCGAGATGGTGTGCAGCGTTCACGTCGGCAACTCGCCTGACCTGCGCGTCGAGTACCAGGGCGTGCGTCAGCTCTATTACTTCCTCGTGCGCTACGCGAACCCGGCCATCGTGCCGTGGGTGCACACCGTCTTCTTCTACAACCTCTACGACGACGCCGGCGGCGCGTACCTGCACGACGACTTCAGCGAGCACCGCGAGTACCTCGAGGCGCGGCTGCGTGACGGGCAGCCGGTCGCCTACTACCCCGAGTCGGCTTACTGGATTGCCTTCGACAACTCGGTGCCGCTGTACCTGCCGGTGTACCTGAAGAGCCGCCACCTCGACCTCACGCGGCTGCGGCAGGCGGGCCGGCTTCGTCAGCACGCGCTCTTCACCACCGGCTGGGAGTGGGGCTACTGGCAGACCGACGTGGGCGTCTTGCGAATGAACTTCGCGCTGCCCGAGCGGTGGGATGCGCCGGTGCGTGAGCAGTTCGCGCCGTTCGGGCCGAATGGACTCGCCGCGGCCGAGGTGGTGCGCGCCCTGGGCGAAGCGCAATACGACGCGCTCATCACCAGACGCCTCGCGGCGTACCTCGCCAGCCGCGACGAGGTCATCGAAGTGGGCAAGGCGCGCGGCATCGTCTCGCAACCAGACCGGGTGCTCTTCTCGGAGCTGCGCGCGCTGCCGGCCGTCGAGCGCGACGCCTTCGTGCGCCGGGTGCTCGAGCCGCTGAAGACCTTCGCCGCCGAGCAGACCCGCATCGACGGCGAGCTGACCGCGCTCGCGCTGCCGAAAGACAACCCGTTCTTCGTCGAGCTGCAGGATGGCGTGGGCGTCACCGCGGCGCGAGGCCGGTTCATTCACGCGCTCTATGCGGCGGTGGTGGCCGACGCGCGCGGCGAGAACGTCGAGGCGTTGCTCCTCGAGGCCGAGGCTGAGCTGGCGAAGGCCGAGGGGTTCGTCTCGAGCCGGCGTCGCGCGCTGTGGGACCCGGACTCCATCGAGCTGCTGCGGAACAAGGACAACCCGACATTCTACGACTACGGCTACCTGCGCGAGGCCGACACGCTGTGCTTCTGGAAGCGGGAGCGGGCCCAGGTGAGAAACCTGCTCAAGGGCGAGGGCCTCTTCATTCCAGCGTGCGTGCTGTGAGGGTCAGCCCGGGCTGAGCGCGGTCAGCCGGAGCACGAACGACTCCGACGTCTCGAAGCTCAGCGTGACGTCGCCGTTCTGCAGCCGCGAGCCCGCGTCCAGCTCGAGGCGCCCGCCAGTCGTCGCGTCGAACGCCCATCGTCCGTCGACGAAGATGAGGACGCCGAGGTCGCGAGAGAACGTGACGTCGTCGACGACGATGGAGCACCCATCGGCGCGGCCCACCCGAAGCGGACCCGGCCCGAACAGCGCGAAGCAGAGCGGGTCGGTGCCGACGGCCTTTGGTGTGCCAGCCTGCGATGGCTTCATGGTGTCGAGGACGTTGCGCTCCTCTCCAGCGGGGCGATGCGGGCCGAGTTCCCAGACGAGCCAGGCGTGCGGGTAGCGGGTCGCGAAGCCGGCGCCCAGCAGGAGCGACTGCCGCTGCAACACCGACAACAGCATCATGGGCATCGAGGGCGTCCGCACGACGGGCGGCGGAGCACTCTGACGGAGCACCGGCGGAGAAGCGGGGCGCGCGCTGGGCGTCGTGGGCGGAGAGCGCGCGGGCGTTGGCGTGGTGCGCGTCGAGATGCCGGGCGGAGCGCTCGGTGGAACGGGCCGGGTTCCCGGCGTCGTTCGCGGCGGGACCGAGGGCGTTGGCGTGGTGCGCGTCGAGATGCCGGGTGGCGCTCCCTCCGAGGTCGTCTGCGTCGAGATGTACGCGCGCGCGCCGCGAGCAGCGACCCGCGCCAGGCTCTCGGCCACCTCGGGGGTGTCGCGGAGGCTCTTCGCGAGGTTCCACTTCAGCGACGCCGAGTCCCATCGGCCCGCGTCCTCATCGTTTCGGGCTGAAGCGACGAGCTCCTCGAAGCGCTGATCAGATGAGGGCTTGCCCGTAGGAGAGGTCATGAAAGCATCGGAAACATACGTTCCCAGCGGACGACGACCAACTGGTGTCCGCTGTCGTTCGTCGGCGGAGGTGGACTCAGAGCGCCAGCACGCCCGACGCCTTCTGCATGAGCGCGAGCCGGCGCTGCGTCACGGGGCTCGAGCCATCGATGACGGCGGCCGTCTCGACGAGCACGCGGTCGAGCGAGAACAGCTGCACCGAGGAGTCCTCGGTGGGAATTCCTCCAGACACGGGCGGGAGCCAGCCCACCATCGAGTCCGACAGCCCACGCAGCAACGAGGCCACGGCTGCGAAGCCGAGCCGGCCGGCGATGGCTCGGTCCTGGTAGCTGGGGTTGCCGCCGCGCACGACGTGACCGAGCACGGTCGCGCGAATCTCGACGGCGGGCGTGTCGGCCCGCATCGCCTCTTCCGCCATGCGAACGAGCCGGGTGCACGGCATCTGCACACCCTCGGCCTTGATGATGAGGATGCGTCGCTTGCCGCGCGCCGAGCCGCTGCGAATGACACTCATGAGGTCGGCGACGAGCTGCTCTTCGCTCTTCCCCTGCTCGCGAATCATCACGGCGTCGGCCGCCACCGCGATGGCGCTGGCCATGGCGAGGTAGCCACAGTCGCGCCCCATCACCTCGACGACGAAGGCGCGGCGATGCGCGCGCGCGGTGTCGGAGATCTGATCGCACGCGTGGACGATGGTGTTGAGCGCGGTGTCGACGCCGAGCGCGAGCGCGGTGCAGCCGATGTCGTTGTCGATGGAGCCTGGAATGCCGATGACGGGCAGGCCCGACTCTCCGGAGAAGATGTGCGCGCCGGTGAGCGAGCCGTTTCCGCCGATGACGATGAGCCCCTCGAGGCCATGCTTCACCATCTGCATGTTGGCCTGGGCGCGGCCGGCGTCTTCGCGGAAGCGCAGGCTGCGAGCCGAGCCGATCATCGTGCCGCCCTGGTTGCCTGCGGCGTCGACCTCGACGTCGACGGTGACGGTTCCGTCCGAGAGCGTCTTCGTCAGCTCACGAAAGTTGCCATCCATCAGGCCCTCGTAGCCTTCGAGCACGCCCATCACCTGCACGCCCTTCGAGGCCGCGAGCTTGGCGATGGCGCGAAGCGCGGCGTTCATTCCAGGTGAGTCACCACCAGAGGTGAGGACGGCGATCTTCTTCATGACGGGTTCCCTCCGCGAAGCATCGACAGCGCGCGGAGTGTGGCCGTCGGTGTTGCGCGTGGGAAGCGATTGCTGTCGCGCGGTGCGGCACGCCGCTCACGCGCTCAGCAGGTCTCCCGCCATCGACCAGGTCAGCGTCTCACCATCGACGTCCACCACCTGCTCATCGCCGTCGAGCACCGCCGACCAGTCGTTCTCCTGCTCCGGGTCCAGCAACTCCACCAGCGTCTCGTACGTCGCCCGCATCTCGTCGCCCATGTTGCCCCTCCACCGAGGCCTTCGGCACGGACCCCGATGCGGTTGAGGTGTGCTGCCGCCCCACCGTCAGGGCTGTGACGGTCAGAAAGACACCCGGCCCGGCGCACGCTGGGGTACGGGCCCCGCCGTGACGTTGCTCCGCGCATTCGACCTGACCTTGTCGTTCGGTAGCCGAACCCTCTTCTCCAACCTCGAGCTGGTCATCGAAGAAGGTGAACGCGTCGGGCTGGTCGGCGTGAACGGCTGCGGCAAGTCGACGCTGATGAAGGTGCTCACCGGCGAGGTGAAGGCCGACACGGGCACCATGCAGGTGCAGAAGGGCATGCGCGTCAGCCACCTCGCGCAGGAGCCCACGTTCACTCCCGGCGCGACGCCGGCCAGCGAGCTCGCGGTGGCGCAGCAGGCCCTTCGTGATGCGCTCGACGAGTACGCACAGCTCTCCGAGTCGCTGCAGCACGCCAGTGACGACCGGGTGCTCGCGCGGCTCTCGGCGCTCGGCGAGACCATCGAGCACCTCGGCGGCTGGGACACCGCACACGAGTCACGCAAGCTGCTCGACCGGCTCGGCGTCGACCCTGCGACGTGGGACCAGCCCATCGAGACGCTTTCGGGTGGGCAGAAGAAACGTGTCGCCATCGCGCGCGCGTTGCTCACGCACGCCGACCTGTTGATGTTCGACGAGCCCACCAACCACCTCGACGCCGAGACGGTTGAGTGGCTGGAAGAGGAAATCGACTCGCGCGACTCGGCGCTGCTGCTGGTGACGCACGACCGCTACTTCCTCGATGGCCTCGTCGACCGCATCGTCGAGGTCGAGCCCCACATCTCCGACTCGCAGCCCGGCGGCCTCATCAGCTACCCCGGCAACTACGAGGCGTACCTGGAGCAGAAGTTCGTCTCGCTCGAGAACCAGAAGACCGGCGAGCACAAACGCCAGCAGTGGATTGCGCAGGAGGTCGCGTGGCTGCGACGTGGCCCCAAGGCGCGGCGCACGAAGTCGAAGGCGCGCATCGAGCGGGCGAGGAAGTTGCTGAGCGAGAAGGGCTTCCAGCGTCCTCGCGTGCCGGAGCTCCAGCTCGCTGCTGCGCCGCGCCTCTCGCAGACCGTCATCGAGGCGGCGCACCTCAAGAAGTCGTTCGGCGAGCTGAAAATCCTCGACGACGTGAGCGTCATTCTTCAGCCCGGCGAACGCCTCGGCCTGGTCGGCAAGAACGGCGCGGGCAAGACGACGCTCATCAAGACACTGCTCGGAGAAATCCCTCCCGACTCCGGCACCGTGCGCCTGGGGCCGAAGACGCGCGTGGTGCACTACGACCAGCTCCGCACGGCGCTCGACGAAGAAAAGACGGTGTTCGAGGCCGCGTGGGACGACGACTGGGTGACGCTCGGCGACAAGAAGATGCGCCTGGCCGAGTACCTCGACGACCTGCTCTTCCCGGTGCCGATGCAGCGCATGAAGGTGAAGGGGCTGTCGGGCGGCGAGCGCAACCGATTGCTGCTGGCGCGGCTCTTCCTCGAAGGCGCCAACGTGCTGGTGCTCGACGAGCCGACGAACGACCTCGACCTGGTGACGCTCAACGTGCTCGAGCGCCTGTTGATGCAGTTCTCGGGCGCCGTGCTGCTCGTGACCCACGACCGGTACTTCCTCGACAAGGTGGCGACCGCGCTCCTGGTGTTCGAGGGCGAGGGCAAGGTCGTGCGCTACGAGGGCAACTACGACCTCTACCGCCGGCTCACCGCGGGCGGGAAGAAGGGCGGCGCGCCGCAGCTCGAAGGTGGGCTCGTCGCAGCGCCCGAGAAATCACCGCGCAAAGGCAAACGCTGACGCTGTCGTCTGCGGTACGACTCGCCTCATGCCCGACGCCCTCACCTGCGCGCCGACCAAAGACCCACGACAGGTCCGCGCTCCCGATGGACGAGTGCTCACCGTTCCCATCGAGTGGAGCTGTCTGCCTCCCGGAGACGCCGGCCTCACCCGCCGCGTGAAGGCCGCCGGCCCGAGCTGGACGGTGGTGGAGAAGGTCGGCCGCAAGACGTTCTCGAAAGGCGTGTGGGCTCCGACCGAGAACATCGCCGCCGCGAAGGCCACGCTCGAGGCTGAACGTGCGACGCCAGCGTTCGCGAAGAAGCGGGCCGCGAGCGTGAAGCGCCGCGAGGTCGAGCAGGCCCAATACGTCGAGGACTTCGAAGGCGCCGTGAAGGCCTTCTTGCGCTTCACACCGGCGTTCTCGGCGCTCGAGGCGTCGCTCGCGCAGAAGGTGACCGTGCACGCGACGCCGGTGGGCAGCGGCACCGTGGCGCGCACCGAGCGCATTCCTCTCGAGCAGCGCGCCGAGTCAGCCGTCATCGCGTGGATGCGGCATCAGACGACCGCGTACGACTCCATGAAGGTGGCTCGCGTGAAGGGCGCCCGCCGTGACGTTCGCCGTCAGCTCGCCGAGGTCTCACGCGTGGTGCTCGACCTGCATCGAGGCAGAGCGCCCCACCCTCCCGAGCCGTGCGTCTTGTGTGTCGCGGTGACGCCATGAGAGCGGCGATCTGGTGTCTCGTCATCGCGGTGAGTGGCTGCGGGACGACCGCCACCGTCATCACCCGCGACGGCAAACGCGACGAGACGCGCATCGTCGGCGGAGACCGCGACGTGCTGTTGCTGCAGAACGACTATGGCGTCGAGAAGATCGTGCGCCGCACCGAGGTGAAGGACATCGACCACCCCGGCAACGTCGTCGCGACAATCGGCGGCCTCATCGGAGGCTCGTACGGGCTGAGCCTCATCGCCGTCGGTGTCATCTGTGGGACCAGCGGGTCCTCACGAAACAGCGCCTGCCCCCTGATGTACGGAGCGCTGGGCGCGGCGACCGCCCTGGGCGCCGGCATGCTGGTGTGGGGCTTGTGGACGTGGCTCGGCTCGAAGAACGCTGTCACCGATTCGCTGTCGAACCCGGCGGTGCCGATGCCGGTGACGCCGCTCCCGCCACCCACCAACGTCGCGCCGCCGCCGCTCTCCACCCCGCCCTTGCCGACCCTCTGACCTTCTGCGTCGGAGGCAGTCTTGTCGTCGGCACCACGCTGGGCCATGTCACGCCCATGCAACAGCTTCGTCTCGGTTTCGTGGCGCTCGTCGTCGTGCTCGCAGGATGTCCGAAGCCGGGTGGTGGTGGTGGCGGGCCGACGAACCCCCGCCGCTGCGAGGTCGACCTCAAGGCGACGGGCCTCTTCGTTCAAGACGGAACCGGCTCCTCCGCCAAGCGCATCGACTCGACCGCGCAGCTCATCGGCGGTGAGAACGCCGAGGGTCGAACGGGCGACGTCCTCCTCCAGAACGACAAGGTGCGCGTCATCATTCAGCAGCCCGGCCGAACCGTCGGCCCTGCGCTGTCGGGCGGCAACCTGCTCGACGCCGACCTCGTGCGCCCCGAGGGGGCGCCGGGCCGCGACGCCTTCGGCCGCATGGGCCTCTTCTACTCTCTGGGCCGGCTCTCGAGCGTCACCGACCTCGAGGTGTTGAGCGACGGCAGCTCGGGTGGCCCTGCCATCGTCGCCGCCTCGGGCAAGGACGTGCCGCACGACCTGCTGAACCTGAAGCTGCTGCTCAACAACGTGGCTGGTCTGCCCGTCGAGCCCGTCGTCGACCCGGCGAACCCGGTGAACGCGCGGCTCACGACCTACTTCGTGTTGTCTCCAGGCGAGTCACGGGTGCGCATGCTCTCGGCCGTCTGCAACGACTCGGACGCGACGTTGCGGCTGCCGCTCATCGAGTTGATGGATGTCGGCGCCTTCGAGCTCTTCAACCCGGGCGGCTGCCAGAACGGCATCGGCAACAGCAAGCTCGACGGCACCAACTGTCTCGCCGACAAGTCGAAGTGGATTGCCGCTCAAGGTGACGGCGTCGCGTACGGCCTTCGCACCATGACGCTGAAGGACCCCACGAAGCCCTCCACCTCGAACGCCGTCCTCGGCTATGGCGGCGTCGTCGGCACCTTCGTCGAGGGTGAAGGCCTGTCTGGCATCTTGTCGTGGTTCGACGCGATGTCCGAGGTGCGGCCCGGCTCCTTCAACATTCTCGCGAAGGAGAAGCGGAACTACGTGCGCGACTTCATCATCGCGCGCGACCTCGCCGGCATCGGCGACGTCGTGATGGCGGCCGACGGCACGGTGACGGGCTCGGTCGAGCTGACCGTGCAGCCCGGGAGCGAGTCGCGCGTGAGCATCACCGACGTCGCGACGGACAAGATGGCGACGCTCGCCGTCACCGACGCCACCGGCAAGGCGCGCCTCACGCTGCCTCCCGGCGAGTACCGCGCCACCGCGACGAAGGAAGGGCACACCATCGGCGCGCCCTCCACGTTCACGGTGACCGCAGGGCAGACGACGGCCGCGACCATCGCGCAGGGTGACGGCCGCGCCCTCACGGTGACGGTGAAGAACCTCGCCAACGCCGCGGTGCCCGCGAAGGTGACGGTCTTCTGCACGCCGTCGCCCTGCCCCTTCAACAAGGACACGTGGCAGCAGCACCTGCTCGTCGACTCGCCTGGCATGGGCGCGGCCGCCGTCGGCTACGTCCCAGTCACCGGCCAGCTGACCCTCACGCTCCCGCCGGGGCAGTACGAAGCCGTCGTCTCTCGCGGCCCCGAGTACAGCACCTGGCCCGACAGCTGGCCGACGCGCGGCGAGCCGGTCGACCTGCGCACCACCAACGCCTCCATCAGCGCCGTCGTCGACCGCGTCGTCGACTCGCCGGGTTGGGTGTCGGCCGACTTGCACGTGCACGCGGTGGCGAGCTCCGACAGCGCCGTTCGCAACGAGCTGCGCGTGGCCAACTTCCTCGCTGAAGGCGTCGACGTGATTCTCTCGACCGACCACGAGGTCATCACCGACTTCGCGCCTGTCGTTCGCGCGCTGAACGCCGAGCACCTGATGGCGACGATGATTGGCGAAGAGGTCACCACCTTCTCGCACGGCCACTTCAACACCTTCCCGTTGAAGCGGAACCCCGAGCTGCCCAACGGTGGAGCCTTCGACCACGCCGGCGGTGAAGACGGGCCGTCGCTGCGAATGCCGCAGGTGTTCTCGGGCATCAAGGCCGAGCACCCTGGAGCGGTGGTGCAGCTCAACCACCCGCGTGGCGGCAGCGGCGTGCTCAGCCAGCTGAAGGTCGACACCGCGACGCTCGCGACGCACGGAGACCCGGCCGCGTTCGGCATGGCGCCGGCTCCAGACGCGACGGCGAACGACACGAAGCTCTTTGGCGACGGCTTCGACATCATCGAGTCCGCCAACGGCACCTCGCCCAACAACGGCATCTTGAACGACTGGATGACGTTCCTCTCGCGCGGCACGGTGCGCACGGCCTCGGGCGTCTCGGACACGCACAAGCCGTACAGCGACTCGCCGGGCTACGCGCGCACCTACGCGAAGGTGGCCAACGACGCGCCGATGACGTTCCAACCCTCGCAGTTCGCCGACGCCATTCGTGCCCAGCAGGCCTTCGTGACGAACGGGCCATACCTGCAGGTGACGGCGCGCAAGCTCGACGGCGCGATGCAGCCGACCGGCCCGACGGTGGGCATCGGCGGCACCGTGTCGGTCGCGGCCAACGACGCCATCGAGCTGACGGTCGACGTGCAGGGCCCCGAGTGGATGCTCATCGACCGCATCGAGGTGTTCAGCCACACGGCGGGGCGCGAAGCGGTGAACGGTGATACCAATTCAACGTGGCCCGACTCGCGCGCAGTCGAGCGCCGCACGCTGCCTGCGATGCTGCCCGTCGAGGCCGTGCCGGGAGGCCCGCTGCGCCGCATGCACGTGACCGAGAAGCTCGTCGTCAGGCCCGCGCGCGACACCTGGTACGTGGTGATGGTGCGCGGCTCGGCGCGCTCGATGCGGCCGCTCCACGGCAACGTGCCCATCGCCTACTCCAACGCCATTCTCGTCGATGCCGATGGCTCAGGCCGGTACGACGACTTCCCGCTCAAGGCCGGTCAGCCGCTGCGGGTCGCACCGCCGGTGCCGCAGAAGCCGCGGTCGGCCTCCCTCAAGGAGTTCGCGGACGCGATTCGGAAGCTCATCGAGCATAACCACGACTGACGTGGTCAGGCGCTGCGGCGGGCGACCTCGCGGCGGTACGCGCCGTACGTGAGCACCCACGCCGCCAGAGTGACCGGAGTCAGGATGATGGCGAACGTCGCGAGCCCGAGCACGAGGCCCGCGAGGCTTGCTGCGGCCAGGTGCAGCACGTCTGACGCCGTCGGGGCGACGGGGTCGGCCTCGCCTGGAACGCGCAGCCACCGCCGTACCTCTTCGACCGGCTGGTCGAGCACCTCGTCGTACGAGCGGGTCGTGTAGAGCGAGTCGGAGCGGCGCCCACGCCAGAAGGCCCGCACCGTTCTCCGCGGCGACGAGAGCAGGCCGCCCACCAGCCCCATCAGGTTCAGCCCCCACGCGACGCCGAAGCGCCCGCAGCCCGCGCCGAGCTCCCACGCAGAGATCTCGAACTCGCCGAAGATGTCGGTGCGGTAGCCGGTGAGCACGTGGTGCAGGTCGTGGAACTTCACGGTGCGCCGGCGCGCGTCGGTGTTGGGGAACGGCATCGGAATGGGGCCGAGCTTGAAGTCGACCCAGGGCTCCGAGTCGCCTCCGTCTGCGGGAATGCCGGCTCGTCGAAAGGCCTCGTCTCGTGCGTCTCGCATGCTGACCATGGGTTGCTCCTTTTATGACTGTGGTCATTTATAGACAACCATTTCAGACGCTGCAGCGACGGCCACCCGGCGCTAAGAAGTCCTCCTCATCGAGGTGAGTCGTGACGAAGCGCAAGCCGTCCAGGTCCGCGAAATCAGTGACTCCGGTCACCCCCGAGGTGGGCCGACGCGAGGCCAACAAAGAGGACAAACGCGCGCGCATCATCGACGCCGCATGGAGGCTCTTCGGCGAGCAGGGAGTCGCGGCGACCACCACCGCCGACATCGCCACCCGCGCCGGCATCGCGAAGGGCACGCTGTTTCTCTACGCGACCGACAAGGAGGACCTCGTCTTCTTGATGATGCACGACCGGCTGCAGGCGACGGCCGACGAGGTGCTCGCGACGGTGCCGAAGAGGGCTCCGCTCGTCGACCAGCTCGTGCACGTCTTCGGTGGGCTCTACGCGCTCTACGAGTCCTGCGGCAACGTGGGGAAGACGTTCGTGAAGGCGCTCCCCGGCGCGGCCGGCCCCAACGCCGCGAAGGTGAACGGCATGACCTTCGCGTTCCTGCACCGCGTGGCCGCGCTCGTCATCGAGGCGCAGACCCGCGGCGAAGTGCGCGCCGACGTCGACGTGATGATCGCGGCCCAGAGCATCTTCGCGCTCTACTTCTCGGGCATCGTCGCGTGGATTCAGGGCATCGCGACCATCGACGAGGCGCGCGAGGTGTTCCTTCGTCAGTCGCTGGAACAGTTGTTCCGCGGTCTGCGAAGCTGACGCTCATGTCACGCACGTTGACCGTTGGCTTTGCGCTCCTCCCCTGCTTCGCGTTGGCGGCCGACCCGTGCGTCGCCGTCACCCAGAAGACGCTGAACGACGGCATCGAGCTGTGGGCCGACCTCACCAACTGCTCCGAGGTCACGTTGAGCGTCACGGCTGACGAGACGAACGTCGTCAACGAGCTGCCGCCAGTCGTCGACGCCGCAGGCCGCACCCACTTCCTGCTCGCGAAGTGGAAGCGCGCCAATCGCCACGAGGCGTGGAAGCTCAAGGACTGGAAGTACCGGTGGAAGCTCGGGCGCCGTCTGCCGCGCCCACCGGCGTCGATGGCCGTGTATCGACGCCCCTTCGACGGCGCGTTCAAGGTCATCCAGGCGCCGCACGGCACGTTCAGCCACTTCGAGGGCTCACAGGACGAAGAGGCGTGGGACTGGGCGATGCCGGAAGGGACGCCGGTGCTGGCCGCGCGCGATGGCGTGGTGGTGGGGACGCGCACCGACTGCACGCTCGGCGCCGTCGACGAGGCCCTGAAGAGCGACGCGAACTACGTCATCATTCGCCATGGCGATGGCACGTTCGCCGAGTACCAGCACCTGCGAGCAGCCAGTGTGGTGGTGAAACTCGGAGCGCGGGTCTCGGCGGGGCAACAACTCGGCGAGTCGGGGAACACCGGCTACACGTCGCGGCCGCATCTGCACTTCTCGGTCTTCCACACGGTCGACGGCACGCTGCGCACGACGTTGCCGGTGAGCTTCGGGACGGAGGCCGCTGCTGCTTCTGACGCAGACACCGACGCGCCGCCGCTCCGCACCACCACACCGGGCACGCGCGACCCGAAGACCCAGCGCGCGCTCAAAGAAGCAGCCAAGGCGTTCGACTCGCTCGACGAGCAGTAGCGCTCCTCCAGCGCGAACCGCCTCGCCGAGATCCACCGCGCCGGCCGTCCGCGCTCTCCGACAGAAAGTGTCGTCGCGAATTCGGCGCGCGCCGCGAGGAACACGACCTACGATTCACCGCGTGCAGTCGCTCGACATCGCCGTGGTTGGCACCGGTACGGCAGGCAGCGCGAGCGCGCTCTTCCTCGCGAGAGCCGGTCATCGCGTCACCGTCTACGAGCGCGTGCTCGACCCCCAGCCGGTCGGCGCGGGCATCATGCTCCAGCCCACGGGCATGGCGGTGCTGGCGGCGCTGGGTCTGGTGAACGAGGTCGTCGCGAGAGGCGAGCCGTTGACCCACCTCGTCGCCCAGACACCGTCGGGCCGCAGCGTGCTCGACCTCGCGTACGCCGACCTCGCCCCTGACCTCTACGGCGTCGGCCTGCACCGCGGCGTGCTCTTCGCGTCACTCTTCAAGGCGGTGCAGTCGGAGCCGCGCGTCACCTTGAAGCTCGGGCTCGACATCGAGGACTTCACCATCGACGCCGCCGGGCACTGGCTCGTGGAGAAGGGGACGCGTCGCCGCTTCGGGCCACACGACCTCGTCATCGTCTGCAATGGCGCACGCTCGAGCCTTCGAGACGACACCAGTCATCACAAGATCGTCCGCCGCTACCCGTGGGGCGCGCTCTGGGCCGTGGTGCCCGACGTCGAGCATCGCTATCGCGAGCGGCTGTTTCAGGTGGTGCGCGGCACGCGGGTGCTCATCGGCATGCTCCCGAGCGGGCTGGGGCCGACGGGAACGACGCCGCAGGTCAGCCTCTTCTACAGCCTGCGCGCCGACCGCCTCGATGAGCACCGCGCGTCGGACTTCGGGCGGTGGAAGGAATCGGTGCTCGCCGATGCGCCGGCCGCCGCGCCCGTGCTCGAGCACCTGCGCTCACACGACGACCTGCTCTTCTCGGAGTACCACGACGTCGTGATGTGGCCATGGAACGTGGGCCGCGTCGTCTACCTGGGAGACAGCGCCCACGCGATGAGCCCACAGCTCGGCCAGGGAGCCAACCTCGCGCTCGTCGACGCCGCGATGCTGGCCCAGGCGTTCGAGAACACCGAGACGGTCGACGATGCGCTGTTCCGGTACTCGCGAACACGGCGCGGTCATCTCGCCTGGTACCAGTTCGTCACGCGCTGGCTCACGCCCTTCTTCCAGTCCGACCTGCCGCCGCTCGCGGTCGCGAGGGACCTGCTGTTCGGCACGGCGTGCAAGGTGCCGCTGTTCCGCTCCGAGATGGTGGCGATGATGGCGGGCATCTCACTGGGTCCGTTCCGTCGAATGGGCCTCTCGTCGCGGCCGCCTCCGCTGCTCCCGACGCGCTAGGCCACGAGGTCTGTCGAGGTCTCCTGCACGAGCGCATCAGCACGCGCGAGGAGCGCCTCGACGTGCTGGCGATCGACCGCGTCACCCGCCGCGGGACCGAGCGACGCCACGTGCGCGAGCGCGATTCGATCCTCCAGCTCCTCGAGCAACCGCCGCGCGTCGTCCAGGTCTCGCTCCACCTGCCCCTCGAGCTGAGAGAGGCGCTCGCTCGCCCGTCCACGCGCCCGCAACCGGCGCAGCGCCTCGAGCTGCCGGCCGCGCACCACGACGTAGCCACGGAAGCGCTCGATCACCGTCCGCTCGCGCCCCGTCACCAACGCACCCGGCTCGACCCGCTCGGAGAAGACGGCTGGAGCCAGCAGCGGCCAGAGCGGCACCAGCAGCACGACGTGAACGAGCGTGACGCGTCGACGAGCCGCGAACACCGCGACCACCAGCCCCACCACGAGATAGCCACCAACGAAGAGCCAGAGCACCATGGGTCACCCGAGAATCCGGAAGCTCCACACCGCGATGGTCAACGTGAAGGCGAGCTGAACGAGGCCCACGCGCCCGACGATGGCGACCCGCTCCATGCGCTCCGGGCCCAGCGCCGCTCCTGAGCGTTCCCACGCGACGAGGGCCGACTGCTCCATCAGCCGACGAAGCAGCCGACCCGACGAGAGCCCGGCGAGGCCGAAGCTGAAGACGATCATCAGCGGCCCGAGCCACTCGTCATCGGCCCGCATCCCGAGCACCGAGAGCGGCGCAGACGCACACAGCACCATCGCCCCGCGCGCGGTCGCCATCGTCAACGCCCCTGCGAGCAGCCTCCACGGCAGCCTTGCGCCGACCATCAGCGCCGACGCAGCGACCGGTCCCAGCGCCGCGACGACGGCGAGCACCAGCGCGACCGGGAGCAACACCATCGAACGCGCAGCCGAGCCGTGCGTCGCCGCGCCGAGCGCCGCGCCAGCGAACACGCTCGCCCCGATGAGGGTCAGCGTGGTGTCCACCATCGTCGTCGCGGCGCGGCCATCGAGCAGCCGCTCGGCGAGCGCCCTCGGGTCACTCAACAACTCGCGGAGCAGCGACCGTGGCTGCGTCTCGAGCAGGTCGTCGAGCGGCACGCCCTCGTCGAGCGCCGGCGCGAACGGAGAGCCGAACTCGATGGTCGCAGGCTCAGCAACGATGACTCGGCTGACGGGCCGGTCGAGCAGAATGACGGGCCCTGGCGCGTCGACCTCGGTCGCCTCGAGGGCCGCCGCGCTCATGCGCCACCTCGCAGCAACGGCGACACCCGCAAGAGGAACGTCGCGAACGCCAGGCATCCGAAGCCGACGCCGCTCCAGCTCGACGCGACGCCCATCGCGCGAAGCCCACGCACGAGCACGAGGCTGACGGCGAGCATGAAGGTCGCAGGAACAGCGACGAGGCGGGCCGCGGTGGCGAAGCCCGAGACGAGCGCGTGACTGCCGTCGGCGCACAGCCACAGGAACCCGAGCAGCGGAACCATCAGCACCGAGGCGAGCCCGGCGACTCCCGTCGCGACGCAGACGAGGCTGAGCACTGAGGCCGGCGAGAGCTTCTCGTGTGAGCTCGTCAACATCAGCGCGAACACCGGCGCCGCGAAGCCGACCGCCTCGGCGAGACCGCGGAGCAGCTCGCCCGACGACCGCCCGGAGCCCGACATCGCTGCGCCCGCTGTCGACGCGATCGCGACCAGCCCGGCACCGAGGACCGCTGGCGCGAGCACTGGCAGGAAGCCCGACCGCGCGTTCAACAGCGCGGCCCGGGCAGGAGCGTCGATGAGGTCGGCTGGCGCTGTGGCTGGCCAGGAAAAGAGAGCGGGCATCGGTGAGTCCTCGGTGAAGGGTTCACCTGAGGCCTTGTGCACGCGCGGTGCCGGGAGCGTTCACCTCGACAGAGCGCCAGAAGTGGGAACGCCGTTACCCACCACGGCGCTCCGCTGCTCAGGTGTAGCTCTGCTTCTCCTGAATGCCGTGCTCGTGCAGCTTGTTGAAGAGCGTCTTGTACGACACGCCCAGCAGCCGCGCGGCCTCGGCCTTGTTGCCCTTCGCTGCTTCCAGGGCCGTGACGATGCCGCGGCGTTCGGCCTCGGCGACCACCTCACGCAGCGAACGGACGGCCGGCGATCCCACAGCGACAGGCGGTGGCTCGGGCGGACTCTCGACGACCTGCGCGTGCGGCCGCGGCACCTCGAAGCGCTGGAGGATGACGGCGCGCTCGACCCAGTTCTCCAGCTCTCGGACGTTGCCCGGCCAGTCGTGCGCCTGCATCCACCGCAGCGCTTCGAGGGTCGGACTCACCTCGGCCAGCCGATGCGTGCGCGCGTGCTTCTTCGTGAAGTGCTCCACGAGCGCCGGCAGATCGACACGACGGTCGCGCAACGGAGGCAGGTGCATCGGCACGACCGACAACCGGTAGAGCAGGTCCTGTCGAAACCCGCCGCTCTTCACCAACCCAGCCAGGTCGCGATGCGACGCGGCGACGAAGCGCACGTCGACCTTCACCGGCTCGCGGCCACCGACGCGAACGATCTCCCGCTCCTGGAGCGCGCGCAGCAGCCGGGCCTGCGCCTCGAGCGCCATGTCGCCAATCTCGTCGAGGAAGAGCGTGCCGCCGTTCGCGCTCTCGATGAAGCCGAGCTTGCGGGCGTGCGCACCGGTGAACGCGCCGCGCTCGAAGCCGAACAGCTCGCTCTCGAGCAGCGACGATGGGAGCGCCGCGCAGTTCACCGCGACGAAGGGGCCGTCACGGCGTGTCGAGGACTGGTGGAGCGCCTTCGCGAGCAGCTCCTTGCCCGTGCCCGACTCGCCGGAGATCAACACCGTCGCGTCCGTCGAGGCGATGCGAGGAAGCGTGGAGAGCAAGTCTGCGAGGCCGCCGTCCGCTCCAATGAGCGCCCGCGCCGCCTGCACGTCCACCGAGCCGTGACTGAGCTCGAGCTCTTCGAGTTGCTCACCGCGAGCGAGCGCCTGCTCGACGGCCGCCAGCAACCGGCCGTTGTCGAAGGGCTTCACGAGGAAGTCGACCGCGCCCGCGCGCAACGCCTGGACGGCCCGCTCCAGCGTCCCGAACGCCGTCATCACCACCGCGGGCACGTCACGCCGCAGCAGCTCGAGCCCTTCACCGTCAGGCAGCTTCACGTCGGTGAGCAGCACGTCGGGAAGGCGGGACGCGAGGTGCGCCTTCGCTGAGGCCAGCGTCGCGCAGACGATGACGGAGTGCCCTCGCCGGGTGAGGAGGTCTTCGAAGAGCGCCGACAGGTTCTTCTCGTCTTCGACCAGCAGCACCTCGGCCATGGGTCAGGCCTCCTGCTCGAGAGTGTCACCCGGCAACACGATGCGCGCACGCGTTCCTCGTGGTGTCGCGGCAGAGAACGAGAGCGCTCCCCGGCAGGCCTGAACGCCCGCCTGCGCGATGACGAGTCCCAGGCCCGTGCCGCCCGGCTTGGTGGAACGGAACGCGACGACTGGCTGCGCGAGCTGCTCCGGCGCGAGGCCGGGGCCGTCGTCGACCACCGAAAGCTCGAAGCCCTCCGCGGTGCGCGCGACGCGGACGTCCACCTGCCCCGAGGGATTCGCCTCGATGGCGTTCCGGAGCAGGTTCACCAGCGCGGTGCGCAGGCCATCGGGGCTGCCGCGCACGGTCGCGTCGGCGTCGAGCAGCGTCAGCGACACGTGCGTCGACTGTCCCTCGACGAGCGCCACCGCTTCACTCGCGACCCGGTTGACGTGAAACACGACGGGCAATGGCTCGGGCGCGGGCGGTCTGGCGACCTGGAGCAGTGACTGCACCCGGCCATCGATTCGGTCGGACTCGTCTCGAATGATGCCCAGCGCCTTGTCGAGCCGCGCCTGGTCCTCCGCCTGCAGCTTGCCGCGGAGGTCTCCCAACGTCTCAGCCCAGCCCCGCACGGCGGCGAGCGGGTTCTTGATCTCGTGGGCCACCATCGCGGCCAGCTCTCCAGCGAGCGCGAGCCGCTCCAGGTGGCTCCACTTCGACTCCATCGAGCGCATCGTCTCTCGCGCGCGACCGAGCTCGAGCTCCAGGGCCGAGCGCTGTGGAGCGAACAACGCGTCGACCCGGCGTGACGCCGCCTCGCTCACCACCACGAAGGCGATGCCGACCAGCAGCGTCGCGAAGACCCCTGTGAGGACGCGAGGCAAGTCGAACGCCACGTCGAGCTGGCGCGCCGCTGCTGCGGCCACCGCGACCAGCCCGAGGAAGAGCACGAGCCACGTCAGCGCGCGCGTCGCGAAGAGCTTCACGGTGACGCGACCCTCGAAGACCTGCACCCAACTGGCGGCCAGCGCCGCGAGCGCGAGCCACCCGATGGAGTCGGACGCGGCGGCAGGACTGATGAGTAACGTCGGCAGCGACGCGAGCGCTGCCGCTGCGATGGCGACCGAGACCGCGAGCGCCATTCGGCTGCTGAACCGCTGCTCTTGCTCCGAGCCGAGGCGACGCATCGACGCGTGGCTGACGACGACGAAGAGCGCGGGACCGAACACGAGCGCCCTGAGCGGCACGCGCCAGACCGGCAGTGAGACGCTGAGGAGGATGGGCACCGCGATCGCGACGAAGGCCGTCAGCGCCCCAGCGACGATGAGCAGCGAGCGCCGACGAGCCTGATGTCGCGGGTCTCTCCACGCCTCGAGCGCGAAGCCCACGAAGCTCGCGGTGGCACCGACCCCGGCGAGCCCGCCCGTGATGATCCTTGGAATCGGACCCAGCTCGTGGAGCAGCGCCGCCACCGTCATCGTCGCGACGCCGAGCGGCGCCCAGGCGAACGTCGACATGCCGGGGTCCGCGCGGGACGCGAAGGCGTGCCCTGCGAGCAGCAAGCCGAAGAACGAGACGAGCAACGCCACCACGAGTGGCACGACATCGAGGAGTGGCGACACGCGAAGCCAGTCTTGCACGAACGTGGCCAACGTCGGCCGGGGCGCTCCGGTGCGTCAGGTCGACAGGCGCGCGGCGAGCTGCGTGTAGCCAAGGAGAATCTGACGCGCGATGGCCGGCTGCCGGTCTTCGGCGAGCAGCGCCTGGTTGCGGGCGAAGAACTCGTCCCGGCGGACCACCGTGCCCTCCTCGACACCCGAGTCACCGGCCTCCACGATCTCGACGAAGCCGAACATCGGGTCGAGGAGCGCCTCGAGCGTCGCGTCATCGAGCGGCGCCCGCGCACGAAGGGCGCGCCCGAACTCGTCGCGAAGGGGGCGCTCACCGAGAATGTCGAGCAGGTCGTGCACACTCACCACGCCGGTCGTGAGCGCCGTTCCCGCGGCGACCTTCACGCCACTCGCGAGCACAGGCTCGTGTCCCGCCGCGAGCCGGTACACGTACGCCAGGTCTTCTCTCCCTTGAGCGAAGGCCGACGAGCCACCACCGATTCGACGCCCGGACGCTTTGTACTGCTCGAACGGCAGTGGCGCTCCCTCATGCTGGAGGAGCACCAGGGTTCGCCCGACGACGTGCACGAAGCCGTCGAAACATGCGAGACACGCCGCGCCTTTCGGCTTTGGCACGTCGAGCAGCGCGCCGATGTTCGTCCATGCCGGAGCAAGCGCTGCGACGGCTGTGGCAGGCGCTCCCGAGGCCTGAAGAATGCGTGCTGCGACGTCGAAGAAGATCATCGTGGCGGCTCCTGGAGTCCGGTCGGAGTGAGGAGCGGGTTATCGCGCAGGACGATCGATATCGAGAAGCCTCCCGTAGACGAGAGCAGCGCCGCCAGTCACCCAACCTGGCGGCGCTCTCCCAACGCCCTACTTCACCGCCGTGACGAGGCCCGCGCCGACCGTGCGCCCACCCTCACGCAGGGCGAAGCGCATGCCCGGCTCGATGCCCACCGCGCGCTTGAGGTCGAACGTCACCTTCGCGCGGTCACCCGGCTTCACCACGCCCTCGTCACCCACCATCAGGGTGCCGGTGACGTTGGTGGCTCCGAAGTAGAACTGCGGCATGTAGCCCGAGCCGAACGGCGTGTGACGGCCACCCTCCTTCGCGGTGAGGACGAACAGCTCGGCCTCACCCTGGCGGTGCGCCTTCACGCTGCCCGGCAACACCACGAGCGCACCGCGAGCGATGGCGTCACGGTCGACACCCCGCAGCAGCAGGCCCACGTTGTCACCCGCCTCGGCCACGTCACGCAGCGTGTGGAAGGTCTCGATGCCCGTCACGACCGTCTCAGGAACGGAGGCGCCGAGCAGCTCGACCACGTCACCCACCTGCACGCGGCCGCGAGCCACGCGACCCGTCACCACCGTGCCCCGGCCACCGATGGTGAAGACGTCCTCCACCGGGAACAGGAACGGCCCCTCGACGTCACGCACCGGCGCCGTGAAGCCGTCGAGCACCTCGAGCAGCTGCTCGATGCACGCCGTCTCGGGTACGCCGGCCTTCCCCGCCTTCGCGGCCTCGAGCGCACGCAGGGCCGCGCCACGAACGACCTTCACGTCGTGGTACCCGTGCTGCCCGAGCAGCTCGCGCGTCTCGAGCTCGACGAGCTCCAGCAGCTCGGCGTCAGCCAGGTCGACCTTGTTGATGAACACCACCAGCTGACCCACGCCCACCTGGCGCGCGAGGAGCACGTGCTCCCGCGTCTGAGGCATCGGGCCCGACGAGCCATCGACGAGCAGCACCGCCGCGTCCATCTGCGAGGCACCGGCGATCATGTTCTTCACGTAGTCAGCGTGGCCCGGGCAGTCGACGTGCGCGTAGGTGCGGACCGCCGTCTCGTACTGCACGTGCTTGATGGTGATGGTGATGCCGCGGGCGCGCTCCTCGGGCGCCTTGTCGATGTCGCCGTAGTCGAGCGCCTGGCCTCCCGTGCGCAGGGCGGCGACGTGCGTGAGCGCCGCGGTGAGCGTGGTCTTGCCGTGGTCGACGTGACCGATGGTGCCGACGTTGAAGTGCTGCTTCTTCATGACTGCCTCCGTTGTGTGTCACGCGCAAAAACGAAAACCCCCTCGAGGGCGCGTGGCCTCGAGGGGGTCGGTGGAAGAGGGGAAGAACCTGCTTCGTCCCGTCCTCAGCGCACGGCCACACCCCGGCACCTGGCCGAAGCGGACGATGACGATGAGGAAGAGGACGAGCGCATCACGGCGGACAGACGGCGCGCCGGCGCGAAGCTGACGTCAGCGCGAGCGCTTCTGGAACTTCAGCTCGAGCCCGGTGAGCAGCGCGTCGAGGCCCGTCTCGAAGACGCTGTCGAAGTGTTCGATGGCGAGGAACGGTTGGGCTGCCGCCAGCGCGGTCAGCTCTCGAGGGACGGCCGACTCGGTGCGTGCCTGCTCCGCCGCCGCGAAGCCCGTGAGCTCGTCGAAGATGGTGCCGTTCGACCAGTTCGCGACGCCCCGGTACACCTGCACGGCCTGCTGCGCGGTGAGCCCGTCAGCCATGAGCGCGAAGAAGATGCGGTCGATGAGGGCCAGCGCGCGAGGCGTGTTGAAGCGTCGCGTGGCGAGCAACGGAAAGGCGCGAGGGTGACGGCGGCTGATGGCGCGGTAGTCGTGGGCGACTCGCAGCGCGCGCGCCTTCCACGACTCGGAGCCGGGCGCGGGCACCACCAGCTCGAGGATGAGCAGCTCGGCCACCGCGTCGAGGATCGCCTCTTTCGACGGGAAGTGTTTGTAGAGCGCCATGCCCTCGACCCCGAGCGAGGCGCCGAGGTTTCGAACGCTCATCTCGTCCAGGCCGCGCTCGTCGATGAACGCGAGGGCCGCGTGCGCGATGCGGTCGGGGTTCAGCGGCTCGCGCTTCTTCTTCGGCGTCTTTCTGGAGGCCACGAACGACACGCTGCCACGAACACGGGCGATCGCCAGCACTCCCGACACGACGCTGGTTGGCTTCGCTGCGCGCGATGTCACAGTGTGAGCATGGTTCGCGTCCTCTCTGTCGTGTGTCTTGGCGCCGCAGTCGCCTCTGCCGCAGCACCGAAGCTCTCGCATACGACTCGAAAGTTCCCCACGGTGAGCCTGCCGATGACGCTCGTCGACGCGAAGCCGCTCACGGTGGCGCTCGACGCGGCCGAGGTCGCGGTGCTGCTGCAGAAGCCCGAGGCGCTCCCAACCGACCTGCGCTCGGTGAAGCAGCCGCTCGAGGAAGGCGAGACCAGGTCAGTGTTCGCGCTCGGCGTCGCGAAGGTCGGCACGGTCCAGGTCGTCTTCATTCGCGTCGACGTGACAGCCCCGATGTCGGCGTCGAAGGCGACGTACGCGCTCACCGTGAACACAGAGGCCGTGGTTTCCGCAGCGCTCGTCCACACCGAGAGTTCGAGCGAAGCAGGCGGCGCGACGATGGAGGCGACAGTCGCGGCTGATGGCTCCATCTCGCGGAAGGTCCGCACCGAGATTCCCATGCATGACGATGGGCTCCCCGAGACGATGGCCATCACGTCGGAGGTCTCGGTGACGCTCCGCCCCGACGGAACCTTCGCGCCGGCCGTCACGGTCTTTGGCACCCAGACGGGCAAGTACGTCGACGCGAAGTCGAAGGAGGAGCTGTGGGTCTTCGACCAGCGCGTCTTCTACCGGGGCAACGAGAGCAAGCCGTTCCAGACGCTCGAGTTCGACGGGAAGGCCGTTCGGTTCAAGTCGTCGAAGGCGCCGTACACGCTGGTGTGGAACGCGGCCCGCAGCGCCATCACCTGCACCGACCCGAAGGGCAAGGCGCAGACCTTCACGCGCGAGTGGTGACCGGCTCGCGTTGGTGTCGCGAGATGCGCTACCACGTGGGTTCCGTGCTCCGCGTCCTCCTCGTCGCCGTCGCGCTGCTTCTCACCGCGTGTCCCGGTGGCCTCGGAACGCAGGGGCAGTGCGAGCCCACCATCGAGCCGCCGACGCAGTTGTTGTTCGCGCCGCTCGGACAGACCATCTCGACGCACGTCGTCTTCAAGAACCCACGGCCGGTGCCGATGTTCGTGCAACGGCTCGCGCTCGAGCCTGACGACGTGTTCGCCTTCGTGGATGAGCGGCGCGACCTGCTCGTTCCCGCAGGCACCTGCGCGAAGCCTGGAACGGTTCGACTTCAGCTCGACTTCACGGCCACGCGGCTGGCCTCGCGACAGGCGACGTTGAGCGGAACGTTCGTCGACGACTTCGGCATCGTGCTGAGGGCTTCGGGGACAGGGCCGCGCCTCGAGGTGCCTGAGACGGTCAGCTTCGCGCCGATGAGTCTGTTCGATGAGCCGGCGACCAGGCCGCTGTCCGTGCGCAACATCGGTACCGTCGACTCGGTGGTGAAGGTGGCCCTCTCATCGCCGCGCGCGGGCAACGAGACGACGAGAGCCGATGAACTCTGTGTGGGACAACTGCAGGCCGGCCAGTGCCTGCGCACGTCGAATCTCGCGGTGACTCGCGAGGCGACCGTCTCACTCACGCTGAGCCCGAAGACGGCTGGAGAGAAGTCGTGGGAGGTGCTGGTCAGCTCTGACGAACCACGGGCGCCGCCTCGCACCGTTCGCGTCGTGGGGCAGGTCCTCGACACCTCAGGCTGTCAGCTGCGAGCGACGCCCGACCGGCTGGAGTTCGGCCTCGTCCCACTCGAGCGCCGCGTCATCGCCATCGAGAACTCCGGAACCGGCCCGTGTCTCGTCAGCCGGCCGCGCGTCGAGGGAAACCGGGGCTTCTCGGTCAGCAGCACTTCAGGAGCCTCACTGACCCTCGAGCCGGCTGGGACGATGACCTTCGAGCTCACCGCGGCGTTCACCTCTGCCGACGATCTCTCGGGAGCCGCGCTCGTCATCGACGCGCCACGGCCCGGACAGCAGACCTTCAGCGTGCCGCTCTCTCTCGTGTTTGCGAGTCCCTCGTGCCTCGCGTTGACCGAGAGCCTCGACCTCGGCAGCGCCCAGCTGGCGTGCTCGAGCCGTCCTGCCTTTGCCGTTCTCGGCAACACCTGTCCGATCCCTCTGGTCGTCACGGGGGTCTCGACGACGCCTCCGTTCGCCATTCGCAGCCAGCTCAACACCGCCGACGGCGGCGCGATTCTGCTCCCAGGTGGCGTCGCGCAGACGGTCGGGTTGGTCTTCCGGCCCGGAGTGGACGCTGGCGTCGCGACGGGAACCGTCACCATCGACCTGGTCGGAGGACGACGCGTGACGTCGCTTCGGGCGACCGGCGAGCCACGCTCCATCGCGGTCAAGACCTTCGAGTTCTCAGAACGGCCGCGCGCCGAACTCCTCTTCGTGCTCGACGAGAAGCCGTCATTCGTTCGCCATCACCGTCACGTCCGCGAACAACTGTCGCTCGTCCGAGATGTGCTCGACGTAAATGCGGCTTCATTTCGAGTCGCGGTGACGACGACCGACGTGGGCAACGCAGCAACTCGGGGCCGCTTCCGACGCACCGATGCTGGGGCGGCCTGGGCCGACTCGCGCGACCCACGGTTCACGGCGGTCTTCGACGAACTCACGTCGCTCGCGGATGCCGGCGCGACCCAGACCTCCTGCCTCGAAGCTGCAGCGCGCGCAGTGAGCACGCCGCTCTCGACTGACAGCCAGGCCAATGCCGGCTTCCGGCGTGACGGCGCCCTGGCCATCGTGTGTCTCACCGACGACACCGAGCGCTCGCCAACTCCAGACCTCTGGCGAGGCACACTCCGATCACTCGACGCCGGCATCGGATGGCTCTCGTACTCGGTGTTCGGCCCCTTCGACCCGAGCTGCCCGTCGGTGGCGCTCGACGACGGTGGCCACCAGGTCAACATCGATACGTTTGGCGGCGTGGCGACCGACCTCTGCAGCCCGTGGGTTCACGAGTTCCAGTACTCGAACTGGGGCCCACGCACGTCATTCTCGCTGGGCGAGCAGCCGGACCTGAGCTGGGGACCGCTCATCGTCGAAATCGATGGAGTTCCGACTGCAGACCGCATGCTCGATGGCGGCGTGGCGTGGCGGTACGACGGTGCGGCGAACGCCATTCAGGTGTTGGACCCGTCGCTCCTCGCAGGCGACGAGAGACGTGAGCTGACGGTGCGCTACTGGCTCGGCTGTCGCTGAGTGGAGCGCTGACCTACGGCCCGAGAATCGCGCCGCAGATGACTCCCGACGGCGTCGGCAGGTCAGGAATATCGAGGTGGAACATCTGCTCGATGTAGCGCCCCCTCGCGTTCACCTCGTTCGGGATGAGCCCGGCGTCCTCCCAGAACGGCAGCTGCCCGCCGACGCTGTCGATGGCGAAGCCGCAGAGGTTGTTCTCCAGGTCTCCACGCGGGTCGGCGCCTTCACCTTCGAACAGCATGATGACGCCGCCGAGCAGCGTCACCTTCGTGGCCTCGAGGTCGGCCCACACCTTGACCCCGTTGTAGCCACCCGCGACGCCCACCCGCCCGGCCGCGTCGAGGATCGTCAGCAGCCGGTTGACGAGCGCCTCGGTGCTCTCTCCTTCGCCCAGGCCGCCTTCCGGCATCACCCCGATGAGCGCTCCGGTTCGTCGGTGCACCGCCCAGAACGCCACGGGGCCACCATCCATCGGCGCGAGCAGCGCGTAGTCGTTGTAGTCGGGGTACGCGGTCCGCGCCCACGCAGGCCCGAGCGCCTGAATCGTCGTCGAGTCGAAGAGGCTCAGCGGCCGGCCACGCAGCGCGCTCAGCGTGTTCCTGGTGAAGCGCTGGTTCTCGAACGCGGCGTGAAACGCGGTGCGCTCGAGGGTGGTGGAGAAGTTCGGCCCTGGCGTGAAGCGCACCGTCTCGACGGGCACCAGCGGCAACATGTCGAAGCGCCGAATCGTCTTCACGCCGAGTACGGGAATCGTCGAGCGCAGCGTCAGCGTGAGGCCATCGGTGAAGGTGACGTCGTCTTCAATCGAGGCACCCGGCGCCGCGCTCGCGAAGAAGCGCAGGTCGCCCGGCTCGCGGGTGAGCCGCGTCTTGTTCGCCTCGGCGATGGCCATCGCGTCGCCCGAGCGCCACGCATCGACGGCGAGCTCCGTGGTGAGCCGCTCGGCGAGGTGCTCGTCGAGCAGCGTGGTGAACGACGGCGCGCCAGCTTCGACGCCGAGGACGTAGCGGCCGAACAGCGCACCGGCGACGGCCTCTCGGTCGGCCTTCGTCGCGGCAGCGCTCCCTGCGAGCAGCCGGGTGACCTCATGCCCGTCGGTGGCGACCGAGAGGTACAGCGCGCTGAGCTCGCTCGCCTCGACCGGAGACGAAGGCGGCGTGTACTGCGCCGTGGTGGTCGCCGTGCCAGGCGAAGCGAGCGAGACGACCACCGTGCGCGGCGTCGGGCCCATCTCGGGCGCCCGGTAGACGATGCGGTAGTCGAACGGCAGCCGTTCAGAGACGAACGCCGCCACCGCGGCCGCCAGCGTGCTCGGCGTCTGGCCATTCGCGAAGCGGCCGTTCGTCACCAGCGCGATGCGTGCGGCCGTCGTGGTGTCCACGGGGCCGACCCCTGCGAGGAAGACGGGCGGCCCCTTCACGACCCGCGCAGCCATTTCGTCGGTGAGCGAGTCATCCACGGCCGCGTCGGTGATGACGACGAGGCAGGTCGCTCCTGAGTCCGAGAACGCATCGATGGCTGTCCACACCTCGGAGCCCGTACCCGAGAGCGCAGCGAGCTGTGTGTCGACCTCGGCGAGCGACGACACCATCTGCCCGGACACCGTCGGCCCGTTGATGTCGATGGCCGCCACCTGCACCTGCGCGCCGGGGAACTGCGTGAAGAGCGCCTCGGCGACCGAGTGCCCCACGGCGGGAGCGCCCGTCACGAACTCCATCGGAATCGAGGTGGAGCGGTCGAAGAGCAGGACGACGCGCGGCACGCCTGCGCTGGTGCGCCGCAACGTCGCGGCGAGACGTTTGCCGTTCTCCTGAATGACGAAGGCATTGGCGCTCAGCCCCGGCACCGTGCGGTTGTCACTGCGACGCGCGCTCACCAACAACTCGACGTCGGGGAAGGCGGCAGCGCTGGCGCGGGCCTCGAGCGAGGTGACGGACGTGAGCACCTCAGGTCGCGTCGGGTCGGGCGCGAGGCGCTCGCCTTCGATGAGCAGACCGGCATCGGTGCGCTCGAGGAGCGCGCCGTCTCGCAGCACGGGCGTTCCGACCGCAGACAATCGCTGGCCAACGGTCTCGTCGAGCCCGGGCCCACGCACCATCAGAACGGGAATGAAGCCGGTCGCGTCGCCAACCTTCGTGCGTCCCGCTTCCGCGCGGGAGAGGGCCGTGCTGAACGCGGCCGTGACGGTCCGGCCTGCCACCTCTGAAGCCTTCCAGGTGTGCGTGACCAGAGGCAGCCGCTCTTGTGGGCGAGCGCTGCGCGAGGCGAACAGCGTGACCGTCAGCTCCCGTTCACCGGAGAACGGTTCCGCCGCGATCGGCGGGTCGATGGTGAAGCTCGGGCCGAGCGTCGCGCCATCGGCGTTGGGGTTCGCGTAGAGCACGCCACCATCGACCTCGACGCGAACGAGCGGCACCTCGGTCAGGGTCGCATCGAACGGCGTCGAGAGCGGCGGCTGGGGGAGAATCAGCCCCGCGAGCTGAGCGCGAATCTCGGCCCGCACTCCACCATCGGCATCGAGCGGCGTCGGCACCCGTGCGGCGAGGCGTGCGTTCGCCGGCAGCATGCTGGCCCATCGCTCGAGCTCGGCGTTGGTCGGCTCGATGCGTGCGCCGCGCTGCGGGCCATGCGCGAGCAGTCCGGTGACGGTCGTTCCTTTCGGTGCGCCCACCACCACGGTCGCGGTGAAGCCCGCACGTTCTGCCAGCAGCCGCAGCAACTCGGCGCGCTCGCGCGGCGTGCCCGACTGACCGCGCAGCGTCGCCTCGGGCCCCCACCGAATGACGCGCGCCGCATCGAAGAAGTCCGTCGATGAGGTCGGGAGCAGCGCGACGTCGTCACGCACCAGCGCGAGCAGGCCGGCAAGGTCCTTCGCGGCGACGAGCGCCTCGGCACGGGCCGGCACGGCGTCGGGGCTGCGGCGAAGCACCTGTCGCATCTCACGCCACGCGTCGTATTCGTCGTACGCCACGCCCGCGTCGACGAGGCCCGCGTCAACGCCTGCGTCGACCGTCGGCAGCAGCCCGGCATCCGCTCCTGCGTCGGGCATCGACTCGCCCCCACACCGGCACGCGGAGACGACGAGAGACAGGACCAGCAGCAGTGCGAATCGCATGACTTCCCCCCAGAGCAACTTCAAGACCACACCTCGAACGCTCCGGACTGATTCACGACGAGCGCGGCGCGTGACGGCGTCACCTACAGGCTGTGACGTACGAAGTCACAGCGGCTCGCGCGTGGTGACGCCGCTTCGAAGGTCGACGATCACCCGCGTCCATCGAATCGATTCGCCCTCGCGCGGCGGCCGGCCGAGCAACATCGCGAACAAGCCCTCGAGACGTTCACGGCTCGGGTCCCACGCGGCCTGCTCCGAGAGGCCCCACCAGCGCTGGTTCGGGCCCTGCCGGAGCCGGTCGACCGACACCACGATGCCATCACTCGTCTCGAGCTCGACCCAGCGCATCTGCTCCGGCGCGCGCGTTCGGAACGTCGGGTAGCAGGCGACGGGCCACGCGCTCTCGAGGCCGAGCACGCCAGTCGTCACCTGCGCACCGAGGAGCAGCGACGCCACAATGAGCACAGGCCTCGGTGATGGCGCTGACGGCACCACGCTCGGCCCACTCCCGAACCACCGGCTCCACGGAACGAAGACCAGGTAGCAGCTCCACAACGACGAGAACGCGATGCCCATCACCCACTGCACGCCTGCGTGAAACGCGAACGCGGCCAAGACACCGACCATGCGCGTGCGTCGAAACACGAGGAGCGCTCCGACGCTCAGCTCGAACACGATGGAGCCGATGCCCCCGGCGCGGATGAGGACCGGTGACAGCTCGAGCCGCGGCAGTCCGAGCTGAAACCGCTTCCACGCAATCAACGTCGGCAAGCCCTCGAGCCACGACGAGCCGCCCACGAGCTTCCACAGACCCGGAAAGAAGAAGATGAGCCCGATGCTCAGCCACGCGGCGCGCACCGGAAGGCCGTGAGCGGGTGACGGCCCGGGCACGGGAGCTCCGCGTCTGCGCGCACGCCACGCATCGAACGACGCCACGTCACCCGACGGCCCCGAAGCGACCAGCGCCAGGAACCACGCGAGGTGGTGCGTGTGCAGCACCAGCCCCGACTGCTGCGGAACGCCGAGCAACCACACCAGGCTGACGGCGGCGACGACCGACGACCCGCGAGTCCACGCGCCGATGAGCGTGAGCGAGGTGAAGACGACGACGAGGCCCAGCGCGACGAAGGCCGACGCCGTCGACGCCGGCAGCAGCGACGAAACGGTTCTCCATCCGACGGGAGCCAGGCCCACCGCGCCGCCCCACTTCGGCGCGTCCCACACGTCGAGGCTGAGCAACACGACGGCGGACACCGTGATGCGAAAGACGGCGAGGTCGACCGGGTGCCCCGTCGCCCAGGCGCGCAGTCGCTCCATCACGTCACGCGTCGAGCGACGCCGTCAGGTGCGGCCGCGGGTCGATGCCACGCTCGAGCAACGGCTTGAACACCGCCTGCTGCAGCGAGCGCCGCGCGAGGTCCAGGTACGAGCGGCTCTCCATCCACCCCAGCCGCTGCTCGTCCTTCTCGTCGTCGATGATGGGAATCAGCTTCCACCGCTCCACCACGGCGTCGATGGTGCGCGCCGCCTGCTTCGCGAGGTGCAGGCGATCGGCCTCGTCGTGAAAGTCGAGCGCCCAGTCGAAGTAGAGCCAGCCGAACGCGCCGTGCGCGGCTTCGTCTTTCACGATGCGCCCGAGGATGGCCTTGATCAGCGGCTGCCGCGCCGCGTGCCACGAGCCGCGGAGAATCGGAATGCTGAGCGCCTCGCCGACACAGAAATTGCGAATGACGAGCTCGCTCGCTTGCAGCTTCGGCGACAGGGCCGCGTCGGGCAGCGCGATGAGGTGCTTCGGGTCGTACGACAGCGGCGCGCCACCACCGAAGAGCTGCGCGAGCCGGGCGCAGAGCTCGACGTGCACCATCTCATCGAGGGCGAAGCGGCTCGCCATGGCGACGAGATCGATCGGCGCGCGCGCCGAGATGAGCGCCTGCAACGTCGCCGCGCAGGCCGCACCGGTGCGGTGTTCCTGAAAGGCGGCTTCCGTCCACGTGGAGCGCGCCGCGCGAATCGCCTCGGGCGTCGCTTTCGAGATGTCGAAGTCTGCCCAGGGAAGACGCTCGACCTCGGGCCGCAGCTGGCGATAGCGGCGCTCGACCGCGCCACCCCACATGCTCAGCTCGAACAGCTCTTCACCGTCGCGCGGGGTCATGGGCCGCCGTCAGTCCCGCCGTCGTTGGTCACTCCGCCGTCCGACTTGCCAGCGTCGGTGGAGCCTGCGTCAGTCGAGCAGTTGGCGCTGGCAAAGTCGCATTCCGAGAAGCAGCTGGGCCCGGCGTCAATACACGGCGATGCCATCAGGTTGCCGCAGATGCACGACGAGCCCATCGAGATGATGGCGCCTGCGCCGGCGATGAGGAGCGGTCTCGCGATTCGCCTCTTCTTCACGGCCCACCGTCGCGCGTCCCGCCATCGTCGACTCCACCATCGGCCTTCCCTGCGTCGGTGGCGCCAGCGTCAGTCGAGCAGGTGCTGTTGAACTCGCAGTCGGAATAGCAGCTGGTCCCGCCATCCGGGCATGGCCGCACCACCAGGTTGCCTGAGATGAGACACGAGGTGCCCATGGTGATGACCGCGACGCCAGCGCTGGCGATGAGCAGCGGTCTCGCGATGCGCTTCTTCTTCACGGCCCACCGTCACGGGTGCCGCCATCGGTGCCAGCGTCGGGGCTGACCTCCTGGCACTTCGTCAGGTCGGTGCCTCCATCAGGACACGTCGGCGGCAACAGGTTGCCCGTCGTCGTGCCTCCGCAGGCGCCGAGGCCGAGCAGCGTGATGCCAGCGGTCGCGACCAGCAACGGCCGCAGCGATTTGGGTCGACGGGGAGTTCGCATGAAGGACGCACCGTACCACAGCGCATTCTCCTCGCGCCGTCGTTGACCCCCCTCGGGGCGCCCCGTACAAGCCCGCGCGCGTCACCTCTTTGAAGGAGCCCACACGCATGCGTCTGTCCCTGCTGCTGGCCTGTGTCGCCGTGCTCACCGTTGGCTGCGAAAAGAAGACGACGCCTGTCGAGCCGAAGCCGGCTGACACGAAGCAGCCCGTCGTCGACGCGAAGCCTGCCGACCCCGCGAAGCCCCCCGACGCGAAGCCCTCCGACGACATCATCCTCCTCGGAGAGGTCGGCTCGCTCACCGGCAGCGAAGCCGCGTTCGGCATCTCGACGCGCGACGGCATCGCCATGGCCATCGACGAGGCCAACGAAGCGGGCGGCGTGAAGGGCAAGAAGCTCGCGGTGCGTGTGTACGACGACCAGTCGAAGCCCGAAGAGGCCGCCAGCGCCGTCACGCGGCTCATCACCCAGGACAAGGTGCTCGTCATTCTCGGAGAGGTCGCCTCGTCGAACTCGCTCGCCATGGCGCCCAAGGCCCAGGAGGCGAAGATTCCGATGATCAGCCCCTCGTCGACCAACCCCAAGGTGACCGAGGTCGGCGACTACATCTTCCGCGTCTGCTTCATCGACCCGTTCCAGGGCTACGTGATGGCCCGCTACGCGCACGACGAGCTCAAGTTCAAAGACGTCGCCATCCTCACCGACAAGAAAAGCGCGTACTCGGAAGGCCTCACCGACGTCTTCAAGCGCAAGTTCGCCGAGATGCGCGGGAATATCGCCGTCGTCGAGTCGTACGCGAAGGGCGACACCGACTTCCGCGCGCAGCTGACCAACATCAAGAAGCTCAAGCCGCAGGGCCTCTACATTCCCGGCTACTACCAGGACGTCGCGAACATCGCCGAGCAGTCGAAGGAGCTCGGCCTCAAGGTGAC
>JAUXRI010000225.1 GCA_030681895.1 Myxococcales bacterium | reverse complement strand
CCCTTCCCCTGAAGCACCGAAGACGACCTCGTACGTGCGCGACGTGCAGCCGTTGGTCGAGCGCTCGTGCAAGGCGTGCCACACCGCTGGAGGCGTTGCGCCGCTCGCGCTCGACACGCCCGAGCAGGTGACCGCGCTGGGCCCCGCGTTGTGGAGCGCCATCGAAGGAGGCCGTATGCCGCCGTTCTTCGCCTCGCCGGCGTGCAACAGCTACCTCGACGACCCGCGCCTCACCGACGCCGAGAAGACGCTCTTCAAGACGTGGGTCGCCGAGGGCGCTCCGATGGGTGATGCGGCCGAGGCGCGCCACGCTCCGACGCCGCAGCTGCCCGTCGTTCGCCACGACGTCGAGCTGTCGATCGGCGGCGACTTCGACGTTCGCAAAATGAACGACACGGACAACTACCAGTGCTTCGTGATGAACCCGGGCAACACGACCGACCTGATGGTGAAGGGCTACGAGGTGACGCCCGGAAACCTGGCGGTGGTGCATCACGTGCTCGCGTACGTCGTGACGGCTGATCAGGTGGCACAGCTCGACGCGCTCGACGCGCAGGATCAGAAGCTCGGCTACGGCTGCCAGACCGGCGGCGTCGGCATTCAGGGAGCGACGCGCAATCAAATCGCCGGCTGGGTGCCCGGCCAATACCCCTCGCGCATGCCGGCGGACACCGCGCTGGTGCTGCCGGCCAACAGCCGCCTGGTGGTGCAGATTCACTACAACCTCAACGCGCTCAACGATCCAAAGGTGTCACCGATGGACCGCACGACGCTGGCCCTCGAGACGGTGCCGTTCGGGAGCCTGCGGCGCGGTCAGATTCTGCCGATGCTCAAGCCGAACCTGAACATCGCCGCGGGAGATGCGAGTTCGGTGCAGACGCTCGAGGTCGCGCTCCCCGCCGCCTTCCGCAACGCCACCGTCTACCGCGCGATGGGCCACGCGCATCAGCTCGCCACGCAGGTGAAGCTCGAGGTGGTGAAGGCCAACGGCACCACCGCGTGCCTGCTCGACAACCCGCGCTGGGACTTCAACTGGCAGCGCGACTACACCCTCGCCACGCCCATCACCCTCGCGCAGGGCGATCGGCTCCGCATCACGTGCGTGTACGACAACAGCCAGCAGAACCAGGCGTTCGTCGCGGGCACGCAGCAGCAGCCTCGAACGGTGACGTGGGGCGAGAGCAGCTTCGACGAGATGTGCATGACGTACCTCACGTTCGCCCAGTAGCGGTCGCCGGAGCGTTCGAGCTGGGCGGCTCACCACGTCGCGTGGCGCGCAGCTGAGTCGAGCGTGCTCGGCAAGCACGACGACCATTGATGCTGTCACGCACTCGGCGCAGTCGGAGGAGGAGCCGTGGCCAGCGTGCGCACGTCGCCCAGGTCCTTCGGCAGCGTCCGCGTTCCCCGCGAAGCCGGGAGCAGACAGGGAGGTGCCACCCGCGCGCGATGCGGACGCTGCAGGATGTCGCGCGGTCGGGCGCTCGGTGGCGGCGCTCCATCGTTCACACGTCGCTCGATGTCGGCGTGCTGGCGCACGGCGATGAAGGCGTTGCTGCCGCTCATCCGCTGCACTGGTCAGGCTGACCGCGTTGGCGAGCGCTGACCAAACCGAAGCCATCAGGTCAATCACATCGAGGCGGCCAGGTACGGCCGACTCCCGCCAGGACGAAGGGCGAATCCCTCCTCGAGCCCTCCTGCCGACGCGTGAAGCGAGCGGCAAGGTGATCAAAGCGACGAACACGTCGTTTTGCTGGCACGCGAGTCGAAATGGCGTCGGGCACGGCCGAGCTGCGGTGATGAAAAACGACAAGGGGCGCACGCTGCTTGAGCGCGCACCCCTTTCGTCCGCCCCACCGTGTCTTCTGATTACTCGGCGGCCTGCTGCTGCCGGGTGAGCTGCGCCAGCTGGAACGCGGCGAACTGGGCGAGGTTGTACTTGTCGCCCTGCGCGGCAGGCGATTGGTCACCCTGGCGAGGCGCCATCAGCGTCTTCACCATGTCGAAGATCTGCCCCGAGCTACCAGCCTTGGACCCCAGACCGATGACCGTATCGAGGCCCGTCTTGCTGAGGAGCGTGCCCGCCTTCGCGAGGAGGCCGCCACCGAGGTTGCCTGCGAAGTTCTGAACGAGGCCGCCGATGATGCCCTTGAGCCCGCCACCGTTCAGCACGCTGTCGGCGATGCCGACGATCTTGGCAGCGCCGGCGATGAACGGACCGACGCCGGGAATGAACGAGGCCAGCTTGCCGATGGGCCCGTTGAGGATCTTGCTGGCGAAGCCGACTGCCTTCTTCGCGAAGCTGCCGATCTTCTTGAGTGCGCCGCCGAGTTTCTTGATGAAAGCCATGGTGTGCTCCTGTTTGAAATTGCTGCGATAGGTCGATTCTCGGACAGCGAGAATCGGAAGTTGCCTGAAGCGAAAACAGTGCCGCTAAGGCCTTGATCTCAAGAGCCGCGGGGGATGCGGGCCTTCTTCACGGTGTCTTCGAGGTCTGGATCAACCTTGGTGGGCTTGAGCTGCTCCCCTTGGGCTTCGAGCTCGACGGTCTTGCGCTTGGCGTCCTGGAACGCGCTCGGGTTGGTGCCAGCCTTGATCAACTCGACCGTCGCCCGAACGTTGGCCTCGATGGCCTCGGCAGACGGAGGCTCGACGCCCATCTTGCGCAGGTTCTCGTCCGACACGACCAGGAAGCCGGGCTCGGTGTCGGGGTTGTTCAAGTAGAAGCCGACCGTGTTGGCGAACTCGTCGACGCTCATCCCAAGCTCGGCGGCGATCTTCGCGACGTTCGGGTCCGACAGAATCTTCGCCTTCTGCGCGGCAGAGACGGGCGGGGGTGCATCGAGGTTCTCGACACCTTCGTTGCTCATGAAGCCTCCGAAAAGGAATGGCCGGCAGCCTAGCCGCGCGGGCTCGCAGACGTCGACCTGAGTGCAGCAGAAAGAGCGTCGCTGCAGCACAAACAAAAGGGGCAGCCTCGAACGGAGGCTGCCCCTGAGTGACTCAGCGTGTGCTGGTCAGATTACCGCGTGAGCGAGATCTCGCCCGTCGAGATGACGCCACGAGCCGCGTGCTGGGCCTCGAGGTTGCGGTGACAGCCGGCGCACTGCTCGGTGTTTCCCGAACCCGGGTTTGCCGCCGCATCGAGGAGCGTCTGGCGACCCGCCACGAACACCGACGGCTGGAAGCCGAAGTTGTAGGCGTGCGACCGCTTGTAGAACTGCTGGAGCGGGTCACCCGACTGGTGGCAGCTCATGCACGACGCCGCAGCCGGCCCGATGAGCGTGTCATCGATCAGGTTGCTCCAGGCGGCGCCAGGGCCCGTGCCGGGGTCGAAGGTGACGGCAACGGACTGACGCGGATCCGGAGGCGTGCTGACGCTGCCGGGAACGTGGCAGGCGCTGCAGTCCGCCAGGTTGCGCGGGTAGTGGACCTCGACGAAGTTGTGCTTCTGGGCGTACGGCGTGGTGCAGCCGCTGAAGCGCGGAATGCCGCCGTCAGCCAGGAGCGCCGTGGCGCCAGCGACCGGGCGACAGTTGACGCCGTCGCCAACCGCGTCCGTGGTGGGCCAGTTCGTCGTGCGGGCAAGGGCGTCCTTGCTGCCGAAGAAGTAGATGCCGTTCGAGCGGTAGAACACGATCGGCTTGCCCGTCTCACCCGACGAGTGAATCGAGTGGACCATGTTGCGCAGGTCGTACGACTCGCCCACCTTGCCGTCGTAGGTCACCGCTGCGTTCACCCCGAAGAGGTCGACGCGGTTGTTCTTCTCGTTCGCCGCGGGGTTGTGGCACATCTCGCAGAGGTCGATGCTGTCGACGCGGTTTCCGCCGTGCTGGTACATGCTGCCCTCGTGGCACGTCGAGCAGCGGGCGATATCGGCCACCTCGCGACGCTTCACGGGAGAAACAGCGCCAGTCGCCGGGACGAACTCGTACACCGGCGAGTTCGAGCGAATCTGGATGATCTCAGAGGTCGTGCCTGCGGCCGGGGCGTAGCGAAGCTGCGGCTTGCCCTGGAGGGCGACGATGCCGTGAGTGGCCGTGGTGGTGTTGACGGGGACGGTCGTGGTCGCGACGTTGGCGGCGCACACCGTGTTCGTCGTCGTCACGTTGACCGATGCAGCCGGTTGACCCGGAGCCGTGCCCTGGCCAGCGTTGACCCAGTCGTTGCCCTGCGCGTAGGCGCGGAGGATCGACAGGTTGCTGGCGACGACACCAGCGTCAGGGTTCGTCGTGCCGGTGGTGCCGAAGAAGACGGGGCCGGTCGCGAAGTCGGTGTTGCAGGGGCTCACGGCCGTCCACACGCCAGCGACGTTACGCTCTGCCGTCCAGGTGATGGCGAGGTTGGCGCCGGTCACCGTGGTGCCGGTGATGGCCATGCGAACGGTCTTGCCCAGCTCGACTGACTGGTCGTCACCGTTCCAGATGAGGCCGCCGCGCTCGGTGCGCCGCCCGTTGTGGAAGTCGGTGATCGTCACCTTCGACGAAATGCCGCCCGCGACATGGCAGCCGTTCGTGCAGGTCGTCGGCGTGACCGACGCTGCCGTGAAGCTGGTGCGGTGAGCGGCGGGGAGGGTTGGGCCGAAGCCGTCCCAGTTCTGGTGACACGACATGCAGAGCGCCCACGACGGCGAAGCGGCGTTCACGCGAGCGAGCGCCTCAGGCGTGTTGTGGCACGTGCTGCAGTTGTTCGTGTAGCTCGGGAAGCCGACCGAGAAGGTGCTCGACGGCACGACGCCGGCGTCGGTGACCGAGACCGAGCGAAGGTAGGTGCCAGCGGGCGTCGCGACGTTCACCCACTGCTCCGGGAGCGGACCGTTGACGGTGCTGCTGATGCGGTCGGGGTCGGCACGCATGGCGACGTTGCCGCCGGGCATGTTGTGCGAGTTGTGAATGCCGTGCACGTAGCCCATGAGGCGCGTGCCACCGAAGTTCGCGCCACCGTCGGTGACCGCGGCGCCGAGGCCCGGGCCGAAGGTGTCGAAGCGGTTGTGGCAGACGACGCAGGCCTGCACACCACGCGGGCTGACGCCGTGGTGCTCGCTCGCCTCGGCCCCTTCCGGTTCACGGAAGACGCGGTCGCCGTGGCAGTTGGTGCACGACTGGTCGGTCACCACGAAACGATCGGGAGCGCCGACGTGCGAGACGATGGAAGCGGCCTCGTTGCCGTTGCCGCTGTTGACGGTGAGGAGGAAGGTGGTGCCGGCATCGAGCGTGCGAACCGTCGAGCCGAAGCCCGCGATGAGCGCGTCGTAGTCACCGTTGCCCTTGGGCGTGACGGTGATGGGGTTGGTGGTGCGGTTGATCGACGTGCGCACGCCAGCGCCGGTCGCGTTGCGCTGCCAGAAGTAGGCGTTGGCCGCGGTGGTGAAGCGGTTGTCGTTCACCCCGTCGACCTTCACGTTGAAGCTGATCTTCAGGAAGTCGCCGGGCGAGCCCGCGTCCGTCACGGAAGGCAGCGCGACGCTGGTGCCGTCGGTGCAGGTGAGCAGCCGGCCGCCGCCGTCAGCGGTGGTGATGGTGCACGAGGTGCCGTTCGTGCCGTTGGTGCCGTTCGTTCCGTTGGTCCCAGGCGTGCCGGCCGTGCCGTTCGTCCCGTTGGTGCCGTTCGTTCCGTTGGTCCCGTTGGTCCCGTTCGTCACGGTGACCGTCATGCCGTCGGGGCAGGTGATGGTGGAACTGCCGTTCCCGTTGTCCTTCAGGGAACATGGTTTGCCGTTTTCACCGGCAGGGCCGGCGGGGCCGGCACATGCGACGGCGAAGACGCAGGCCGCGAGGAGAAGTCGATGGAGTTGGTTCATAGGTCTGACCCTTTGATGACGATTCAGTGATGCCGGGACGACAATCACTGCCACAGCACGGGAGTGGGTAACGTCTAGCGCCATACCCTCTCGCTGCGGCAAAAAGGAATCTTGATGAGGGTCAAGCGGAGGCGCCTCGCCATCAGTTTTGCTTCTCGCTCCGAAAGGCAAACTCCTCCGTCGATTCAGCGACTTCGACCGAGACGGGGTCAGTCCAGTGCTGTGACGTGCCTTGACATTCACGAGTCAGCCAACCTGCCGAACGGTGCGTGCGCACACAGACGTCGTCCCACAGGTCCGATCAGGAATCCGGGTGGTTCGGCGAGCAGCGCTGGTGGACGTCAGCGGTGGCGTGGCCCTTGCGAAGGCACGACGCCATGCGAGCTGCCGCGGTGCTGAGCCTGGTGGTGATGAGCTGCGGCGGACAACAGCTGCTGGTGGTCGATGACACCGGTGATGAAGCGGTCACCGACAAGGGCAAGGCCGTCGTCTACGGCACCGACCACCGCACCGACGTCTACGCGCACGCCGACGTGACGATGCGAGCGCGCGCGCTGCAGTCGACGGTCGCGCTCATCTCGGCGAGCGACCTCATCACCTCCACGCCATCCGCGATCCGGTTCCGCTCCTCCACGCTCGCGCAGGCCGAAGGGCTCTGCGCAGGTCAGCGCTTCGCGAACGACCCGACGCCAGCGTTCTGCTCGGGCACGCTCATCGACGATGACCTCGTGCTGACGGCCGGCCACTGCGTGACGACGGCCGCCGACTGCGCCTCGACGCGGCTCGTCTTCAAGTTCGCGCGCAGCTCGGCGACGGCGCTCGAGACGGTGACGGCCGATGACGTCTTCTCGTGCGCGAGCATCGTGGCGCGCTCCGAGACACAGACGGCACAGGGTGTCTCCGACTTCGCCATCATTCGGCTCAACCGCAGCGCGACGCCCCGCTTCGTGCCCGCGCCGGTGCGTCGCTCGACGGCCGCGCTCGTCACGGGCCAGCGCGTGGGCGTCATCGGGAGCGGCAGTGGCGTGCCGTTCAAAATCGACACTGGCGGCAGCGTGCGGGACCCGGGCAACGGCACCTCGTTCGAGGCGACGACCGACACCTTCGGCGGCAACTCGGGCTCCGGCGTGTACGAGCTCGATGGGTACACGGTGGCCGGCATTCTGGTGCAGGGCGACACCGACTACGTGGCGAACGGGAGCTGCAACGTCGTCAACGTGTGCCGAGAGACGGGCTGCAGCGGAGAGACGGTGGTGTCGTCGCAGGTGGCCATCGCTGCGCTCTGCCGGTCGTCGGCGTCCTCACGGCTCTGCGGCCTGCCGGTGCCGCCGACTCCACCCACCCTGCCCGCCTTCGCGTTCTCAGGCAGGAGCACCACCAACGCCACCCGCAGCACCGCCAACCAGACGGTGACGCTGCGCCGAGGCCAGACGCTCACCGCCGGCACCTGCCAGCTCGCGGGAGCCACGGGCACGGGCGACACGTTCGTCCGGATCGCGAATGTGGGCTCGCTCACATCGGTCGCGCTGAACGACGACGCGTGCGGGCAGCTCTCGTTCGTGCGCTTCGTGGCGCCTGCCGACGGAGACTACGTGATTCGCGCGGGCTGCTACGCGAACACGGCGTGCTCAGGCACGGTCGCGTGGGACGTGCGCTGAGCTATTGCTGGCCTGCGAAATTCCACGAGACGGTCGTCGTGCTCAACACGGTCGCGTTCGAGCCGCGGCAGGTGCGCTCGAAGGCCCCCATCAGCGTCTCGGGCGTGGTGGTGGTCGTCGTGCCGGTGCCTTCACACGCCGTATCGGCAGAGTCGAAGTTCGCGTTCACCAGGTAGCTCGTCGGGCACGTGCCGGTGCCAGTGCGCTTGGTGCACGTCGCCGACGCCGTGAACGAGGTGGCCCACCGCCACGTGTACTTGCCCGTCGATGGTGTGATGAACAGCTTGCCGTCGGTCAACGGGCCGCTGCCGCTCTGGAGCGAGCAGTCACACGTCGCGAGCTCGACCGTGCCGCCGGTGAGCTGGAACGCTCCCGTGACCGCGTACGAGCCGTCGGCGCCCTGGGTGATGTCGACGGTCGAGTTGCCGATGACGTCGAAGCGGCTCGAGCCGGTGCCCGTGCCGCCGCTGCGCCGGTTGTACTGGAAGGTGCCCACGTAGCTCAGCGGCGACGACTCGTCGGTGACGGTCACGTTCGAGGAGAGCAGGACTTTGCCTTTTTTCGGTGAGCCATTCACGACGCTGACACTCACCGGGTTCGGCGTCGGCTTCTTCGCTGGGGCGGTGTACTGGAACTTCTCGCCGGTCCCCACGGTGCCGATCGAGGCATTGCCTCCGGGGATGCCGTTGACGCTGGTGGCGGTGAGGAGCGGCGTCGCTTCCCCGTCGTAGTCCAGGCACTCGAACGCAATCGGCGCGAGGTCGTCATCGCCAGTGGGCGGCTCGCCGAAGTCACAGACCTTCACCTGGAGCGAGAGCGTCTCGTTCACCTTCACGCTCGCGCTGCCTGGACGAATCGCCGCGCCTCGAAGCAGCGACCAGTCGGACAGGTGGGTCGTCTGGGCCGAGATGGTCTTCGCGCTCTCGTCGACCGTCGTCGTCGCGCCACGCCACTGGCCCTTGCCGTCCTGATAGCCGACGGTGAAGAGCCCGGGCGCCGAGCCAGCGGCGTCTTCCGCCGAGTACTTCATCGTCACCGTCGCAGGCGTGGTGAACCGGGTGCCCTCGGGCCCGAGCCGAAACGCGCGCGTGGCGCCGGGGCCGGTCGCCGCGACGGCCGTCACGGTGAACGCGGTCATCGCGGTGATTGCATTGGCAGGCACCGTCAACGTCACCAGGCCATCGAGAGACGAGACGCTCCCGCCAGCGGGGCCGATCATCGCCGTCTGCGTGGCCCCCATGGCCGTGCCGACTGGAGTGACTGCGATGGTCGTCGGACGGGGCGCAGGCCCGCACGCCGCCGCGAGCGCGAGAACGACGACACTGAAGAAACGAGAGGCAGTCATGCGGCGCACACTGCCTCTGCCGTTCGGACAAAACAACTTCGTGCCCGCGACGACGAACGCTCGTCAGTGAGCGAGCGCGCCGTCGACCATCTCTCCGTCTTGAATCTGCAGCGCCCGCCGCGCGTGACGCACCACGCGCGGGTCGTGCGTCGAGAAGAGAAACGTCACGCCCTCGTTGCGGTTGAGCTCGAGCATCAAGTCGACGATCTGATCACTCGTCTTCGAGTCGAGGTTGGCGGTGGGCTCGTCGGCGAGCACGAGCCGGGGCGTGGTGATGAGCGCGCGCGCGATGGCGACGCGTTGACGCTGGCCGCCCGAGAGCTCGTCGGGTTTGTGATGCAGGTGGTCCTTGAGGCCGACCGCCTCGGCCAGCTTCACGACCCGCGCGCGCAACACCTTCGGGTCTTCTCCACCGCTGCGCACCGCGCACGGGAACTCGATGTTCTCGGCGACGTCGAGCACGGGGATGAGGTTGAAGTTCTGGAAGATGAACCCGATCTTCTGGTTCCTGACGTCGGCCAGATCATCGAAGTCGCGGTTCGAGACGTCGAGGCCATCGAGCACGTACTTCCCTGCAGACGCGCGATCGAGGCAGCCGATGATGTTGAGGAGCGTCGTCTTGCCGCTGCCCGAAGGCCCGGTGACGACGGTGAACTCTCCGACGTCGATGGTGAGGTCGACGCCGCGCAGCGCGACCACCTCGGTCAGCCCGAGTTGGTACGACTTCTTGATGCCTGACAGCTCGATGAGGTGCGCCACGCAAAGCTCCTAGAAGAACGCCCGCGCTTCGAACATCGCGCGGAACGCAAACGGGGTGATGCCGAACTCGGTGATGGGAAGGCCCTGCGGGGTCTTCACCGCGAGCGAGTCAGGGCCCGGCACCGGCACGAAGGCGAGCACCGAGAGGTTGAGCCACTCGGTCGCCGACCAGAGCAGCGACGGCGTGACGGTCGTCGAGAGGTCTCGCAGGTTCGCGATGACGACGGCCTGCAGGGTGAAGTCCTCGAAGAGGCGCGGCTTCGAGTAGGTGAGGAACGCGTAGTGCCGGCCGCGTGGGTCGAACGCGAAGCGCACGGGCAGCCCATCGGCAGACGCTCCACCGAAGAGCGCGCTCGCGCCGGTGAACATGGTCGCGTCGAAGCCCAGGCCGCGCGCTTCGGTGATGAGCCCGAGGCCGTTCGCGAGGTCCTGGAAGCGGTCCTGATTCCAGCCGTCGTGTTGGTAGAGGTACTCGAGCGAGAGCAACGAATCGTCCGAGAACTGGTAGCGCGCTCCAACCAGCACCTTCGGGCGCAGGTCGGGGCTGGTGAGCGCCGGCTTCGAGGAATACGGCGTCTTCGCGATGGAGCACTGCAGGGCAGCCGCCACGTTCGTGAGGCACGCGGAGGTGAGCACGTCGCGCGTGCTTCCGGTCTGGAAGAGCGCCTCGCCGTGCACCTCGAGGTTTCCGAAGACGTGGCTGAGCGAGAGCCCGAGGCGCGGCTTGGCTTCGAAGTCGTCGACGGAGCGGTTGCCGAAAAAGAACATCAGGTTGATGTCGGTGTCCCAGACGAGCGCGTAGGCGCGGGCCGCGAGCTGGTAGTGCAGCTGCGTGTCTTTCTGGTCCCATGCGGGCCAGCCGAGCAGCTGCGTCGGAATACCCGAGGTCTGCTTGAGTACGGTCGGCGCGAACACGACGGAGAACGTCGCGAACGACAGCGGCGCTTCCACCTGTGCGAGCCACACACCCGAGCGTTGAAACGTCGGGTCGGTCGGGTCTCTGCGCGGGTTGAGCAGGTCGGTCGGGTTGAACGCCAGGCCCGGCCCCCAGACGATGCGCTTCTTGCCGATGAGCAGGTTCAGCTCGGGGACGAACTCGTGCGAGATGAACAGCTCGTTGATGCTGACGATGGGCTGCACCTGCGGGCTCGACTTGTCGGCCAGCGCGACCTCCCGGCCCTCGGCATCGACGCCCCGAAAGAACCCGCCGTAGCTGGCGATGAGGGAGACGTCGGTGGACAAGTACGAGTGTGGACGGACGCTGACCTTCACCTGCGTGTTGAACTCGATGAGCTGCTGGAGCTGGGGAATGTCGCTGGTGGGCACGAGGCCCCAGGTCCGCGCGCGGGTAAATTGAGTGCGCGACATGCCGTAGCCGGTGACGTCGACGACCTTGTCGAAGAGTGACTCCTTCGGCGCCTCGACGGGCGGCAGCTCCACGACTGGCGCCACCACCTCGACACCGGCGTCGAGCTCGTCAGGCGGTGCGCCTGCGTCCTCTTGCGCGAAGGCCGCGGCCGAGAGGAGCAGCGAGATGAAGGAGAGCCTCCACATGGGTCGCGCTCCTCACTTCCCGAGGTCGGCCTGCATGAAGCGCTGCGGCGGCGCGTCGACGTTCAGCTTGAACGACTTCGTCACCATCTCGGTCTTGCGCGCCTTCACCACCTCGTTCTGCATGACGATGCGGCCGGGCCGGGTGAAGCCCTTCTCGAACTCCTTGTGCTCGCTGAACGTCGCCGAGCGGATCATCTGGCCCGAGGTGCCGAAGTACTCGCCCTTCAGCGGCTGCAGGTCGCTCTTGCGCACCGTCAGGCGGATCCGGTCGTACGCCGTCTCGGTCGTCTTCGCCTTGAGCTCCACCGCGTACGAGTCGGGCACCGTCGAGGGTGACAAGGTGGCGGTGTAGTCGGCGGCGTAATTCACCCGCAGCACGTCGGCGTTGTTGAAGTCTCCGCCCTGGAAGCTGTCGCGGTTGGCGATGCGCGTCGCGCGCTTGAGGTTCGGCAGGTACACCCAGGCGTTGTCGCCGAGGCGCAGAATCTCCTGGCCTTTGAGGCTCGCGGGCTCGGAGAACCAGACGCGGAACTTGTCGGCGTCACGCTTGAGGAACTTCATGCCGTAGGTGCGCGAGGTGCCGTCTTCGCGCGTGGCCGTCATCTCGCTGAGCGCCTCGTAGGTGCCGGGGCCCATGATGCCGTCGTACTTCGCGAGAATCTCGGCGGCGGTGGGCTCGGCGGCGAGCGCGGCCTGAGCGAGGAGCGAGACGATGAGAGTGGTGTTCATGAACGAAGAGCCTCCACGGGGTTGAGACGAGACGCACGAAACGCGGGCCACAGCGCAGCGCCCACGGCGCCCAGGAGCGCGACGAGCACCGCGCCGAGGGTGAAACCAGGCGTGACGAACGGGCGCAGCACGTTGGAGCCCGAGACGCCGGAGAGCTGAAACGCGATGCCCTTCACCGCGAAGCCGAACACCACGAGCTTGCCGAGGAGCGCGCCGAGCAGGCCGCCCGCCGCACCGATGACGGCCGCCTCGATGAGGAACATCTGCATCACCTGCGCGCGACGCACGCCGACGGCGAGCAGGGTGCCAATCTCGCGCACGCGCTCGAACACCGACATCAGCATCGTGTTGATGATGCCGGTGAGCACGATGATGAAGAGGACGAAGGCGATGGCGCCGAGCACGAAGTTCTGGCGGGTGATGAGGTCTCTCACGAAGGGCTGCAGCTCCCTCCAGGTGTGCACCTCGTAGTCGGGGCCGAGGGTGACGCGCAGGGCGTCGGCGGCCTCGTCGAGGTGGGCCAGGTCGTCGACGGCGATGACGTACTCCGTCACGCGGCCTTCGAGGCCGACGAGCTGCTGCGCGGTGCCGAGCGGGAGCGTCACCACGCGCTTGTTCTCGAACGGAAACGACGAGGTGGTGAGGCCTTTGAGCTTCAAGTCGAGCGCGTTGGAGCGACCACCCGGGCTCGTCGACTGCAGGGTGACCATCGCTCCCGGCGCGAGGTGAAACGACTCGCCGAGCTCGACGCCCAGCAACGTCACGCCGGTGCCGTCGGACGTCTCGAGCGGCTCTCCCTTCGAGACCAGCGTACGCGCCTTCGGACACGCTTCGAGCTCGTGCGCGAGGTCGAGCCCGCGGCCGATGAACATCGTCTGCTGCGAGCCATTGCTGACGAGCCCGTTGAAGGTGATGCGCCCGGTGACGCCGGCGACGTGAGGCACCGCGGCCATCTTCGCGCGCAGCGCGTCGTCGTACGGAAGGTTGAGGCGCGTGGGCACCGAGTCGACGTTCTCGATGTAGCCCGTGCGATGCACCTGAATCGCGCCGCTGCGGCCCTGCACGACGTCGTCGACCATCATCTTCGACATGCCGCCGGTGAAGCCGCGCACGAGCAGCACCATGGCGACGCCGAAGACGATGGTGACGCCGGTGATGATGCTGCGGCGGCGGTTGCGGCCCACGTTGCGCAGGGCCAGCGCTGGGAGTCTCGAGCTCATGTGTGCGCCAGGGCCTCGACGGGACGGAGCCGGCTCGCGCGCCACGCCGGCCAGAGTGACGCGAGCGCCGCGCCCGCGGTGGCTTGAAATACGGCGCGCACGAGGAAGGACACGTCGACGTGAGGCCGCAACAGGCTGGGCACGTTCGCGCCAGGCGAGGGAATCGAGAGCCCCTCCGACTCGGCCCAGGCCACCCAGGCGAAGCCGAGCAGCGCGCCGAGGGTTCCGCCGATGAGGCCCAGCACGACGCCCTCACTGATGAAGAGCGTGACGATCTGCCGCCGCCGCATGCCGACCGCGAGCATGGTGCCGATCTCCCGCACGCGCTCGAGCACGCTCATCAACATCGCGTTCACGACGCCGAGGAGCACCACGAAGAGGAAGATGCTGCTGACGATGCCGAAGACGAAGTCCTGGGTGTTGACGATGTCCTTCACGAAGGGAATGCGCTGCTCCCAGGTGTGCACCTCGAACTCGTCGCCGAGCGTGGCCTGCACGGTGTCTCGCAACTGGTCGAAGTCGGCCCCATCGACGACGCCGAGGCCGTACTCGGTGATGCGGCCCTCCATGCGAAGCAGCGACTGCGCCGCGCCGAGGGTGATGACGCCGATGCGGCGGTCGTTCGGCGTGGCCGACGCGAGCGTGCCCACCATCACCACGTTGACGCCGTTGAGCGACGCGTCACGGTCTGGCGCGAGAATGGCGAGGCGCTGCTCGATGGGTGGAAGCTCGGTGCCGCTCTTCCACAGCGGCACGTCGACGCCCTTCGCGAAGTCTTCGTTGAGCACCACCTGCTCGAGCTCGACGCGCTGGAGCATCTCGCCGCGGCCCCACGCAATCCAATCCCACCGCTTGGGCGTGACGCTCTTCTCGAGCGCCGGGTCGAAGGCCGTCATCATCAGGAACGACGTCGCGCCGCGGTCGGCTTCGGGCAGCTCGGAGCCGTCGTCGGGCATCGGCTTCTTGTCGGGCGTCGAGACCTGCGCGCCGAACTCGATGCGGGGGCTGACGGCGGTGATGCCAGGCACGGCGGCCAGGCGGGCGCGCAGCTCGGGCGTGTCGGCGAAGTCGAGCGTGAGCGGCGAGCCCAGCACGTTCTCGACGTAGCCCTTCTTGTGCACCTGCAGCGCGCCGAGCGTCCCCTTCATCTGGTTCTCGAGGATCTGCCGGCGCTGGCCAATCATGAAGCCCTTGATGGCGACCATCGCGCCCACGCCCGCGACGAGCGCGACGAAGGTGATGACGGTGCGGCGCTTGTTCCGCAGCAGGTTGCGCAGCGCGAGCTTCATCAGCGCCATGGCACCCTCCAGAAAGAACGCTCGTTCAGTTTCAGTGGCGTCATCGGCGTTTCCCCTTCAGCGGTGGCGCTTCCAGTTTCACGGAGTCCCAGAAGGAATCGAGGTGGCGGAGGAGGTCAGCGCGCATGGCGTCGACGTCAGGCGGGCGGCTCAAGTCGGCGAGGTGGAGGATGCGGATCATCATCAGCGGCCCCATGAAGCGCAGCGCAGCCGTCACGGGGTCGACGCGGCGAATGAGGCCCTTGTCAGCCAGCGCACTGAAGACCGAGCCGATGCGCACCCGCACGCTCATGATCTGTTTCTGCGGGTCGAACAGGCCCGCCTCCTTGAGCCTGGGCCACTCGGCCATGATGAGGCGCAGCAGGTGGCGCTCACGGTCAGTCGCCCACAACGCCACCACGGCCTCACCCATCGTGTTCAGGAACTGCTGTGGACCCATCGACTCGATGATGCGCACGACGTCACCAGTCATCAGCCCATTCACCGCGCCGGGGCCCGACTCCTCGAGCACCGTGGTGAGGATGGCGTTCTTGTTCGGGAAGTGGTGGTACAGCGCGCTCTCTCGCACGCCGACCGCCTTCGCGATGTCGCGCATCGACGAGCCCGTGAAGCCGTGGTTCGCGAAGAGCTCGAGCGATCGGTCGAGGATGTCTCGACGGGTGTCGCGCGAGTCGTCTTTCTTCGGCCGAGCCATTCGGGCGTTAATAGAACGACTGTTCAATTACCTGTCAAGTCCGGTGCACCGCCAGAAGTTGCATGAAGGCCCGATGGGAGCGTGCGACAAGGCCGGTCATGACGCTCCGGCTCGCGCTCAGCGCTGTCCTCGTTCTCTCCTGCGCCACCACGCCTCCCCCACCAACCCCAGCGCCCGCGGGTGTCGAGAAGTTCGGCAACGCCATCGACTGGGCGAAGGCCGGCGACGAGGCCTCACAGGCGCTCTCGGGCTACCTGCAGGTCGACACCTTCAACCCGCCCGGCAACGAGACGCGCGGCGCGCAGTACCTCGCCGACCTGCTCTCGAAAGACGGCATCGTTTCCGAGCTGGTCGAGTTCGCGCCGGGCCGCAGCAACCTCATCGCGCGGCTGAAGGCGACGGGCGCTCCGACGGAGAAGCCGCTGTGTCTGCTCTCGCACCTCGACGTGGTGCCAGCCGAGACCGAGCTGTGGCCGAAAGAGACCGGCCCGCTCTCGGGAGCCATCGACGGCGACGGCTTCATCTGGGGCCGCGGCGCGCTCGACATGAAGGGCATGGGCCTCATCGAGACCATGACGCTGGTGTGGCTCAAGCGCGCCAACGTGCCGCTGCGCCGAGACGTCATCCTCCTCGCGGTGGGCGACGAAGAGGTCGACAACCTCGGCATGAAGCACCTCGTCGAGAAGCAGTGGGACCAGCTCGACTGCGGCGTGCTCGTCAACGAAGGCGGCCTGGGCATCAAGAACCTGCTCTTCGAGGGGCAGACGGTGTTCGCCATCTCGGTCGCCGAGAAGGGCGCGCTGTGGATCAAGATGAAGGCGAGCGGCGAGGCCGGGCACGGCTCCACGCCGGTTCCGCAGCGGGCGCCGACGCGCCTCATTCGCGCGATGCAGGCCATCTCGGGCCGTCAGCCACCGCCGCAGATTCACGCCTCGCTCTACGAGCTGCTGCGCCGCATCGGCGAGCAGAAAGGCGGCGTCACCGGCTTCATCATGCAGCGGCCGACGCTGGTGAACTGGTTCGTCACGGGCAAGCTGATGGCGAAGCCACCGACGCGCGCGGGCATCACCAACACCTGCCAGGTGACGGGCTTCGACGGCAAGGGCAGCGCACCCAACGTCATTCCTTCGCAGGTCACGGCCATCATCGACTGCCGGCTGCTCCCCGGCACGACGCCCGAGATGCTGCTCGCCGAGCTCAAGGAGCTGGTGAAGGACGTCGAGGGCATCGAGTTCGAGGTCTCGAACGGAGACGCCGCCAACGAGTCGACCTGGGAGGACCCGTTCTTCGACGCGCTCGCGCGGCACGCGGTCGGCACGCGCACCGACGCCATCGCGGGGCCGGTGCTCTCGCCAGGGTACACCGACTCGTTGCTGGCGCGGCCGAAGGGCGCGCGCGCGTACGGCATGGTGCCCTTCGAGCTGTCGCAGGAAGAGCTGGCGACGATGCACGGGCGCAACGAGCGCGTCTCGAAGCAGAACGTGACGAAGGGGCTCGAGGTGCTCTTCCGCGCCGTCGTCGACGTCAGCGCGGTGCCGTAGCCTTCGCGTCGAAACACGAGGGCAACCGGTCGACGCCACCGAAGAAGCGCTGCGAGAGCTTCGACCAGGCACGCGCGTTCTCGGGCGCGGCGCACTTGAAGGGCTTCTTCACCACGCGGCCCTGCATCACCTCGCGCTGGTCCCTGAAGTACCGCAGCGCCAGGTCTGCCGCGTATTCGCGCACGCCGTTGCCGGGCATGAACGAGTAGTAGGTGCCGCCCTTCACGATGAGCGGCTCGGGCACGTAGCGCGTGAGGCACTCGATGCCGGTGCCGCACTTCTTCACGATGGTGTCGTAGTCGGCGCTCAGCTCACGCTCCGACCAGCCGTCGTCGTTGAGGTGGAAGATCTCGTGAAAGAGCAGGCTCCGAACGACGGGCAGCGAGCCGTTGAGCGTGCCGTTGACGTTGTACGAGACGGTCCAGTCGATGGCGAAGGCGGCCGGCGTGCGCTTCTTGATGGAGCGGTAGAAGCGCAGCTCGAGCGCGCGCCAGCGATAGTGGAAGGCCGCGCCGTTCTCGCCGGTCGACTCGGCGGCGAGGCGCTCGGTGTCGGCGAGGAACGCGTCAATCTCGGTGAGCGCGCCGGCGGTGAACTCGAGGTGTTTGCGCTCGGCGCCGATGGGCAGCTGGGGCACGAGGTGAATCATGCCGCGGTAGCCGCCTTCGAAGTCCTGCTCCGGGAGCACACCCACGACGTGGCCAGCCGTCTCGAACAATGCGAGCGCGAGCTTCGAGGCCTGCGAGTCGTCCGAGAGGCGGGCCTTCATCAGGCAGCGAATCTGGTCGTCGTCGGAGCCCTCGGTGCAGCCCGTCACGTCTCCGCCGATGAGGACCCGGGCCTGCGACGCTGAGATGCGCGGCGGTGAGGCGAGCGAGACGGTGGCGACGAGGGTCGTGAGCATCGCAACGGACCGTCGTCGGAGCATCGTGCGCATTCGGCCCCAGACGACACTGCGCGGTCAACGTGAGTTCCTTCGCAGGCGGAAAGCGCCCCTTTCATGACACTCGTTTCGTCGTCGGTGGGCGCCGACGAGGCGCCGCGCGCTATCCTCGCTCCCGTGCAGCTCTCGGACCGGCCGGAGTCCTGGAAGACGAGCGCGGTCTACCTGGCCGGGCTCGGCAAGGCGCTTCGGGCTGCGGGGTTGCTGGAGCGCGTGGCGCCACGGCTCTCGGTCGCGACGCGGAAGGTCATCGACAACCCGTACGGCGAGCGCTGGCACTCCGCGAGCCACAGCGCCGAGCTGTGCACCATCGTGCTCGAGCAGTTCGGCCCGCAGGCGCTCGAAGACGTCGCCTTCGTCGTCTCGCGAGACTCGTTCGGCCCCATTCTCGGGCCCATGCTCAAGGTGGCCCTCACGCTCTCTGGCGTGAGCCCTGCGACCGTCTTTGGCCGCATCAATCAGTCCCTCATGCCGGTGGTTCAGGGCGTGAGCGCGACGTGGCGAAGTGACACCGCGCGGTCTGGCTTCGTGACGTTCGAGTACCCGATGGTCGCTCCGCCCTTCACCGAGGTGACGTGGCGCGGCGGGCTGCGCTTCATGTTCCTCCTCGTCGGGCTCGAGGGCACCATCGCGCCGTGCGAGCGCCTCGAAGGCGGGCGCATGCTGCGGTTCCCCGTCTCGTGGAAATGAGCCGCGAACTGGACGAGGGAGTCTCGGTCAGTATGTGGAGCGGCATTCAGGTGCGTTCGGCAGTGGGCAGCAACGCAGACTGTCAGACGTCGCCGCCCTGCCCTGCTGCGCGTGCCTCACGGCATCGTGACGAGCTGACGAACCGTGGCGACGCCGCTCGACGCGCTGAGCTCGAGCTGCCCACCTTCGAGGCCGTCGTGGGCCAGCACCACCGCGCCGCCCGTCGCGCGAAGGGTCAACGTCGTGCGCTCCGACCCGAAGTGCGCGACCGTCAGGAACGGCGCGGCGTGGTGATTCCACGTCACGCGGACCGAACGCGCATCGACGCGAGCGATCTGCACCTTCTCGAGCGCGACTGGCGTAGCCGTCTGACGAAGCACGACGACGCCGTGATGGACGAGCTCCACGGACTCCAGCGCGCCGACGTCTTCCACCACACCGAGCAGGTGCACCTCGTCGGACTCCGAGAGCGTCGCTGACGACAACGAGGCGAGCACCGTTCGTCCCGAAGTCGCGGTGAGTCGAACGGACCAGCCCGAGTCGACCGCAGGCGAGCGCGCGCCGAGCACCGCGTGCAGCGGCTGCAAGGTGGGCACGCCATCACGCACGACGACGGCGACCACCACCGACGGCTCGAGCACCATCGCCTGCGGCGGCGTCGGGGCGTAGTCGCGGTCACGCTCGATGGCGCCGAGCGCGGAGCGGTACGTGTAGTCGCTGATCCACGTCGGGTTGCAGTAGCTCATCAGGTCGACGAACTGCGACGGGTTCATGAACGACTGCCCGTTCCAACCCCACGAGCCGATGCGCCCGCCGGCGTACGGATACGACGGGTCTGCACCCGCGGCGCCTCCACAGGGCGCGTGCGGACGACCGAAGTTGTGACCGAGCTCGTGCGAGGCGACGCCTCCGCTGTCGTCACGGCCGATGCCGGTGGGCTGGCCGATGTAGCCGATGCCCGCGACCCCGCTCGAGCCGACGCGCACGAAGCCGTAGTAGTGGCGCGAGCTGCCATCGACGCCACGAAGCTGGGCGACTTCAGACAGCAGCGCGGCCCACGCCTGCGTGTTGCTGCCCGTGGGCACCTGGCTCGTGGTGTACGGCGCGCGCGTGGTGTTGAGCAGGTCGGCGAACGGCCACTGCGCGACCATCGTCGCCTTGAGGTCGACCACGTTCGAGGTGACGCCGCTGACGACGACGGGCACCGAGGTGAGGTGCAGCACGTGGCGGCGGCTCAGCGTCGGCGTCACCCGCAGCTCGTTGTTCTGCTCGTTGGACTCGGGCAGCTGCTCCATCACGTCGGCAACCACCGCCAGCTCGACGCCGGGGACCACCCAGTCAGCCGGCAGCGTCGCGCGATACTGGCGTGAGACGTCGGTCGCGGTCGTCGGGTGTGTGGCAGGGCCCGTCATGCGCTGGCGCCCGAGCTCGACACCGGCGCGGCGTGCCACCACCTCGACGACGCTGGTGAGCGCAGGCGCATCGGAGAGCACCGAGGCCACCACCAGCGCTGGCTTGCCCTCGATGAGCTTCAGGTCCGGCGCCACCACCGATTGCCCAAGGCTGATGGCTTCGACCCGCACGTCGCCGACCGGCTCGACGCCCATCACGGAGAGCGTCTCGGTCACTGCTGCACCGCGCCCATCGCGCACCGTCAGCGTCACCGTGGTCGCGCCGCGCTGGGTGACGCTGAGCTGCTGCTGGCCCATCGAACACGGAACGGGGCCGCCTGGCGTCAGCTCGCAGCGCACGTCACTCGAGTCCGGGTCTGCGGCGTCGACCTGCAGCGTGGTGGAGAACGGCGTCACGCCCGTCATGCGCGACGCGGTGAAGCGCGTGATGCGCGGCGGCTGGTTCGGAGGCAACAACACTTCGATCGACACCGTGCGCTCGACCTGCTGGCCCTCGGCGTCCGACACGACGAGCTTCAGGGTGGCCTGCCCCGGCGTCATCAGGCGCACCGACGTCGCCAGCGCACCGGAACAATCACCCAGCTCGACCCGCTCGCCCGACGACGACTCGAGCCGGCAGCTCAAGCCCGAGCCTTTCGGGTGAGACGTCTGCGCCGTGCAGGACAACGGCACCGTCGCTTCGACCGACGGCTGCGCGCAGCGGAACCCCGTCACCTTCGGAGCGCCCGACACGCCGATGATTCCATCGACCGGCCCGGCCTCGGCCTGGAAGGTCGCCGTGCCGTCGCAGGCGCTCAGGAGGAGGCACAACCAGCTGAGGCGGCGGATCATGGAGTCCGTCACTGCAAACTGAGCGCCCGGGTTTTCGCGCTTCAACCACCCGTCGTTCCATTCGGCGCAGTGCCCACCCGAGTGTTCAGCGACGCGCGTGGCCGCTCCACCGGGGCTGCATTCTCAGAACGCGAACGTGGTGTGCACGAGAGTGGGCGGCCGCGTCTACGGACAGCACCACTGCTGCGCGAGCGCCCTCGGCGTCCCTGGCCCCGGCACGTACACGTACGCCGGCGACGAGTTCAGCCCCTGACAGAGCGGCTCGGTGGAGGTGTCCCACGAAGTCGAGGTGCCGACGCGCAGGTGACGCGAGACGAGCTCCGTGCACACCGAGCAGGCCGTGGCGCGAGCCTGCGCATCGAGCCTGCCGTCGCTCGCGCGGGCCTTGAGCGTGTCGAGGTGCGTGACGGTCGTCGCGGCGCACCACTCCTTCGCGTGCGCGACGTGGAACACCTGCGCGAGCGTCACGGCGCGCGGCGAGCCACCAGGGCCCCACGGCAGCGGCGGGTCTTCGTACACCGACGCCGTCGTGTAGCCGCCGTTCGGAGCCACGCCCATGAACTCACCCATGCCGCCCTCGGCGAGCGTGGTGCCGAGCGGCTCGTCCTTCGCGGTGAGGCGCGCGAGCGTGGTGACGCGCTCCAACGAGAGGCGGAACCCGTTCTTCGTCTTCTTCGACACCGGCACCTTGCCCGAGGCGCGGGCCACCTGCGGCACCATCCACGAGGCGAAGCGGGCGTCGAGCGGAATGCTCGTCTGAATCGTCGCCACCCTCAGCTGAATCGCCATGCCGCGCACGATGGACTCGTTGGTCGCGCGCTGGCCGAAGCAGAAGTCAGACGTCGGGTCGACCGAGCTCAGGCCCGACGCCGGCACCCCGAGCGCGCCATGGGCCTTGCCCGTCGCGGAGTACACCTGGAGCAGCCCCGAGGTCGCGCAGTCGAAGAAGCGCTGGCGTTGCGGCCCCGTCATCTGCGCGAGGTAGAGGTCGCCGACGGCGTTCGAGACGAGCCCATCTTTCGCGACGAAGCGCACGTCGTCCCACGGAGCACAGAGCGCGTCGTTCACGTCGTACGTCGTCCACGTGGGCAGCGCCTGCAGCACGCCTCTGGCGCCGTGCACGAAGCCCGAGACGAGCGCGGTGAGGACGGCCCGGTCGCGCTTCTCTTCCGTCGTCGCGCCGGGAAACTCCTCGAGGTTCGACGAGCCCCAGCGCTCCCACATGTGGCCCATGCTCCACGCATCTTGCAGGAAGTGCTGGCCCATCGCCTCGAGCGCGAGCGCTTCGGTTTCACACGCGCGCGTCACCTCGGTGAAGCCGCCGTCGAGGGCGTCACCGAGCGACTTGCACTCGGTGGCTCTGGCGACGGCGAGCGCATGGGCGCGGGCATAGGCGCGCTGCGACTGCGGCACGAAGTGGTTCGAGTTCACCGGCCCCATGTGGCTCGCGAAGTCGTGGCACAGCGTCGCGTCGGTGCCGTCGTTCAGCGGACAGGTCTCGTGACCGCTCGCCCAGTCCCACAGCGCGTACGAGAAGTCGGGCAACTGGGAGAACTCCGCGATGGTGAAGGTGCGGGTGCGCTCCCGGGTGGCCTGCTCGAACGCCGTCGGCTGGAGCGTGGGCATCATCACGCCACCGATGGCGACGCTCGACGACGAGGTGAAGACGGTGAGCGTGGTGGGCATCGACACCGACGCGGGCAGCCCGGCCTGCTCACGGGTCTGCTCGAACAACTGGCGGTGCTCGTCGCTGGGCCCAATCCACCGGTGGCGCGCCGTCTGGGGGCCAGCAAATGGCGTGCACGCGCGGCCGTTCGGCTCGAAACACACCGAGTCCCACGCGAACGCCGAGAGGGGCACGAGGGTGAACACCGCGAGCAGGCGCGAGCTCATGGGGCCTCCAGCGCTGCGCGCAGGCCGGGGAAACAGTCGGGCTCGGCGAAGAGCACCTTGTCGAGCGCAGCGTTCGGAGCGAGCCCCGCGGCCACCTCGCGCGTGAAGGCGTCACGGCACGCGGCGGGACAACAGGCCGGCTCGGTCCACGGCGTCTGCGTGGCGCAGCCCTTCACCGAGGCGAAGCAGCGCGCGAGCGTGAAGTTCGGCGGCGCGTAACAATACGAGAGCAGGTCGGCGCACTCTCCGAGCGCGGTGAGCGCGTCACTCTGCGTGGGGTCGATCTCCACGCGGGCGTTGGCGACGTCGGCGAGGAGCTTGTTGCTGCCAGCCCCGATGCTCGCGAAGACGGCCAGGTTCTGCGGTGGAGGAAGCTGCGGAAGAACAAACGCAGTGCCTCCGCCGGAGCCGGTGGTTCCTCCGTCCGGGAGCGGCTGAACGGTGCCGCACGACGTCGCGACCAACACCAGCAGGAGTCTTCGCATGCGTCCCTCGTGTGCAGCTGGAGTGCCCGTACAGTCTCGCACGGACCGACTGGAGTCCCGCGCCCACGCTGCGCAGGCCTTCGCGCAACGGACGCCCGTGTCATGGCGGCGCCGTCAGGGCTCACCGACAGACGCCAGAAGGGTTTTCACCAACGCGCGCGAATCGTCTCGTACACTCCGGCTCGATGGCTGTGCGGGGGTTCGAAGTGACAGCGGTGTACGTCTCGGGCTTCCGCAAGGCGCTCGTCGACCTCGGGCTGCTCGAGCAGGTCGAAGTGCGGCTCCAGCCGTCGACGAAGGCAGTGCTCGACGCGCCGCACAGCGCACGCACGCACGACGCCGACGTGCTCCGCGACTTGTCCGACGTGCTGTTCGCGCTCTCGGGCAAAGCCGTCTTCCAGCAGCACGCGTACCTGATGGCGCGCGACTCGCTGGGCAAGATCCTCATTCCGATGTTCAAGGTGGCGCTCGCGCTGACGGGCCGTTCGCCTGCCACGTTGCTGGCCCGGGTTCCGGACTCGGTGCACCAGGCGATGCGCGGCGTGACCGCGACGTGGCAACCCGATGGACCCAACCGCGGAGCGCTCGTCGTCGACTACCCCGAGCCCATCGCGCTTGCGGCGGAAGACGGTTGGCGCGGAACGCTCAAGTTTCTGTTCGAGCTCGTCGAAGGCACGCCGGCGACCATCTCGAAGGTGGAACACCTGAACGGGAATCAGCGGCTGTCGATACACGTCGCCTGGTAGCCGTCACGACTCGTCGCGGGTACGGTGCCCGCCGTGCGCGTCGAAGCTCCCGCCGAGTTGATTCCTCCTCCCACCACGACACCTGCGACGCCTCGAGCGCTCGGTGCGGGCCGGCTGCTCTCACGCACGGGCTGGGAAGTGCCGACGCTGAAGGACCCGCGTCTTCCATTCGGAGCGCTGCTCTTCGCCTACGCGGTCGCCGGCTTCACCTTCATGGGGTTCAACCGGCAGTGGTGGCAGATGGCCATCATCATGGTGAGCGCGATGGGGCTCGAGGTCGCGTTGAGCTTCCTGCTCCACCGCCGGAAAATCGTGCCCGTCTCGGCGTTCATCACCAGCTGCTCGCTCGCGATTCTCCTCAACTACTCGCACCACTCGTGGGTGCTGCTCTTCCCCGTCTTCCTCGCCATCGGCTCGAAGTACGTGCTCACCGTCGACGGCAAACACGTCTTCAACCCGGCCATGTTCGGCGTCGCCGTCTCGCTGCTCGTCTCGCAGGAGTGGATCACCGCCGCGCCTGCGTACCAGTGGGCCGGCGGCGACGTGACCATCAGCCTCTTCATCGTCACCGCGGCGCTGATGCTCTTCGTGTTCCGCGTCGGCAAGGGCCCGCTGGTGGTGAGCTTCCTCGTCTTCTACGCGCTGCAGACCGGCGTGCGTGCGTACATCATGCGGCACCACCTGCCGTGGCAGACGCTGTTCTTCGGCACGCTCGAGTCGCCGCCATTCTACCTCTTCACTTTCTACATGATCACGGATCCCGCCACGTCGCCGAAGACGACGCGCGGCCAGGTGCTGCTCGCGCTCGCGCTGGTGCTCCTCGACGGCGTGCTGCACTTCAAAGAGAGCGTCTACACGCTCTTCTATGCCGCGCTGATCGTCGGCGCGGTGCGCTTCGTGTGGGCGCACGGTTCACTCCTGATCAAGCAGGGGCTCGCGCGACTGCAGCAACTGGTCGACCGTGACTCGTTGCTGCGCGTCGGCACCGTCGGAGGGCTCGGCGTCACCATGCTCGCAGGGTGGACGACGGTGCTCGCGCCGCTCGACGCACCGGCCGACGTCGGCTTCCGCTACGAGCGCGTCGACGTGAAGCAGGCGGGCCTGCACAGCGAGATGGGCACCACGCTCCTCGAGGTCGACCCGCGGCTCCTTCCCGTCGCGAAGTGGGTGCTCTCGGTCGGCGACGCCATCGTCACCGGCGACGTCGACGGTGATGGCTTCACCGACGTGCTCCTCACGCACCCGCTCGCGCAGGCCGCCGATCGCATCGGCCTCTACCGGAACAAGGGCGACTTCACCTTCGAGCGGCTGCCGCTGCCTGCGCTCGACGCGATGAAGAACGACCCGAAGTCGCACGGCCTCGCGAGCGGTGGCGTCTTCGTCGACGACGACGGCGATGGAGACCAGGACCTGCTCCTCACGGTGGCGTTCGGCAAGACGCGCCTGCTGCGCAATCGGCTGAAGGAGACCGGCGCGCTCTCGTTCGAAGACGTGTCCGTGCAGGCTGGCCTCGACGCGCACACCGTCTCGCTGGCGGCGACGTTCTTCGACTTCGACCACGACGGCGTGCTCGACCTGCTCGTCACCAACGCGCTCACCACGCACCTGCCGGGCTACGAGACGCCGACGCCGCTGAACGTGTTCGCGCTCCCGGCACCGGCGTTCGACGGCGATCGCCGCATGTTCCGCTTCATGCACAACGGCTGGCACGACGCCGACAACGGCGGCATCAACCACCTGTACCGCGGCCGTGGCGACGGCACCTACGAGCGCCTCGACGAGAAGGCGTGGGGCCTGCCCGAGACGCACTGGACGCTCGCCCTCGGCACGCAGGACTTCAACCACGACGGCTTCACCGACCTCTACCTCGCCAGCGACTTCGGGCCCGACGACCTCTATCTGAACGAAGGTGGGAAACGGTTCCGCCGCATTCAGGGCCCTCGCTTCGGAGACATCGGCAAAGACACCTACAAAGGCATGAACGTGTCGATCGCCGACTTCGATCGCGACGGGTTCTCAGACGTGTCCATCTCGAACGTGCACCACGCGCTGCAGTCCGAAGGCAGCATTTTGTGGATGGTGCGCCCCTCGAAGGACGACCCGTTCGTGCCCACCTTCTCCGATGAGGCGACGCAGCGGGGCATGCTGAACGAGCGCCGCTTCGGCTGGGGCGCGGCGGCCGGCGACCTGAACCTCGACGGCTGGGACGACCTCGTGCAGGCCAACGGCATGGTCGACACCCGCCTCGACCCCGAGCTGAAGACGGCGAGCCGTGAAGGCTTCGAGTGGCCGTGGAACAAAGGGCGCACCGACTACTGGTACGTGAACCAGAAGCTGATGCAGTCAGGCCCCGACATTCACACCTACGCCGACCGCTGGGGCGACATTCGCGGGCGTCACATCTACGCGAACGAGGCGCGGCGCGCGTACCTGAACCTGGGCCCTTCGAGGCCCGCGCAGTTCGTCGACGCCGCGAAGGCCCTGGGCATCGACGACCCCGACAACTCTCGCGGCGTGCTGCTCGCCGACCTCGACCACGACGGCGACCTCGACCTGTTGATCAGCAACCAGCACGGCCCGGCGTCGCTGTACCGCAGCACGCTGCGCTCAGGAGTCAGCGGTCCGCACTGGCTCGCGTTGACGCTCGTCGGCACGAAGGAAAACGCGGCCGCCATCGGCTCCATCGTGACGGTGACCTCGACGGTGAACGGACAGCGCCTCGTGCAGCGCAAAGAGGTGCAGCTGATGGGCGGCTTCGCAGGTCAAGCCGACGCGAGCCTGACGTTCGGCCTCGGAGAAGGCACGTCATCAACCGTGGAGGTCACCGTCGCGTGGCATCGCGGTGAGACGCGCACGTTCACGCTCGCGGCCGATCGCCGGCACACGTTGACGCGCTGACTCAGAACTTCAGCTTCTTCGCCGTCGTCTGGCCGGACTTGATCTCCACCTCGATGGAGGTGTTCAGCCCGGTGTCTGGGTTGCTGAGCTTGAGCACGTAGGTGCCGACGGGAATCGGGAAGTCGACGAGCGGGGTATCGCCCAGCTTCTTCCCGCTCAGGAACACGCTCGTCCACGGCGTCGTCTTGAGCGTCAGCTTGCCCATGGGTTTCGGCCGCACCACCTGGTGCTTCGGATCTCTCGGCTCGACCGGCGGCGCAACACGGGTCGGCGTCAACGCGAGCTCGATCATCAACCGCTCACCCGGCTTCGGCAGTGGCACCGTTCGCGAGGCGGGCTGATGGCCCTCGAGCGTGGCCTCGAGCAGGTGGTCTCCAGCCGAGAGGCCCTGCACCGTCACGGGCGCGGTGCCCGAGGACTTGCCGTCGATGGTGATGGAGGCGCCTGGCGGCACGCTGCTGATGACGAGCACCGGCGGCGCCGCCTCGGGTGGCTTCACGACGACCACCGGCACGTTCTTCGGCGCGGCAGGCTCTCGCGACACCAGCGCGTACACTGTCACCCCGGCGATCGCCGTCATGCCGAGCACGAAGCCAAGGACCAGACCCAGCAGCGAGCGCTTCTCCTTCGCCGGCGCGGTGCCCGCCTTGCTCTTCGAGGTGATGGCCGAGGTGGTCGCGGTGCGCGCGAGGCGTTGAACCTTCTCGACGCTGCTCGGCGTCATCTCTGCGCGCATCGCCGCTTCGATGAGCTGCCGGCGATCGTGAATTCGCCGCGCGAAGAGCGTGCGCAGGTAGTCGGCGATGTCGCTGGTGGTGACGACGAACCCGTTCTTCTGCAGCCACGCTTCGAGCGCGTCCTGCATCTCGCGCGCGCTCTGGAACCGGTCCTCACGGCGCGACGCCATGGCCTTCATGATGATGACCTCGAGCGTGGGGTCGAGATCGGCGCGGCGCTCCGTCGGCCGGGGCAGCGTGCCGTGCGCGATGGCGCCCAGCACCTGCGTGTCTTCGACGCCCGGGAACAGCCGCGTGCGGGTCAACTGCTCGAACAACACGATGCCCATCGCGAAGAGATCGCTGCGCGCGTCGACCTGCTCGCCGCGCGCCTGTTCGGGCGACATGTAGCCGAGCTTGCCTTTGAGCTTGCCTGACATGGTGTTCTGGCTGGCGAGCTTCGCGACGCCGAAGTCGAGCACCTTGAGGCCACCGTCGAAGGTCGCGAACAGGTTCTGCGGAGAAATGTCGCGATGCACGATGCCCAGCGGCCGACCATCGACCCCGACGCGCGTGTGGGCGTAGTGCAGGCCATCGGAGGCCCACGCGATCAATCGCACGGCGTGGTGGTCGAGCATCGGCAGCTGGTGCTTCACGCCGAGCCGCCGCACCACCGACAGGTTCTCGCCGTCGAGGTACTCCATGACGAGGTACAGCGAGCTGCCGTCTTCACCGAGGTCGAACACCTGAATGACGTGCGGGTGGTTGAGCTGCGCCGCCAGCCGCGCCTCGGTGATGAACATGTCGACGTGCTCAGGGTCGCTCTCGAGGGCGTCGATCATCCGCTTGATGACGACCAGCCGCTCGAAGCCCTTGGGCCCCGACTGCCGCGCGAGCCAGATCTCGGCCATGCCGCCCTGTGCGAGCGGTGTCATCAACAGGTACTGACCAACCGTGGTGCCCGGCTCCCACCCTCCGGACCGCACGGACTCTCCCGGCGAGGACACTGTGGGTGAGTGTGTCACGACTCTTCAGGTCGTCAAACGAACCAGACGATCGAGCGCCGCGGGAAGGCTCGGGCTGATCTACGCTCCGCCCCCTCATGCGCGCGCTCCTCGCAAGCGTGGCGCTGGTGGCAGCCGTCGCCACCGGTGCTCCGAACCCGAAGATTGGTGAAGCCCGAAAACAGTTCGAGGACCTCGACTTCGAGAAGGCGGCGCGCACCCTCGCGGCCGCCGAGGGCACGCCGGGGAACGACCGGGAGCAGGTGCTCGAAATTCTGCAACTGCAGGGCATCGTCTTCGGCACCATGAACAAGGAAGCCAAGGCGCGCGACGCGTTCCGCGAGCTCCTGACGCTGAGCCCCGACTTCAAGCTCGAAGGCAACCACCCGCCGCGGGTGCGCACGCCGTTCTACGAAGCCAAAGAGTGGGTCGACACCAACCTTCCCCTGCAGCTCGAGCCGCGGGCGATGTTCGACGTGTCGGTGACGGCGCTGACGGTGCTGGTGAAGAAGGACATGCTGCGCCTCGCGAAGGGCGCGCGGTTTCTCATCGACGAAGGGCCCGAGCCGAGGTCGCGTGACACCGCGTTCGTCGGCGGCGTGGCGAAGGTCGAGCTCGACGCGCCGAAGGTCGCGTGGCGGGTTCAGGTGCTCGGCGCGAAAGACTCGGTGCTCCTCGAGCTGGGGCCGTTCACGCATCAAGGCGGTGCCGCGCCGGCAGTGGCGACGACGACCGCGCCGGGCGTGGAGCCGGGGAAGCCGCTCGCTGGGGCCGCGACGACGAGCGCGAGCGAAGGCAGTTGGATGCGGCCAGCCAGCTACGGCGTGCTCGGGGCTGGCGCCCTCGCGCTCGTCGTGGGCTCGATCTTCGGCGTGATGGCGAACGAGGCGCGCGCGAAGGTGACAGGCGCGATGACCAACGAGGCAGGGCTCATCACCAGCGTCAGCCAGCGCGACGCCGCGGGCTTCGAAGCGCGCATGAAGCAGCAGGGCACCATCGCGAACGTGCTCTTCGGGGTCGGTGGTGGGTTGCTCGCGGCGGGCGCGGTTCTGTTCTTCGTCGGGGCTCCCGCGTCGGGCGGCACGCAGGTGTCACTGCACCTCTCGCCGTCCGGCTTCGCCGTGATGGGGATGTTCCCTTGAGCAGGTGGACGCAGCTCGCCGTGTTGGGCTTCGCGGGCGTGCTCTCGGCGTGCGACTGCGCAGGCCTGGGCCTCGACCAGAAGCGCTTCGCATGTCGCGAAGACGCCGATTGCCTCGAAGGCTCCGTGTGCATCGACCGCGGGAGCGGGCTGGAGTGCGTGCGCCGTGACGCTCCGATGGGTGGAGGATCGGCGACTGGCGGCGGAAACGTGGCAGGTGGCACGGCGGGCGGAGAGGCTGGCGGCGCGGCGGGCGGAGACGCTGGCGGCGCGGCAGGTGGAGACGCAGGTGGTGCGAGCGGTGGCTCGACGGCAGGCGGAGCGAGTGGTGGCTCGACGGCAGGCGGAGCGAGCGGTGGCTCGACGGCCGGAGGGAGCGCAGGGGGTGCGGCGGCGGGTGGCAGCGCTGGTGGCGCCGTCGGGCCCCCGACCCAGCTCGTCTTCACGACGAGCCCACGCTCCCAGCAGATCGCGACGTGCTCCTCGAGCATCACCATCGAGACGCGGGACGCGATGGGCAGGCCCTCCCCGGTGACGGCCCCCACGAACGTCGCGCTGTCCGTCGGCGCGGCCCTGGGCATCACGCTTCACGCGGCCAACACCTGCACCTCGACGCCGTCGACCTCCGTGCTCATCGGGACAGGCACCTCGTCGACGACGTTCTACGCGCGCGGCACGACGCCGGTGAACGCGATGCTGACCGCCAGCGCCAGCGTCGGCGGCATGGCGACCGTGGTGCAGAGCCTCACCTTCCTCGATGGGCCCGACACGCTCGTCTTCACCAGCCCGGCCCCAGCGGCCCTGCGGGCGGGCTTCTGCTTCCCGCTCAGCTACCAGACCCGACGGGCCGGAGCGGCGCTCGCGGTCGCGTCGAACACCACGGTGAACTTCCTGTCGACGCCCTCTGGAAGCGTCCGCTTCTACTCCGACGCCACGTGCTCCTCGCCGACGACGGCCCAGGTGCTCACGGCGGGGACCACGACCGACAGCGTCTTCGTGCGGGTGCTGACCGGGAGCGCGCCGGTGACGATTCAGGCGCAGGCGGCCCTGCTGGCGCAAGCCGCGCTGACGGTGACGGCGCTCCCGATGGTGCGGCGGGGCAACTGCTCGTTCAACAGTCAGGCGTGGACGTTGATCGATGGCGGCAGCGGGACCCTCGTCGATGGCGGGCCCGTGCCTGACACCTTCGCGTTCTGTGGCCTGAACCCGCAACCCACCAGCCGCGATGCCACGATGATGTTCTTTCAGGCGACCTCCTCGGGCGCGTACCAGGACGCCATGGTTCGCTGTCGCCTGCCGTCGGGTGGTGACCTGACCTGCTCACGCAGGACTGGTGCCTCGAGCGCGAGCGTTCACTGGCAGATTGTCGAGATTCCCTCAGGCCTGCGCGTGGTCCACACCGGCAGCTCGTCGTGCCCGGCGAGCCTCACGCTGCCCGCGGCGGTCGACCCGGCGAAGACGTTCCTGCTGCGGTCCACCTCGAACACGTCGAACTCCTACGATGACGAAGACGCGCCCGTCTTCACGCTGACCGGGCCGACGAGCGTGACGCTCTCGAAGCCGGGCTGCGAAGGTATCGAGCTGCAGGCAGTCGAGTGGACTGGCGTGACGGTGAATCGCGGCGCGCTGGATGGCGGCATGGACGCAGGCACCGCGATCGCCTCGGTGATGGTGGTTCCCGGAGCGCCACCGCAGCGGACGGCCCTCCTCACGCAGTCGGGGACGAACATCAACGCGATGATTCCCACCTGCGGCATGATGGCGCGAGGCTTCATGGCGGGTCCCTCCGAGGTGAACTTCTCGCGCGCGCTGGGCGACGGCGGGTGTGCGGACTTCGTCGCTGACTTCATCGCGCACGAGCGCATCGACTTCGGTTCGCTCGCCACGGTGCAGGAGCGCACGCTCACCTTCCTGCCTGGCCAGACGACGCTGAGCCCGATCATCACCTCGGTCGACACCACCCGCACCTTCGTCTTCGCGAGCAACCAATCGGCGATGGGCCAGGGCATGGGAGAGACCAACAGCCCGATCACCTCCCTCCCAGGCGAGGCGGCCTTCATCCTCGAGCTGCCCAGCACGCCGACCGCGACGACGCTGACGGTGCGGCGCACCCGGTCGACCTCCACGGCCGTCGTCACTCTCTACATCGTGCAGGTGGAGTAGCCGGCATCGCCCGCTTCGTGGCACATCGCCACGCATGACGAGCCCGACGCAAAAGACGACCGACGGTGACGAGGGTGAACGCCTCGAGCGACGCCTGCTCGCCCGCGTCACGAAGACGGTGCATCGGTACGGCCTGCTGCGCGACGGCGACTCGGTGATGGTGTGCCTGTCGGGCGGCAAGGACAGCTACACGATGCTGCACCTGCTCCACCGCCTCGTGCGCACGCTGAAGTTCGACGTCTCGCTCGTCGCCGTGCACCTCGACCAACGACAGCCCGGCTATGACGGCACGCCGCTCGTGCGCTGGCTCGAGCAGCACGGCCACCGCTTCGAGGTGCTGTCGGAGGACACGTACTCGACGGTGAAGCTGCGCATGGACGAAGGGCAGACGCCGTGCGCGACGTGCAGCCGGCTGCGGCGCGGCATTCTGTACACCGCGGCCGAGCGGCTCGGCTGCACCACCATCGCCCTGGGGCACCACCGCGAAGACACGCTCGAGACGTTCCTGCTCAACCTCGTCTACACGGGGAAGCTGCAGGCGATGCCGGCGCGGTACACGACCGACGATGGCCGCTTCGCCGTGATTCGCCCGCTGCTGGAGTGCGCCGAGGCCGACATCGCGCGGTTCGCGGCGCTCCAGCAGTTTCCGCTGCTGCCGTGCACGCTGTGTGGCTCGCAGCCCGACTTGAAGCGCGACGCGATGGGGGCGCTGCTCTCGCACCTCGAGACGCTCCACCCGCGCGCGCGGGAGTCGATGCTGGCGGCGCTCGGCAACGTTCGGCCCACGCACCTGCTCGATGCAGACGTCACCGAAGCCTGGGCTGCGCGGCCGACGCACCTCGAGAGCAAGACGACGGCAAAAGAGACGCCGAACCGCTTCGCTGCGCTGCCGGTGCACTCGAACGTGGAGGGTTGGCTCGAGCGCCCGTCAGGAACCTGAAATTCCCCGCGTCTGAAGTGGCACAGCACGCGCCCGGCCGATGAGGCCATACACGCACACTTCCCGGTTCGACTCCGGGATCCTCCACTTCTGGGGGATTCGTCCACGGCGGACACCACCCTTGAACGGTGACTCAACCCCGGCTTTCTCACTCGGGCGCGTGCTGCTTTCCCTTCGTTTCGGCCGCTGGCATCAGCCGTGCTCTGCGTGAGCGCATGATGCCCATCGATGAGCGCTGCCTGCGACGGATGATCACCCAGGTCGAAGAAGAAACGCTGGTTCACCAGGCCTCGCGAACGCTTCGCGACGAAGCTCTAGCGCGAGCGACGCGACGGTGTGTCGAACTCACGCAGGCGGCGCGTGACAAATCGGCAGCACGCGTCGCTCGCCTGTTCAGCCGCCTTGAAGCCGAGGAGCGACGGTCGACCGCGCGCGACGCCGGGATCGTCGCGCGGCGAGAACGGTTGCAGGCGCTCGGGCCATCGGTGCTGCGGGTCGGCTTTCGCGTCGGCCTCGTCGTCGGCCTGTTCGTCCTGCTGTTCGAGCGAGCCTCGCTGGCGGCGCTGCTTCCGCTCCTCGCGCTGTGGGTCGCGCTCCTGACCAGTGAGGACGTGTGAGTCGGGCCCTTCGCGAACGACTCGAGGCGGCGCAGGCCCACCACCGCGACGAGCTGGCAGCGCCAGCGCCCGAGCCTGCCGATGACGCGCGCCTTCGATCGCTTCAGGAAGAAGTCGCGCGCTTCGAACGGACCGCGTCGGCGCTGCGACGGCGCCTCGATGCGCACCGGGAACGGCAGCGACGCCTCGATGAGCTTCGCAGCGGCACCCCACTCCACCCGGCCGCCTGGTTCGCGGTGCCGGTCGTCGTGTGGGGGCTCGCGCTGGGTGGGTGGCTGCCGCCGGTGTCGTGGCTCGACGACTTCCTGGTGGGCCTCGCGAGCGTCGAGGCATGGTGCTGGGTGAAGCAGGTGCAGCGCAGCGCCCGCCTGCGAAACGACTATGGGTCGCTGGGGTCGGCCGAGGACATCGGCGCCCAGCTCGAGTGCACTCCCATGGCGGTGCGCGTCGACCCGCCAGCGTCGAACTCCGACGAGGACGACGGCGAAGACGACGGGGAAGACGAGCGGTGCGCGTCTGGATGACACGGGCTGTCGATGAGCGGCCGTGGAGTCCGTCTGGGTGCACGTCGTCGGCGCCGGAGGCTCGAGTGCCGATGACACCGCGTGGAAGCAAGGCCCGCCAAGACCACGGCTCCAGGGTGAAGGCAGCGGTGAAGGTGCGTGCAAGCCTCGAGGGGCGAAGGCCAGATGGAATTGGCGATGCTCGTGCCCCCTCGCGGGCGGGCGCTTCCCGAAACACGTCTCGTCCGGGACTCCAGTGAGCTCGCGGTTGACCTGAAAATGCGTCAACTGCGAACCGCCCCGTGTCTCGCGCGAGACGTGTTCAGAGAAGCGCTGCCGGCTCTCGACCCCGACGCGTGACGCTCAAGGAGCCGGGCGACGCGGGTTCCCCTCATCGAGAGCGTGCTGATGTTGCGGGCAGCGCACTCGGCCCTCGCACCCGTCTTCTGTGCGCGTGGTGGTCAAGCCACCACGGAGTGCGCGCCCTTCCTTGGCGACTTCTCGACACTCGAGGCTTCGGAGCCCCCTTGACGGGCCCTCGCGCTCAACAAGCTGTCGCTCGTCGTGCGTCGCTGCAGGGTCGAAGACCACCCCATTCGTGACACTCCCTGCGGCACTGGTGCGAGCGGCGACACACCCGCGAGCCGTCGCTCCCTCGTGCTCGGAGACCGCTCCTTCGTGACCCTCCTGCGGCACCGGCGTGATCCACCCGGCCCCGACCGGGCTGATCATCGGCTTGCGCCCAGTCCTATATCGACGTACATCGATATACCGATATGGAGCTGTCCGAGACGTTCCACGCCCTGGGTGACCCGACGCGGCTGCGCATCTTGCGGCTGGTGGCGGCGGCCCGGCTCAACGTGACCGAGGTCGTCTCGCTCATCGGCGTGGCGCAGTCGTCGGCTTCGCACCACCTCGCGAAGCTCAAAGGCCTCGAGCTGATCCGCGAAGAGCGCGTGGGCGGCTTCACCTATTACTCGCTCGCCGTCGACGCGACCGACGCGCGCTGGCCGCTCATTCGTCTCGCGCGTGAGTCCGAGGACGTGCACGGCGACCAGGCGCGGCTGACGGAACTCCTCCGCCGACGAGAAGACCGGCACACGCTCAACGAGAAGCTGCTGGAGCCCGGCCAGTCGTGGCTGCTGTGGGCCTCGGCGCTCGCGTCACTGCTGCCGAAGCTCGAGGTCGCCGACTTCGGGTGTGGCTCGGGCGTGCTGACGCAGGAGCTCTCGGGCTGGGCCCGCCACGTCACCGCCATCGACAAGAGCCCGCAGGCGCTGGAGCAGGCGAAGGCGCGGCTCTCCCGCGAGCGGCGCACCAACGTCACGTTCGTCGAGGCCGACCTCCACGACCTCCCCACGGGCCTGCCGAAGCACGACCTCGTGGTCATCTCCCAGAGCCTGCATCACGTGAGCGACCCGGCCGCCGTGTTGACCCAGGCCGCGCAGCTGCTCAAGCCCGGAGGCCGGCTCGTGGTGATGGAGCTGCTCCCGCATACCGAGACGTGGGTGAAGGCGCGGCTCGGGCACCAGCACCTGGGCTTCGAGCCTGCGCTCCTCGAAAGCGCGCTGAGCGCTGCGGGCTTCACCGACGTCACCATCACGCCCACCCCTCGCGACGGCAGCTCACCGTTCCGCGCCTTCCTGCTCACCGCGACCCGCCCTGCCCGGCCGTCGAAGCGTCCCGCGAAGGAAGCGCGCGCCTGACGTTCATTCTGGAGACCTCCATGACGACCCCCACCCGCACGCAAGCCCTCGAGCAGCTCTTCAAAGACCGGATCGCCGTGCTCGACGGCGCGATGGGCTCGATGGTGCAGACCTTCAAGCTCGAAGAGGCCGACTTCCGTGGCGAGCGCTTCAAAGCGCACGCGCACGACGTCAAAGGCAACAACGAGCTGCTCTGCCTCACGCGCCCTGACGTCATCGAGTCGATTCACCTGCAGTACTTCGACGCGGGCTCCGACATCGCCGAGACGAACACCTTCAGCGCCACCTCCATCGCGCAGGCTGACTACAAGCTCGAGAGCATCGTCACCGAACTGAACCTCGCTGCGGTGGCGTGTGCGCGCCGGGCTGCCGAGAAGGCCGAGGCGAAGACCCCGGGCCGCAAGTGCTTCGTCGCTGGCGCCATCGGGCCCCTCAACCGCACGCTGTCACTCTCGCCCGACGTGAACCGCCCCGAGTTCCGCGCCGTGACGTGGCAGCAGGTCGTCGACGCGTACACCGAGCAGGTGCGCGCGCTGCTGAAGGGCGGCGTCGACGCGCTCCTCGTCGAGACCATCTTCGACACGCTCAATTGCAAGGCTGCGCTCTTCGCCATCGAGGCCGTGTTCGACGAGGTCGGCATCCGCGTGCCCTTGATGGTGTCGGTCACCATCACCGACCGCTCGGGCCGCACGCTCTCGGGCCAGACCATCAGCGCCTTCTACAACTCGATTCGGCACGCGAAGCCGTTCTCGGTCGGCATCAACTGCGCGCTCGGCGGCAAAGACATGCGCCCCTACGTCGAAGAGCTCGCGCACATCGCCGAGTGTTACGTCAGCTGCTACCCGAACGCCGGCCTGCCCAACGCCTTCGGCGGCTACGACGAGACGCCCGCCGACATGGCCGAGGTGCTCGGCGACTTCGCGAAGCAGGGCTGGCTCAACCTCGTCGGTGGCTGCTGCGGCTCGACGCCCGCGCACATCGCCGCCATCGCCACCGCCGTGAAGTCGACCCGCCCTCACATCGTCGGCGCTCCGCACGCCATTCAACGCCTCTCGGGCCTCGAGCCCCTCACCATCTCCTGACGAGCGAAAACGCCCATGAGCACCACTGCCTCGCAGTTCTTCGTCATCGGTGAACGCACCAACATCACCGGCAGCCCGAAGTTCGCCAAAGCCCTCAAGGAGAACGACTGGAACACCTGCGTCGCCATCGCGAGGCAGCAGGTCGAGAGCGGCGCCAACATCATCGACGTCAACGTCGACGAGGGCCTCATCGACAGCGAAGCGACGATGACGAAGTTCCTCAACCTCATCGCGTCGGAGCCCGAGATTTCGCGCGTGCCGGTGATGGTCGACTCGTCGAAGTGGAGCGTGCTCGAGGCCGGCCTGCGGTGTCTGCAGGGCAAGGGCATCGTCAACTCCATCTCGCTCAAGGACGGCGAGGCCGAGTTCATCAAGCGCGCGAAGCTGCTCCGACGCTACGGCGCGGCGGCGGTGGTGATGGCCTTCGACGAGAACGGCCAGGCCGCGGGCTGCGACGACAAGGTGCGCATCTGCACCCGCGCGTACCACCTGCTCGTCGAGCAGGCCGGCTTCCCGCCTGAAGACATCATCTTCGACCCCAACATCCTCACCGTCGCCACCGGCATCGAGGAGCACAACAACTACGCCGTCGATTTCTTCGAAGCGACGCGCATCATCAAGAAGACGCTGCCGGGCGCGAAGGTGTCGGGCGGCGTGTCGAACGTGTCGTTCTCGTTCCGCGGCAACAACCCGGTGCGTGAGGCGATGCACACGGCGTTTCTGTTCCACGCGGTGAAGGCCGGCATGGACATGGCCATCGTCAACGCCGGCATGCTGGGCGTGTACGCCGAGATTCCGAAAGACCTGCTCGAGCTCATCGAAGACGTGCTGCTCAACCGGCGGCCCGACTCGACGGAGCGCCTGGTGCAGAAGGCCGAAGCGCTCAAGGCCGAGCAGGGCGGCGCGTCGAAGGGCGAGGTGAAAGAGGACCTCGCGTGGCGCAACCAGCCCGTGGGCGAGCGCCTCAAACACGCGCTGGTGAAGGGCATCGACGCGTTCGTCGACGTCGACACCGAAGAGGCGCGCAAGTCGTTGCCGCGGCCGCTCGACGTCATCGAAGGCCCGCTGATGGACGGCATGCGCGTCGTCGGCGACCTCTTCGGCGCCGGGAAGATGTTCCTTCCACAGGTGGTGAAGTCGGCGCGCGTGATGAAGCGCGCGGTCGCGTGGCTGACGCCCTTCATGGAAGAAGAGAAGCGCCTCGCGGTCGCCAGCGGAGGCACGGCGCGGGCCCAGGGCAAGGTGCTGCTCGCCACGGTGAAGGGCGACGTGCACGACATCGGCAAGAACATCGTCGGCGTGGTGCTGGCCTGTAACAACTACGACGTCGTCGACCTCGGCGTCATGGTGTCGGCAGAGAAGATCCTCGCGACCGCGAAGGAGCACGGCTCGCACGTCATCGGCCTCTCGGGCCTCATCACGCCGTCGCTCGACGAGATGGTGCACGTCGCGAAAGAGATGACGCGCCTGGGCTTCACGGTGCCCCTGCTCATCGGCGGCGCGACGACGTCACCGGCGCACACTGCCGTCAAGGTCGCTCCCGAGTACGAGCCGGGCGTGACGCACGTGCTCGACGCCTCGCGCGTGGTGAACGTGGTGAGCGCGCTGCTCTCGCCCGAACAGAAGCCGGCCTTCGTCGCCGAGACGAAGAAGAAGCAGGAGTCGCTGCGGGTCGACTTCACCGAGCGACAGAACGCACGCCAGACGCTCTCCATCGCCGACGCGCGCAAGCGCCGGTACACCTGTGACTGGGCGAAGGCCGACCTCGCGACGCCGGAGTTCTTCGGCACCCGCACCTTCGACGTGCCGGTGGAGGACATCGTGCCCTTCATCGACTGGGGCCCGTTCTTCAACGCGTGGGAGTTGCACGGCGCGTTCCCCCGAATTCTCGAGGACGCGGTGGTGGGCACCGAGGCCCGCAAGCTGTTCGCCGACGCGAAGAAGCTGCTCGCCCGCATCACGCAGGAGAAGCGCTTCACGCCGAAGGCCATCGTCGGCTTCTGGCCGTGCAACGCGGTGGGCGACGACGTCGAGATCTACGCCGACGCCACGCGCGCGAAGGTCGTCAGCACGTTCTCGATGCTCCGGCAGCAGGGCGAGAAGCAGCAGAACGAGAAGAACCTGTCGCTCGCCGACTTCGTGGCGCCGAAGGACTCGGGCCGCGTCGACGCGATGGGCGGCTTCGTGGTGACGGCCGGCCCCGGCGTCGAGACGTTCGCGAACGAGTTCAAGGCGAAGCTCGACGACTACTCCGCCATCATGGTGCAGGCGCTTGGCGACCGGATCGCCGAGGGTCTCGCGGAGCTGATGCACAAGCGCGCCCGTGACTGGTGCGGCTACGGCAAGGCCGAGAAGCTCTCGACCGACCAGCTCATTCGCGAGCAGTACCGAGGCATTCGGCCCGCGCCCGGCTACCCCGCGTGCCCCGACCACACCGAGAAGCCGGCGCTGTTCGAGCTGCTCGAAGCGACGAAGGCGACTGGCGTCACGCTCACCGAGTCGATGGCGATGCTGCCGGCGAGCAGCGTGTCGGGCTGGTACTTCAACCACGTCGACGCGAAGTACTTCGGCATCGGCAAGCTCGGCCGCGACCAGGTCGAGGACTACGCGAAGCGCAAGGGCATGACGCTCGAGGTGATGGAGCGCTGGCTCGGCCCCAACCTCGGCTACGACCCACGCGCGCGCACGGCGGCCTGACTCACAGCTCGAACGCTCGCACCACGGGCATGTGCTGCATGTTGAACGCAGCGCTGTCTTCGTAGCGGGCGGGTGGCGCGTCGGTGAGCGGCGTCCACGTTCGTGAGTCGAACACCAGCCCGTTGGGGAACTGGCGGCTCCCCAGCCGCACCGGCCGCTCCAGCGCACGCAACGAGTCCGAGGCCAGCACGTGGTCGTACGGCTTCCCTCGCGACGCGTTGGTGTTGCCGTTGCTCCCATCGGTCGGGAACGCGCTGCCAACGCCTGCGGTGGCGATGGCTGCGAGGGTCGACAAGCAGGGCTCGCTGCGGCGCGTGGTGTTGAAGTCTCCCGCGATGACGACGTGGTCGCCTGCAGGCACCGCTCGCCGCAACTCCACCATGAGGGCGTTGGCCTCGTCCGCGCGCGCCGTCTCGCCCGAGGTGAGCAGGTGCACCGAGACGACCCAGAGTTCCGCAGTGCCGGGTACGTCGAGGCGCGCCCAGGTGAAGGTGCGATTCGTCACGCGAGGGTCGATCCACTCGCCCGACGCGAGCAGAGGGAGCCGCGTCACGATGCCGTTCGGAATCGGGTACGGGCCCGCGCTGCTGCCGCGCACGTAGTGGAACTCGGGCCCGAAGGTCTGGCCGACCCACGCGCGCAGCGTCGAGTCCTGGTTGTCACCGACGTTGAACTCCTGGAGCGCCACCACGTCGCCCTGCAGCGTCTGCAGCAGTCGGGTGCCAGCTGCTTCGTAGCTCTGCGCCGGCCCCGAGGTGAGGTTGGCGGCGATGACACGAATGACAGTCGGCGCTCCGGCGTCGGCGACGTCGACCCATCCGGCATCGACGTCGAACGATCCGCCATCGCGCACGAAGACGCCGCCATCCACCGGCTCGCGCCCCGCGTCGGCGCCGGCGTCGGGAATTCGAATCACCTGGAGCTTCGAGGCGAGGCCCCAGACGATGAAGTCTCCACGAACGAGCTGCAGGTAGCCTTTCCGGAGCGGGCCACCCGCGGCGATGAGCCGGGTGCGGGGCACCACCTTCTCGAGCCGATACGCCGTCGGGTCTGGCTCCAGCAGCAGACTCACGTACCCGGCCGCGACCAACTCGGTGCCCGCCGGGACCTCGGTCGTCAAGCCACCGGCCACCACCTCGACGCCATCGCCGTCATCGATGAAGGCGGTCGACGAGGAGCAGGCAGGCACGACCAGGAGCAGGAGCGCAGCGATGAGTCGCGACATGGTGCCTGAGAGACACGCCAGCCCGACCCGCTGTCCGTCGCGTTCCGGAACACCTGTATTCTGAAGAGTCTCGACGTGTTGCGGCTCCAGAGAGCTGCAGAGGCGCTTCCGGCCTCGGATTTCGAAACTCAGCCGCGCGGCGCGAACCGGGCAGGCAGCCCGTTTCCAACGAACAGCGTCGCGCCCATCTTCGGCCGCACGGCCTCGGGCCGCAGCACCTCGAGCCGCCCGCGCTGGAGCAGCATCGCCAGCACCACCGCAGCCTCGAGCAACGCGAAGTGATTGCCGATGCACACGTGCGGCCCCGCGCCGAACGGAAGGTACGCGTACTTCCACACGGTGGCGTCGGTGGAGGACTCGGCCGCGAAGCGCTCCGGGTCGAACGTGTCGGGCTCGCTCCACAACGTCGGCAGCCGGTGCGTGACGTACGGCAGCACCAGCACCACCTGGCCCTTCGTGAAGCGCTCGCCGGCGACCTCGGTGTCTTCGAAGGCCTGGCGCGCGAAGAGCCACGCCGGCGGGTAGAGCCGCAGCGCCTCACGAATGACGCGGTTGAGCGCGGTGAGCTTCGGTATGTCCTCTGGCTCGGGCGCGCGCTGACCGAGCACCGTCTGCACTTCCGCCTCGACCTTCTCGAGCATGGCGGGGTGCTGCGAGAGCAGGAACACCGTCCACGTCATCAGGTTGGCGGTCGTCTCGTGGCCGGCGAAGAAGATGTTCATCACCTCGTCGCGCAGCTGCTGGTCGCTCATCGCGTCGCCCGTCTCGGGGTCGCGGGCCTTGATGAGCAGCGTGAGGAGGTCCGACGTCGGCGTGTCTTCCCTTCGCCGGTCGTCGATGACGCGCTGGATGTTCTCGTGGAGGAACGTCACGGCCCGCTTGAAGCGCAGGTGTTTCGGCGTCGGCACCCACAGCGGGAGCTTGCCGGGAATCATCGTCGTCGAGACGTAGTCCTCCACCACGCCGAAGGCCTCGTCGTACGGGGTCGTGTCGGCGCCCAGCGACTGCGAGAACATCGCGCGCACGATGATGTCGCGGGCCAGCGTCATCATCAGGTGGCGGGTGGTGAGTTCGGCGCCCGGCGTCAGCGCGTCGAGCGACTTCGCAGCGACCTCCCGCATCGTGTGCACCCAGTTCGGCCCCTGCGCGCGATGAAACGAGGGCTGCATGGTGCGGCGCTGCGTGAGCCAGAGGGGCGGGTCCGACAGCGGCAGGCCGTTGCCGAGCAGCGGGCGAATCGCGTCGACCGCCGTGCCCCGGCCCCACGCCTTCGCGTTCTTCTGGAGCACCTGCTGCAGCGCCTGCGGCTCGGCGAGCACCGTCAACGTGATGGGGCCGACGCCGACCTTCAGGTTGGGGCCCAGCTTGCGCGCGGCGCCGAGCAGAAAGTCGGGCGCGCTCGACGCCATCGCTCGCGCGTTGCTCAACGTCAGCGTCTCTTTCAGCAGGGGAACGCTCATGGCGCGTCGATGGTAGCGCCGTCTCGAAGGCGGGAGCCGCCTCATTGCTGGGCCGGGGCTGGGCGACGCAGGTGACGCTCGGGTAGAACGGACGTCTTGATGCGTGTCGTCGCCGCCCTGTTGTTCGTGCTGATCAGCGGCGCCGCGAGCGCGGCAGAACCCTGGGCTCAGGCGCTCCCGACGTTCCGGCTGCTCGACCCGCTCGACCGTGTCTTCACCCACGAGCAGCTCATTGCGCGTGGCGCCGTCGTGGTGGTCACCGCGCCGACGCACTCACAAGGAGACGCCCAGAAGGCCTGGAGCCTCGCGCTCCACTCGCTGCCCGTGGAGGACAAGGGCCCGGCCCTCGTGATGCTCGAGGACATGTCGCAGTCGTGGTTCCGGCCGCTCGTGCTCTCCACGATGAAGGCGTCGTACCGGCCGACCTCACGGGTGTGGCTGTTGCTCGACGAAGGCGGCGTCACGCGCAAGGCGCTGGGCGTGCCCGAAGCGCGCACCCTCGCGTTCGCGTTCGGCCCCGGTGGAAAGTTGATGGCGGTCGAGACTGGCGAGCCGACGCCCGAGCGCGCGAAGAAGCTGCTCGAGGCCGCCCGCGGCGCGCCCTGACGGACCCGTCACCCCAGCGCAGAGAACGTGTCGTGCGCCTCACGCGCAAGGTCTTCCACGATGGCGCCGATGGGTTTGACGGCGTGCACCAGCCCGACGCCCTGCCCTGCGCTCCAGATGTCTTTCCAGCGCTTCGCGCCTTCGGGTGAGCGGTCGGCCGAGAAGTTCTCGGGCACGGTGGCTTTGAGAAAGTTGGCGTGAATGCCCGAGACCACGTCCGTGTAGACGACGTCCTCCGGGCCCGACGACACCACCATCTGCTTGTACGCGTCACTCGCGCCACACTCTGAAGACGCGATGAAGCGGGTGCCCAGGTAGCAGAGCTGCGCGCCAAGGCTGAGCGACGCCACCACCTGCCGGCCATCAGAGATGCAGCCCGCCGCGATGATGGGCACCTTCAGCTCTTCGGCGAGCCACGGCACGAGGACGAACGGAGAAATCCGTCCTGCATGTCCACCGGCGCCCGCGCCCACCGCGATGATGGCGTCGACGCCCGCGCCGACGGCCTTCTTCCCGTGGTGCAACGAGATGACGTCGTGAAACACCAGCCGCCCCTTCTCGTGCACGCGCTTCACCACCTCGGTCGGGTTGCCGTAGCTGGTGACGATGACCGGCACGTCGAACTCGAGGCACGTCGACAGGTCCTGCTCGATGCGCTCCGGCGGCGTCAGCCCGATGGTGAGGTTGATGCCGATGGGCTTGTCGGTGCGCGCGCGAACCCACGCGAGGTCGTCCCGAAACGCCTGAGGCGTGCGCGCGTTGAGCGACGGCATGCAGCCGAGAATTCCGGCCTCGGCCGAGGCGAGCAGCATCTCTTTGTTCGAGATGAGGAACATCGGCGCGGCCACGAACGGGTACTTCAGGCCGAGCTTCTTCGAGAGGGTCGTCTCCAGGCGCATGGCCCGACGCAAAGCGCGGGACCTCGACGGACACAAGCTTCGAGGCAGTGGAGCGGTCTGCCGACACCTGCCCACCCCGACTTTCCACGTGGGTCGCGCGAGCGAGGCGAGTAGCGTCTCGTGCGTTGGCCCTGTGAGCGTTCTTTGCGAGGTGTGATGCAGCCGGTTCTGGGAATCGACTTCGGCACCACCAACACCTCGGCAGCGTGGTTCGACGCGACCGGCAAGCTGCGGGTGGTGCAGGTCGCCGACAAGTCGGCCGTGCTGCCCTCGGTGGTGTGGTTCCCCTCGGCTGACGCGACGAAGTGCCTCGTGGGCCAGGCCGCGAAGACGCAGCTCGTCGATGACGCCAAGCACACCCTCTTCGGCACCAAGCGTTTCCTCGGGCGCCGCTTCCAGTCCGAGTACGTCGCCGCCCACAAAGACCGCTTCGCGTTCGACCTCGTCGAAGGGAGCGACGGCTACACGGCCGCACTCATCTACGGGCAGATGATTCCCCTCGTCGACGTGGCCGCCATCGTCGTCAAGGACATCGTCGCGCGCGCCCACCGCACGGCTGGCCACGCCTTCACCGAGTGCGTGATGACGGTGCCTGCCAACGCGAGCGTTCGGCAGCGTGACGCCGTTCGCCGCGCCGCCGAGCAGGCCGGCATGAAGGTGCTGGCGATGGTGAACGAGCCGACCGCCGCGGCGCTCTTCTACGCGAACCTGCGCAGCCCCTCGCAGACCGTGCTCATCTTCGACCTCGGCGGCGGCACCTTCGACGCCACCGTGATGCGCGTGGAGAACCGCGTGGTGAAGGTGCTGGCGACGGGCGGCGACGCGTTCCTCGGTGGCTCCGACTTCGACGAGCGCCTGGCCGATGCGTTCGCGACGCACCTCGAGCAGACCGCCGGCGTCTCGGTGAGAGAGAACCGCACGGTGATGCAGCGGCTCGCGCTCGCAGCCGAGTACGCGAAGGTGCAGCTCTCGCGCATCGACTCGGTCGAGGTGCGGGTGCCCGTGGTGGCCCAGCGCGACGACGGCGGCTTCATCGACCTGAAGCTGACCCTGACGCGCGATGAGCTCGACCGCCTGGTGACGCCGCTCGTGGAGCGCTGTGTCTCGGCCTGCGACGACGTGCTCGCGCGCGCGAAGCTGAGCCCGAAAGACATCGACGAGCTGGTGCTGGTCGGCGGGCAGACCCGCATGCCGCTGATTCGCACCCGCCTCAGCCACTTCTCGCGGCTGTCGTCGGAGAAAGACGTGCACCCCGAGCTGGGCGTCGCGGTCGGCGCGGCGATTCTGGGCCGCAACCTCTCGCGCACGAAGAACTCGGGGCTCAGCGACGTCGTGTCGATGCCCATCAGCGTGATGTTGCCCGGCGGGCGGAGCGTCGAGGTCATCGCCGCCAACACGCCGGTGCCGTGTGTCCGCACGGTGCTCCTCGACGGGCTGCCCACCTGGAGCGCGCCAGTGCCGCTGTTGGTGTTCGAGTCGCTCGACCAGACCGCGGTGGACCGCGAGATCATCGGCTCGGTGCACATCTCGGAGGAGTGGCGCACCACGCCCGACCTCACTCCCAGCCTCGAGCTCACCGTCGGTCAGGACTTCGCGCTGTCGGCGAAGCTGCTGGCGCCCGGCGGCATGCAGACGCAGCTGCAGATCGTCGACCACCGCCGGTAGGGCTTTCGCGACAGCCGCCCGTTCTCGTGAAAGAGCACCCGCGTGCTCCAGGCGACCCGCCCGTGGAAGGCCCTGTTGGCCATCGCGCTCGTCTCGGGTGCAGGCGTGCGGCTCTGGCTCGCGCTGAACGACCACGGCATCTACTGGCCCGACGAGGTGTACCAATCACTCGAGCCCGCGCACCGCATGGCGTTCGGCTACTCGATGGTAGCGTGGGAGTTCGTCGTCGGCGCGCGCAACGTGCTGCTGCCTGGGCTCATCGCGCTGGTGCTCGAAGGCCTCGCGCTCGTGCACCTCGACCAGCCCGCGCTCTACGTCCCGCTCATCCGCATCGGCTTCGCGCTCTCGTCGGTGTTGACGGTGCTGGGTGTCGCGAGGCTCGCACGTGCGGTGGGGTGCTCGCTCCCGAGCGCGGTGGTGGGCGCGACGGCCCTCTCGTGGATGAGCCTGGCCATCTACTTCTCGCCGCGCGCGATGAGCGAGGTGGCGTCGGCATTGCCCGTGACGTGGGGCCTCGCGCTGCTGCTCGAGACGCCGACGCGGCGGAAGGTGGTGCTCGGCGCGTCGATGCTGGGCCTCGCGGTGCTGTTGCGCATTCACTGCGGGCTCTTCGCTGCGGGAGCGGTCGTCAGCTTGCTGCTTCAGCGACGCACGCGTGACGCGGGGCTCGTCTTCGCGGTGCTGTGCGGTTGGGCGCTCGTGTACGGGCTGCTCGACCTGGTGACGTGGGGGCGCTTCTTCCACTCCGCGCTGCTGTACCTGCGCTTCAACCTCGTCGAGGGCCGCGCCGCCGAGTGGGGCACCGCGCCGCCGGCGTTCTACACGAAGTACCTGGTGAAGAGCCTCGGCGCCCACTGGGTGCTGCTGGCGGTGCTCGGGCTCGTCGGCGTTCGCCGCGCGACGCCGGTGGTGGTGCTGGCGGCGCTGTTCCTCGTGGGTCACCTCGCCTTGCCGCACAAGGAGCTGCGCTTCATCGTCCCCATGCTGCCGCTGCTGTGCGCCGCCGCGGCCGCGGGAATCGAGCAGGTGCTGGCGTGGCGCCAGTGGGCCGGCGTGTTGGCGCTGAGCGGGCTGCTGGTGACGAGCTTCGTCTCGGTCGTCACCTTCCACTCGTTGTCGTTCACGCAGCTCGGCCGCTACGACGACGCGAGCGCCTATGACGCGGGTGGTCCACTCACTCGGCTGTTGATGGCGGCGTCGGGCCGCGAAGACCTCTGTGGACTTGGCCTCGTCACCGGCGAGCGCAGCAAGACGTTCGCGTACTTCGCCCTGCACCGGAACGTACCGCTGTACGAGGCGCCGCTCCCCGCGAGGGAGCAGCGGTTCTTCAACTACGTCATCGCGGCGGAGGGGACCGAGGCTGGCACCGTCATCGCGACCGACCACGGCGTGTCGTTGGTGCGACTCGACGAAGGCCCCTGCGTGACGGACCCGACGTTCGAGCCCTGGCTCGACGAGCGCACGCGCGCGCTCGCGCACAGCTCCCAGTCACTGCTTCGGCGCTGACGGAAACGCCTCGCGGTACCAGTCACGCTCGTGATGGTCGACGGGCGCGTCGAGCCGAGGCCCCGTGGGGTCGAGCCGCTGCAACAGGTGGTCGAGCGTTCGATGATCGCGCTGCGCGACAACCGGAATCCCCGCACGGAAGAGGGCCGCGGCGGCGACGCCGAACCCCACGCGGTACTTCCTCACAGCGACGAGGCGCGGCCCATCAGAGATGACCTGGGAGCCGCACGCCGCGCTCATGTCCATCAACACCGCGAACCGCACGGCCTCACGTTGCGCGACGTCGACCATGCGTTCAGCTGCGCTGACGAGCGGACCCGTCACATCCGTCCCGTCGTCGAGGAGCACACGGGCGCGTCCATCGAGCACGTCGAACCCGTCTCCACCCGTGAGGTCGGGCAGGCCTCGAGGCGTGCCGAGCGCCACGTCCTCGGGGCAGAAGGCGACCAGCCGGAGCGTCGGCAGCACGCGCAGCCGCTCCATCAGGGGGTGCGGGCCGTTGTCGCTGCCGTCGACCCCGCACCGGAGCCCGGCGAGGCAGCCCGAAAAGAGCACGGGCCACGGAGTCGTGAGGGTCGGCGGTGGCCAGCCTCGAGCGGCCTCGAGGAGCCTGGCCAACCGTTCTGCTGGGTCGAGCGTCATCGCTCACCCACCTGACCACTCAGCGTGGGCCCGTTCGCGAAGAAAGATGCGCCATGGGAGTGTGCCCGCGGCACCTCGGCGGCAGCGGCAGTCCGTTCCTGGAGTCTCACTCCTTCAGTCCTGCCTGCAGAAACGTGCTTCATGTCGACCAGTCTGTTCCACGGGACCCGCTGCATGCCCAGCGGGGCCAACGACCGGCTCGCGCTGCTCACGAAGGCCGCCACCGAAGACGAGACGCGTGGGCTGCTGCAGTCGGCCGAGACGAACCTGCGGCTCGCGCTGTGCTTCGTGCCTGAAGACGCGAAGACGAGGCGTCGCTCGAGCGGGTCGTCGCGTCGCGTGAACGGGCACGACGCGCTGGCAAGCCCTGACGTCTCCTGACCGTTTCCTCGCAGGACTGATTGCCCCGCGTCGGGCCGGGCACTACGCCTTCACCTCCTATGAGCGACCCCGTCTCGCCCGACTCGAACACGCCCGCGCCGCTCCCTCAGCCGCCCTTCCCGTCGCAGCCCCCGCGCCCCGTCGGCGTGCCTCCGACTGCCGCGAGGCCGAAGAAGTCGTCCACGCCCGTGCTCTTCATCGGCTGCGGCGCGTTCGTCCTGCTCGCCATCGGAGGCACCGCGCTCCTCGCAGGCGCTGGGGCGTCGGCGTCGGTCGATGACGGCGCCGTGCTCAAGCTGACGTTGTCGGGAGAGATCCCCGAGTACGTGCAGTCAGAAGGCCTCGACGAGCTCTTCGGCGCCAAGCCCGTCACCATCAACCAGCACGTCTTCAACCTGAAGAAGGCCGCCGCCGACAAGCGCATCAAAGGCGTGGTGGTCGAGCTCGCGCCGCTGGCCGTCGGGCCCGCGAAGATCGAAGAGCTCCGCGACGCGCTCGTCGCCTTCAAGAAGAGCGGCAAGTTCGTCATCGCGTGGAGCGAGTTCATGACCGAGCGCGAGTACTCACTCGCCATCGCCGCCGACAAAATCGTGATGCCGAAGGACTCGCGCTTCGAGTTCAACGGCTTCGCGACCGACCTCGCGCACTACCCCGGCATGCTCGAGAAGCTGGGCATCGAGGTGCAGTACTTCCGCTACGGAAAGTACAAGTCGGGGTCGGGCGAGCAGTTCGGCCGCAAGGCCTTCACCGAGCCGGTGAAAGAGATGATCAGCGGCAACCTCGCGCGCGGCTTCGCGCACTTCGTCGACGCCGTCGCGCTGCACCGCAAGCTCGACGTCGAGCAGGTGAAGGCCCTCGTCGAAGAAGCCGGCGAGAAGTCTGACTGGGCGCTCGAGAAGAAGCTCATCGACCAGGTCGCCTACTGGGACGAGGTGGAAGACGACCTGCGCACGCGCACGGGCCTCAAGGCCACCGACAAGGTGAAGTTCATCTCGGCCGGCAAGTACCGCTCGGTCAGCGGCAAGGCCGCCGGCCTCACCGAGGGCAAACACACCTTCGCGCTCATCTACTCGGTGGGCCTCATCGTCGCGGGCAAGGGCGGCGTCGACCCGTTCTCTGGCGGCGCCTCGCAGGGCTCCGACGCCATCATCAAGTCGCTGCGCAAGGCCGTGGAGGACGAAGACGTGAAGGCCATCATCTTCCGCGTCGACTCTCCTGGTGGCGCGGGCCTTGGCTGCGACTACGTGCGGCGCGAGGTCGAGAAGGCGCGCGCGAAGAAGCCCGTCATCGTCTCGATGTCCGACGTCGCGGCGTCGGGCGGCTACTGGGTCTCGATGGATGCGACCGCCATCGTCGCGCACCCGTCGACGTACACCGGCAGCATCGGCATCTTCGCCGTCGTGCCGAACCTCGGGCCGCTCTACGAAAAGCTCGAGCTGAACAACGAGACGTTCAAGGCCGGCACCCACGCCGACGCCGTCATCGGCGCGCGCAAGATGACCGACGACGAGGCCAAGGCCTTCGACGCCAACCTGTTCGTCTCGTACAAACGGTTCGTCGAGCTCGCCGCAAAGGGCCGCGGCAAGACGTACGACGAGCTCGAGCCGTTCGCGCAGGGCCGCACGTGGATGGGTGACGAAGCGCTCGAGAAGGGCCTCATCGATCGGCTCGGCGGCATGGAGACGGCCATCGCACTCGGCAAAGAGAAGGCCAACCTCGGCGCCGACGAGTCGGTGAAGCTCGAGCTCTTCACGCAGAAGAAGACGGTGCTCGAGGCGCTGCTCGAGAACGACGACACCGAAGCCGACGGCGCGCTCCTTCAGGCCTCGGCGGCGCTCGTGCAGAAGGCACTCGCCGCGTCAGTCGCCGGGCCGCTCCTCAAGAAGGTGCCGTACCTCGGCGTCTTCACCAGCCAGGTGATGGCCGGCGAGCGCGTCTTCCCGATGATGGACGTCGCCATCGACCCGCGCTGAGGCAGTGGCACTCCGGCCGGGTTGCGCTGCATGCTGAGGCGTCGGAAGGAGCCCTCGAGCTGACCGTTCGAGGAGTCTCTGCCGCAGGCGCCGGCCGGGCGATGGTTATTGAGGTGAGCCATGAAGTACTCCCTTCGGGTCGCCACCGTCGCCGGCATCGACATCAACCTGCACGCGTCCTTCGTGTTGGTGCTGGGCCTCGGCGCCTGGCCGTGGCTGATGTGGGGCGCACGCGGAGCGCTCTTCGGCGCGGGCATGTCGCTGCTCATCTTCGCGTGCATCGCGCTCCATGAGCTGGGCCACTCGCTCGTCGCGAAGGCCTTCGGCATTCCCGTCACCGACATCACGCTCACGCCCATCGGCGGCGTCGCCATCTTGAAGGACCGGCCGAAGACGCCCACCCAGGAGCTGCTCATCGCCATCGCCGGCCCCGCCGTGAACGTGGTGCTCGCGGCGATCTTCTGGGGCACCGCCGTCGTGCTGGGCCACGAAGCGTACGACGCCGCCAAGCTCACGTTGCTGCGTGAGCCGCCGCGCGCTGAGCACATCTGGGTGCTGCTCATCCCCGCCAACCTCGCCCTCGCCGCGTTCAACATGCTGCCCGCCCTCCCGATGGACGGTGGCCGCGTCTTGCGCGCGACGCTCTCGTACGTCTTCGCGCCCGAGCAGGCGACGCGCATCGCAGCCGTGGTGGCGCGCGTCGTGGCGGTGGGCTTCATCGCCCTCTACGCCTTCGTGCCCAACACCACGCCCATGCTGCCGTTCATCGCGGTGGTGGTGTTCTTCGGCGCCGGCGCCGAAGTGCGCGAGGCGAAGGTGAACCGGGTGTTGTCGTTGATTCGCGCGGGCGACGTCGTGACGCCGTACGCGCCACGCTTCGAGCCCGGCACCACGCTGGGTCAGGCCATGCAGACGTTGATGGTGTCGCCGCTCCCCGTCTTCGCGGTCGAGCTCGGCGGGCGGCTGGTCGGCGTCGCGCGACGAGAAGACCTGCTCCAGGCGGCCATGACGAAGGGCGCGTGGGGCTTCGTCTCGTCGGTGCTGGTGCGTGACGTGCCGACGGTCGACCCATTCGACACGCTCGATGACGCCCGCTCGAAGATGCAGCGCGCCGACGTTCGCGCGGCGGCCGTGATGCGTGGCGGCGTCTTCCTCGGCCTCGTCACCGAGCTCGAGCTGGCGCAGGCGATGGAAGTCGCAGAGCGGCTGAAGGCGACTCAAACGAGAGACAGCCTCGGACGCGAAGTGCGCTGAGGCGCCGCGCTACTTCCGAATCTGGAACTTGATTTTCTCGGTGCCGAACGTGAACTCGTCGCCGTCACGAATCGGGCGCCGGGTGACCTTCTCTTTGTTCGGGCCGAAGAAGGTGCCGTTCGACGAGTTGTTGTCTTCGAGCACGAAGCCGCCGGCCTCACGAATGATGCGGGCGTGTTCGCGGCTGACCCTGTTGGACTCGATGACGAACTCGCACGTCTTGCCGCGGCCGATGGTGACGACGTCGGTCACCATCTTGAACGGGTCGCGGTTGGCCATGACGAGCGTGAGGGACTGCTTGCCGCCAGGCGCAGGACGAGCAGGCGGCGGCGGAGCGGGCTCGGGCTCTTCTTCGGGCGGGAGGTCGTCCTCGGGAGGCGGCTCTTCGTCCTCAGGCGGCGGATCATCCTCGAACTCAGACTCGGGCGCCGGGTCGTCGAACGGGTTGCCCTCGTCTTCTGCTTCCGGCTCGGGCTCGGGCTCGGGTTCAGGCTCGGGAATCGGCGCCGGCCGGCCCTTGGGCGGTGGCGCAGGTCTCGGGGCGGGCGCGGGGGCAGGTGCGGGCGCTGGCTTGGCGGCCGCGGCAGGCTTGAGGCCCGGAGGCGCCGCAGGTGCGTGTGCGGGCTCTCCTGCGCTCAGGCCGCGACCGGCGACGACGTAGCCGTTGAGCCTCGCGAGGGTGAAGACAGCTTGCGAGACGAGCGCATCGCGGCCGACGCCCATCTCCGAAGACATGAGATCGAGGGCCTCCCAGAGATGCGCAGGCAGGGCCACGGGCTTGGAGTCTGACATTGCGTGTCCGACCTTATCGCCCCGTCGACCGCTGTCGAACTTGTGTTTTCGACACAGGGGCCGCATGTGGAACAGCCATGTCGCTCTTCGACTCGACCGCCAGACCCAACCCCGCTGGCCACAAGGACCTCCAGGTGACGGAGCTGCCGCTTCCGGCCCCAGCCACCCTGCGCATCATCGACGTCCGGGAACCGCACGAGTTCGTCGGTGAGCTCGGCCACATTGCCGGGGCGACGCTGGTGCCGCTGGCCTCGGTGCCGGCCCAGGCCGTGACGTGGAACAAGGGTGACGAGTTCCTCATGGTGTGCCGGAGCGGCGGCCGCTCGGGACAGGCCGCGCAGGCCCTCTCGCGGCTGGGCTTCGGCAAGGTGATGAACCTCGTCGGCGGCATGATGGCGTGGAACCAGGCGGGCCTGAAGACCGAGAAGTGAAGAAGGCGAAGGCGGCAGGCGCGACGAAGCACTGGCCGCGTCGGGTGCTGAGGTGGCTCGTCCACGCGCTCGCCATCGGCTTCGCCGGGCTGGTGGTGCTGCTCCTGCTCTTCCGCTTCGTCGACCCGCCCACCACCGCGTTCATGCTGGCGCGCCGGCTCGAGGCGTCGACGGAGGGCGAAAAGCGCTTCACGCTGAAGCAGCAGTGGGTGCCGCTCGAGCGCATCGCCCCTGCCCTTCAGCTCGCCGTCGTCGCCTCGGAGGACCAGAAGTTCCCACAGCACTTCGGCTTCGACGTCGAGGCCATCGCGGACGCCGTCGAGGACCGCTTCGAGGGCAAGTCGACGCGCGGCGCGAGCACGCTGACGCAGCAGGTGGCGAAGAACCTGTTCCTCTGGCGCGGGCAGTCGTTCGTGCGCAAGGCGCTCGAGGCCGGGCTGACCGTGATGCTCGAGGTGCTGTGGCCCAAGGCGCGTATCCTCGAGGTGCACCTCAACGTGGCCGAGTTCGGAGACGGCGTGTACGGCGTCGAGGCGGCGTGCCGGACGTTCTATGGGAAGAGCGCGAAGCAGGTGACGGTGGAAGAAGCGGCGTTGTTGGCGGCGGTGTTGCCGTCACCGAAGAAGCGCAGCGTGAAGAACCCGAGCGACGTGGTGAAGGCGCGCGCCGCCTGGGTGGTGGAGCAGTCACGCGCGCTGGGCCCGCACTGGCTCGACGAGGTGCGCTGAGCGCCGAGAGTCAGCTGAGCGGGGCTCGCTCGACGAACGCGACGAACTCCGGCCACGCAGCCCGCAGCGCCTCAGGGCCCGTCTCGCCGAACAACGCGACGCGGTCGACGTGGCGCAGCTCTCCAGTCAGCGCTTCGATGGCCCAGGCCTCGAGCGCGCGCACGAACGCGCCCAGCACGCCGGGCAGTTGTTTCGCGTCGAACGAGCCCAGCCGGCTCCGCGCGCCTGCGAAGTCGCCCGCGCGCACCTCGAGCACCGCCGCGATGAGCGTCGCGTAGCGGGGGTCACCACGACCAGCGGGCACGGCCTGGAGTGCGGCGCGCGCGCCAGCCACGTCACCCAGCACCGCCTTCACGAAGGCCTCGTGCTCGAACGCGACGGACGCGAGCTCACCCGCCCCCAACGCTTGCCCGGCGTGGAGCTCCTCGAGCGCCTCCTTCAACTTCCACAACCTCGAGTGGGCGATGCCGAGCTTGATGGCGCCGAAGCCATGCTTCGGATTCTGCTGGCGGTACTGCTGGAACAGCTCGCGGGCCTGCGCGTTTCGTCCTTGTTGGAGCAGCCGCTCCGCCTCGGTGACGACGGCGAGGTGTTTGCGGCTCTTCGACAGGAGCGTCACGAAGACGACGAACAGCACCAGCATCGGCACGAACTGCGAGAGCATCGGTCCGACGAACCCGGCCGACTCGTCAGTGCTCGGCGGGATGATGCGCGGCATCACGACCTGCGTGAGCAGCAGGACCGCCCCGAAGGCCACCATGTACAGCGCGACGTACTTCTTCAGAAACATGAAGGCCCCCCGCCGGTGAAGTCTCGCAGTCTCGTACGAGACTCGCGCCTCCGGCGGAAGCGCAACCGTGCCGCGCTCGGCTCAGCTCCCCGAAGCCTTCTTCGACTTCTCGTGCGCGTGCACCCACCCGTCGTAGTGCCGAATCGCCGAGTCACCGACGCGCTGAATGTGCTGGTTGTTGAGGTACGCCGAGATGGGGGCGGCGACGAGCGGCATGGCGCGACCGATGGCCTTGAGGCCCGTCTTCGTCAGCACCATCGCCGCCAGACTGCCCAGCACCTTGGGGCTCGCGCGCTGCACGGGGCCGATGCCGTTCGCGTAGCCAAAGAGGTCGAGCACGTCCTTCTTGCCGCGCTCGTTCTTGAAGTCGGCCTTGAACACGGTGCCGACCTCCACCAGCAGCACGAGCTGCAGGTACACCATGCCGATGAGGTCGACCGGCACGGTGACGGCGCCGAAGATGCCGGTGACGCCACCCAACATGCTGGCGACCTGCTTCTTCGAGTCGATGAGCCGCTGCGAGAGCTCGCGTGGACCCGCCGACGGGTAGCGTTGCTGCAATTCCTCGAGCGACGCTCGCGCGCGTATCGCTTCTTTGTCGATGAGGTCCGAGAGGCGCTCGTTCGCCAGCGACTTCAGCTTCGAGGGCGACAGTGCGTTCACCAGCGGGTCGTAGAAGGCCACGACGCGAGTATGGCCGCGCGCGCCTCGACGCTCAACGCAAGCCCAGCCGAAGAGTCAGCCTGCCGCTCAGTAGCCGTGGTCGGCGAGGTAGAGGTCGACGAGCGCGCCCTCTTCGAACCAGAACTGATTCGACTCTTTGTTGAACCACTTCGAGCCGGGCTGCGCGTTGCGAATCTCGAGGAGCAGCCGGTTGGTGTCGGTGTCGGCGACCGAGGCGCGCGCCAGGCACGAGGCGAGGGGCCGATCTCCGAAGCCGCCCTCGAGGCACACCTCGTCACCCGACGAGAGCCGGCGCACGTAGATCTCGGCGAGGTACTTCGCTTCGTCGCAGGCAGCGGCGGCGTTGCCACCCTTCTTGAACTTCGCGCACCGCTGGACCTTCGGCGCCGGGTACACCGGCACGTTCTCGAAGAAGCCAGCCGCGCCGCGGTCACGGGAGGCTCGGTTGTCGCTGAGGCAGCCTGCCGACAGCAGCACTGCGAACACCACGAGGGTCAGCGTCTTCATCGTTTCTCGCCCTCGAGGAGCGCCCGCGCGAACTCATCGATGCGATGCGCGTCTGCGGGCGAGATGTTCAGGAATCGAATGCCCATGCCGTAGCCCTTCTTGTCGGGCACGTTCACCACTTCACCTTCACACCGAATGCTGCGGCCCTCGCCGGGGAGCGAGAACGTGAGCGCGACGCGGGCGCCGACGGCGTGGGGAATGGCGCGATCGAAGAAGCAGCCGGTCGCCGACACGTCGCGGGTCGAGTGAAACGAGAAGCCACGGTCGTCCCGCACTTCGATGGGAAGTGAGACTGGCACCCGCACACTTTGACGGCGCTCGAAGTCGCTCACGACGAGAGGCACCCTATCGAACTCACCTCAGGTGAGCAGCCGATGAATTCGGCGGACGGCTTCGACGGGCGGGTTGATGAACTTCATGCGCGCGCCGCCCTGCTCTCCGAAGGGGCCGAGGACGACGACCTTCAGCTCGAGCGGAGTCGTCGGATCGTCGGGCAGGAAGAGGCGGATGAGAATCTTGCTGCCCTTCTTGAGGGTGGGCCCGGACGACACGCCGACGCCGAACGTCGACAGGTCGTGGGTGCGCATCATCACCCGCTCGCCTTCGTCACCGTCGGCTTCGATGTCGATGGTGACGGCGACGCGGGGCGTGGCGCGACGGTCGCGAAAGGCGCGGCGCTCGGGTGCGCCGTTCTGAATGCGCGCCATCAACTTCACGAGCGAATCCGAGCCGCCGCGACGGTCCTTGATGCGCGGCAGCTTGGGGGTGAGGAGCGGCAAGGTGGTGTCATCCACCCGCTTCTTCTCGGAGGCCATGCGGATGTCATACCACGCGCAGGTCGGCAGACGAATCTGCCGGCCCGAGCGCGCCTAGCTCTGCACCGGCGCGGGCACCTCGGCCACCGGCGCTGACGGCTGCTTCGTCTCCATCGACTCGGCGACCAGCTCGGCGACGTCGCGCACCGTGATGGTGTCTCCGCGCTCGGTGTCGTTGAGGCCGTCTTTGATCATCGTGTGGCAGAACGGGCACGCGACGGCGACCGAGCCCGCGGCCTTGCCCTTGAACTGACCGACCATGCCCGGCTTCTTCATGTCGGTCGCCAGCGGCAGCGGCACCGAGGCGTCCTGCGCGTGGGCGAGCGTGTTGGCGATCTCGTTCACGCGGTTGTGGTTGATGCGCTGGCCGGTGTGCTCCTCCATCCACATGCGGGCGCCGCCGGCGCCGCAGCAGAACGACTCACGCTCGCTGCGCTGCATCTCGATGACCTCGAGGCCCGGAATCGCCTTGAGCACCTCACGCGGCGCCTCGAAGACGCCGTTGTGCCGGCCGAGGTAGCAGGGGTCGTGGTAGGTGAGCTTCTCGTTCATCACCTTCGACAGCTTGATGCGCTTGTCCTTGAGCAGCTCGTTGATCAGCTCGGTGTGCGAGATGACGCGGTAGTTGCCGCCGAACTCCGGGTACTCGTTCTTGATGGTGTTGAAGCAGTGGGGGCACTGCGTGACGATGGTCTTGATGCCCTTGGCGTTCCACGCCTCGACGTTCATCTTGGCGAGCGTCTGGTAGAGGTACTCGTTGCCGCCGCGGCGGGCCGAGTCACCGGTACACGTCTCTTCTTTGCCCAACGTCGCGAACGTCACGCCCGCCTCGGTGAGCACCTTCGCGACCGCCTTCGACACCTTCTTCATGCGGTCGTCGTACGAGCCGGCGCAGCCCACGTAGAAGAGGTACTCGTAGGTGCCGCCGTCGCCCCACTTCGGCAGGGGCATGTCGCCTTCCCACTCGTCGCGTTTGTCCTGGCCGATGCCCCAGGGGTTGCCCTGGCGCTCCATGCCTTCGAAGACGCGCTGCAGCTCGGGCGGGAAGTCGGCCTCGACCTGGACCTTGTACCGGCGCATGTCGATGAGGCGCGGCACGTTCTCGATGAAGACGGGGCACGCCTGCTCGCACCAGCCACACGAGGTGCATGCCCAGATGGTCTCTGCCGACAACACCGGCCCGACGAGCGACGGCACCTCGACTTCTTTGCCGTCGACCTGCGCCAGCACGCGGCCGTCATCGGCTTTCTTCGCGGTGGCCTTCCACTGCGGCAGCTCGTTCTCGTTCTTCCAGAGGAACTGCTTGATGCTCTGGTTGACGCCCTTGTGGGTGAGCGGCTTGCCGGTGATGTACGTCGGGCAGTGCGTCTGGCAGCGACCGCACTCGGTGCAGGTGTTGACGTCGAGGCCCTGCTTCCACGAGAGGTCGAGCACCGTCTTGGCGCCGAACTCCTCTTTCTCGAGGTTGGGCGTCGACAGCTTCGCGCTCGACGAGATGCGCGGCTGGCTCTCGGGCGGCAGCTTCTTCAGGAAGACGTTGCCGAGGCCGACGACGACGTGGAAGTGCTTGCCGTGCGGCAGGAAGTTCAAGAACACCAGGATGATGGTGATGTGCACCCAGAAGCCGATGACGCCCAGCGTATGGAGCGTCTCGGTCGGCACCCCGGCGAGCGCCTTGCCCCAGAGGCTGGTGACGGGCTCGTACGAGGTGAAGGCGATGCCCTGCTCGCGAAGGTGGGAGGCGCCGAAGATGTACTCCGTCACCATCAGCGCGCCGATGAAGCCGAGAATGAGCAGCGCCTCGTTCGACTTGGTGAGGCGGTCAGGCTTCACCACGAGCCGCAGCACGCCGAAGTACGTGACGCCGAGGAGCGCGCCGGCGGCCACGATGTCCTTCAGCAGCAGGTAGAGCTCGTACGGCGTCTTCAGCACGGCCCACTCGGTCCAGAACGGGTCGCTCAGGTTCGACAGCACCGAGAGCGCGCTCGACGAGAAGCCCATGACGAAGAGCATCACCGTGCGCAGCGCCAGCACCATGAAGGCGCCGAAGATGAGCACGTGCATGAAGCCGGGGACGAACTCCTCGGGGTCGACCATGCGCTTCTGGCCGAAGCCGAAGATGGCGAGCGACTTGAGCCGGTCGCCCTTGCGGTCGAGGCGGTTGCCGGGCTCTCCCTTCAGCGACGCCATGCCGCGCAGACGACCCAGCATCGTCTTGCTGAAGACTCCGACGCCGACGACCAGCAACAGGCCTGTGAAGAGCGGATTCATGACGCTGAGAGGTAGCAGAACTGCGGCGGTCACGCTCGCTTCACGCGGGCCTCACCCACGCCGCAGGCTGATGCCTTCAGAAAGTCGATGCAACGGCGGGCTCGACGCGCACGTCGACCGCGAGCCCTGCGCGCACGCTCTGCGTCACCACACAGAAGTCCTCGAAGGTGTCGATGGCGTCGTCGATGGCCGCGGCGCTCGCGTCGGGGCCGACCGTCGGCGTGACGTTCACCTGCACGCGCTGAATGCGCAGGCGGTTCTGCTCGTTGCGGCCGAGTTCGACGTGCGCCGTCGCCGTCATGCCTTTCACCTCGACGCCCTTCTTGCCGAGCGCGAACAACAACGACGCGGCCAGGCAGTTGACGAGGGCAGCGGCCAGGAGCCGTGACGGGTTCGGCCCCTGCCCTTTGCCGAGCGGCGCGGGCTCATCGGTCACCAGCGGTGGCGAGTCGGTGCCATCAAAACGAATGAGGAAGCGGTAGCCCTCGTCGCGCGTGGCGGTGAGGTCGAACGTCGAGGTGGTGCTCATGGGTGCTCCTTCGACGCTCGTGAGCCACCGGCGCCTCGTGGGGGTTCACTTCTCGGGAGCGCCCAGCTGCAGCTCGATGACGGTGATGGACGACGGCGGCGCGCGCCACGCCTTGCCGAGCACCGACTGCCGTTCAGCGAAGCCGGCAGGGTCGCCTGCGTAGCGGAACACGCGCTGCGAGGTGGGCAGCGTGCAGCCCTTCAGGTTCACCGCCGCTTCGAAGGTGTCGGTCGTCGACGTGTTGAGCAACACGAGGCTCATCGAGCGGCCATCGGCGGAGCGCGCGGCGAACAACGAGAGGTCTCTGGGCGCCTCGGTAGGCAACGACTGCTCGAGGAAGTGGCCACCCTTGCCGTCGTAGTTCCTGAACGCGCGGAACGCCCAGTACGCCGGGGAGTTCTCGGTCGGGTACGTCCAGTAGAACGCCGAGTAGAGGCCATGTTGTCCGAACCGGCCCAGCGCCTCGGCGAGCGCGAGCCCGCCCGACATGTGCTGCTCCGCGCCGAAGTTGTACTCACCGATGGACAGCTTGAGGCCCGGCGCGTTGGCGTCGACCCACGCCTGCATTCGCGGGAGCAACCGCACCGGCTCCTTCACCCACGACTCGTCCATGTAGCGCGGGTCCCACAAGGAGCGCGTCGAGCGGATGCGCAGCGCGTTGCTGTCGGGGTCGGTGTTCCCTTCTGCGCCGACGCCCATGCCCTTCGCCTGCGGGTAGTAGTGCAGGTCGAGCACGTCGAGCACGCGCACGCCGGTCTTCTGCTCGTGCTCCCGGAGCTTCTTCAGGTACCACTCGATGAGGGGCACGTCGCCATGGGCGCGGCGATCGGGCTTCGCGTTGAAGCCGGCTTGTGCGTCTGCCGCCGAATAGAGGTACCCGGCCCACCCCCACTCGGCCGGGCCGGCGATGAGCGCGTCCGGGTCGGCCTTTCGAATCGCGGTGCCGTAGGCAATCGTGCGCTCGAGCAGCTCGTCGTACGTCACCGGCTGCGGGTGCACGTCGCGGTGGGTGTCGTTCCAGAGCGCGGGCTCGTTATCGAGAATGTACTGATGCACCAGGCGGCCGCGCTTCGCCTCCAACGCCTTCACCTCGGCGACCCAGCTGCCGATGAACGACGCCTGCAGCGGAATGCTGGTGCGAGTCGCCGGGCCCGGTTTGATGGGCTTGCCGTTCTTCCCGACGCCGTTGCCCACCTTCGCGTTCTCGGGACAGGTCGCCTCTTGCGGGCCGAAGTCGGAGACGGGGAACGAGGCTGACGTGGTGTCCTTGGCAATCCACCCCAGCATGGGCACCGTGAGCGCCGACTTGAGGCCACGGTCGCGGTTCACCTCGAGGAACGTCTGCCACACCCGCTCCGAGGCGTGGCCGTACGTGGTGTTCATGAAGAAGTAGTCGGAGCCCGTGTTCCAAGCGTTGCCCAGCTCCCAGTTGTAGCGGCTGGTCGGGTTGCCGCCCCAGCGCCGCGCCGTCGCGTTGAGCGAGAACTGATGCGAGGTGTCGGCTTCGCGCAGCGCGCTGTACGCGATGCCGTAGATGAGCGGGCTGATGGCGCGCCCCTCGGCCTTGCAGTCGACGGACAACGCCGCGGGGTAGCCGGGCTGGTCGAGCACCGCCTGCGCGGCCTTGAGCTGAGCGGGGTCGGCACCGGTGAGGCCCACGGCATCGAACTCGACGATGCCCGGCGACTGCAGGTGAACGAAGGCGCGCAGCACCACGCGGTTGAAGGGCACCATCGTCGGGTTGAGCTCGTTCATCGGCACGAAGACCTCGACCCAGCCGTCGTCGAGCGCGCGACGATGCGCCGCGGTGACGCGAACGCGCGGGAAGATGTCGACCGTCTCGGAGTCGACTCGCACCTCGAGGAAGTCGCCCTTCGTGGGAGGCGCGCGCAGCTTGAACGTCACGCCACCGAAGACGCCCTTGAGCCGGGTGTTCGACAGAATCCACCCGCCGTAGCCCGTCAGCGGCAAGCGCTCGCCGTGGCCGGTCTTCTGGGCGTGTTCCGTCCACCCGTGGTCCTGCCAGTCACCCACCATCGCGCCGTCGTAGATCGGCTCGATGATGGCAGGCGCCGGCGTGGTGCGCGGCTGCGGCGGTGGTGCAGACGCTTCGGCCGGGCTGCTGCGGCAGCTCGCGGCGAGCAGGGCGACGATGGCGACTCTCCACATACGCGAGAGCATAAGAGGCTCGCGCTCAGCGCGTATGGCGGAGTGACGAATCAGCCCGGCCGGGGCGCCAGGAGCGGCCACGGCGCGTCGGCCTCGAGCTGAAGGGCGAGCTCGAGCAGCAGCTGCTCCTTCCCCATCGCCGCGGCGAACTGAACGCCGATGGGCAGGCCGTTCGCCGTTCGACCCAGGGGCAGCGAGATGGCCGGCGTGCCCGCCGCGTTCACCATGCCCGTGAAGGGCACCGTCCTCGTCAGGCGCCAGAGCATCTCTTCGAAAGGAACGGCGTCGGTCTTGAGGTGGCCGATGACCGCCGGCACGAGCGCGAGCGTCGGAAGGAGGAACAGATCTCGGCCGGCCATCGTCTCGGCGAAGGTCTGCGAGAAGCGGCGCAGGCGGCGCATGCGCTTGGCCGCGTCCCACTTCGAGCTGGCGAAGTGCTTCGAGAGCGCGTGCGTCCACGGGTCGAGCTGCGAGGTGTCGAAGTCGCGGTGAAACAGCACGCGCCCGAGCTTCTGATGCACGAAGCCGAGGAAGCCCCAGAGCGCGAGGAAGTCGTCGAGGTCGTCCTGAGACCACGGGCACGGCGCCGGCTCGACGTGGTGGCCGAGGCGCTCCAGGCGTCTGGCGACGTCGTCGAGGGCCCCGAGCACGTCGGGGTCGATGGGGACGTCGCGCGGCGCCGTCGTCACCATCGAGATGCGCAGCGGCTTGCGCGGCGCCGGGTCGACGACGCTGATGGGTGGGAGCTTCGACGGCACGGTCGCGGTGTAGGCGCGCCAGAACTCCACGGTGTCACGAACGGTGCGCGTCACCATGCCGTGCACCGCGACGTTCACCGGCAGGGTCGGCGAACCCTCCATGTCGAAACGGCCGCGCGAGGGCTTGAGGCCGACGAGGCCGCAGCACGACGCGGGAATTCGAATCGAGCCACCGCCGTCGCTCGCGTGCGACATGGGGACGACGCCCGAGGCGACGAGCGCCGCCGCGCCGCCCGAGGAGCCACCCGTCGTGCGCGTGAGGTCCCACGGGTTCAAGGTCGGCCCGAACGCGAGGGGCTCGGTGGTGGCGGTGAGGCCAATCTCAGGCGTCGCGCTCTTGCCGAGCGAGACGAGGCCGAGGCGTTCGAGCGCGTCCACGCTCGGGTCGTTCTTCGACGAGATGAAGTGGCCTGCGCCGGCGCTGCCCCACGCGGTGCGCACCCCGGCCACCTGGACGAGGTCTTTGGTGAACATCGGCACGCCCGCGAGCGGCCCCGTTCTGCGCAGCGCGTCGGCCCGGGCGCGGTTGTGGGTCGGCGTGACGATGGCGTTGAGCGTCGCGGCCCGTTCGCTGCGCACGATGGCGGCCTCGACGACCTCGCTCGCGTTCACCTCGCGGCTGCGAAGTCGCTTCAGCGTCTCGACGCTGTCCCAGGAGGCGAGCTCCCACGCTTGAGCTTCGGTCACCGATGGGGACGTCATTGCAACTCCGATTCAATGGCGCGGTAACCGGCGCGTTTTGTCGTCAAGCAACAGACTGTGACTCGTACACTCAGCGGCAGTGAAACTCACTGTGCATCGAGACGAGCAGCTTCCGAAGTTGGCGTGGTTCGCGCGAATCGAGCCTGAGGTTGGGAGCACGCTGGTCGAGGTCGGGCCGATGGTGGAGGTCGACCCATCGTCAAACCCGCGCTGGGTGGTGGCCGGCATGTGGACAGGCCCCTTCGAGCGCGGCGACTTTCATCGGGCCGAGGCCATCTTCGGCAGCGGGCTGCGGCTCGACGACGACGGCGTGCACGTGGTGCCGGCGAGCACCACCGTCGACCGCTGCGTGTACGCACGTGATGGCGGCGTCTGGTACGCGTCGAACTCCCTGGTGGTGTTGCTCGGGCGGCTCGGGGCGCGCATCGACCTGCGCTTCGACCACCGTGACTGGGGCGAGAGCATGGCCCTGGGCGTCTTCAACTACGTGCGGCAATTCCACGTGCTGCACCCTCGCCTTCCGACGATGAGCCAGCTCATCTTCGAGTCGCTGCGCATCGACGCGCGTGGCTCGGCGTCGTTCCACTTTCGCGACCCGCCCCGCACCTTCGAGCGCTACGCCGACTACGTGAAGCAGTTCGGCCACGCGCTGACGACGCTCCACGCCAACGCGACCTCGTCGTCACGCGCACGGCCCATGCGGTCGGTGACGTCGGTCTCGCGCGGGTACGACTCGGGCGCGGTGACGGCCTTCGTGACGGCGCTCGAGCCGAAGCTGCCCAGCTGGACGGCGAAGCGCTCGAACACCCGCATCCCCCGACTCCTGCAGGGCGTGATGAACGCCGACGTGAGCGACGACGACGGCTCGGACATCGCCTCGCAGCTCGGCGCGACCCCGCACTATCTCGACCTCGAGCTCTCGACCGTGCCGTTGGAGCTCGAGGCCTGGTGCTGGGCGGCCGCGCAAATCTCTCCCGAGCTCGTCTTCCACTCGATGCTCACCGACGCCGACCGTCACCAGCAGCCCACCATCTTCTGGGCCGGCCACGTCGGCGACGGCGCGTGGGAGCGGCAGCTCGGAGAGATGGGGTTGTCGGGGCAAATCGTCCGAGGCGCCCAGAGCGGCTACGCGCTCATCGAAGCGCGCGTGCGGTACGGCGTCATCGAGGCCTCGGTGCCGTACCTCTTCATGCGCAGCGTCGCGGCCATCAACCGCGTCTCGCGCTCCGACGAGATGAAGGCGTGGCAGCTGGGCACCGACTACGACCGCCCGATTCCGCGCCGCCTGCTCGAGGAGCGCGGCGTGCCCCGCGAGGCGTTCGGCTTCGGCAAGAAGGCCGTCGCGCAGGACTACGAGTCGCCGCAAGGTGACGCGTTTCGCGCCGCGTTCTTCGACCAGACCCAGTGGACAGCCGTCACCGAGCAGCTCTACCGCGGCGTCAACCTCGGCCTGTACTTCGCCCAGCGCGCGAGCGACTTCGTCAAGTCGGGCGGAGACCGCGGCAAGCTGGTGGCGCGCGCGCGGCGGTTCGGGAAGCGTGCGCTCTCGAGCGTCGCGGACCTGCAGCGGCAGACGTTCTTCCTGTCGACGCACCTGCTGGCCGAGAAGTACGCCAAGCGCTGACCGCTGCGGAGCCGTCGGCGACAATGACTTGTTCCTCAGCAGCCGTTCTCTGATGTCGTCGTTTCTTGCTGACCTGGAGTCGATGGCGCGGCGACGATGGCGCCATGTCGTCGTCGTCGCAGGACCGCCGTCAGCACACCCGCCACAAGACGTACCGCGTCGAAGTCAGGCTCGCGACGCCCGATGCGTTCCGCGCCAGCTACCTTCGTGACGTCTCGAGCGGAGGCATCTTCGTCCGCAGCCTTCGCCCCCTGCCTCAGGCCACCCGCGTGGTGGTGCAGCTGTCGGTCGCCGAGAAGCTGGTGACGCTGCCCGGCTCCGTCGTGCGCGTCGAGGCGAAGGGGTTTGGCATTCGGTTCGACCCGCTCGACGCCGAGCAGCAGGCGGCGGTCGACGCGCTGGTCTCGTCGACGGCCGGCCAGGCGCCTGAGCAGAGCATCGCCACCCAGCTCTCCGAGGCCCATGGCGTCATCGAGGCGTACGAAGAGACGCTCGCCCTGCTTCGCGAGTCCGAGATGGAGGCCGTGCAGCGCGTCGAAGCGGGCGACCTCGAACGCCGCACCCTCGTCGCGCTGCTGAAAGAGACCGACGCGACCCTGAAACGCCAGGAAGCCGAGTGCGCGCGGCTGACCGAGGTCCTGCGCGCCTCGGAGCGGCGGCTGCGGGCGATGGAAGACGAGCTGTCGCAGCGCGCGAAGGACGAGCGGCAGCGGGTCGAACAGCTGACGGCGGCCCGCGGCGTCATCACGCGCACCACGGCCGAGTACGAGGCCCTCACCCGGGAGTTCGAGCAGCGCCTCGCCGAGCGTGACGCGCAGGAAAGTGCGCTCCGGGCGAGCCTGGGCGCAGAGCTCGCGGTGCTCCAGCGGGCGCTCTCGGAGCAGCCCGTGGTCGAGCAGCTCCGTGACGAGGTGCGCGAGCTGTCGTCACAGCTCGACGACGAGCGCCTCAAGTCGATGGCGCTCCAACGCGCGCTGGAGCGCTTCGCCGCGATGGGCGGCACCATTCCGAAGCAGGCCGAGGCCGACGCCACCAGGTCCTGAAGCCAGGAGAGCCGCGAAGCTCCCCGCCGCCGTCGTCCTCGAGCATCAGCTCGCGCGCACCGGCCAACACCACCTCTTTTCCAGCTCGTTTCGGCGTCACCACCGCGCGAGGAGCGCGGCCGCCGCTTCCGACTTCCGCTCCGCGCCTTCAGTCTCGCGGTACGTCGCCAGCGCCTGCTCGACGAGCGCGCGGTTGGCGCCGTCTCGCTGCTTCGCCTCGAACCGCGTCTTCGCCAGCCCCAGCCTCGCGTCGGCGAGCGTCACCTTCCACGGCTTGAGCTCTTCGGCGAGCGCCCCGGCCTCGAGGAACGCCTGCTCGGCCTCGGGAAGCCGGCCCAGCGTCAGCGCGGCGTCACCCTTCGCCAGCAACGGCCTCAGCAGTTCGGTGCTCCTGGGCCCGATGCTACGAGCCACGCCGATGCCGACCTCGGCGAGTGCGAGCGCCGACTTCGCGTCGCCCTGGAGGAGCGCGAGCTGACTGCGCACCGCGTGGGCCTCGGCGAGATACGGAGCCGGCAACGGGGGCTGCTGCGCGACCAGGGCGTCGAGGGCCTGCTTCGCCTCGGCGCTCCTGCCCTGAATCAGCCACGCTTCCGAGCGCGTGAGCGTCGTCGCGGCGATGTATGGGTGGCCGACGGGGAACGACTTGCGCGCGATGGCGTCGCCACGGTCCACGTGCCGCAGCGCCTCGTCGACGAAGCCCGCCTTCAGCAGGGTGTCGCCGAAGTTGTTCAAGGTGACGACGAGCTTGGGGCTGTCGGGGCCGAAGAGCGCTTCACGCGCCGTGAGCGCCCGCGCGAAAGCCTCTCGCGACTCCTTCGCGCGCCCCGAGAAAAAGTACGCGTTCGCGAGCGTCGAGCGCACCATCGCCGAGTCGGGGTGGTCGCCTGACACCTCGCGCTCCCGCAACGCCAGCGCGCGCTCGAGGTGCTCGACGGCGCGCAGGTTGTCCCTCGCGGCCACCAGGCTCGAGCCGAGGTCGTACTGGAGCTTCCACACCAGCGGGTGGTCGAGGCCGATGCTCTTCTGGGCGAAGGCGAGCGCGGCTTCATGGCCCGGCACCGCGTCGAGGGGCTTGCTCTCGGCCGTGAAGAGGCGCGCCGAGGCGCCCATCAGCTCGAGCTTCAACAGGTCGTCGCCGCCGAGCCGCTCGATGGTGGCCTCGGCGAGCGCGACCCAGGCGCGCCCTTCCTGCGGCCGGTTGAGCTGAAACCCGATCAACGTCGCGAGGCGCACGGACGCGAGCGCGAGCAACTCGTCGAAGCCCGAGGCGTGGGCGAGCATCGCGGCCCGCTGCCACGACGCCGAGGCCTCGGCGTTCTTTCCCTGCGCCTGCTCGAGCGCGCCCTGGAGCGACATCGCGTCGGCCTCGAGCGCCTTGAGGCCCAGGTCCTTCGCCTCGGCCGAGGCCTGCGCCACCTGCACGTCGAGGCCCTTCAACTTGCCGGCGTCGAACAACGAGCGGGCCTTGAGCAACGTCGCCTGGAGCGCGAGCACCTTCGGCTGCGACTTCGAGTCGGCGAGGCGCGGGTCGGCCCGCAGGCGCGAGGTGTTGGCGCACACCGAGATGGGCGAGAGGCTCCACGCGACGGTGCCTGCGCGCTCGACGGTGGCGTCTTCGGCGGTCGACAGGTTCGCGACCAGCTCGGCCAGCTCGGCGCGGCGCCGCGAGAAACACGCCTCCTGCAGGCGATACGTCTCTTCCGACGAGTCTCCTCGCACCCGAGCGCCTTCACACGCCTCGAGCACGCGGGTCGACAACGAGGCGGCGTACGAATCGAGCGCGCGCTCCGCCGACGCCAGAGCCGCGCTCGCGAAGGGCTTCTTCACGGCGCCGAACGCGTCACGAACCCGCCCGCGGGCCTCGACGCCCCAGACCGAGGAGAGGTCGGCGCTCGCCAGGCACTCGCGCTGCACGCGGCCACGCGAGAGCGCCTGCCAGCCCATGAGGCCGAAGACGAGCGCCGCGGCCGCCGCCCACGGCGCCAGCTTCATCCACTCCACGGGGCGATGGGCGAGCTCGGCCAGCAGCGCCTCCATCGAGGGGAAGCGGTCTTCGGGAGCCCGCGCGAGGCCACGCACCAGCACCGCGTGGAGCCAGGAGGGCACCGAGCCGTTGGGCTTCGGCGGCAGCACGCCGTCGACGAGCTTGCGCGTCACCTCGACCGCCGTCGCGCCCGTGAAGGGCTTGTCGCCGTAGAGCGCCTCCCACAACGAGACACAGAAGCTGAACTGGTCGGTGCGCGGGTCGGGCGTCATCGCCAGGGCCTGCTCGGGCGACATGTAGCCGACGGTGCCGACGACGACGTCGGCTTGAGTCAATGGCTCGAGCAGCGAGCCACGCCCGCTGTCCTCCGAAACGGCGAGGAGCGGACCGACGGGCTCGTACGTGCCATCGGCGCGGGCGACGCCGAAGTCCGTCACGCGGGCGCGGCCGTCGTCACCGATGAGGACGTTGGCGGGCTTGAAGTCGCGGTGGATGAGGTGGGCCGCGTGCGCCGCAGCGAGCCCGCGGCCGGCCTGCTCGAAGGTGCCGACGATGGCCTGCCAGGTGCGCGGTTGGGAGCGCAGCCACACCCGCAGCGTGGTGCCTGGCACGTACTCCATCGCGATGAAGATGCTGCCCTGGTGCTCGCCGACCTCGAAGACGTTGACGACGTTCGGGTGAGACAGGCGCGCCATCGCCTGGGCCTCGCGCAGCATGCGAGAGAACGCGGGGCCGGTGCCGTCGGGGCCGCCCACCGTCGAGAGGAGCTTGAGCGCCACCTTGCGCTCGAGCTGTGGGTCGTACGCCGAGTACACGGCGCCCATGCCACCAACGCCCAGCACGTCGAGCAGCACGAAGCGGCCGACGCTGGTGCCCCGCTCCAGCACGCCAGCGCGCGACGAGACGTCCTTCGCTTTGGCCAGCTCCGTCTTCGAGAGCTCACGGGTCGGCGCCTCGGCCGCGCTCTCACGTTTTTCGTCGGCGACCGCGAGGAGCGGCCGGCAGGTGTCACAGCGCTCCGCGTGTGCACGGACCTGCGCCTCTTCGTCGGCTGAGAGACGGCGCTCGGTGAGAGCGACCCACTGCCGCGGTTCGACGCAGGCCATCGGTCGCGCAGCATAGCGGGCAGCGCCGGGTTCGGGGCCCTTCTCGCGAGCGACCGATTGGGCCAGATTCGCTCGGTGCAGCGGGGGCAAGCGTCGATCGACAAGCTCGATGAATGGCGAAACGCCATCTCGCGCGTCTACCTCACGGGAATCATCGTCATCATCCCGGTGCTGCTGCTCGTGTGGGCCGCGCTGAAGCCTCCGCCGCTCGTCGACGGCGCGTTCGCCTTCATCGTCACGGTCTGGCTGAGCTTCATCGCGCTTCGCCTGCTCGCCCCGCCGCGCATGCAGTCGGGGCTCATCGTGCTGGTCCTGCTGCTGACGGCGGTGGTGGGCCCGCACTTCCTGAGCCTCTCGCCGGGCCCGTTCCTCGCGGGGACGACGAGCGTCATCATCGCGGCCGTGACGCTGGGGCGCCGAGCTGGTGCCGCAGTGCTCGTGGTGGCGGCGCTGGGCCTCGCCATCAACGGCGTCCTCATCACGACGAAGGCCGTCCCAGCGGTCAGTGTGACGGCGACGGACCCGCTCGTGGGGGCGAACTGGGCCCGGCTCACCATCTTCTTCTCGCTCAACGCAGGGCTCCTGCTCTTTCTGCTGACGGGGCTCTTCAACCGCGTCGAAGCGGCGTGGCGGGCGACGGCCGAGGCAGCCGAGCGTGAAGCCGCCGAGCAACGTCACCGCCTGGCCCTCGAAGCACGCGCCGTCGAGACGCAGCGCCTCGAGGCGATTGGGCGGCTGGCGGGCGGCGTCGCGCACGACTTCAACAACCAGCTCGTCGTCATCATGACGTGGACCGACATGCTCAAGGTGTCGACGTCAGAGGAGGACCGCAGAGAAGGGCTCGAGGCCATCGCCCAGGCGTCCGCGCAGGCTGCGCAGATGACGCGGCAGTTGCTGTCGCTGGCGAAGAAGAGCGTCGCCCACCCCACCGCGCTCGACGTCGACGCCTTCCTCACGATGACGACGAAGTCGCTGCGCCGGCTGCTGTCGGCGGACGTCACGCTCGAGAACGTGGCCGGCGCTCCCCCTCGCGCGCTGGTGGACGAGTCACAGCTGGGACAGGTGGTGCTGAACCTCGCCGTCAACGCCGCCGACGCCATGCCGAAGGGAGGCACGCTCACGCTCACCTCGAGCCTCGTCGAGCCTCCGAACCTGCCCCCCGAGGCACCCGACCAGACCGCCCGCTACGTCACCCTCACCGTGAAGGACACGGGCGTCGGCATGGACGAAGCGACGCGCGCGCGGGTCTTCGAGCCGTTCTTCACCACCAAGGGACAGGGAAAGGGCACGGGGCTGGGGCTCGCGTCGGTGTACGGCATCGCGTCGCAGGCCCGGGGCTTCGTCACCGTCGAGTCGTCACCAGGCAGCGGCACCACCTTCACGGTGGGGTTCCCGGTCGCCCCCGCGGACTTCGTGTCGCCGAGCGTGGTGTCGACGGTGGCCGTCAGACGAGACGTTCAGCATCGGGTGCTGCTCGTCGAAGACAACGAGGCCGTGCGCGCGACGCTGGCGACGGCGCTGAAGAACGCAGGCATCGACCCGGTGGAGGCGGCCAACGTCGACGAGGCGCTGGTGCTCGCGCGGCGGCATCAGGGCGAGCTCGCGATGTTGTGCACCGACGCGGTGATGCCGGGCCTGCCGACGCAGCTGCTCATCGAGGGCTTCCGTCAGCTCTTCCCCTCGGCGCCGGTGCTCATCGTCACGGGCTACGTCGAAGAGGACCTCGTGCGGCGAGGCATCGAAGAGGGCCGCGTCTCGGTGCTCGAGAAGCCCTTCACGGCCGAAGCGCTCGTCACCCGGGTCAACGAGCTGTTGGCGCCGCGGAGCTGAGGTAGCTTGGCGCCCCATGCGCCGCTCTGCGCTCCTCCTCGTCATCGCACTCACCGGCTGCGGCACCACGGTGATGACGCCCGTGTGTCGGGAGCTCGGCGGCGCGTGCTCCTCGCTGGCTGACTGCTGCAAAGGCGAGTGCCGCGGCGGGCTGTGCCAGGTGGTGTGCAAGCCGCTCATCGAGGGCTGCGCGTCGTCGAACGAGTGTTGCAGCGGGCTGTGCCGCGACGGCGCGTGTACGTGCGCGATGACGAACGAGAGCTGCGTGAACCCGGCGCTGTGCTGCTCGGGGAGCTGCATCAGTGGCAGGTGCGCGTCCATCGACGGCTGCGCGATGCCCGGCGCTGGCTGTCTGACGACTGGCGACTGCTGCACCGGTGGCACCTGCGCCAGCAGCACCTGCCGGAGCTCCAGCTGTGGGCCCTCGGGTCAGGCGTGCAACGACACGAAGGACTGCTGCACGGGCTCCTGTGTCTCGGGCCTGTGCCGGCCTGTCGCGTGCACGATGGCGGCCGCTGCCTGCACGGCGGACTTCGAGTGTTGTCAGGGCTTCTGTGGCCCGACGGGCACCTGCCGCGCGCAGTGCCGAATGGACATGGAGCCGTGCACCGGGCCGACCGCGTGCTGCGCCGGGCTGACGTGCCTGATGGGCGCGTGCCGCACCTCGGGCATGTGTCTGCAGACGAACGCGGTGTGCACGATGCAGAGCCAGTGCTGTTCGGGCACGTGCACCAACGGGCGCTGCGCGGCGCAGGCGTGCGGTGCGGCGGGAACGCCGTGTGGCCTCGCGCAAAACTGCTGCTCGTTTCAGTGCGTCACCAATCGCTGCCAATAGGCGGTAGAGGCTCGAGTTCCATGGCTGACCCGCTGCACGGCATCACGTTGGAGAAGATCGTCACCGAGCTGTCGGCGCACTACGGCTGGGCGCAGCTGGGCGAGCAGATTCCGATTCGGTGCTTCACGCATGACCCGAGCGTGTCTTCGAGCCTGAAGTTCCTGCGGCGCACGCTGTGGGCGCGCAAGAAGGTCGAGGGGCTGTACCTCTTCATGTTGAAGGAAAAGGAATCAGCGGGCTGAAGCAGGCCCGTCAGCCGAGCCCTGTCGAGCGCATCACGACGACGCGGAAGCCATCGGCGTCGGCGATGGTGGTGCCGCCCTGTCGCCAGTACGGGTTGACCGGGTCCACCTCTGAATAGCCGCGCTCGGCGAGGCGACGCACGAGCGCGTCGGCGGCGGCCCCGTCGGGCACGTAGAAGACGAAGTTCTCTTCGGGGTGCGGTCGTTCGTGCGGCAGATGAGGGCCCTGGGTGAACTCGAGGTGGGCCCGCGAATCGGGCACGCCGAACATGACGCCAGAGAAGCCATCGTGGTCGCGGAACTCTCCGATGACAGGAAGGCCCAGGCCTTCTCCGTAGAACTCACGCACTTTGTCGAGGCTCCGCACCGGCCGGGCGGCGCGAAACTGTGCGACGGGAAAGCCACTCGTCGGCGCGCGCGGCGCCTTCGCTCCGATGAGCTCGAGGTACACGTCGTACGGCTCGGCGGTGAGCCCGTTGACGCCGTTCCTGGGGAGCCACCACCCATGAACGCCCACGAAGAACGCGCCGAAGAGGCCCAGGAGCCCGAGCGACCAGGGACGACCCGCGAACACCTCGACGACCATGAAGACGGAGACGACGAGCACCTGCTTCGCGATTCGCCGCGCGGGAGGCGTGTGCTGCTCGAAGCGGCCGAAGAGGACGCCGCCCAGCGCGAAGAGCGACATCACGACAGCGGCCATGAACCACGGGGTTTGAGTCTGTGACACGGCACGCTCCGGGGGTTCGAGCAGGTGCGTTGGGCGTACCAAGGCGCGCGCACGTCGTTCAACCACCCGACCGCTGAGGCGCGGGCTTCGACCGTTCACGCGCTCGCTGCGCACGCTTCACGATGACGGCGCGACAGTACCGGTATGAACGCCCGACGCGTCGTGACCGCCCTGCTCCTCTTCGCTCTCTCCACAGCCCTGTGGTTGCCCTGTCTCCAGTTCGTCTTTCGCCCGCCGGCCCGTGACGCGCTCGTCGACGGCCTCGCCCGACGTCAACGCGTGCTGGCGATGGCAGACACCTCGACGGAGCGCACGCTGCTGCGGCGGATGAACCCCGAGTGGGACTTGATGAGCCGCACCTTCGGCGTGCTGGCCTTCACCAACCTCGCGCTCTCGCAGCCACAGCGCCGCGCCGAGCACCTCGAGGTCGCCGACGCGCTCATCTCGCAGACGCTCCGCGACGAGACGCACGGGCACCTCTTCTTCCTGTTGCCGTACGGCCGACGTGAGCCGTTCCACGACGCGCAGCAGCGCAGCCTCTTCGTCGACGGCGAGGTGGCCCTGATGCTGGCCGCGCGACAGGCCGTCGAGCCCCGTGCAGACTTCGTGGAGCCCTTGCGTGCGCGCATCGACGAGGTGACGCGCCAACTCGAGACGGCGCCGCATCATCTTGCGGAGAGCTACCCCGACGAAGGGTGGACGTTCTGCAACACCATCGCGCTGGCGGCGTTGCGCGTGTCCGATGGCGTCGACGGGCGCAGCCATGAGCCGCTCATCGCGAGGTGGATGGTGTCTGCGCGGCAACTCCTCGTCGAGCCGCGGTCCGGACTCCTGCGATCGAGCTTTCGTCACGACGGCTCACCGCTCGACGGACCCGAGGGCTCCACGCTGTGGCTCGCGGCGCACATGCTTCAGCTCGTCGACGAGGACTTCGCGAAGGAGCAGTACCAGCGCGCACGGAAGGAACTGGGACACGTGGCCTTCGGGTTCGGCTGGGCGTCGGAGTGGCCAGCCTCGCTGCGCAACGTCGACGACGTCGACTCAGGCCCGACGGTGCCGCTCGTCGACGCGAACGCGGGCTCCAGTGGGCTCGCGCTGGTGGGCGCCGCGGCCTTCGATGACGAGGCGTTCCTCGAGGGGCTCGTCACCAGCCTGCAGTTCGCCGCGTTCCCGGTGAAGGACGACACGGGGCTGCGGTTCTCGGCCGGCAATCAGCTCGCCGACGCCGTGCTCCTCTATTCGCTCACCGAAGGCCCGCTCTGGCAGCACACCCGCCGCTCCACCCTTGTCTCGGAGGCCCGATGATTCGCTCGACCGTCGTCACCACGTTGTTCCTCGTCTTCCTCGAAGTGCTCGGCGCGCGTCAGCACGTGTCGGTCCTCTCGGGCACCGTCGATGGCGGGAAGGCGGCGATGTTCATGGGGCTGCTGTATGCGCTGACGTTCTTCACCGTCGTCGTGCTCGGCCCGCCGGCGTTGCTGACGGGCGTGCTGCTCAGAGCTCGACAGTCGAGCCAGTCGACAGCCGACGCTCACCCTTGAGCTCGATCCTCTCGTTCGAGTTCACACGCGGGGGTCGAGTTCATCGATGACCTCGAGCGGCATGACAGGGGTCAAGCCATGGGAGCCGAAACCTCGAGGTCCTTCTGGCCCTGACGTGGAACTCCTCGCACAGTCGGCGCCATGCGCCTCCTGCTCGCTGGCCTGCTGCTCTCGTTGTTCGCTTGTGAAGTCCCCGAGCCCGACCCGGACGAGCCGATGGGTGGAGGGACGGCTGGGACCGGTGGCGGCATGGCGGCCCCGTTCACACCCGCGTTCACCTGGTATTCGGTGACAGGTGCGGTGGTGCCGCTGATGACGGTGAAGTGCACGACGCGCGGCACCAACGGCGTGACGGGCGAGATGATGAACTCACAGCCGGCGACGCAGCCGCCCAACGCCATGGCCGTCTCAACCCTCACGGTGCCTGGTCAGCTCACGTTCGGCGGCGGCACCATCAACTCGACGCTCACCGTCACGCCCTCAGGCAACACGGTGACCGCGCGCTTTCAGGCGACCGGCACGGCGAGTTCGGGCCCACGGCCGACCGACGACACGAGCTGCTCCGCCTCGACGACCGTCCAGTTGGTGGTGTGCCCGAGCGCGGTCGGGAGCTACCCCGTCACCCTGAAGCTGCGCGGCAGTGGAACCGAGGCGAGCCAGAGCACCTCGTCATCGCTGCTGAACGCGACGGTCTCGGGCGGAAACATCAACCTGCAGCTCGCCTCGGTCGGCACCGCCGGCATGCTGCCCAGGGAGGTGACGAAGACCTCGGCCAACATCACCAAGACGGTGAGCGGCGGCGGCGACAACTGCCCCGTCGTGAACATTCAGGCCGCGCTGAACCTGAACCCGACCGCTGGTGGGAGCGTCACGGCCGTGTCCCACACCCTCACCACCGACCTCACCACGGTGTTCGAGATCAGCTCTCCCTGAACGAGCCGCCGAGGGAAATGCGCGCTCGCGGTCCCCGCGGGCGTCGTCGGGGGTGTTCGGCTACTCGATGGCCTTCGCGGCAAGGCTCACGTGCGTTCCGCCTGCGAACCAGTCGGCGGCCACAGCCGAGACGCGGCGGAGGGCGTCGGGGTCGTTCTTGAAGATGCTGAAACACTCGGCGAAGTGCTCCTTGGCCGAGCTCTTCCCATAGGCAGTCGGAGACTTCTTCGGCTCCATGACGGTGGCGAACGCCAGCTCCACCGGGCGGCCCTTCGCGTTCGCTCTGTCAGACGCGAGCATCTGCTTCACCAGGCGGTCGGCTTCCTTGAAGCGCGTGTCGAGGTCGGCCTTCGCCCTGGCCACAGCAGCGTCGAGGGCCTTGAGCTCGGCAACACCCTTCGCGTTGGGGGTGGGGCCAAGCGCCTTCGCCCGGTCGTTGAAGGCCGCGATGGCTGCGTCGACGTCGGGCTGGTGCCGTTGGTACTCGTCGGCGGCGGCTTTGCTGAGCAGACCCTTCTGGCGAAACCGCACATCGGCGAGCGCGTGACCGAGCTCGTGGAGGAGCACGTACAAGGCCTGCGCGCGCGGGGCGGCGACGGTGCCGATGAACAGCTCGTTGATGGACACGAAGGCGGCGTCGTAGACGTTGATCCAGTTCGAGGTGTCGCCGCGCTCGTACTTCGCCGCGTGAACTCCGTCTGCCTTCACTCTGCGGAACTTGAGGCCACCAACCAGCGCGAGCTCTTCCCTGGTGAGGAGCGAGAGCGCCTGGTGCACCACCGAGTAGCCGACGCCGTCCCACGTCGCGTCCACGTCGATGAACTCACCGACGTCGAACGTCGACTTGATCCGCTGGGCGGTCATCGTGTCATCGACCAGCGACTTCACGGCGGGCCCGCTCTCGAAGCTGACCACGCCGTCCGGCTCCCACGTCACCGAGACCGGCGTGAGGCCGGCGTCACCCTGCGGCACGAGCACGTCGACCTCCGCACCAACCAGCCTGCGGCCCAGAACCGAGAGGAGCGCCACGCGCTCGGGGCGGCTGAGGCCCGCCAGGGAATCGGAGCTCGCATCCCAGACCGGCGTCGGCGGGCTCCCGCGGCGCTCGACGCGGGTGACGCGGTAGCCCTTCGTGCACGCGACAATCTGCTGAACGAGCGTGGCGTCGGGGACCTTCGCGAGCTTCTCGAGCTGGAGCGGGCCCGACCCATAGGAAAGCTCGACGGGGGCGGCGGCAAGGGCGAGCAGGAGCAGGCTCTTCATGGGCGGAAGGTACACCGCCCCCGCCACCTCGCGCAGTGCTCAGCGCCGCGGAAGGCCGAGGAGCCTCGTCCCAGCTTCACGCCTCGTCGCGCACCAGCCGAAACCCGACGCCCCCACCGTCTTGAACTCGGCAGCGCGTTGGACCGGCGCACGTCTTTGCCCAGACGCCCAATCCAGCGCGACCGCCAGATGACGGTGGCCGAACGCCTGTGCGATTCTTTGCTTCGTGCGTCTCAGTGAAAGCAAGCGGTCGTCGGGGCCCGACGTCCTCTTCGTCGCATCGCTCCTTGTGAGTTCGATGTCTCTCGCCTCCATTCAGCCGCGCGCGCTCGAAGCACTGATCGCACAAGCCGACCTCATCGTGATTGGAGTTGGTGGTTCTGGAGCGAAGCGGCCGGAACTCGGGACCATCGTCGTCGAAGAGACGCTCAAAGGGCGGGCCCCGAAGCGGCTCGTGGTGCGGCCTCCGAGCGAGCCCGACTTCTTGTGCGACATCACGTCGCTCGAAGTCGGGAAACGGGCCCTCTTCTTCCTTACGTCGACGAAGGGAGGATTTCACATCATGCACTTCGGCCGTGGTGCCTTTCCGCTCGTCGACACATCGCTGGCCTTCGACTGGCCGGATGACTTCGTCAAGACGCGCGACCTTCGCGAGGTGTGTCGCCTCCCCCCAGAATCGCTCGTCTCGGAGTGCGCACTCGAACGCATGAGACAGCTCATCGCGAGGTTCGCCAAGCCTGAGAAGAACTCAGCGGTGGTGTTTTCCGAAGACGAGCTGACCGTCGTCGTTCCGGCTGGCGAGGTGAGCTGCGCCGAAACCTCGTTGGCGAAGCGCGGCATCCTCGCTCGTTGCACAGTCGGTGGCGCGGATTCGGGACTCAGTCCTCCGCCTCTCCGCGGACTGCTCGAGTGCTGGAGGAATCGCTGGTGCACGGGAGAGCCCCTCGATCCGTAGGCCGCTCGAGCGAACGGCGAGCTGGAGCGGCGTCATGGCAGCGGTCGTGAGCGCCCTTGTGCATCGCCGTGTTCGGCGCCAGGCCGCGTCTGCAGCCATTCGACGAACCGCTGTTCACGGTCCGCGTCGGTCTCATCGGGGAAGCGGCGCAGCAGGGTTTGCCGCATCATCGCGCACCCGAGTTCGTGCATCTCGAACGCGAGCTGGAGCTTCTCCTGAGCGGTCAACGGCGGAGACTCCATGCGTGAAGCGTAGCAGCCGCGAGTTGCACAGGCTTCGCCGCGCACCACCCGAAACCCACGCCGGCGTGTCGTTCAGCTGGTGAGCCAGGAACAGAAACACGTGCTCGATGTCCCACGGAAAGCGGCTGAGGCGTCTTGTTCTTGATGAAGGTCTCGAGCCCCAGCGCACGCGCGATTGGCCCCATCAAGTCCTCGTCGGGCGCAACGACGGCTGCAGTGGCGAAGCCAACGAGTCCCGCGCGGTACGGTGACAGCTTCTTCGCCGCGAATGAGCTCGCGAACGCCGCTCGACGAATGACCCGGTTGCTCGGCGAGTCAGCCCCACTGAAGGGCTCCTTTGGTGCAGCGAACCAGTGGTCGACCATCGACCAGGCTGCACAACCTGCAAAACCCGAGGCGGATCAGAAGAAGAAGGCCTGACGGCGGACCGACCATGCTGATCAGGCGTCGTCGCGCACCAGCCGAAACCCGACGCCCCGCACCGTCTTGAGCTCGACGCCTTTCAGCTTCTTCTTCAGCGACGAGACGAAGTTGTCGACCGTGTGCAGGTCGACAACGACGTCACCCCACACGCGATCGAGCAGCTCGTCACGAGACAGCACGGCGCCGTTCGCGGTGACCAGACAGACGAGCAGGTCGAACTCCTTGCGCGTCAACGACACCTCGCCTTCGGGGCCGCTCACGACGCGCGTGGCTTCGTCGATGGAATACGGCCCGACCCGTTGCGTGCGCGCGGCCGGCGACGCCGACCTCCGCACCAGCGCGCCGATGCGGGCGAGCAACTCCTTGAGGCGGTACGGCTTGCCCACGTAGTCGTCGGCGCCCGAGTCGAAGCCCTTCACGACGTCGTCTTCCAGCGTTCGCGCGGTCAGCATCAGCACCCGCGTCGAGACGCCAGCGCGCTTCACCTCGCGGCACAGCGTCGAGCCATCGCCGTCGGGGAGCATCAGGTCGAGCACCAGCACCTCGGGCGTGGCGCGCTTCAACGCCGTGCGGGCTTCGGCCAGCGTCGACGCCGTCTGCACCTGGTAGCCCTCGTCGGCGAGCGTCTCGGCGAGCGCCTCCCGAAGGTTGCGGTCGTCTTCCACCAGCAGCACGCGCGCGCTCACGTGCGGAGTATGCCAGCCGGACCGTCGATGGGTCGCCGGCCTTTCAGCGGCCTCGCGCGGCTCCTCGACACGGGTCCGATCGCGTCGAGCGTGCGTTCTGACTCCCACGAGTCCCACGCCTGAGGTCCGCTCCGACGCGCGCGTGGTAGACGCCGCCTCATGAGCAGGCCACACGACGCGGCGACTCGACGGCTCAAAGGCACGTGGCTCCTTCACGACCTGCCCGACGGCGCCATCGAGCAGCTCGCCGCGGGAGCGAAAGAAGTCGCGCTGAAGGCCGACGACGTCCTGCTGCGTGAGGGTGAGCCGGGCGACGCGTTCTACGTCGTGCTCGATGGCTCGCTCCGCGTCACGCAGCGCAGCGCGCGCGGGCTCTCGGTGCTGGGCGAAGTGCGCCGCGGCGAACACCTGGGCGAGCTCGCGCTCCTCGACGACGCGCCACGCACCGCCACCGCGACGGCCATCGAGCCCACCCGCGCGCTGAGCATCACGCGTGACGCCTTCGAGGCGTGCGTCGCGAATCACCCCGCCGCAGCGTCGACCCTCGGCCGGCTGCGCGAGTACCGGCGCGCGTGGTCTGGCGTGCGACGCGTGCGGCCCGCTGCGGACGACGTGACTGCGCTCCTGGCCCGCTTCGTCCCCGACGTGCCCTCGGAGCGGCTCGGCGACTTCGCGGCGCACGTCGAGTGGGTGACGGTGCCCAGCGGCGCGCTGGTGTTCCGGCAGGGCGAGCGCGGCGACGCGGTCTACTTCGTCGTCTCGGGCCAGCTCGAGGTGCAGGCCGAACGTGAAGACGGACAGGGCGTGCGCCTCGGAGAAGCCGGCCCCGGTGAGCCGATTGGAGAGATGGCGCTCCTGTCTGGTGAGCCCCGCATGGCCTCGGCGCGCGCTTCGTCCGACAGCGAGCTGCTCAAGCTCTCGCGAGAGGGCTTCGACGCGCTGGTGAACGAACACCCGAAGGCGATGGCGCTCTTCGCGCGCACGATGGCGACGAGACTCGCGAGGGCTGCACGGGGCCGCGGCGCGATCGCGCAATTGTGCAGCGCGCGTGTGCTGACGCTCGAGGAGTGCACCGCCGCCGTCAACCTCGCCGACCCGGTGCTGCTCAACCTCACGATCACCCAGCTGTACCATCGGCTCGCCGTCGACCTCACGCTGATGCTGGGCGCGCAAGACGTGAACTGGTTCGCCTTCGGGTGCCGCGCCTCGAAGACGGCGGGCAGCTCGATTCGCGGGCAGGAGCTGCCGCTGCGCGAGGTCCTCCGCCACACGCGGCTGTGGCCGGTGGTGATGCGGGGCGTGGAGGCCGCGCGCCGGTTCGAGCTCACCGCACTCTTCGACGACGCGCTGCGCACCGTGGCCGACCGCGTCGCCGAGGGGAACCGGCTCATCTTCGAAGAGATTGGGCCCTCGTTCGTCCGGCTGGTCGGCGCCTTCGTGAAGGACACCGGGTACGACCGCGCGAAGCTCGACCGGTTCCTCTCGGCGCTGAAGCCCGGCCCCAGCGATCGCGGCGGTCAGGACACGCTGAAGAGCGCGCTCACCGCCTACTATGAGGCCACCTTCGAGCGCTCCGCGAAGCGCCGCGCCGAGCTGGTGCTGCTCGGAAACCTCAAGGTGGGCCTGCACGAACAGATTCGCGTCGACCCCGTCATCGACCGCGCCCTCGACGCGCCGATGGAGGTGTTCTTCGACCGTGCGGCGGCCCTGCTCCCACGCGTGCTGCGGCCAGGCGTGACGCTCGCGCGACCGGCGCTTCAACGGCAGCTGCGTCAGGTGCTGACGAAACGAATGATGCGCTACCGGCTGCCCGACCTCGAGCTGGGCCTCGGCGACGACGTTCCGTCGTGGAAGGGCGAAGAGGCGTGGCCGCCGATGCTGCAGACGCTCGAGCACCCCGAGCTCCGCGCGCTCTTCGACTCACTCACCGCGGGCGCCCCGAGCCGTGCCCGTGACTGGAGCCTGCTGAGCGACCGCATGCGCTACATCGCGACGCTCTTTCGCAGCCGGCAGAAGTCGCTGCAGCTGTTCGAGCCGCCGTACCTCGCGGAGCAGCAGGCCGACATCCTCGCCCAACGCGTCCCGGGTGGAGCGCTCTGATCGAAACGTCACGCGAGCGCGGCGCCCACTGCAGCGAGCAGCGTGTCAGGCGTGAACGGCTTCTGCAGCAGCTGCACCGAGCCCTCGCGTACGCCGTGCCGCACCACTGCATCGTCGGTGTACCCCGACATGAAGAGCACCTTCAGCCCTGGCCGGCGCTCGAGCAGCGAGTCAGCGAGCTCGCGCCCGCTCCCGCCCGGCATCACCACGTCGGTCAACACGAGGTCGACGTGCTCGAGGCGCTCGAAAGCAGCGAGGCCTTCCTTCAGGCTGCTGGCGACGTGCACGGTGTAGCCGGAGCCCTTCAGCACCCGCTCGGCGACGTCGCGAACCATCGCCTCGTCTTCCACCAGGAGCACCACCCCGTTGCCGCGACGCTCGCCGAAAACGGGCACCGGCGTGGAGAGCCGCGGGCCTCCCCGGAGCTCCGGAAGCCAGACCGTGAAGGTCGAACCCTGCCCCGGCGCGCTCACCACCGTCATCATCCCGCCCGACTGCAGGGTGATGCCGTAGCTGGTCGAGAGCCCCAGCCCTGTGCCCTTGCCTTTGGGCTTCGTCGTGAAGAAGGGCTCGAAGAGCCGCGACATCACCTCGGGCGTCATGCCCTCGCCGTCGTCGCGCACCGAGAGGCAGACACAGCGGCCTTCAGGGAGCTCGGCAGGCTGCGCGCCCGGGTCTCCCATCGAGGTGCGCACCGTCAGCCGCCCGCCGCGGGGCATCGCGTCGCGCGCGTTGACGGCGAGGTTCATCACCACCTGCGACAGCAGGGTCGCGTCGGCGCGCACGAGGGACAACCCGTGGCCGAGCTCGAGTTCCAGCACGACATCCTCGCCGAGCAGCCGGCGCAGCAACCCTTCCATGCTCCGCACCACCTCGTTCACCTCGACGGGGCGCAGCTGCATCACCTGCTTGCGGCTGAAGGCGAGCAACTGGCGCGTCAGCTCGGCGGCGCGTTGAGCCGCGGCCCTGATGTCTTCGAGGTCGGCGCGGCTGTCCTCCTCGGTGGAGCGCGCGCTCAGCTGCAGCTCCGAGAGGCTCAAGATGACCGACAGCAGGTTGTTGAAGTCGTGCGCGATGCCGCCTGCGAGCTGCCCCATGCCCTCGAGCTTCTGGCTCTGCCGCAGCTGCGCCTCGGTCGCCTTCAGCTTCTCGAGCGCGGTGCTGACGTCGTCGAAGAGCTGCGCGTTACGGACGGCCTGCCCGGCGCGGTCGCTGATGCCACGAAAGAACTGCAGCTCGTCGTCGTCGAAGGGGCGGTCGGTCGTTCGGCCGAGCGCGAGCACGCCCAGCGTCTCACCGGCGCAGCGCAGCGGCAGCAGGGCGATGCGCTCGGGAACATCGGCGCCGATGAGCGCCGCGGTGCCCGGACGGAGCTGGGCTTTGAGCTGCGCCGCGTCGACCAGCACGACCTCGCCACGCAGCACGCGTTGACCCAGCGGGCCTGCTTCGAGCGGCACCGACAGCCGGCTCGCCAGGGCCTCGAGCTTCGGGTCGTGCGCGTGGTGGGCGCGCGCGCCGGTGAGGTGCGACTTGTCCTTCGTCCACAGCATCACCACCGAGAACTCGTCTGGCGCCAGGGCCGACAGGCGCGCGGTCTCACCCAGAATGCGCGAGAGGTCGAAGGCAGCGTCCGAGATGCAACGTGAGAGCTCGGTCTTCGCCTCGGCGAACGACGCCTGGCGCGCGAGGCGCAGCTCGAGCTGCTCGCGGTCCGAGACGGGCTGCAGGAGCCCGAGTGACGCGGGGGCCCCGTCGACCTCGACCGACCCGGGGACGGGCACTGCATCGATGAGCAGCTCCCCATCGGCGCGTTTGAGGCGCGCCCGGCGAGGGGGCATCACTTCGCCACGAGCGATGGCCTCCATTCGCCGGGTGGTGAGCCCTTCGTCTTCGGGCGGAATGAAGTCGAGCACGGCGCGGCCGACCAGCGCCGCGGGACCGTCGACGCCGTACATGCGGGTGGCCGCCGCGTTCGCCCACACGATGGTGCCGTCACGCCACGCGAGCACGCCCAGCGGCAACGCGTTCATCATCGCCTTCAGCGTGGCGTTCGCCTGCTCGAGCTGCCGGTGCGCCGCGTGCTGCTGCGTCATGTCGCGAAAGACGAGCACCACGCCCTGCACCTGCTGGTCGGGCCCGCGAATGGGCGCCCCACTGTCAGCGATGGGCCGCTCACGCCCCTGCCGGTCGACGAGCAGCGTGTGGTTGGCCAGGCCCACCACCACGCCCTCACGCAGGACGCGCGTGACCGGGCCTTCGACGACGGCGCGGGTCAGTTCGTTGATGATGTGAAAGACGCGCTCGACGGGTTGATGCACCGCCTCGGCTGACGTCCACCCGGTGAGGCGCTCGGCGACGGGGTTGAGGCGCTGCACCCGGCCTCTGGCGTCGGTGAGGAGCACGGCGTCGCCGATGCTGTCGAGCGTGATGCCGAGGTCGAGCTCGTTCTTCGCGCTGGCGGCAGCGAACCACGCGAGGCCGGCGACGAGAATGCCGACACTCAACACCAGCGCCTCAGCCAGCAGAATCGCTGCGTCACGGGTGGCTGCGCCGCCTGCTTGAAGCAGCGCCTGACAGACGAGCCACGGCACCAGCAGCACGGCGAGCGCCAGCTTCCGCCCGAGCCTCGCCGTCAGGCCGTCTCCGACGAAGGCGCGGGTGAGCGGGCCCTCACGAGTGCTCACCAGCAGCGACGCCGCGCCCAGCGACGCCGCGAACGCCGTGTGCAACGCCATCGAACTCCAGAAGTCCGAGGTGCCCAGCGACGCAAGCCCGAACGAGTAGCCCGCGAGCCCCACCAGGCCGATGCCGAGCACCACGGCGCTCACCACCTGAACAGGGCCGCGCCACGCGAGTCGGGGCGGCAGCGCCGTCGCCAGGCCCAGGAGCGTCACCGCGGTCGCCGTTCCGGCCGACATTCGCAACAGGCCTGGCGCCCGCCACCAGAGCGCGTCGAGGCCGGGGGCGACGTCGAAGAGAATGGTGGCGAGCGTGCCGACGCCGAGCGCGACCGTCAGCCCCGAGAGCGCGATGCTGACGGGCCGGTGACCGCGGGCGGCGAACAACTGGGCCGCCAGCACCAGCACGAGCGCGAGCGCAGTGTTCGGCTTCATGGTGCTGGGGCCGACGAGGAAGGTGCGCAGCGCCTCGACGTCGAAGACCCAGCCCGCCACCCCGAGCAGGGCCAGGAGAAGGGCCAGCCCCGTCAGTCCGACACTGAGTGTCCCAACACGCATCCCGCCCCCAACTGGCTTGATATCAAAGGACCTTTATGCACCAGAGCCGTGCCGGGCGAGCCAAACGCCCCGCCAGAGCGGCGGATCCTTCGTACGGCTGCGTCATTCGAGAAGAGGCCCGGGCGCGCCGTCAGACCACGCCGAACGCCGCGAGCGCGATGACGACCAGCGCCGAGACGTAGAGCAGCAGATAGGGGCTGACCCTGCGCGACAACAGGAACACGGTGACGACGCCGAACAGGAGCGAGGCGCCATCGAGCGCGGGCTCCAGCCAGCCGCTCGCCGGCACGCCGAACTTCACCGCGAGCCATGACGCGACGCCGCCGACCACTCCCGCGGCGAGCACGCGCAGCCTCCGGCCCCAGATGGGGACGCGCCACTGCGCGAGCTTCGGCACCAGCGCGCCGCCCAGCGCCAGCCCGAAGCGGAACAGGCGCCACCGCGCGGTGAAGTGCACCACGTTGTAGGCGACGACGTAGAACGCGACGGCCCACGCGCCGATGACCGGCACCAGCGCCACCGAGAGCGCACCGACGGCGGGCCGCAACGAGAGCCAGAAGAACCCGTCGCCGAGCGCCGCGAGGGGGCCCATCAACAGGCCCTTGAAGCGCTCCACCTCTTCGGCGCCTTCTTCACCCCGCGCGAGCCGTTGTTCGTGAAACAGGATGCCGCCGACGATGGCCGCGGCCACGTACGGGTGCGTGTTGAAGGGCGTCAGGTGTCTGCTGAACGCGGCCTTCCGGCGCTCGGCGTCCGGGTAGAGGTCGAGCAGCGCGGGCGAGAGCGCGTAGACCAGGCCGAGCGACTGCATGCCCTCGCTCGAGAAGCCGGCCTGCAGGAAAAGGCTGCGGAAGAAGCAGCGCCACAGCGTCAGCTTCGAGAGCGTCACGCCCATGCGCGGACTCCCAGGGTGCCGAGCAGCAGCAAGGCCACCACGAGCGCGACCACGGCCGCGACCCGGAGCCTGCCCTGCCCCGCGCACGAGTGCACCGCGACCGCCGCCGCGACGGTGCCGAGCACGGGGTACGACCAGGCGAGCCCGCGCATCACGGTCGCAGGCGCGTGCTGCAGAGCGGAGCCGAGGAGTCCTCCGAGCGCCGCGGCGAGCGCCGACACCAGGCCGTAGAAGACGAAGTGTGGCCACATGGCGCGCAGGTTCTGGCCCACCATGCGCTCGACGCCGCCTTCACCTGCGGCGGTCATCACGCGACCGAAGTACCGGCGCGCCCGCGCGTCGAGGCGTGTGTCGACGAGACGACCCAGAATGCCCGTCGGCGCGCAGACGAGAATCGACAAGGCCCAGAGCTCGGGCGTCGAGTCGGCACCGGTCGACTGGCCCAGCGTCGAGGCCAGCGCCGTTCCCGTGACGGAGGGAATCGTCTCGTGGTCGGCGTTCGAGCCGCCGAGTGACACCGCGCCGAGATGGAAGAGCTCGAAGACGAGGCCCACCATCAGGCCGGCCGTGACGTCTCCCAACATCAACCCGACGCCACACGCGGCCGGGAGCGGGCGGCTCAGCGAGGCCTGGAGAAACGCGCGCCGCTCGAGCGCCAGCAGCCCGCCCCAGAGCCCGGTGATGAGCGACGACAGCAGCATCTGGGCCCTCGTTGTACGCCTGCGCGGCGGGTGCCGTGCCGAAAAGTGGGCTGGGCGCTTCACCCACATTCACCTGCAACAGGGTGTTGCACCACCCCTCTCTCGTCGACACGAGTTGGTGGTCGGAAGGTTGCGTTGCCCTCATGGCCCCCCTATTTCGTCGAGGGTGATCATTCGAAATATCGCAACTGTCACCGTTCTCGTCGCACTCGCAAATTGCAGCACGCCCGTACCGGCGCCGAGCGAAGCCGTCGGTGTTTCGAGGAGCGCGGTCTTCGTCAACGGCGGGTTCGAGGGCGACGCCATCGGCGCATCGCCGTCGTCGTGGACGGTGGAGCGGTACCTCAACGACAACGTGACGCCGCTGGCGATGGGCGCGCCAACGAACAACCTCGGGCTGCTCGCAGTACCGCCGACGTCGATCGCAGACCTGAACCTCACCGCCAACGCGGGCGGCCTCAACACGCGCGTCGTGGGCGCGGCGACGGTCGAATCGGTGGCCGACCCCGACCTCGGCAACGGGCAGCCGTTCCGGTACCCGAGGTTCGGCACGCGCTCGGTGGTGGTGAACCCGGGCAATCAGAACCAGGGCCCCAGCAACGCCAACCCGACTGGCCGAAACCGCAGCGTCAACTCGATGAAGCAGACGATGACGCTGGCCGCTGGTGACGTCGACCCCATCGACGGGAACATTCACATCCGGTTCGTCGCGGCGCCGGTGCTCGAAGACCCGGGGCACACCAGCTTCGAGCAGCCGTACTTCTTCATTCAGGTCCGCAACGTCACCCGCAACACCGTGCTGTACACGAACTTCAACTTCGCCGGTCAGCCGGGAGTTCCCTGGCAGACCTCGGGCGGCATCAAGTTCACCAACTGGCAGTTGATCGACGTCGCGCCGGGCAATGGTGCCACCATCGGTGAGCAGGTCGAGCTGATCGTCTTCGCCGCGGGGTGCAGCCGGCGTGGGCACTGGGGCCGCGTCTACGTCGACGCGTTCGGGAGCTCGGTGCCAGGCCTCTACGTCACGGGCATCGCGCCGCAGTCGTCGCCGAACAACACCAACCTCACCTACACGCTGAGCTACCGCAACGGCACCGCAGCGACGACCAACGGCACGCAGGTGGTCTTCAACGCGCCGGCGAACACCACGCTCGTGTCGACGACCCAGCCTGGCTGCACCATCGCGGCGAACACGCTGACGTGTCCCATCGGCACGGTCGCGGCCGGCGCAGGCGGCTCGTTCGACGTGGTGGTCACCATCAACAACACCTTCACCGGGCTGCTGACGGCGCAGGACTATCGGATTCAGGCGACCGGCGTGAGCCCGCTCATCGGCTCGAAGATCGACACCATCGTCTACAACGGGCCGGCGACGCTCTCGGTCGTCAGCGGCTCACCGCAGTCGGCCGTCGTCAACACGCAGCTCGGCGCCGACCTCGTGGTGCAGGTGCTCGACCGCAACAACCTGCCCATCGCAGGCTTGCAGGTGACGTTCACGCCACCGGGCTCTGGCGCGTCGGCGAGCACCGCGCTGTCGTTCGCCATCACTGGAGCGAATGGTCGCGCCTCGATTCGCCCCACGGCGAACACGGTGACGGGCAGCTACGTCGTGACCGCTTCAGTGGCTGGCATCGCCTCGACGGCGGCGTTCAACCTCACCAACACGGCGGGAGTTCCTGCGTCCGTCTCGCTGGTGAGCGGCTCGCCCCAGTCAGCGACCATCAACACCGCCTTCGGAGCGCCGTTGCTCGTCGTGGTGCGGGACACCTTCGGAAACGCGGTACCCGGCGCGACGGTGACGTTCGCGGCTCCGGGCAGTGGCGCGTCGTCGTCGCTGACCGCCGCGGCTGCGACGAACGCGCTCGGGCAGACGCAGGTGACGCCGACCGCCAACGCCACCGCCGGCGCGTACAACGTCACGGCCTCGGTCGCAGGCGTGGTGACGCCGGTGACGTTCGCGCTCACCAACACCGCGGGAGCGCCCGCGAGCATCTCGGTGGTGAGCGGCACGCCGCAGTCGACGGTGGTGAACACGGCCTTCGCGCAGCCGCTCGTCGTCCTCGTGCGTGACGTCGGCAACAACCCCGTCTCGGGCGTCGTCGTCACCTTCACGCCTCCAGCGTCGGGCGCCTCGGCGGCCATCACGGGAACGACCACGACCAACGCCGCAGGTCGGGTCAGCGTCACCGCGACCGCGAACACCGTGGCAGGAGGACCCTTCAACGTGACCGCCAGCGTGGGCGCATTCAACGCGACGTTCGTGCTCACCAACACGGCAGGCGCGGCGAGCTCCATCAGCGTCGTGAGCGGGACTCCGCAGAGCCGCACCGTCAACACCGCGTTCGGAGCACCGTTGCTCGTCGTCGTGCGCGACGCGTTCAACAACCCCGTCGCTGGGAGGACGGTCACGTTCACGCCTCCGGGTGCCGGAGCCTCTGCGTCGCTCTCCGCGCCCGCCGTCACCAACGCGCTCGGCCAGACGCAGGTCACCGCGACGGCGAACACCACGGTAGGCGGCTACACGGTCGCTGCGTCGACGGCTGGCGTCGCGACGGCGGCGAGCTTCGCGCTCACCAACACGGCTGGAGCCGCAGCGAGCATCGCGGTCGTCAGCGGCACTCCGCAGTCCACGACCCGGAGCACCGCCTTTGGGGCACCGCTCATCGTGGTGGTGCGTGACGCGTTCGCAAACCCGGTCGCGGGACGCGCGGTCACCTTCACGCCTCCTGGCGCCGGTGCGTCTGCGGTGCTCTCGGCTCCGGCCGTCACCAACGCCGCGGGCCAGACGCAAGTCACAGCGACGGCGAACGCCACGGCGGGCGCGTACAGCGTCGCTGCGTCGACCGTCGGTGTCGTGACGTCGGCGAACTTCGCGTTGACCAACACGGCTGGAGCTCCCGCGAGCGTCGCGACCGTCAGCGGCACGCCGCAATCGACGGTGGTGAACACGGCCTTCGGCGCGCCGCTCGTCGTCGTGGTGCGTGACTCGACCAACAACCCGGTGCCGGGCGTCGTCGTCACGTTCACCGCGCCTGCCACAGGTGCCTCCGCAGCCTTCACCGGCAGCACCACCACCAACGCGTCCGGCCAGGTGAGCGTCACGGCGACTGCGAACACGGTGGCCGGAGGTCCGTTCAACGTCACCGCGACCATCGGCGCCTTCACCGCGACCTTCGTGTTGACGAACACCGCGGGCGCTCCAGCGTCCGTCGCCGTCGTCAGTGGATCGCCTCAGTCGGCCGCGGCCAGCGTGGCGTTTGGGGCACCGCTCATCGTCGTGGTGCGTGACGCGTTCGGAAACCCGGTCGCAGGACGCACCGTCACCTTCACGCCTCCGGGCACTGGCGCCTCGGCGGTGCTCTCCGCTCCTGCCGTCACCAACGCCGCGGGCCAGACGCAGGTCACCGCGACGGCGAACGCCACGGCCGGTGGGCCGTACACGATTGCCGCCACCACGGCGGGCGTCGCGGCGCCGGCGAACTTCTCGCTCACCAACACCGCGGGCGCTCCTGCGAGCATCTCGACCGTCAGCGGCACGCCGCAGACGACCGTCGTCAACACGGCCTTCGGTGCGCCGCTCGTCGTCGTGGTGCGTGACGCCGCCAACAACCCCATCTCGGGAGCGACCGTCACCTTCACCGCGCCTGCCACCGGCGCGGCCGCCACGTTCACCGGGAGCACCACCACGAACGCCGCAGGTCAGGTCAGCCTCACGGCGACCGCGAACACGGTGGCGGGAGGTCCGTTCAACGTCACTGCCACCATCGGCGCGTTCACCGCGACGTTCGTGCTGACGAACACCGCGGGCGCTCCGGCGTCCGTCACCGTCGTCAGTGGAACGCCGCAGTCCGCCGCGGTCAGCGCCGCGTTCGGAGCACCGCTCATCGTCGTGGTGCGTGACGCGTTCGGAAATCCAGTCGCAGGACGCGCCGTCACGTTCACGGCCCCGGCCACGGGCGCTTCGGCGGCGCTCTCGGCTCCTGTCGTCACGAACGCTGCAGGCCAGGCGCAAGTCACTGCGACCGCCAACGCGACCGTGGGAGGTCCGTACTCCGTCACGGCCTCGACGGCCGGCGTCACGACTCCGACGACCTTCACGCTCACCAACACGGCGGGTGCTCCGTCGAGCATCGCCACCGTCAGCGGCACGCCGCAGACGACCGTCGTGAGAACGGCCTTCGCGCAACCGCTCGTCATCGTCGTGCGTGACTCGGCCAACAACCCCGTGCCGGGCGTCGTCGTCACCTTCACGGCTCCCGCGACTGGCGCGTCGGCCGCGTTCACCGGCAGCACCACCACCAACGCCTCGGGCCAGGTCAGCCTCACCGCGACCGCCAACAGCGTGGCCGGAGGCCCGTACAACGTCACCGCGACCGTCGGCGCGTTCACCGCGACCTTCGTGCTGACGAACACGGCAGGCGCCGCCTCAGCCATCACCGTGGTGAGCGGCAGCCCGCAGAGCACCTCGCCAGGCTCTGCGTTCGGAGCGCCGCTCGTCGTTCGCGTCACCGATGCCGACGGCAACCCCGTGCCCAACGCGACCGTCACGTTCACGACGCCGTCGAGTGGCGCGTCGGCCGTCATCAGCGGCACGTTGACCACCGGCGCGAACGGTGAAGTCAGCGCGACCGCCACGGCCAACGCGACCTCGGGTGGCCCGTACCAGGTGACCGCCGCAGTCGCAGGCGTGACGACGGCAGCGACCTTCTCGCTCACCAACACCACCGCGGTGACGCCCGTCATCACCTCGCCCACGCAGAACGCCGTGCTCACCGACTCGACGCCTGACGTGAGCGGCACCGCAGGCCCCAACGCGCCCGTCTCGGTCTTCGCCGATGGCGGCACCACGCCGGTCTGCACCACGACGGCGAACGCGATGGGCGCCTGGACCTGCACGGTCGCGCCCGCGCTCGGCGACGGCCCGCACGTCTTCGTCGCCAGCACGGTGAACGGCGCAATGACGGCTTCGTCTCCTCCGCGCACCGTCATCATCGACGCGACGGCGCCCGGAGCGCCGGTCATCACGGTGCCAGCGGAAGGCTCGACGACGTCACCGTCTCCCACCGTCTCGGGGGTGGCGGAGCCCGGCTCGACGGTGCGCGTCTTCGTCGATGTCTCCACGACGCCGGCCTGCACGGCCGTCACCAACGCGGCCGGCAACTACACCTGCGTCATCCCGGGCCCGCTCACCGCTGGCGCGCACACGATGACCGCCACCGCGACGGACGCTGCTGGCAACACGAGCGCCCCGACGCCGGTGCGAAACTTCACGGTCGTCGTGGCCACGCCGCCCGGACCGCCCGTCATCGCCGCTCCCGCCGCAGGCTCGTCGACCAACGACGCCACGCCCACCGTCTCGGGCACCGCGACGCCCGGCTCCGAGGTGCGTGTCTACGTCGATGGCTCGATGACGCCCGCGTGCACTGCGACCGCGTCGGCGACCGGCGCGTTCAGCTGTGACGTCAGCCCTGCCCTCGCGACCGGGCCGCACAGCGTCGTCGCGACGGCCACCACCACCGCGGGCACGAGCGCTCCGTCGAACACCACGCCGTTCACCGTCGACACCAGCGCGCCCGCAGTGCCCGTCATCACCGCGCCCGCGATGAACGCGACCACCAGCACCACGCCCGGCTACGTCGGCACCAGCGAGCCCAACGCGACGGTGAAGGTGTTCGTCGATGGCGGCATGACGCCGGTCTGCACGGCGACGGCGAACGCGATGGGCGCGTGGAGCTGCGCGTCCTCCACGCCGCTCACCGTCGGAGCCCACACCGTGACGGCCTCTGCGACGGACCCCGCCGGCAACTCGAGCACGCTCACGACGCCGACGCCGTTCACGGTCGCCGCCGGCCAGCCGCCGCCTGCGCCTGTCATTTCCGCGCCCATCACCAACGCCGTCACCAGCGACGCCACGCCCGCCTTCGAAGGAACGGCGACGCCCGGCTCGACGGTGAACGTCTTCGTCGATGGCGGCATGACGCCCGTGTGCACCGCGGTCGCCGACGCGTCGGGCCGCTTCGTCTGCGCGCCGATGGCACCGCTCACCGAAGGTCCACACACTGTCACGGCGACGACGACCACCGGCGCTGGCACCAGCCCGTCGTCGACCGGCGTGCCCTTCACCGTCGACTCGATGGCGCCGCCGCTCCCCACCATCACCAGCCCGACGCTGGACCAGGTGACGAGCTCGACGCCCACCATCACCGGCACCGCAGAGGCCGGGAGCACCGTCACCGTGCGCGTCGATGGCCAGGTGGTGTGTGAAGTCGTCGCGAGCGCGCAGGGCATGTGGAGCTGCGCCGTCACACAACCGCTCGCTCCCGGAGCGCACACCACGACGGCGCGCGCGACCGACCCGGCGGGCAACGTCTCGATGACGACGCCGGCGCGTCCCTTCACCGTGGCAGGCACGCCGACGACGCCTGTGCTTCAGCAGCCCGCCGCGGGCAGCTCGACGAGCAACCGCACACCGACGTTCACGGGCCTCGCGGACCCAGGCTCCACCGTGACCGTGAAGGTCGACGGCATGACGGTCTGCACCACGACGGCCGACGCGATGGGCCGCTTCTCGTGCACGCCCACGACGCCGCTCTCCGAAGGCCCACACTCCGCGACCGTCACCGCGGTCACGCCAGGCGGCATGGCGACCTCGGTACCGACGATGTTCACCGTCACGCCAGGCACGCCGATGGCGCCAGTCATCACCTCGCCTTCGGCCAACGGAACCACCACGAGCCCGAAGCCCGAGTTCAAGGGCACCGCCGAGCCCGGCTCCACGGTGACGGTGAAGGTCGACGGCATGACGGTCTGCACGACGACTGCCGACGCCAGCGGGCAGTTCAGCTGCACGCCCACCACGCCGCTCGCGCCTGGCCCGCACGCCGTCACCGCGACTGCGACGAACCCCACCGGCACGTCTCCCGCCTCGACGTCGGTTCCCTTCACGGTGCCGACGGCTCCCGTCCTCATCACCCCGGGTGACGGCACCACCACCAACCCGCGTCCCTCGTTCTCTGGCACCGGCCGGCCCAACAGCACCATCAGCGTCGTCGTCGATGGCGCGGTCGTCTGCACGGCGGTCGCGGCTGACGACGGCCGCTGGAGCTGTACGCCCGAGTCACCGCTCAACACCGGCGGGCACGAGGTCGTCGTGAGAGACGGGCCCTTCGAATCAGGCGTCACCAGCCTCACCGTCGTCGAGCGCTCGTTGTCTGGCGGCGGCGTCGGCGTGGGCTGCGCTTCGACGAGCGGCGCGCCGGCGTGGTGGTTGCTCGCGCTGGTGGTGTTGGCGTTCTGGCGACGCCGGGCTGCGCACGTTTCGGTGCGTCTTCGGCGCGCGGGGCTGACGGGCGCCGCCGTCGCGTCGTTGGTCGCCGGGACCGCGTTCGCGCAGGCGACGTCGCCGGTGCCGGGCTTCGAGCTCGAGCGCGTTCGCCTCAACGGAGCGGCCGCGCACGGCCTGCTGGTGGAGTCGGCAGACCTGCTCCCGAAGTACGGCTACCGCGCGGCGCTGACGTTTCACTACCAGCAGGACCCGCTGGTGCTCATCGAAGACGGCAAACGCGTCGGCAGCGTGGTGTCGAACCGCATCGGGCTGCACCTCTTGGGCGCTTTCACCATCACCGACTGGCTCGACGTCTCGCTGCAGTTCCCCATCATCCTCTCGCAGTCGGGAAGCGACCTCTCGAGCCGTGGCTACGCGCCGGTGCTCTCGGGCGTCGCTGCAGGCACCCCGTGGATTGCAGCACGCGCAGCGCCCTGGCAGGAGCGCCGAGGTCACGCGCTCGACGTGTCGTTCGGCCTCGCGCTCGGCATTCCCCTCGGCAGCGAAGCGGCGTTCACCAAAGACAGCACCGTCTCGGCGATTCCGTCGGTGGCGGTGGGCAAGAAGCTCAGCTCGTTCTGGCGCCTCGGCGGCTCGGTCGGGTTCCTGCTTCGCGGCGCGCGACAGTTGAGCCCTGCGTCGACGAAGGTGAGCGACGAGGTCGGCAGCCTGGTGATGCCGGCAGTCATTCTCTCCACCATGGGCGACGGGCTGCGCGGCGAACTCTCGACACGCGTCGACGTGCCCTTCACTCGCAGCGCCATCGGCGCAGAGGTCGACCTCGGCCTTCGGTACCCACTGTTCAAGATGCTCGAGGTGTACGTGGTGGGTGGCCCGGGTTTCGGCACGCTGCCAGGAACGCCGACGTTCCGCGTGCTCGCAGGCGTCGCCCTCGCGCCTGTCCCTGAAGCGCCCGCGCCTCCCAAGCCCGTCTGTGTCGAAGGCCAGCCGTACGAGCTCGCAGCCTGCCCCGGCCTCGACCTCGATGGAGACGGCGTGCTCAACGGCCGTGACACCTGCCCGCGCGTCAAGGGCCTCGCGTCGCGCGCCGGTTGCCCCGACGTCGACACCGACGGCGACGGCATCTTCGACTCGGTGGATACGTGTCCAACGGTGCCTGGCGTGAAGGCGTACCAGGGCTGCCCGGTTCCCGACTCCGACAAGGACGGCATCGTCGACGACCTCGACAAGTGCCCGACCATCGTCGGCCTCAAGCAGTACGACGGCTGCCCGGTGCCCGACGCCGATGGAGACGGCGTGCTCGACGAGGTCGACGCGTGCCCGACGGTGCCTGGCGTGCTCACCGAGCGAGGGTGCCCTGAAGTCGACACCGACGGTGACGGCGTGATGGACCCGGTCGACGCGTGCCGCACCGAGCCGGGCGTCAAAGAGAACGCCGGATGCCCCGCGGCGAAGAAGCTGCTCGTCGTCATCGCGAAGGACCGCATCATCATTCGCGAGAAGGTGAACTTCGCGACGGGCAAGTCGGTCATCCTCCCGAAGAGCTTCCCGCTGCTCGAGCAGGTCTCGCGAATTCTGAAAGACCACCCCGAGGTCGAGCGCGTCTCCATCGAAGGCCACACCGACGGCCGTGGCGCGCGCGCGATGAACGTGAAGCTGAGCGAGGCGCGCGCTGAGAGCGTGCGGCAGTGGCTCATCAAGAACGGCATCGACGCGGCGCGCATCACGGCGAAGGGCTTCGGGCCTGACAAGCCGATTGGCTCGAACGACACCGACGTGGGGCGCGAGCAGAACCGGCGCGTCGAGTTCCTCATCGTCGGCGCCGAGACCGTCAAGGAGTAGCGCCAGCATGACGGCGGGCTCGCCCGGTCGGGAGCCCGTCGTTTCCCTGCTGTCGACATCCGTCGAACTGGTGCAAGACGGCGGCTCGTGAAGATCTCCACCTGGAACATCAACGGCGTTCGCGCGCGCGAGAGCGACGTGTACGAGTTCCTGCGCGAGGAGCAGCCCGACGTGGTGTGCCTGCAAGAGGTGAAAGCCTCGGCGCACCAGGTGCCCGCGAGCCTCATCGGCCATGAGGGCTACTGGTCGTACTGGCACGGCAACAAGGGGTACTCGGGCGTGGCGATTCTGGTGCGCCGCGCGAGCTGCCCGGTGCGGCCGGTGTTCTCGCACCCCGCGTTCGACTTCGAGCAGCGCCTCGTGGTGGTCGAACTGGGCAGCCTGCGGCTCGCCTCCATCTACGTCCCCAACGGCGGCAAAGAGCTCGCGCCGAAGCTCACCTTCTTGAAGGAGCTGGAGCGGTGGGCCGGCGAGACGCTGCGCAGCGGCAACGAGCTCGTGTTGTGCGGCGACCTGAACGTCACCAGGACGCCGAGCGACGTGCACGCCTCGGAGCGCGACCCGAGCCTCCTTGGCCAGACGCCGCAGGAGCGCGCCCTCTTCGAGAAGCTCCTCGCGCACCAACTGACCGACCTCGGCCGGCACTTTGCACCGCACGACGAGTCGCTGTTCACCTGGTGGGCGCCGTGGCGAGAACACCGCGAGCGGAACATCGGCTGGCGCATCGACTACGTGCTGACGAGCCCCACCATGTCGGCGCTGGCGACCTCATGCACTGCGCGACGTGAGTTCGGCAGCAGCGACCACGGGCCGGTGAGCGCCACCTTCGAGCGCTCGCTCTTCGACCCTTCGAGCGTCAAGCCCGGCGTCGAGCAGGTGGTCTCTGAGCCCGAGGCCGCAGCCCCGGGGCCTCAGCTCGACCTGTTCGGCAACAAAGTCTGAAGCGGCGCCTCAGTCGTAGTCGTACGTGACGCTCAAGAACGGCCGCTGTGTCGCCGTCGAGGCGTTGAACGTCGCCTGGCTGCAGTAGTCGTAGGCCGAGTCGTTGTCGGTCGCGAGGGTGGCCGTTCGAATCTGAAACTGCGACCGGTTGCCACGCGCCACCCGGTTGGTGAAGTCGTCTGCCACCGAGGCCGTCACCAACACCGAGCGAGCGCCCAACGTGGACGAGTTCGACAGCGTGTAGCGCCTCGCGCCCAGGTACGTCGGCGAGCAGTCGGTCGATTCGAGCGACGCGCCGTAGTTCACGTGGTGCGCCTCGATGACCGAGCCGAACGTCGAGGTGAAGACGCTGCCGGTGCTGCAGTACGACTGCCAGGTGTTGAGCGTGGCCGAGCTGATGCTGACGTTCTGCAGCGAGGCGAGCGGCGCGAGCGAGAACGACAGGTACCCGCGGTAGACCGTATTGGTCGAGCTGTCTCCAGCCGCGGCCACCGTGCTGCTCGACGACACCGTGACCGACCCGCACGTCGGGCTCGCCGTGAGGAAGCCATCGAGCGCTCCGTTGCTCGAAGAGAACGACGCGGTGCTGCGACGCCGAATCCGGAAGCTGCTCGTGTAGGTCGAGGCGAGCCCGTTGCCCGCGAGGTCTTCGGCGCCGGTGCCGATCGAAAAGAACACCAGCTGGCCGTACGCAAAGAAGGCGGGAGGCGTGTACGTCATCGTGTTGCGGTTCCACGAGAAGGTGCCGCCGTTGAAGCCAGCGGGGTTGGTGATGGAGAACGCGCCCTGCACCGACGCCTGACTCATGGCCTCGCTGAAGGCGATGGTGATGGAGCCCGGCTCGGAGCCCTTGGGGAAGTTGATGACCGACCGCGGCACGCCCACGGCGCCGCTCGCAGGCACGGTCGAGCTCACCGTCGGCCGGGTGGTGTCTGGCACCGCGGCGGTGGTGAAGGTGATGACGTTCGGCATCGCGAGGGCGATGTTCGCCAGGTCGCGCGCGCCGACGCCGAGGGTCACCGTGTAGTTCGCGCTCCCGCCGAGGTCGGTGTTCGGGTTGCAGACCATCAACGTGCCCGCCGTGTTCCAGGTGAAGGTGCAGGCGATGGTGGGGCTGCTCGAGAACGCGGCCTCGGTGGCCACGCGGTTCATCGGCTCGCTGAAGTTGAACTCGATGTTGGTGGTGCGGGGAACGCCCGTCGACATCGTCGCAGGTGACGTCGAGTTGACGGTGGGCGGCGTGAGGTCTGGTGGCGCGGCGGTCGTGAACGAGACCGTCGAGAGCGTCATCGGGTTGCCCGCGAGGTCTCGCCCACCGACGTCGATGGTGACGGTGGCCGAGGGAGGCCAGTCGGCCATCGGCGCGCTGAAGGTGACGGTCCGGTCGTTGTTCGACCACGTCGGCACGCCAAGGCTCGGGTCCGGCGTGGCCTCGACCGAGACCGAGACCGTGTTCATCGGCTCGCCGAAGGTGAGCGAGAGCCGGGTCGCGACCGCCACGCCGGTGGCGCCGTTCGGCGGCGTCGAGCTCGTGAGGCTCGGTGGTGTCATGTCTGGAGGCGCGGCCGTGGTGAAACGAATCGTCGCGGCCGTCATCGCGTTGCCCGCGACGTCGGCGCCGGTGATGGTCGCGCCGTACATCGTGCTCGCCGCGAAGCTCGTGGCCGGGCCGATGGCGAGCTCGGTGTTGTTGTTGGCCCAGCTCGCGGTCGTCAGCGTCACCATCGGCGTGAGCGCCACCTGCACCGAGGCAGGGTTCATCGGCTCACTGAAGGTGAGGAGCAGGCCGTTGTTCACCGGCACGTTCATCGCCTCGTCGTCGGGGACGGTGGTGACGATGGTGGGGGCCATCGTGTCGGCCGCGGCCTCGGTGGTGAAGGTGTAGCTGTAGGCAGGCATCATCGCGTTGCCGGCGACGTCCTGACCGGCGACGGCCACCGAGTACGACTGAGAGAGCTGGAGTGACGACGACGGCGTGAGCGTGAGCGTCGTGTTCGCGGCGCTCCACACCTCGCTGCTGAAGGTGATGCTCGGGTTGAAGAGATAGAGGACCGAGCCGGTGTTCATCGGCTCGCTGAAGACGAACCGAATCGTCGTGGCGCGCGACACCGACATGCTCCCCGTCACTGGTGTCGTCTGAACGACGACGGGTCGGTCCGTGTCCACCATGCCGCCTGCGGAGCCACCTGCCGTCGAGCCGCCTGCCGTCGAGCCACCCGCCGTCGAGCCGCCCGCCGTCGAGCCGCCTGCCGTCGAGCCGCCTGCGTCGCCACCTGCAGCGGATCCTCCCGCCGACGAGCCTCCGGCCGCTGAGCCGCCAGCAGTCGAACCACCTGCGGTCGAACCACCTGCAGTCGAACCACCTGCAGTCGAACCACCCGCAGTCGAACCACCTGCGGTCGAACCACCTGCCGTCGAGCCGCCCGCAGCCGAGCCGCCACCCGCCGAGCCTCCTGCAGCCGAGCCACCTGCGCTCCCGCCGACCACACACACGCTCGCGACGCACGCCTGCCCCTCGGGACAGTCAGCCGTCGTCATGCACGGCGCTCCGGGAGGAATCGACACGAAGCACGCGCTCAGTGAGCCCAGCGCAATGAGAAGCGACTTCAAGCGGGTGTTCATCAGCGGCCCTCGACGAAGAACAGAATGACTGCCGTCACGGCCGCGGCACCTGCCACACCGTACGCAACGTTGGCGCCCATCGCGAGGCCCTGCGCCTGTTGCGCTTGCGCCGGCGCCTGACCGATGGGGGCCATGGGCACCTTCGCGGCCGTCCCCTGCGCGGCGACGCCCAGGCCGACCCCGGCCCCTGCGCTCGCGACCGCCAGCCCACCAGCCACCCACGTCCACACCCGGCCACGCTTCTTCTCGGGCTCCGCGGTCTTCGTGACGCCAGGGGTGCCCGTGGTGGTGGTGGGATTCGTCGGCGTGAGCGCGACCGGCTTCGGGTCCTCCTTCTTCGGAGCGTCGAGCGGCGGCGTGCTCTCGAGCTTGCGCAGGTTGATGGTCATCTCGATCGCCCGCGCGGTCTGCATCACGAACGAGCGCTCGGTCGTCTCGTAGCCCTCGGCCTTCACGGTCAGCTTGTGGTTCCCGGCGGTGAGCTCGATGGACGCAGGCGAGTTGCCCAGGAGCTTGCCGTCGACCTCGACGATCGCAGCGGGCGGGTCGGCGAACACCAGCAACTGCTGCAGGCCCTTCTCCTTCAGCCGGCGCTCGAGGTTGGCGATGGCGTCGCCGACCGTGTCCTTGTCCTTCGCGTCGGGAGCGAGCCGCAGGTAGTCGCGGTACGAGCGCATCGCCTTCGGCACGTCGCCGAGCTGCTCGTGGCACTTGCCGATGTTGTAGATGATGACGGGGCTCGGCTTGAGCACGTACGCCTCTTCGAACCTGGCGATGGCGTCGGCGTAACGCGCTTCTTTGTAGAGCTTCTGCGCGGCCTTGAAGATCTCCTTCGCGCGAGTGGCGTCATCGGCCGCGGCAGGTGCCGGAGCCGCTCCAAGCGAGACGAGCGCACAGAGCGCGTGAACTGCGAACATGTCGACCGTCCTTTGGGGCCAGCAGGGCTACTCGAGGTCCTTCAAGTCGTTGGCCTGCTCGAAGTCGAGGTCCTTGAGCCCCGAGCCGCCCGCTTTGGGCTTGCCGCCACCGGCGCGCTTCTTCTCGAGTTCGAAGCTGCGGCTCTCGTCGCCCAGCGGCATGGCCAGCTTCTTCGGGTAATCGGCGTAGCCCTTCAACACGAAGCGCAGGTCGACGATGGCCTGCGGCGCTCGCTCGAGCACCATCGGCGTCACTCCCAGCGAGACGTCTTTCTCGAACACCTCGGCGCCTTCGGGCTTCGTCTCGAGGGTGAGCTTCACGAGCTTCGGAGCAGATGGAGGCGGCGGCGGCGGCGGCTCGACCCGCTTCGGCTCGTCGAGCGCGACAGGCTCGACGACGACCGGCACCTCTGGCGTGGGCGCGGGCTTGAAAGCGGCGACGGCTCCGGCACCGATGATGACCAGCAACAGCACGCCCGCGACGATGAACGGCGCCTTCGACTTCGCCGGCGGCGGGGGCAGCGTGTCTTCCGGCTCGTTGATGGGCACCCGCTCGCGACGCGTCTCGGGCGGGGCGACGGCGAGGCCGGATGACGTGACGCGGACAGGGCTCAAGGTGTGCGGCGTCGCGGTGGATGGGAAGCGGCCTGACGCGGTCGCCGTGGGGAGCTTGGCGCCGACCCGCAGGTGCGCGAGCAACGTCTCGAGCGCCTCGACCACCTTGTCGAGCGACTCGGGCCGCGCGTTCGGGTCCTTCTCGAGCATCTGGAAGATGAGGTCGTGCAGCGCCGCGGGCATCGTCTCCGACAGCTCGGCGGTGAACGGCGGCGCGGGCTCGGTCACCTGCTTCACCATCAGGATGCTGGCGGTGTCTCCGTGGAACGTGGGCTTCCCCGAGAGCATCTCGTAGAGGATGAGGCCGAGCGCGTACGTGTCGGTGCGGGAGTCGACGGCCACGCCCATCGCCTGCTCCGGCGACATGTACTGCGGGGTCCCCACCACCATGCCGAGCTGCGTCTGGCCACCTTGCGCGGGGCCGGTGCTGACCTTCGCGACGCCGAAGTCGAGCACCTTCACGAAGTCGGGCTGCCCTGGCCGCTGCAGCACCATGACGTTCTCGGGCTTCATGTCGCGATGCACGATGCCTTGCGCGTGAGCGGCGGCGAGCGCGCGGCCGGTCTGCAGCGCGATGTTCACCATGCGTTGCACCGGCAACGGCCCCTGTCGATGGAGCAGGCTCGCGATGGTGACGCCATCGAGGAACTCCATGACGAAGTAGAAGCGGCCGTCGTCGGTCTGCCCGAAGTCGGAGATGTCGATGATGTTCTGCTGACCGATGCGGCTCGCCGAGATGGCCTCACGCTTGAAGCGGGCGACGAACTCCTGGTCCGACGACAGCGCCGGCAGCATCACCTTCACGGCGAACTGCTTGTGCAGCTCGATGTGCTCGGCCTGGTACACCTCGCCCATGCCGCCGGCCGCGAGCTTCTTGATGATGCGGTAGCGGCCGCCGACCGTGGAGCCCTCGGGCAACACGGTGCGCATGAAGGTCGAGTCGTCAGGCGCCGAGTCGGCCGCCGGCACGTAGGCGCCCGAGAGCTTGGTGGCGTCGTGGCCTGACGGAGCCTCTTTCGTGAGGGCGGGCAGCCGACCCTGGCTCGGGCGAACGGACGGCGGCGGCTGGAACGGCGTGGGCCGCTTCGCGGTGGAGTCGAGCGGCGGCGTCGCGAACGGCGTGGGCCGCTTCGCCGTCGAGTCGAGCCCCACCTCCTGCAAGCCCGTCTGGCGCACCTCGAGGTCGAGCCGGCCCAGCCGCACCATCGAGCCGGGCGTGAGCGCAGCCCGCGAGGTCTGCGTGCCGTTGACCCACAGCAGCCCCTGGTTGGTGAGGTCGCGAATCCAGGGCACGCCTTTGGCGTCGAGCGCGACCTCTGCGTGTTGGGCTTGAACGAGCCGGGCGTCGAAACGAAGGCCGGCCTCGGGCGCAGAGCCGATGGTGAAACGAGGGGCCGGGAAGGCAAACCCAGGAGACTCGGGGGCCCCCGGCAAAGCGAACTCGAACGGGCTCATGCGTGTGAGAAACCTATCATGCCGTGACGGTTGCAGATGGATCGCGGCGTGTGAACGAAGGTGCCCAGTTGTCAGCGGCGCCGGCATCTGGTTTTGCTGCTCCCCGTGAGAGCGGTGTGGATCATTCCGGTGGTGCTGCTGAGCGCGGTCGTCGCGCAGGCGCGGGGTGGCGGCATCGCAGCGAGCGGCTGTCAGGGCTGTCACGGCGGCAACAGTCACACCGCGACCATCGACGTCGCGCCGGCCACCTTCCTGCCGGGCGACACGGTGACGGTGACGGTGACGGCACGCGGGACAGGCGCGAACTCGGGGCTGTACCTCACGGCGACGAAGGGCTCCTTCGCCGCGGTGAGCGGGCAGAACACCCGGCTGCTCAACGGTGACGTGGTGCAGTCGAGCCCCAGGTCGACGTCTGGCGGGCAGGCCACGTTCCAGGTGCGGTGGACTTCTCCGGCGGTCGCGGGTGGCGCGGAGCTGTCGGTGTTCACGGTGCTGGGCAACGCCGACGGGCGCTCGGGTGGAGACACGTGCAGCGAGGCGGTGAAGTCGGTCATCTACGGCTGCACAGGCACGACGTACTTCCGCGACTTCGACGGTGACGGCGTGGGCAATCGCGCCAACGGCACCACGCTCGACTGCTCGACGCCGCCCGGCTTCGCGGCCACTGAGAACGACTGCGACGACTTCAACGCGGCCGTGCTCCCCGGCGCCATGGAGCGCTGCAACGCGAAGGACGACGACTGCGACGGCATGGTGGACGAGGGGCTCTCGGGCGCGGCGACGTGGCCAGACCTCGATGGCGATGGCTATGGCGACCGCCGCGGCACGATGACGACGGGGTGCTCCGCCTCGGGGCGCGCGTCGAACGACCAGGACTGTGACGACCGCGACGCGAAGATTCGTCCCGGCGCTGCCGAGGTCTGCAACCTTCGCGACGACGACTGCAACGGTCGCATCGACGAGAACGTGCGCGTGCGCTGTGGCACCGGGTGGTGTGAGGCGCTCGGCATCACGTGCGATCCAATGTCGTGTCAGCCCGGTCGGCCGCTGGTGGAGCGCTGCAACCTGCTCGACGACGACTGCGACGGGATGATCGACGAAGGCACGCTGTGCGCGGCGGGTCAGGCGTGCGTGCGCGGCACCTGCGTGGTGACGGACGTCGAGGGGCCCGAGCCCGACGCGGGGACGGTGAGCGACGCGGGTGTTTCGCCGACACCGACGCCAACCCCGAAGCCGATGACGCCGCAACCTGAGAGCTGCTCGTCGACGCCGGGGTTGCTGGCGATGGCAGCGATTCTCGTGCTGCGCCGCCGGTCGCGCGCGTGCTGACGCTGGTGGCGCTCGTCGCCCTCGGAGCTGATGGGGGCGTGATGGCACCGACGACGTTCACCGGTCACCTCGAGGCAGAGCAGACGTACGAGCTCGTGACCGACGACGTCCTCGAAGCGCTGCGTCCGCCGTCGCTCAAGCTCCCGTTCCATCACGCAGGCCGGGTGGAGTGGAGTGATGACCGCGTGGTGGCGCAGCTCCCGAAGGGCCGCGTGCGCATCGTCTTCGTCGTCGAGCGCGTCGACATCGTCCGCATGACGACCACGCGGTGGAACTCGACGTACCGATGTCGGCTGATCAGCGCGGCTCCTGTCGCGTCACCCTGACGCCGCGCGCCCTGCCCCACAGCAGCCACGGCCCTGCCCTTCATCGGAGCGCGCACGAACAATCTGCTGGCGCTTCAGCCGAGGTGCGCGCTGCGTCGTTCGAGCACGGCGCGTTCGAACGGTGGCGCGAGCGCGATGGCCTGTGCGTAGAACGAACGCGCGCGCTCGAGGTCGCCGAGGCGCCGGTGGAAGTCGGCGAACGTTGCGAGCCAGAGGTGCGAGCCGGCCAACCACGTGGGTGGTCGCATCGCCTCGAGTTGCACGAGGGCGACCGCAGGACCCTCGGCGTAGGAACGGGCGATGGTTCCGTGCAGCACGTGGAGTGGTGACGGCTCGAGCTGCGCGAGGCGCTCGTACAGCCTGACGATTTCGTCCCAGCGCGTGGCGGCGAAGGTCGGCGCGAACGCGTGCTCCGCGGCGATCGCCGCTTCGAGGTGGTACTTCGAGTCGAGCAGTTGAGCCTGCTGCATGGCGTCGAACGCCAGGGCGAGCTCGTCACGCCGGTACAGGTTGCGGTCCTGGTCCTCGAGCAACACCGGCATGCCGTCGGCGTCGATGCGCGCATCGCGTCGGGCGTGGTGAAGAATGAGGAGAGCCAGCAGCGCCCACGCTTCTCTCGTCGTCGCGCGCGGGTGAGCAGCGACGAGGTGGGCGAGGCGCAGCGCTTCGCGACACAGCTCGAGCCGCAACACCGTCGGCCCGCCAGAGGTGAAGTAGCCCTCGGTGAAGAGCACGTAGATCATCCGGAGCACGCTCTGCACACGCGTCGGCCACTCCTCGGCCGTCGGTTGCAGGTCGACGGAGCGCATCGCGTCGCGGGCGCGCTCCCACCGCTTCTGCACGTTCTCTTCCGTCGTCACGAGGCGGTTGGCGATCTCGCGGGTCGAGAAGCCGCACAAGGTGCGCAGCGCGAAGACGATCTGCGACGGCTCAGGCACCGTCGGCGCAGCGCACGCGAGGAGCGCGCTCAGCTCGTCATCGTGAAGGTCGTCGGTCAGCCCCGGCGGCTCGGGGGTGACAGCGGCGTGTTCATCGTCGGTCTCAGGCAGCTCGCCCTGAAACCGCGCGCGTCGCAGCTCGTCGATGACCCGGTTCCGCGCGGCCCGTCTGAGCCATGCGCTCGCGTTCTCGGGCACGCCGCGCGACCGCCAGGCCAGCGTCGCTTCGAGCATCGCTTGAGACAGGCCGTCTTCGACCATCGCGAGGCGGCTCGTGCCGAACTCGCGCAGAAGACTGGCGACGACACGACCATACGCGTGCCGAAGCACCGGATTGATCGTGTCGTCAGTCATCGTTTCAGAAGCCGGCGAGCTCCCGCACTTCGATGCTCGCGCCCGGCGTGAAGAGGATCGGGCACTTCTGCGCGATCGCGAGCGCGGCCTCGTAGTCGGTCGTCTGCACGAGGGAGTAGCCCGTCACCAGCTCCTTCGACTCGATGCTGGGGCCGTCGGTGACGACGCCGTTCTTCAGCTTCTTCCCCGACGGGAGCAACGCGTCGCCCATGTCGATGATGGCGGGGTTCGCGGCCTTCCACTGGTGCCACTGCGCGAGCATCGCCTCGAGCTCGGTCGGTGAGGGCTGCTTGCGGTCGGTGGACACCGGGTTGCGGTAAATCAGCATGTACTTGTGGCTCATGAACGTCGTTCCTTTCGGCGAGGCCGAGATGGCCTTCGAAGTGAGAGCGAATGGGCGCGCCGATTTCCGACACGAGTTCTTCAGAAGAAACGGTAGCGCGGAAAGGCTGAGCCGTTTCAAGCCTTTCTGAGCCTGCTCCGCCACAGCAACAGCGCCGCGCCCCACAGCGGAGAGAAGACCAGCAGCACGATGATCAGATTCGCGACGCCCTTCACGACGACCCCGAGCGCGACGAGCGCCGAGCCGGCCACCTCGAGGGGACGCCACGCACCGAAGCCGACGTGCGCGCGCGGCGTGAAGGTCGCCGTGATGGTCGCCAGCGCCACGTTCTGCTGAACCGCTTCGAGCCGGCCCTTCACCTGCTCCAGCTGGCCCTGCACCTCGGTGAGCGCGCGGTTCACCTCGAGCGCCTCGGTCGCGGTCGCGGCCCGGGCGAGCAACTCGACGAGCCGGTCTCTTGCCGCGCTCAGGTTCTTCTGCTGTCCATCGAGGTCGACCCACTCGACGGTGACGTCATCGGCGGTCAGCTGCCGGGACTCGACGTGGGTCGTCAGCGCCTCGAGTTCCTGCAGCGCCACGCTCAGCTCCGCGGCGCGAACCCGCAACGTCACCACGAGCGTGCCGTCGTCACCCGAGCCCGACGACGAGGCGCTCGAGATGAACCCACCGTGCTTCTCTGCGAGCGAACGCACCGACGACTCCAGGCCATCGAGATGGTCGACCTCGGCGTCGAGCCGAGCGGTCTGGACGACACGACGTCCGGAGCGCTCATCGGACGAGGGCGGCGAACGCTCTGCGCACGCTGACACGAACACGGCGCCAGAGAGGACGAGCAAGAGGAAGACGACGAGGCATGAACGAGACATGGCGAGCAGCTCCAGTGAGAGTCGAGGCGAGCCTCACCTGCATGAACACCTCAGGCCTCCACGCGGGCCTCACCGTTCCTTCATCGTTTCGTCATGTCCGCTGCCGCGCGTGAGGAGCCCGACCTGGGGTAACACCACGCATATGTCGCTCCGGCTCGCGCTCCTCACCGCCTTCGCCCTCACCGTCTCGGCGTGTCCATCGCCTGACGCGTGCGAGAGCAACAACGACTGCTTCAAGGGCTTCACCTGTACGAACCAGCGCTGCGTGGCTCTGCCTGACGCGGGAAGTGTCGTTGGTGGCGGAGTCGCGGCTGGCGGCGCTGCCGGTGGCTCGGCTGGTGGCGTGTCTGGCGGTGGCGTCGCTGGAGGCGGCGTTGGTGGCGGACTCGCGGGCGGTGCAGCTGGCGGTGCTTCGACCGATGGAGAGACGTGCGCGAGGCCACGCGCGCTCTCGTTCACGACGCCGATGACGGGCACCACGGTGGGCGCACGAGACGACGTCGCCTTGCGCTGCACGGGCTTTCTCAATCGCGGCAAAGACCTCGTCTACGCGGCGACCGTTCCGGCGGGAGAGCGGCTCGTCGTGACGGTGGCTCCGACCGAGCTCGACGGCGGCCTGGTGTTCGACCCCTCGCTCTCCATCGTCTCCGGACCAGCAGACAGCTGCACCTCCACGGACGCGGGCGTGTGTCTCGCAGGGCAGGACCAACGCGGCGCCGACACCGCCGTGTGGCTGAACCAGGACGCGTTCGAGCGAGAGGTCTTCGTCATCGTCGACTCGTATCTCTCCGAGCCGGACGTGATGTCGGGCATCGATTCCGAAGGAGCCTTCACGCTCGTGGCTCGCCTCGAGATGCCAGGCGCCGGGGACCGCTGCGAGACGGCCGAATCCATGATGCCGACGGGAACTCGAGCCAGCACGCTCACCGGCTACGGGCCTGACTACGCGTTCTCGAACTCCGGCACCTGCACGCTGCAATCGGGGCCTGACCGGGTCTTCGTCGTCGACGTCCCAGCAGGTGAACGGCTCACCGCCACCGCGACGCCAGCTGCCGACGCGGGGCTCGATATCGTCGTGAACCTCGTGGCGGGTCCTGCGGCCTCGTGCCGCGCAGTGCCGGCGGTGTGTCTCGCGAAGGCAGACCGTGGTTTCCGTGGAGAGCCCGACAGCGCGTCCTTCATCAACGCGAGCGCCATGAGCCAGCCGGTGCTCGTCGTCGTCGGCAGTTACTACCCGTCACCCGGCGACGCCGACTTCACGCTCACGACGCTGACCGTTCCGCCGCCACCGGGAGACACCTGCGCGACCGCGACGACGTTGACCTCTGGCGTGACGCTCACCTCGCAGACGCTCGTGAACTACGGCGACGACGTCGACGATGGAGCTCGCTGCGCGTACGGCGGCTTCGTCGGCACCGCGGCCGACCGCTTCTATTCAGTCGCCTTGCCTGCGGGGAAACAGCTCACGGTGACGGTGACGCCACAGCCGGGGCTCGACACGCTCCTCTCGTTCGTCGACGCCGCCGTTGGTTGTGGAGCGCCGTTCAGCTGTCTCGCCGGAGACGTGGCGGCCATGGCGCTCGCAGGCCAGCCCGACACGCTCGTGTACACGAACCGCAGTGGCGCTCCGTTGAGCATCCTCGTCGACGTCGACTCACGCGCCGGCTCGATCGGCACCTTCGACCTCGTCGCGACCATCTCCGACCCGCCGGCCGGAGACTTCTGCGGCATCGCCACGTCGCTCACCCTGGGCACGCCGACGACCGGCTCGACGGTGGGCGCGTCGAATGACTACGAAGATGGCGACCGCTGCGCGTCTGGCTTCACCGGCCCCGACCTCACGTACGCGTTCGACGTTCCTGCCGGCCTGCGCGCAACCGTGACGGTGACGCCGACGTCTGGAGACGGCGGCTTCAACCCCTCCATCAGCCTCGTCCCCGGACCCGCCGCGTCATGTGAAGCCAGCCCACGCGTGTGCATCGGCGCCGCCAACGCACAACCCTCGAGCAGCGCGCCACGGACCGCGACCGCGTTCAATGGTTCGACGTCTCCCCTGCCCATCTTCGCCATCATCGACGGCCTCAGCGGCGGCGCCGGCACGTTCTCGCTCAGCGCGAGCGCGGCAGCGCCCGCCACCAACGACGTGTGCAGCTCGACGACCGCGATGCTCCCGGTGATGCCGCTCGCCAGCATGCAGCCGCTCACCGGCCAGACGCTCGGCGGCTTCACGCGCGACTACGACTGCATCTCGACCGCGTCGGGCGCCGACCGGCTCTGGCTCGCGAACGTCGGAGCTCAGCAGCGGCTCACCATCACCGTGACGCCAACCCCCGTGCTGCCAGACGCCGGGAGCTTCGACCCGGTCGTCTCGGTCCTCGGCGGCCCTGCCAGCACCTGTGACTCGACGGCGCGTCAATGCCTCGGCGCCATCGACGAGAACGCGCAGGCGGGCACCGAGACGGTGAGCATCAACAACGCCGGCGCGGCGAGGCCGGTCTACGTCGCGGTCGGCGCGTGGGAAGCGTCACCGGTCGACAGCACCTTCTCCATCGTCGCCACCAGCCAGCCCATCAGGGACGGCGACGTCTGCGAGAAGCCGCTCGTCATCGCGACCACCAACACGCTGACGGGCCAGAGCCTCGTCGACATGACGCAGGACTATTCGGTGAGCTCGATGAGCTGCCGCGGCTTCAGTGGAGAGGACATCGTCTACGAGCTGTCGTTCACCACCTCGATGACGGTGACGGTGACGCCAGACGCCTCGAGCGACGCGGTGCTCAACCTCGTCGATGGCCCGGCCTCGGGGTGTTCAACCGCGACGTCGTGCCTCGCGAGCGCAGACGTCGGCGGCAGCGGCGGCGCCGAGACGCTCTCGTTCGTGAACACCTCGGGCACGCGGCGCACGGTCTTCTTGCTCGTCTCGCGGTACAGCGCCGGCGCGATGACGTTCACGGTGGCGGCGACGCTGAACTGATGTCGCACCCTTCGCGCACAGCCCTGGTGACATGCGGCGTGGCGACGCTCCTGACGGCGCTCGTCGGTCACGCGGAGCCGATGGCGAGAGAGATCAACCCGGGCGTGCTCGGGCCGAACGCGCTGCCCACCCTGCCCTCCGAAGCGCCGTGGGTCGCCGACGAGGTGAGCGCCCAGCTCGGCTGGTCAGGTCAGCTCTCGACGCCTGAAGGTGGCGGGCTCGATGTGTCGATGCTGGTGCCGTTTCGCGTCGAGGTCGGCTTGTTCAAACGCGTGGCCTTCGCCGCCACCGGGAGCCCGTTCGAGCTGTGGCAATACTCTCCAGAGACGAACGCGGCGTGGGTGCCGAGGCGCTCGAAAGGAATCACCCGGGCCGATGTGTTGCTCTCGGCAAAGGTGCTGCTGTGGAACGAAGCGTGGCTTCGTCCGGCGACCGCGCTCCGGGTGACGCTCAAGACCGCGACGGGAGAAGACCTCTACACGCGCCGCTTCCTCGATGCGCCCGCGTACCAGTTCGACCTGCTCAACGCGTGGCACTGGAACGTCGGCGTCACGCGGCTCGAGGCATGGGCGGCGGTCGGCTTCCTCGCGTGGCAGCAGGGCGCGGTCGGCCAGAACGACGCGGTGACACTCGCGGGCACCCTCGTCGCGCGCTGGGCCTTGTTCAACGTTCGACTCGAGCTGCGCGGGTACGCCGGGTGGCAACGAATGGATGCGCCCATCACGCTCGCCACGGTGCTGGAGCTTCGCCTGACGGAGTCGGTCGACGTGCTGGTGAACGCCTCGCGCACGTTCCGCGACCCACCGTCACTCGACGTCGGCGCCGCGGTGCGGATCAGAATTCCCAACTGAGTTTCCGACGCAGTCGGCGCCGAGCCTGATCAGCGCGCCTTGACGCGCTTCTTGCGAGCGTCGAGCTGACGGAAGAGCGGCTCGAGCCCTTTCGGCAGCACGTCGAACGCCACGCCCAGCCGGCTGAAGTGCGACGTCATCGGGCTGCCGGCCTCGGCCCACGCGACCGTGCCCGTGAAGTCGACCTCGGCGCCATCGACGAGGAAGAAGCCGTGCACCTTCGAGCCGGGCCGGAACACCTGCGGCAGCTCGGCCTGAAAGCCACCACGCGAGACGTCAGCAGTCAGGGCGGGCAGGCGGCGGCCAAGCGAGAGCGGCAGGCGCAGCGCACGGCGGAGCGTCGTTCGTCGAGTCGTCATGCGCGACAGGGTTCCACAGCGCTGTCGCACGTCGAGTTTTCAGCCTTCGCCGGTCGCGGCGCGACGCGCATGCTCGGCCAGGGCGACCAACTCTGCGTACTCGCGGTTGTTCTCGTCGGTCCGCAGCGCCAGCCGGGCCGTCATCTCGGCCATCCACACCGCGCCGCGCGCGAGCTCTTCGCGGGCCAGCTTCGAGAAGAACGTGCCGTGGAAGTTCTGGTTCGCCGTGGCCATGAAGACGGTGGCCCGGGTGCTGAAAACGTTTCAGTACGGCCTGTTCATGACCGCGCTGTTGAGCAGAATGCAGCCGCCGTCCACGACCGGAACGTCGGGGCCCAGCCGCCACTCGTCGAGCTGCACGTTGGTGAGCGCCGCATGAATCACGCCGGGCACGCCCCTCGTGATGTCGATGAGCTCGATGGTGCCGAGGCGCCCCAGGTACGAACGGGCACAGGTGTCGAGGTTCGGGCACTGCTCGCGAAGCACGACGCACGCGGTGCAGGTGCTGTAGTCGGCCTCGACCTCGAGTCTGCGCACGGCGGGAATCACCACGCCCGTCGTCATGCCGGTGAACGCCCAGTACACGTCGATCTCGAGCGTGCTGGTGTACGGAGGCCCGGCCGACCCGAAGTCGTACCCGATGGCGTGCTCGCGACCTCCATCAGCGGTCGTGGCGTAGACCGAGAATCCATCGGCCGCCGGGAAGACGGGGATCACGCGACAGTCGTCTCGACGGCGGCGGTCGGGCACGGTGCCCGCGTCGACGGGAGGCCCGGCATCGACACCGGCATCGACCTCGACACCTGCGTCCAACTCAGCGCCCGCGTCGGGCACACCGGCGTCGACGCGCGTGCCGGCGAACGTTCCCGAGTCAGGTCGCCCCGCGTCGAAGCCGGGAACCGCCGCGTCAGCGGGGAGCACGCAGCTCTCCCTCACGCACGACATCGACGACGTACACACCATGCAGGCATTCCCCAGCACCCCACACGCGCTCCGCTCGCCGGCCATCTGGCACACCCCGGTCGAGTCGCAGCAGCCGCGCGCACAGGTGACGGCACTGCATTGGTTGGGATTGGAGCTGCAGCCGGCGCCCAGCGCGAAGACGAGAACGACGACGAATGACCAGCCCGCGATGCGCGACACCAGATGATCGTAGGAATGCGGGTCGCTCGGGGCACGCGAATCGCCACTGCGGCTGAAACACCATCATTCTGATGAGCCGACCGCCGAGACGCCCGGCGTGGCGGAGGACGCGTTGCTCGTCTCGTTGGCGCTCACCGCGATGCGCCGGAAACGTCTCAGTACGGCCTGTTGATGACCGCGCTGTTGAGCAGAATGCAGCCGCCATCCACGACCGGAACGTCTGGGCCCAGGCGCCACTCGTCGAGCCGCACGTTGGTGAGCTCCGCGTGAAACACGCCGGGCACCGCCCGCCCGATGTCGATGAGGTTGATGGTGCCGGCGCGCGCGAAGTAGGCGCGGGCACAGCTGTCGAGATCGGGGCAGTCCTCGCGAATGACGACACACGCGGTGCAGGTGCTGTAGTCGGGCTCGACCGCGAGGTTCCGCACGGCAGGAATCACCACGCCCGTCGCCATGCCGTTGAACGCCCAGTACACGTCGATCTCGAGCGTGTTGTACGGAGGCGCGTTCGAGTCGAGCTCGTAGCCGATGGCGTGCTCGCGGCCGGCATCAGCGGTGGTCGAGTAGACGGCGAACCCGTCGACCGCCGGGAAGACGGTCATCACACGACAGACTCGAGGGCCGGCGTCGGGCACGGCGCCGGCATCGATTCCTGCGTCGACGGGAAGCCCTGCATCCATCCCAGCGTCGACCACGACACCCGCATCAACACCTGCGTCGACCACGACCCCTGCGTCGACCACGAGTCCTGCATCGACACCTGCATCGATCCCGAGTCCTGCATCGACACCCGCGTCGATTCCGAGTCCTGCATCGACACCCGCGTCGATCCCGAGCCCTGCGTCGACCTCGGCACCTGCGTCGACCTCGAGACCTGCATCGACCTCGACACCTGCATCGACCCCAGCATCGACCTCGACACCAGCATCAACCTCGGCACCTGCATCGAACTCGACACCTGCGTCGACCTCGGCACCTGCGTCCGGATCAGCGCCCGCGTCGACGTCGACCCCTGCGTCGGGACCGGCGTCCACGCCGACTGCTCCCGAATCAGGTCGCCCCGCGTCGAACGAAACCGCCGCGTCGGCGAGGAGCACGCAGCTCCCTCTCATGCACGACGTCGACGAGTCACACCTCATGCAGGCGCTTCCGATGACTCCACACGAGTTCTGCTCGCCGGCCGTCTGGCACACCCCGCTGGAGTCGCAGCACCCACGCGCACAGGTGACAGAACTGCATTGATTGGGATTGGGGCCACACCCGGCGCCCAGTGCGAAGAGGAGAACCATGACGACCAGCCACCCTGCGACGCGCACCAAGGATCATTCTAGACACGCGCGCTCGGCGCACGCGAATCGGCACTGCGGCTGATACACCATCATTCTGATGAGCCGACCGCCGAGACGCCCGGCCTGGCAGAGGACGACGTTGCTCGTCTCGTTGGCGCTCACGGCGATGCTGGGCGCGACGCTGTATTTCGCGACGTCCAGCCTTCCCTTCCTCGCGTCATCACCGACCAGCGACCCTGTCTTCGGCTCGCTCAACGCGTGCCTCCACCACGCGGTGCCCTCACGCACCGGCTTCACGGTCTCGCGCGACGCGAGGCAGGCCGCGGTCTGGTCGACGAACACCGTGGCCCGCTGCGCGCTGGGCACCGACGAGACCCGGGAGAAGACCTGGGGCATTCCGGGCGTCACGGTCGGCGCCTTCGACGGCGCTGGAGGGTTGTGGGTCGTCTCGCAGCCAGGCGGGCTGACGTCGACGCTCCTCGCCGTCACGGATCAAGGCGCGACGCCGCATGGCGAGACGGGCGCGCAAGGCCTGGCCGGCACCGCCACGGGGCTCGTCGTACTCGAGCAGGATGGCCGGCTCGTCGCATTGTCGTCTTCGGGCGAAGGCACAGGCGTGGCGGAGCTGCCTCCGAGCCGCGGCTTGCGGCTGGCGGTGAGCGCCGATGGAACCCGGGTCGCCGTGACGGGCGACGGAGCCTTGCGCGTCTACGAAGCAGCACGGCTGACGCCGGTTCGGCTCGAGGTGCCGTGCGACGTGGCGTCCTTCTGGTGGCTGCGTGAGGGGCATCGCGCACTCATCGAGTGTGGCGCCGACGGCTTCGCGCTCGTGCTCGACGTCGACCGGGGAGGTCAGGATGCCGCGACGCCGCGGGTGCGTTCGCCGTCGACGCTCGCCGGCCCCGACGGCCCCTTCGTCGAGCCTTGCGACGTCCTCCCCTGCACGGCCACCGATCCACTGGGGCCGCCGCGGTGATTCGCGCGCTCCCGCTCCTCCTGCTCTCGGCGTGTGGCGCCACGCTCTTGGTCACGCGCACGCGGCCGCCGGCGCTCGGCACCAACACCTCCATCGCCGTCGCGGCCTCGGGCCCGTACGCCCTCGAGCTCGTCTCCGGAGTGCGGGCCCGGGTCGGCTCGCGCGCGAAGGTCGAGTCGTGTGTCCTCGGTTGCCCCGCGGTCGGGCTCTACGCCTCGCTCGCGCTCACGCCCGGCCCGCATGAAGGACGAGTCACGAGGAGCTGTCAGGCCGAGGTCTACACGGGCGAGTCCTGGGCGGCTCCAACAGCGCGCCGCGGCATTCTCTCGCTGAGCGTCGACGAGCTCGACGGGTGCGTCGACGCGGTGGCGAAGCTGCTCCTCGAGCCGCAGACCGGCACGGAGCGCGTTCGCCTCGATGCCCGCGGCCCCCTCGCCGGGCCCGTCGGCGCGCTCCGGGCCGGGCGCTTCGACGAGGCGCGCGCGGCGCTCGAGGCCCAGCCGACCCTCGCGGGCGCCTGGTACGACCTCGCAGTGCTCCACGAAGCGCAGGGCCGGCCCGACGAGGCCGCGCGTTGCTATCGTGAAGCCCGCAGCCGCTCGCCAGACCCGTGGTTGGCCGAGGTCCTCCAGGCCGCGCCGTGAGGTCACTCGTGTGGGTGCAGGTCAAGCGTTCACGGCGCTGGCGCTGATCAGTCGTCGAGGCAGGTGACTTCGCAAGTGACGTCTCGCCGAGAGGCTGGCACGTTGCGCGCCATGCATACGCAGACGCTCCAACGGCTCCGCGCCGAAGTCGAAGCCGCCTCCACGTTGCACCTCGCGCTCGGGCGCATCGCGGTGAAGGCCAACCCCGCCGCGCCGACGGGGTGGACCGGGCCGCTCCTCGAAGAGCTGGAAGACCTCACCGACGACGATGGCGGCTTCGACCACGCAGGCATCGCCGAGATTCGGCGCCGCTCGGGGTCGGCGCTCATCGCGCAGTACCACGCCGTGAAGGCCGCGGTTGACTCGGCGCCCTCGGCCGCGCGCCCTGCCCTGCAGCGCCTGCTCGACGCGACCCTCGTCACCGGCACCGGCAACGCCGCCATCGCCAGCTCGAACATCGTCATGACGCTCTCGGGCCTGGTGAAGTCGGGCGAGCTGCGGCTCGACTACACGATGCGCTCCGCCATGCTGGCGCGCGACGGCCTGCCGAACGAGACGCCGGTGGTGGCGAAGAAGAAGCCCGCTGTGAAGAAGGTCGCGACGAAGCCCGCTTCGAAGAAGACGGCTGCGAAGAAGCCGGCACCGAAGAAGAAGGCGGCAGCAAAGAAGGCCGCCCCGAAGAAGGCGAAGAAGCCCGCAGCGAAGAAGCCGGCGCCGAAGAAGAAGCCCGCCGGAAAACGCCGATGACCCGGAGCGCGCTCGCCGCGCTCGTCCTCGCGAGCGCCTGCGCGACCACCTCAGCCCGAAAGCCAGACTCCATGACGACCGCCTCGCTCCCGAAGGCCGCCACGCTGCTCGCGGGCACCCCCGACGGCTTTGCCTCGAGCTGCGACACGGCGCTGGCGACGGCGAAGGCGAACGTGGCGAAGCTGAAGACGCTGCCCAAGGATGACGCGGCGACGAAGCTGGCGCTCTACGACGAGGCGACCACGTTGATGTCGAACGCCGGGGCGCGCAGCGGGCTCGCCCGTGAGGTGCACCCCGACGAGAAGTTCCGCGCGGCCGCCGAGGCGTGCGAGCAGCGCATCGAGGGCCTCTCGGTCGAGCTCGCCCAGGACAAGGCGCTGTACGAGGCGCTCTCTGCCATCGACGGCAAGGCGTTCGACCCCGTCACGAGCTTCTGGCTCTTCAAGACGCTGCGTGAGTTCCGCCGCGCAGGCGTCGACCGCGACGACACGACCCGCGAGCGCGTGAAGACGTTGAACGAAGAGCTGGTGAAGCTCGGCCAGTCGTTCGGCCGCAACATTCGCGACGACGTTCGCACCGTGAAGGCGAAGCCGGCAGACCTGGCCGGCCTGCCGAAAGACTTCCTCGACGCGCACCCTGTTGGCGCCGATGGCCTCGTCAGCATCACCACCAACCCGCCCGACTACCTGCCGGTGATGACGTACGCGAAGAACGCTGGCGTACGTGAGGCCCTGTGGCGCGCGTACCGCAACCGCGCGTTCCCGCCGAACGTCGAGGTGCTCAAGACGCTGCTCACGAAACGTCACGAGCTCGCGACGCTGCTGGGCTACGGCTCGTGGGCCGACTTCACGCTCGAGACGAAGATGGCGAAGACGGCGAAGGCCGCCGGGGACTTCATCGAGCAGGGGCGGCTGGCTACGTTGTCGCGCGCGAAAGCCGACATGGCCGTATTGCTGACGCGGAAGCAAAAGGACGTGCCTGGCGCGACGGGCCTCGAGCCGTGGGAGCAGGACTTCTACGAGGACCGCGTGAAGAACGAGCAGTACGGCCTCGACTCACAGACGCTGCGGAACTACTTCGAGTACGGCTCGGTGAAGCAGGGCGTGATGGACATCACCTCGCGCCTCTTCAACGTGCGCTACGTGCAGCAGACCGACGCGCAGACGTGGCACCCCGACGTCGAGACGTACGACGTGTATGAGGGAGACAAACTCCTCGGGCGTTTCCACCTCGACATGCACGCGCGCGACAACAAGTACAAACACGCGGCGCAGTTCGGCCTCACGGTGGGCCAGGCGGGCAAGGCGCTCCCCGAGGCGGTGCTGGTGTGCAACTTCCCGAAGCCGGGCGGGCTGCTGCAGCACAGCGAGGTCGAGACGTTCTTCCACGAGTTCGGTCACCTGCTGCACGAGCTCTTCGCAGGCCGGCAACAGTGGGGTGGCATCTCGGGCATTCGCACCGAGTGGGACTTCGTCGAGGTGCCGTCGATGCTGCTGCAGGAGTGGCCGCTCGACGCGAAGGTGCTCGAGGCGTTCGCGAAGCACCACCAGACGGGCGGGGTGATTCCCGCGTCGCTCGTCGCGCAGCTGAAAGCAGCGAAGGAGTTCGGCGTCGGCCTGCAGATGCGCCGGCAGTTCTTCCTCTCGGCCGTCTCGCTCGGGTACCACGACCGCGCGCCGGGCTTCGACTCGAGCGTGGTGTTGAAGGAGCTGCAGTCGAAGTTCGAGCCGTTCCGTCGGGAGTACGTCGAGGGCACGCACTTCGAGCTCGGCTTCGGCCACCTCGATGGGTACTCGGCCGCCTACTACACGTACCAGTGGAGCACCGTCATCGCGAAGGACCTGCTCACGCGCTTCAAGGCGAAGGGCATGTTGTCGAGCGAGGTGGCGACGGAGTACCGCAAGAAGGTGCTCGAACCTGGTGGCTCGAAAGAGGCCGCGACGCTCGTCTCGGATTTCCTCGGCCGGCCGTACCAGTTCGACGCGTTTCAGGCGTGGCTCGACGGCAAGTAGGGCCGTCGGGCGCGACGCGTGCTTGGCTCGTGTGAATGCTCGTCTTCGTCCGCCCTACGGTGGCGCTCCTTCTTCTGTCGGCGGCCGCCTGCCGCGACAAGCAGCAACCAGGCGTTGGCTCCGTCACCGCCACGTCGGCAGTCGTGCGCACTGGCGAGTCGCTCAGCGTCACGGCTCGCTGGCCCGGCAGGAGAGGCGAAGTGACCTTCTCTTCGACGCGCGGCCAGCTCAGGCCCAACCGACTGAGGCTCAGCGCCGATGGCACCGCGACGACTCGTTTTCAGTGTTTTCCAACCGACGAGGGGCCGTGCGCGGGTGACGTTCGAATCGAGGTGCGGCTCGACGGAGACCGGGCCTCGATGACACTGCTGGCGGTTCCTGGCGACGAGCCCGCGCACGTCGCGGGTGTGACGACGCCAGAGTCAGGCCTCGGCGCACCCGCTCGCCCTGATGGAGGAGGCCCTCAGCGGCGAACTCGCGCGGGGTGGATGGGGACGGCCGAGCACTGGTGGCACTGGGATGGCGGCGTCTTCGTCGTGACGCCCGACGAAGAGACCGACTTCGACTGCTCGTGGGATGGGGGCGCCCACCCCGGCTACACCCTGCCGAACGGAATCCCATCGGCGACGGGATGCGACGGCGAGCCCATCGACGTCGTGCTGTGGGAGGACGACGCCGAGGAGGCCGTGGACTTCTGCGGCACGGTGACCTTCACGCGCCCGTTGACCGAGCCCCTCTACCCCCGAGCGGCGTACAGGTTGCTGAAACCCATCATGAAGGGTCACAGCACGACGTGCTGCTCCCGGTTCTTCTGTCTGCGAGACCCCTCTTCGCTCCGCTACCGGCTTCGACTGCGCCATGGATGGCGATCGACGTTCTCGGTCGGCGCGCGCACCCGACACTTCGGAGCCTCGTTGTTCGGCAAGGCACCTGTCGAGCTCGACACCACCGCCGTGCCGGCCGGCTCGGTGGTGAGGCTTCCCACCTTCCAGGTCGGCGATGGCTACCGCGGGGGCGATTCGCCTCCGGGCGGCAAGGTGGGTGGAGCGCCCGGCCCGTGATGAGCGAGCGCCTCACCCTGCAGCGCGAACCGGGCTGACCTCTGGCTCGAGTGACAGCTGCAGCTTCTCGGTCAGGCGCGTGAGCTTCTTCCCCACCGTCTTGCGCGACTGACGCGTCACCTCTGAAATCTCTTCCTGGGTGAGGCCGTCGCGGAACGCGAGCGTCACGAGCTCCAGCTCCTCGAGTGACAACGTCGAGAGCACGCGCTCGAGGTCGGTGCGCGCGGCGAGGTCGGCCCGCGCCTCCTCCACGTCGACGAAGAGCGCGTGCTTCACCTCGCGCGCGGAGCGGTTCCGAAGCTGCTGCAGACAGTGCCGCGTCGCGATGGCGTAGAGCCAGGTGAGCGGTGCAGCGTGCAGGCGAAACCGTCCGAAGCCCGACAGCGCTGCGACGAAGACCTCCTGCACGGCTTCGGCGGCGTCGGCGTCGTTGCGCAGCAGTGCCAGGCAGCGTCGGTAGACGACGCCGTGGTACCGCTCGAAGAGCTCGCCGACGCCGAGGGCCATGGGTCAGAACTTGAAGGGGAACTGCACCGGTTCGCCGGGCACGGTGTGGCGTGGGAAGCGCCAGGTCTTGATGCGCTTCATCACGCACGCGGCGAATGGTGTCTTCGCGAACTCGGTCGTCACCACGGTCACGTTCGAGACAGTGCCGTCGAGCCTGATGGTCCACTTCATGACGAGCCTTCCGGTGAGGCCCGGGTTCAGACGCCGCTGCGCTTCTGCGCACGCGCCGAGTTGCTGCTTGTCGGCCGAGACGACGCCAAGGATGTCCGATTGGCTGAGCGTCTGGAGCCATCCGTCACCGGGCATCGGATTCACGGGCGGCGGTGGCACGTAGAGGTCTGGCTTCTTGTTCGCGGTCTGGCGCTTCCCATCGCCGAACAGGTTGTCGAAAGACTCGTTCTCCTCTCCCTTCACCGTCTTCGGCGTCGGGTCTGGCGACGACGTCGTCACAGGTTGCGCCAGGTAGTCGGCAGAGACTCCCGAGCGCTTGCCAGTGTCGAACTTCGAGGGCGGCTTGCCCGTCGGCGCGACGGGCGTGGTCGTCGGCTCGCTGTTGGTCGGCTCGAGCATCGAGCGCGAAGTATCGAGGACCACCATCACGCGCGGCTTCGGCACGGCACCGCCTGACTGGGAGCCGCTGACGTCGTTGCGCTCGCCGGTGCCACCACGATCGCCGTCGAAGTCGTCACCGCCCGTGACCGGCGTCGGGGCTGGCGAGGCCGCGGTGGTTGTGGTCCGAGGCCCCGGCGCGACGGCTTCAGGCGCGTTGCCATCGAGGGCCACCTTGTACCGCCCTGGAGCAATGGGCACCGTGGTTGGAGGCACCACGGGCGTCGTGTTCGGCGAGCGGATGATCTGAATGGTGTTGTGACGCAGCTTCACCAGCCCGGTGTCGCGCCCCTCACCCTCTGTCCCTTCGGCGGGCTCGGTCGGCACGACGACCTGGTTCGTCGCGTCGTTGGTGACGCGCGCTTCGTCGACGGCGACGAACGACGTGAACTCGGTGACGAGGTGGTACTCGAGACCGAGCGTGGTGATCTCCTTCGCGGCCTCTGCGAACTCACCGAACTTCTCCAGCCGGTCGATCTCCTCGACTCGCGCTCTCGCCCACATCGTCGTCAGCCCGCTCGCCGTCTTGGCGGCCTGGAACGAGACCGGCGTGACGAGCTCCACCGGCCTGCCACCCACGCGACCACGCAGGGTGACGTTCGCGGTGCCAGTGCTGCGATAGCGCCCCATGACGATGACGGGCTGCGCATCGAACAGGTCAGGCACGCGCCGCGGCAACACGTCGACGACCTGCAACCCGCCCCAGTCGATGGTGATGTCGGTCAGCAACGGCTTTGCGACGCGGCGCACGAAGCGCTCGACGGCCACGCCCGGGTCCTCGTCGGTGCGAATCGTCTCTGAGAAGCCACGCCCCTCCTCGGCGAGGCGATTGAGCAGGAAGTGATTCACCGAGCTGCCGATGCCGAAGCTGAACACGCGCGCATCGCGAAGGAGACGCTTCGTCTCGGTGAAGATCTCCCGCTCGTTGCCGATGAAGCCGTCGGTCATGAGCAGCACCATGCGCAGCCGCGTCGGATCGGCCGGTCGGTCGAGGGCGCGCCGAATGCCGTCGAGCTGATTGGTGCCGCCACCCGAGGGCAACGCGCGCAGGTACTTCAGCGCCTTCGAGACGTTCTGCGCGGTGTTCGGCAGCGGCGCGTCGTGAAACGTCGAGGCGCGGTCGGCGAAGTCGATGAGCATGAAGGTGTCGCGCGGGTTCATCTGCTCCATCGCGAGCGTCATCGCGCGCTTCGCAGCGTCCAGCGGCGGCCCGGCCATCGAGCACGAGGTGTCGATGACGAACACCATCTCCTTCGGCATCACCTCGGCGCTCAGCGGCTGCGCCTCGGGGTTCAGCATCAGCGCGAAGGTGCCCTCGGAGCCTCCACTCGACACGACGGCCGCGCGCTTCTCTGCGCCAGAAACCCGCCACCGGAGGATGAGGTCCTTGTTGGGCACGCGGTCCGACGGGTCGAGTGAGACGACGGCGCGCGAGCTGCTGGGGCGCTCCGATTGCAAACGATGCGACACCGACCACAGGTCTTCGATGACGGTGCCGGCCTCGAGCCTCACCTCGACCGAGATGTCACGACCCGTGCGCTCGACGGGCGGCGTGATGCGCGAGGCGTCGTCGACCCGGTCCGAGTCGGGAACGGTGCCGCTGCCTTGCGATTGACCGTCGAGCGGCGCGCCCGGCACGTACCGCGGGCCCACCGTCATCGGGAAGTTGAACGTGTACGCGCCATCGTCGAAGCGCAGCGGCGCCACGTAGCGCAGGCTCACCTGCACCGACTCTCCGGGCAGCAGGTTCGCGACCGACTGCGTGAAGATGTTCGGGCGCTCCTGGTCGAGCAGCGCGGCGCGCCGGCCCTGCGACTTCGCCGCTTCGTACATGCGCCGCGCCTCGGCCCGCTTCTGAATGGTGGCGCGAATGACTCGCGTGCCGGCGGTCAACGTCATCTCGTCGACGCCCGCGTTCTCTGGCAGCGGGAAGACGTAGATGGCCTCGACCGGCTTCGTGAACGGGTTCTTGAACCGCTGCGTGACGGTGACCGCCGAGACGAAGCCCGTCACCTCGGCCACGACGTCGGTGTGCTCGAGGACGAAGGGCGTCGTCGGCCCGTCGTCGAGCGAGGCCTCGAGCGTGCCCTGCCCCAGCTGCACGGGGTGGCCACGCAGCGAGAGAGAGCGCAGCGCCGGGCGCGCGAGTCCGGGCCTGAGGTCGACGGGCGTTCGCCCCTGACGCGTCGGCGAAACAACCGGCGCATCGGCGATGGGAGAAGGCTGCGGCGACCAGAACGGCGACGCAGCGAGAATGGCGACGGCGGCGGCAGCAGGGACGAAGACAGCGAGCATGGCGTTCCTTCTCCACACCGCATCAGCGCGCAGAAACCGCTGACGGGCGGGGGACGAGTGGGACGAGCTCGAAAAGCTCGCCGCCTGCGAGTCCATGGTCGCCAGCGCCGCCTTGCACCGCGCGCAGCCAGCCACGTGCGCCGAAACGACCGACGCCTCCGCACCTGGCAGCGCCCCGAGCGCAAGCCGCTCGAGGGTGAAAGACGACGGGTGTTTCAAGGCAGTCATGACGGGTGTGACCTCGCAGGTGAACGTTGGTTCCGCGAGCCATCAATCGTGGGAACGGCACGGCCGTTCAGTGCGCGCGCGCGAGGGCCTCTTGCAGGGACGCGAGGGTGAGAGGCTTCGTCACCACGTCATCCATTCCCGCCTCGCGGCACTGCTGGAGCTCGTCACTCAGCGCCGACGCCGTCACCGCGATGACCCAGGTGTGGGCCGTCGCCCCCTGCCGGGCTCGCAGCTCCTTCGTGGTGGCGAAGCCATCTTTGTTGGGCATGTGGCAGTCCATCAACACCAGGTCGAACTGCTCCTTCGACAACACCTCGAGCGCCTCGAGGCCGTCTCTGGCGGCGACGGTGGTGCACCCGCTGCGCCGCAACATCGCCAGGGCGACGTGCAGGTTGATCTCATTGTCTTCCACCACCAGCACGTGCGGCGCCTTGCCGCTTCGAGTGCCCACCGTGGCGATGGCCGCGCGCTCCACGGGCGCACACGGAAGGAACGGCAGCTTCACGACGAACGTCGAGCCCACGCCTTCGGCCGACACCAGCTCGATGACACCCTTCATCAGCACGACCAGGTGGCGCGAGATGGTGAGGCCCAGCCCGCTGCCGCCAAAACGCCGGGTGTAGGAAGCGTCGGCCTGCTCGAAGGACTGAAAGAGGCGCCGCTGCACCTCGGCCGACATGCCAATGCCCGAGTCCTTCACCTCGGCGCGCAGCGACCCATCACTCCAGGTGACGACGAGCGACACCCCTCCGCGCTCGGTGAACTTGATGGCGTTGCTCGTCAGGTTCGTCAGCACCTGCAGCAGCCGCGTCGGGTCGGTGAGCCCCCACGTCGGCACCCCGTCGTGCACCTCGGTCGTCAGCTCGATGCCCTTCTGCTCCGCGCTCAGCTTCATCAACGCCACGAGGTCGTTCGTCACCGCGCGCACGTCGGTGGGAATCAGCTCGACGACGACGCGCCCCGACTCGAGCCGGGTCAGGTCGAGAATGTCATTCACGAGGGTGACGAGCTGCGCGCCCGAACGTTTGATGAGCTCGAGGTTCGCGCGGGTCTCGGCGGGCTGCTCGGCTGCCAACAAGAGGTCGGTGATGCCGATGACGCCGTTCATCGGTGTGCGCAGCTCGTGCGACATGTTCGCCAGGAACAGTGAACGCGTGCGTGACGCCTCTTCGACCTGCCTCAACGCATCAGCGCGCAGCTGGTCGAAGGCGAGCGCGATGGCGAACAGCGCGAGGATGAGTGACACCCCGCGCATGACCGAGACCAGTGGCACCAGCGGGGTGGCGTCGAGGTTGGCGTACTCGATGATGATGAACGAGGCGCCCGTCGCCAACGCGAAGGCCATACCGACGAGCCCGTAGCGCCAGCCGCCCATCAACACCGCGAGCACCGGCAGCACCGACAACCAGGTCACCAGGGGCCAGTCGAGCTCGGCCTCGAAGAGCCGCGACGCCGCGAACAACGACGCCGTGAGGGCCTCGAGCACGAAGAAGGAGCTCCTCGGCGAGACGAGCCGACGCGCGAAGCCCACCATCAACACCGTGGCCAGCACCCCATAGCCGAGCGGCAGCCAGGCGGCGGGGTGACGCAACAACAACAGCACGAAGCCAGTCCAGAACCCGGTCGTCGCCGCGATGACCCCCACGATGACGACGAAGCGCGCGCGAAAGAGCTCACGCTGCGGCGTCCCCACCGGCAACAAGGCGTCGACGAATCGGAGCAGCCCTGCCGGAGCGGCCATACCCATCATGCTTAGCGCCACCGCGCGCGACCTGCGCAGCTACCTGCCTGACATGTGAAAGGCCGCGCTGGCGACGCGACGTTCAGGGCTTCTCGAGCTCCTCGATGATGCTCGAGAGGTCGTCGTCTTCCTCGCTGATGACGAGCGCGCCGTCGTCACTCACCGGCGCCTTGCGCGCGACCGGCTTGAGCGCAGGCAGCGACGGTGGAGGCGCTTCCGTCACCGCCTCCAGCGAGGCCGACGGCTGCACGAAGTCGGTCTTCTTCGCGAGCCACTCGGCGTAACGACTGAAGGTGAAGCTGCCTTCGGCGGCGCCGGTCTCCATCGCGCTGGCCAGCTTGAAGAACTGGCCCTGCCGCACCAACGCGCGCACCGGTGACGAAGCCATCAACACCTCGCACTCGGGCACCAACATCTTCTGTGACTCGTTGAAGCGCAGTCGCTGGGCCACCACGCCGACCAGCACGTCGGCGAGCTGCGCGCAGACCGACTGCTGCACCTCGGGCGCGAACGCGCTCACCAGCCGCTGCAGGCCCTCGGCCGCCTTCGACGAATGCAGCGTCGCGAGCACCAGATGCCCGGTCTCTGCAGCCGACAGCGTCAAGCGCATCACCTCGGGGTCGCGCAGCTCTCCCACCATCAACACGTCGGGGTCCTCTCGCAACGAGTCGAGCAGCGCCTGCTCGAACGACGGCGTGTCGCGCCCCACCTCACGCTGCCGGATGAACGACTTGCGCGGCTGCAACGAGTACTCGACCGGGCTCTCGACGGTGATGATGTGACGCGCTTCGTGAAGGTTGATCTCCTGCAGCAGCGCCGCGAGCGTCGACGTCTTCCCCGAGCCCGTCGGCCCGCACACCAGCGCGAGGCCATGCGTCGGCCGCACGAGTCGCACGAGGTCGGGGTGCAGGTTCAAACTCTTGAGCGTCGCCTGCGAGCTCGTCAGCAACCGAATCGCGAAGCCGACGCCGCGGCTGGTGCGCAGCACGTTGAGCCGGCAGCGTTGACCCGCGAGGAGGCGCGAGAGGTCGGCCGAGCCGCGCTCGATGAACGCGTTCCACTCGTCGCCCAGCACCTCGCGCGCGAATGAGGTCAGCAGTGCCGGTGGCAGCGCCTCGCCCTGCCTCTTGAGCGCACCCCGAACCCGGAACGTCGCCGGAAAGCCGCCCTCGAGGTGCACGTCACTGGCGCCTTGTTCGCGGGCGTTTCCAATCAGCGTCTCCAGTCGCATGGGTGACAGCGAAGCACCGAGCGTGCCCGCGGAACCACTCCAACGAACGAGCGGTGGCGCTGCGCCAGGTGACAGAATGTCAGTCGCTCACGGGGCGACTTCGCCAGTCTGCGTCGGGCGACGAAGCCCGCTGTGTCAGCGCATCTGCTACGCGCCTCACCCATGCAGAGCTTCCAGGAAGTCGCAGCGTTCATTCGCCAGAACGAGGTCGGCCGGCGCGCGTGGTTGGACACGCCGTATGGCCGCCGCCTCGTCACCTACGCCGACCTCACCGCGACCGGCCGCTACCTGCACTTCGTCGAGGCGTGGCTGCGCCGCGTACGCCCGTTCTACGCGAACTCGCACACCGCCATCT